>DASUFL010000126.1:0-11360 GCA_036274595.1 Candidatus Eiseniibacteriota bacterium | reverse complement strand
GTCCTCGAGCTGATGCGGCGACAGCGCGCTCGCGGCGATGAGCCGCATCTCGCCGCGCCGCGAGGGAGCGCGCTCCTGAGCCGGGCGTCGAGCGAGGGATTCCCGGGTCACGCCGTTCCGATGCGCGGTGCCTGGGACGTCGGCTCGGCGCTCGCGCTCGCGCGTCTCCATCGGAAGCTCCGCCCCGACGTGGTCCACTGGCACGCGGCGCGCGCGCACGCCCTGGGCGCCATCGCGTCCCTCATCGCCCCGGGACCGGCGCGGGTCCTCTCGCGGCGCGTGGACTTTCCGGTGCGCGGATCCGCCGGGAGCCGGCTCCTCTACGGCCTTCGGCGCGACGCGACGATCGCGATCTCGGAGGGGGTCCGTGACGCGCTCGTCCGGAGCGGCCTCGATCCGGCGTCCATCGACGTGGTCCGGAGCGGGATCGATTTGACCCCGTTCGAAGCGCCGTTCGACCGCTCCGCGATCCGCTCCCGCCTCGGGACCCAGGAAGGGGACTTCCTGGTTCTGCAGGTAGCCGCGCTCGCGCCGCACAAGTCCCAGAAGGACCTGCTCGACGCCGCCCGGATCGTGCTCGACCAGCGGCCGGACGCTCGAATCTGGGTCGCGGGGGAGGGAATCCTCAGGGATGAGCTGGAACGGCAGCATGGAGCGCTCGATCTGGGCGACCGGGTGCGGCTCCTCGGCTTTCGCGACGACGTTCCAGATCTCCTCCGAGCGGCCGATCTATTCTGCGTTTCCTCCTACCTCGAGGGGATGGGGACGGCCACGCTCGACGCGATGGCGGTGGGGCTCCCGGTCGTCGCCACGCGCGTGGGGGGAGTCCCGGAGATCGTCGAGGACGGCGTGACCGGGCTCCTCGTGCCGCCTCGCGATCCCGAGGCGCTGGCCGGGGCGATCCTGGCGCTGGCCCGGGACCCGGCCCGCAGGACATCGATGGGCCATGGGGCGCGGGAGCGCGTCCGGACGTTCTCGGCCGATCGGACCGAGGAGGAGACGAGGCGGGTCTACCTGAAGGCCATCGGGTCGGTCGATTGACCGCCTAAAACCAAGCTGTTAGATTCGTTCCGCGTTCGACGGCGACCCAACTGAGGAGATCATGACCGAAGCTCTGCCCGTCCTGTTCTACGGCGCCCTGATCCTGGGGGTGCTCGTTCTCGTCCACGAGCTGGGCCATTTCCTCGTCGCGAAATGGCTCGGTGTCCGTGTCCTCTCCTTCTCGATCGGCATGGGTCCGAGGCTCTTCGGCTTCACGAAGGGGGGCACGGACTACCGGATCTCCGCGCTGCCCTTGGGCGGATTCGTGCGGATGGCCGGGGATTCGCCCGAAGCGGACGAGCGCACCGGCTCACCCGACGAGTTCCTCTCGAAGCCCTGGTGGGCGCGCGCGCTGATCACGGCCGCCGGCCCGGGCGCCAATCTCGTCTTCGCGCTCCTCGTCAACATGGCCATCTTCCTGATCGGCGTGGAAGGGCGCGACTACTCGACGCGCGTCTCCCGCGTGAAGGCGGGATCGGTCGCGGAGAGCATCGGCCTCCAGGCGCGCGACCACATCGTCGCGTACGGCGGACATCCCGCGCGCACGGTGTCCGAGCTCTCGAACGCCATCGAAACCGCGGGCACCGACAAATCCAAGGCGAGCCAGGCGCTCCCGCTCACCGTCGACCGGAACGGCGAGACGAAGACGCTCGCGCTCCGGCCCAAGGACGTCGACGCGTTCGCGGACGGGCTCGATTGGGACATGGGGACCCAGGTGGGGCAGGTCCTCATCGGCTACCCGGCCTATGAGTCGGGTCTCCGCGAAGGGGACGAGATCTTGAAGATCGACGGGCAGCGCGTCCTCCTCTGGACCGACCTCTCGACGATCCTTCGCAGCAAGCCGAGCGCGGCGAGGACGCTCCTCGTGAAGCGGGGCGATCAGACGTTCGAGGTGCACCTGAAGACGAGTCCCGAGGGGACGATCGGCATCTCGCCCCCGGAGACCATGACGTTCAAGCAGACGTTCCCGCCCATGAAGGCGATTACCCTGGGCGTGCAGCAGACCTTCTGGGTGACGGGGCAGATCTATTCCGGGCTCTGGGGCTTCGTCACCGATCCCGTCCGCCTCCATACGACGGTCGCGGGTCCCATCGCGATCGCGCAGGTCGCGCGCCAGCAGGCCAAGGGCGGTCTCCAGCAGCTCGTGACCTTCGCCTCGTTCATCAGCCTCGCGCTCATGGCCATGAACCTCCTGCCCATTCCGATCCTGGACGGCGGCCACATCCTCTTCGCGTTCATCGAGGCGGCGCGGCGGCGCCCGCTCTCGCTCAAGACGCAGCTCTTCTTCCAGCGGATCGGCCTGTTCGTGCTGATGGGCTTGGTCGTCTTCGCCTTCTACAACGACCTGAGCCGCGTCGGACAGCGCCGGCGCGCCGAAGCGGACATCGACCGGCGGCTCCAGACCACATCTCCGAGCGACACGGCCGCCGCGACGCACGAGCCCTGATCCCTCCGCGGGGGGCAGGCCGCGGCATGCGGGGCCTTCCCGCGCCTCTCGCGTCCATCCGGCTCTTCCTTGCTCTTGCGGTGGTCGTCCTGGCCGTTCTCTGGGCCGCTCCGCGGTCAGCCCGCGCCGCTCTTGACGACGAGGCCGAGCTCTCGTTCGAGCGTGAAACCGGCAAGGTCGAGATCGTCGGGAACGAGTCGGTCGACAAAGGACGCCTGAAAGGCCTGCTCCGGACGAAGTCCGCGAGCTTCTGGAAGCCCTGGACCAAGCATCCGCTCCGCCAGGACTACCTCCGGGCCGACGCCGCCACGATCGAGTCCTTCTACCGCCGCACCGGATATCTCTACGCGCGGGTCGACAGCGTCGTGGCCCACCCGACCAAGGACGCGAAGAAGTCGGACGTGACGTTCTACGTACACGAAGGGCCCCGGGCCACGATCAAGGAGATCCTCATGACCGGCCTCGGTCCGATGAGCGACCGCGAAGTCCGGGAGGCGCTCCTCTACCAGGTCGGGTCGCCGCTCGAGCTGAGCACCCTCGAGGCCAGCCGCGACTCGATCACCTACCAGTACGCCGATCGCGGCTACGCGCTCGCGAGCGTGTCCGACTCGCTGCGCGTCGATAGCACCCGGGTCTCGGTGCTCTACGCGATCCGCCCCGGGCCGAAGATACGGATGGGGACGATCGAGGTCGAGGGGACGCAGAAGACGAAGCCGTCCTACGTCACCCGGGAGCTCCTGTTCGAGCCTGGGGACGTTCTCCTTCGCTCCAAGCTCATCCAGAGCCAGCAGCGGATCTACGACTCCGGCCTCTACAGCGACGTCCAGATGGAGCTGGGGAGGGTCGACAGCGTGACCGCGGCGAGCGACATCGTCGTGACGGTGCGAGAGCGGAAGATGGGCTGGATCGACGCCGGTATCGGGTACGGCACGATCGACCAGCTCCGTCTGACGGGGCAGTGGGGGCAGCGGAACATCTTCCGGTCGTCGATGCGTCTCGTGGCGACGGGCCGGCTCGGCGTTCAGATCGACACGAACCCGATCCACACACACCCGGGAGACCGGCGGATCGACCTCGCGCTCACGCACCCCTGGCCGCTCGGAATCCGCGTGCAGACCACGGCGGGCATCTATGCCGAGGACGAGCCGATCATCCAGCTGACCGACCAGTATCCCGTCCAGGCCATCGGGGCGTCGCTCGTTCTCTCGAGCCCCATGTTCCGGTATGGCCGGAACGCGGCCTCGTACGAGCTCCGGCACGTCACCCAGGACAGCCTGCTCACGCAGAGCACGACGAGCGACTCGAGCTACACCACGCATCGCATTGCGCTCACCACGGAGCGCGACACGAGGCTCAACATCTTCGACCCGCTGAACGGCAGCGACGTGTACGGACGCGTGGAGTTCGTCGCGGGGACGATTCCGGGCACCGCCCAGTTCACGACGAGCACGCTGCAGGCGACCAAGTACATGCGCTGGCGCCGCGTGGTTCTCGCGACGCGAATCCGGGGTGGCTGGATCGAGCCATGGAGAACGACGGGCCGGGACACATCGAAGACCGAGGTTCCTCTCGAGCTGGCGCAGATCCCGACCGAAGACCGCTTCCGAACCGGCGGCGCCTCGACCGTTCGGGGGTATTACGAGAACGAGCTGGGAACCCGCGAAGTTCATACCACGACGGCGGCGGGCGCGGACTCGGTCTACAGCGTGATCCGGGGCGGCCAGGTGCAGCTCCTGGTCTCCGCGGAGCTCCGGTTTCCGCTCCTCTGGATCTTCACGGGGGCGGCCTTCTTCGATGGGGGGAACGTCTGGGAGCGGCCCGAGGACATCTCCACAGGAAATATCTTCAGCTTTGGGAACGGAGCGGGGTACAACGATATGAGGTACAGCGTGGGGCTTGGCCTCCGCGTCGGAACCCCGATCGGCCCGATCCGCCTGGACTACGGATGGAAGCTCAGGACCCCGAGGCCCGACGCCCCGGACGTGAACCCGGATCCCGGCCTGCTCCACTTCAGCCTGGGGCACGCGTACTGACATGAGCCGTTCCACACCCGAACCTCCCGTGCGCGAAGCGCGCGAGCGGCGCCCATTTCACGCGTCCACGGTCTTCCGCGCCGTGCTGGCCGTGGTCCTGGGCGTGCTCGCGCTGGCCGCGTTCGCGGTCGCCTCGCTCCTCTTCCTGTTCCGCACCGGCAACCCCGAGCTCACGAGCCGGATCGTCGCGGAGGTGAACCGGGTCGCCACCTCGGACTCCACGCGCTTCACGAGCTCCAGCGTGCGCGGCACGCTCTTCCGCGGAGCGGTGATCGAGAACCCGAAGCTCCTCGTCCAGACGCCGGAGGGGGAGGTGGCCTGGGCCCAGGCCCGGTCCCTGCGCGTCGATTTCGATCTGATCGCGTTCCTCTTCCATCAGCGGCAGGATCTCCGGGTCGAGCTGGACAGTCCCCGGATCGATCTCGTCCACGATCCCCGCGGGGAGCTCGTGATGCCCCGATTCGCGCGGAAGAAGAAGGGCCAGGGCAAGGGGCTCGGCGGAACGCGCGTCGTGATCGCGGTGAAGAACGGCGCCTTCTCGATGGACCGCATGAAGACCCGGTACGGGAAGATCGGCGGCGTGGCGACGCTCATCTCAGGCCCCGAGCACTCGACCATCGTCCTCGACCGGCTCTCGGGCGTGAGCGTCACGCCGGGACGGCCCGGCCGTCTCGAGCTGAGCGGCGAGCTGGACATGGAGAAGGCGACGCTCAAGGCGCGTCCGCTCGAGATCGGGCTCGGCTCGACGCATATCACCGCCGAGGTGGACTGGGATCTCGAGAAGGCGCGCGTGCGCGAGGGCACGCTCGACCTCCACCCGCTCGAGCTGCGCGAGTTCTTCCAGGCCCTCGAGATCGCGACCGAGGAGGGCACGGCGCGGGGGGAGGTGACCTTCTCGGGGACGCCGACCGACGGTCACGCGCGGGTCTGTCTCGAAGGCACCTTCGCCGGCGAGCCGGTCGACACGCTCGTGCTCGAGGCTCGGTCGCGTCCCGGGGCGGTCGACTTCTCCGGATTGAATCTCCGGGTGCGCTCCACGAACGTGACCGGCGGCGGTACGTTCGACACGCGCGGGGTGCTGAACGCGGACCTCGCCTTCCGGAACGTGAACCCGAAAGTGCTCCCGTGGTGGAAGTCGCCGCAGAACACGCCGGCAGGATCGCTGGCCGGCCATGGCCGCTTCACGGTGCGCCGCGCCGCGCCCAACATCGACGTCCTCGCCTCGGTCGACCTCATGCCGAGCCGGCTCGGCAAGCTCCAGATCTCGCGCGGACACGTGCGCGTCGCGACCCACCCGAGCGGCTCCGCGCAGCTCGACTCGAGCTGGATCGAGATCCCCGGCAGCCGGATCGTGGCGGCAGGGACGCTGGGCAAGGACGGCGCGCTGGCCGCGACGGCGCACGCCGTCGTCCGGAACCTCGAGGGGATGAACGTGCTCCTGGCGTCTCCGCAGATCGAGGCGGGGCACGGCCGCGTGGACGCTACGTTCAGCGGAACGATCGAGGCTCCGCAATACCAGGCCCAGATGAATCTCTTCGACACGCGCCTCAGGAACGGAATCGGAGGCGATTCGCTCACGCTCGAAGTGCAGGGCAAGCTCAAGCCCGAGCTCGATCTCATCGCGGACGCCGGCATTCGCGGGCTCAAAGCCGGCGGGCGCCCGCTCGGCAACGTGGACGCGACCGTGAGCGGGGGGAAGACGCTCCGGATCGAGCGATACCGCCAGGCTCTCGGCGACACGCTCATCACGCTCGGCGGGAAGGTGATCTTTGCCGAGCAGGGAGCGGAAGCCCTGGTCGACTCGGTCGCCCTCACGGCGGGCGAGTACCACGTCCGGAGCCGGGGGCCGGTCAAGGTCGGCTTCTTCGGGAGCCGCGTGCGCGTGTCCGATCTCGCCCTCGACCTCGATCCCGGCACGATGCGCCTCGATCTCGACTACGACCCGTCGGCCGACGCGATCGACGCGCGCGGGTCCATCGCGGAGGTCGATCTCGGCCGCATCCCCGGACTCGCGCATGGCGCGGTCCGCTATGCCGGAGTCGTCCATGGCGACTTCCTCGCGACCGGGCCGCTCAAGGACCCGGACGTCTCGCTCCGGCTCTCGGTCGTGGAGCCGACGGTCGGAGACATCGTGGGGGACAGCGTGCGCGTCGATCTCGACTACGCGCCCGGCGTGCTCACCGTGGAGCAGGCCTCCTGGATGAGCCAGGCGAGCCGCCTCGCGGTCCACGGAACGATCCGGCCCCACCTCGCGCTTCAAGACTGGCTCAAGGCGGTCGCCAAGCGGGACCGGGGCTGGTCCAACCGGGCGGATCTCGCGCTCACCGCCTCCCTCGATTCCTTCGATCTCAAGCTCGTGGCGCCGGCCGACACGTCGCTTCGGTCCCTCGAAGGGATCGCGACCGGCAAGGCGCGCATCAGCGGCACGACCTCGGATCCGGTGATGAGCGTCGAGGGGCGCGTCTCGTCGATGTCCTACCGCGGTGTCCAGGGCGAGATCGCCGGCATCGACCTCGCCTACGAGAAGCGGAGGCTCAAGGTCAACCGGTTCGACGTGAAGCAGAACGAGTCGATCTCCCAGGTTCACGGGGAGCTTCCACTCGACCTCGGCATCTACGCCGAGGACCGTGTGATGGACAAGGAGCCGATGACCCTCACCATCGACATCCCGAACGGCGACTTTTCCATCGCGCGCATTCTCCTGCCCGATCTGATCGGATACAGCACCGGCCACTACACCGCGTCCGCCGTCGTCTCGGGGACGCCTTCCGACGCGCGCGTGACGGGGTCGTTCAAGCTCACGGGCGCGAGGATCCGGCCCGCGGGCCGGGACGAGGTCCTGACCAACGTCGAAAGCGAAGCCACGTTCGACCAGAAGCAGCTCACGATCACGAAGCTGACGGCGAAGCAGGGCGAGAAGGGGAAGCTCGAGGCCAACGGGGTCTGGCGGTGGCCCACGGGCGCCAAGGCGGAGAAGCCGGCCTTCGGACCGCCGGGGACGTACGAGTTCCATGTGACCGCGACCGACTTCACCGCGACGGACCGGTCGACCTACGCCGCGCGCTTCACGGGGAAGCTCGACATCGTGAACGGAACGGATCCCTTCGGCGGCCAGCGTCCGCTCATCACGGGACATGGCACGATCACGAAGGGAGAGCTGACGCTCGACCTCTCGAAGCCCCCCTCGACGTCGTCGGAGCCGCTTCCGTTCCTCTACAGCGTGAACGTCGACCTGCCTGGGAATTTCTTCTACCGCAACCTCGACGCCGAGGTGGAGCTGGAGACGGTCGATGGTCCCCTCACCTTCAAGAACGAAGGCGATAGCGATCTCGCGCTCGGGACCCTCGAGGTGCGCGGGGGCAAGTACTACGTCATGACCCGCGAGTTCCGGAACCTCCAGGGCACGATCAGCTTCAACAACCCGGATCGCATCGACCCGGACGTGAACGTCGTGGGCGAGACCCAGATCCCCGCGCCCAACACGACGGAGGGCTCGCGCATCGTGTACCTCGCGCTGACCGATCGGGTATCGCGGCTCAAGGTGCGTGTGTACGACGACGAGGGAACCCCGCCGAACGACCTCTGGAAGGCGCTCGCGTTCGGGCAGTTCGTTCCCATGTCCGGCCTCTCCACCGAAGCGTCCGCGACGGGAGGCGTGGATCCCTCGGTCGCCGTGCCCATCTCGAACTATCTCTTCCAGAACGTCGAGCGCTGGATCGGGAGCTCGGGCTTCATCGACACGATCGATCTGCGCGGGAGCGGCGGCGCCGCCGACGGCAGCAAGTCGACGAGCGCGCTCAGCATGGTGGGGGTGGGAAAGTACGTGACCCCGCAGTTCTACTTCAAGTACAGTAAGGACTTCTCAGCCAAGGCGGAGCAGGAGATCAGCGCGGACTATCGCGTGACCCGGCACCTCCTGCTGAAGGGCCAGCAGATCCGGAGCACGGATCCGGCCCGGCCGCCCCAGGAATACAATCTCGACCTCAAGATCCGACTGGAATACTGATCGACGCGTGGAACTGAACCCGGTCCAGCGCCAGGCCGTGGAGCATCCCGGCGGGCCCCTGCTCATTCTCGCGGGCGCGGGAAGCGGGAAGACGCGCGTCCTGACCGGTCGCGTGGCGCACCTCGTGCGCGAGCGCGGCGTCCCCGAGGGGTCGGTCCTCGCCTTCACGTTCACGAACAAGGCGGCCCGCGAGATGCGCGAGCGGGTGGAATCGCTCCTCGCCACGGACGAGCTCCGGACCTGGGTCGGCACCTTCCACGCCACCTGCGTGCGGATCCTGCGCCGCCACTCGGAGCTGCTCGGCTTCCCGAAGTCCTTCGTCATCTACGATACCGACGACCAGCGCTCGCTCCTGCGCGAGCTCCTGCGCGGCGAGGGCGGGGAGGATCGCATGCTCACGCCCGCCGGCGCCTCCTCCCGCATCTCGCGGCTCAAGAACGAAGGGGTGACGCCGGAGGCGTTCGAGTCGCAGATCCGCTCGCCCATCGACCGGAAGCTCGCCCCGGTGTACGCGAAGTACACGAAAGCGCTCCGCGACCGGGCGGCGATGGACTTCGACGACCTCCTTCTCTACACGGTCCGGCTCTTCGACGCGGATGAGGACGTGCACCGCTCGTACGCGGGGCGCTTCCAGCACGTGCTCGTGGACGAGTACCAGGACACGAACTCCATCCAGTTCGAGCTGATCGAGCGGCTCTCGCGCGTGCACCGGAACCTCACCGTGGTGGGGGACGACGATCAGTCGATCTACCGCTGGCGCGGGGCCGACGTGGGGAACATCCTCTCCTTCGAGAAGCAGTTCCCGGACGCGACGGTGCTCCGCCTCACGCAGAACTACCGCTCCACCCGGACCATCCTCCGCGCGGCGAACGGCGTGGTGAAGCACAACGCGGGCCGCAAGGAGAAGGAGCTCTGGACCGAGAACGAGGCGGGGAATCCGCTCAAGCTCCACGTCCTTCCCGATGAGGAGGCCGAGGGAGAGAAGGTGGTCTCCCTCCTCCTCGAGGCGCGCCGACGCGATGACCGCTCGAACGGAGACTTCGTCGTGCTCTACCGCACCAACGCGCAATCGCGCGCGGTGGAGAACGCGCTCCGCCGCTCCGCCATTCCGTACCAGATCACGGGGGGCATCTCGTTCTACGAGCGCCGCGAAGTGAAGGACGTGCTCGCGTATCTCCGGGCGACGGTCCAGCCGCGGGACACGGTCGCGTGGCTCCGCGTGATCAACGTCCCCGGGCGCGGCATCGGGAAGACCACGGTGGACCGCCTGCGCGAGTTCATGGACGCGCGCGGCCTCACCGTTCCCGAGGCGCTCGCGCACCCGGAGCTGGTGCAGGCGGTCGGCCCGGCCTCGTCCCGGAAGCTCCTCGAGGTCGCGCATCTCTTCGAGTCCTTGAAGCCGCTCCTTGCGCTCACGCCTCCCGCCTGTGTGACGGAGCTCGTCGCGCGCGTGCGGTACCGCGAGTACCTGCAGGAAGAGGAGCCCGCCGAGGCGGCGGAGCGGATCGAGAACGTCGAGGAGCTGATCGCGGGCGCGGAGGCCTACGCGCGCCGCGTGGAAGAGCCGAGCGTCGAGGGGTTCCTCGCCGAGGTCTCGCTCCTGACCGACGTCGACCTCTGGGAGGAGGGCGAAGACACCGTGAATCTCATGACGATCCACTCGGCCAAGGGGCTCGAGTTCCCGGTCGTGATGATCGCGGGGATGGAAGAAGGGCTCCTGCCGCACGCGTCGGCGCTCGACGACCCGGCCGAGCTGGAAGAGGAGCGCCGCCTTCTCTACGTGGCGATCACGCGCGCGCAGAAGGAAGTGCATCTCTTCCACGCGCACTATCGCCGGAGCTGGAATGCCTCGGGCGGCGGAATCTCGCGCTTCATCGCCGAGATTCCACGCGAGTGCCTGGAGATCGAGGAGGCGGAGCCGTGGCAGACAGCCCGTCCGGTGTCCCCGCGCCGCTACGCGGGGGCGTCCTCGGGATCGTCGAGCCGCTCCGGCGGACCGAGCCCCGTGGGCGTGCGCGTCATCCATCCGCAGTTCGGAGAGGGCGTGGTGGTGGCGTGTGAAGGGGTGGGCGAGCGGGCCAAGCTCACGGTGCAGTTCCGGCGCGCCGGCACCAAGAAGATCCTCGCGGCCTTCGCGGAGCTGAGCCATGCCGATTGACGCCGGAACCGTCCAGAAGATCGCCGCGCTCGCGCGGCTCAAGGTCGCTCCGGAAGACGAGGAGCGCTACGTGCGGGAGCTCGTCGCGATCCTCGCGTATGTCGAGCAGCTCCAGGAGCTCGACGTCGAGGGAATCGAGCCGACCAGCACGGTGGCGGCCGGCGATCCGCCTCCGCTCCGTCCGGACGAGGAGCGTCCGTGCGACGTGCGCGAGGAGGCGCTCGCCCAGGCCCCGGATCGCGAGGGGGACTACTTCCGGGTGCCGCGGGTCGTATGAGCGCGCCCATCCATCACGAGACCGCCGAGGAGCTGGCCCGCTCGGTCCGCGAGGGAACGCGGAGCGCCGTCGAGATCGCCCGCGCCTTCCTCGCCCGCGCCGGCAGGACGTCCGAGCGGCTCGGGACCTACCTGCACCTCGATCCCGAGGGCACCCTGGCCCAGGCCGCGCGCATCGACGAGCGCCGGGCCAAGGGCGAGGCGCTCGGCCCGCTCGCCGGCGTTCCGGTCGCGATCAAGGACAACCTCTGCATCCGCGGCGTGCCCACGACGTGCGGCTCCCTGATCCTCGAGAGGTACCGCCCGCCCTACGACGCGCACGTGATTCAAAAGCTCCGCGCCGCCGACGCGGTCCTCTTCGGGAAGACCAACTGCGACGAGTTCGCGATGGGCTCCTCC
>DASUFL010000125.1:0-33477 GCA_036274595.1 Candidatus Eiseniibacteriota bacterium | reverse complement strand
GGTTCCGCTGCCTCAGCGCCCCTATGTACTCCCTTAGATGCGCCACGTACGCCGGCTCGAGCTGGCAGAGCGCCACGTCCAGGAAGCGCCGCCGTCCTGCCGGCGCGCCGTTCCAGGCCTCGACGTCCTCCACGGAGAAGTGCACCGTGGGAAAGCGCCCCAGGAGCTCGCCCAGCCTCGGCAGGGGCTGGCCGTCCACGCGGACCTCCCGCGGCCCGGCGCCCGCGAATCGCGCCCCGATGTCGCACCGGACCCCGGCGCGGTTCGCCACCGTGCCGCGCACCTCGAACCGCGAGGCGCCCCGCCGCGCGATGTCGCGGTCGCGCGCGCCGCGGAACGAGCGCCCGATCGAGAGCAGGACCGCGGCTTCGATCCAGTTGGTCTTTCCCGAGCCGTTCTCGCCGAGGAGAAGGGTCGAGGCGCCGTCGATCGGCGCCCAGGCCGCGTGATGATTCCTGAAGTCACGAAGCTCGAGCGACAGAAGCCTCACGCGGTGGGAATCACCCGGCCAGTCGGAGCGGCATGACGAGGCAGAGCAGGTCCTCTTGCGAGGGCGCCGCCTTGGCGTCGTCCTTGGCCGCGGGCATCACGAGGCCCGCGGTGACCGGCGTGTTCAGCTGCATCACGATCTCCTCCGAATCGATCGTGCGCAGGATGTCGAGGATGTAGCTCGCGTTGTATCCGATGTCGAGATCGTCGGCCGTGTAGCGGACGTCGATCTCCTCGTTGGCTTCTCCCTGATCCGGCGTCTGGACCACGAGGCGGAGCTTGTTGTTGGTGATCGAGAACTTGACCTGTCGCGTCAGGTTGTCCGAGAAGAGGGACACGCGATCGAGCGCCTGCGTCAGCTCCTCGCGCCCCGCGCGCAGGATCTTGGTGTTCTGCTTCGGAAGCACCTGCTCGTAATTGGGGAACGGGCCCTCGATCAGCTTCGTCGTGAGCGTTGTCGGTCCCACCGCGAACCGGGCGTGGTTCTTCGAGAGCTCCACGGTCACCGTGTCGGGCGCGTCGGTGAGGAGCCGGAGCAGATGATTGAGCGCCTTCAGAGGCACGATCACATCGCCCTTGAGCGGACTCTTGCCGATCCCTGCCTGCTTCACGGTCGCGCGGGCGAGCCGATGTCCGTCGGTCGCCACGAGTCGAACCTCGCCTTCGACGATCTGAAGAAGCGCTCCGTTCAGCGCGGGCCGCGTCTCGTCGGTGGAGACCGCGTAGATCGACCGCCGGACCATGTGCTCGAGGAGCTTCGGCTCGATCCGGAACGTGAGCTCCGGATTCACGGTGATCCGCGCCGGGAATTCTTCCGGGCGGATGCAGTTGAACTTGAAGCGTCCGGTCTTGCTCCCGAGATTCAGCGTCAGGTCCTTGGCTTCGAACTTGAGCTCCTCTCGTGGAAGCTTTCGAACGAGTTCGAAGAGACGCTTCGCCGGAACGGTGAGCGAGCCTTCGCCCTTCACGTCGGCCGTCGCTTTCGTCGCAATCGCGAGGTCGAGATCGGTGGCCGTCATCTGGATCGATCCGTCCAGAGCTTCGATCAAGATGTTCGACAGAACGGGAAGGGTCGTCCGGCTCGGGACGGCGCTCGAAACGAGCTGTAACGCGGACTGGATTTCGGACTGCGCGACGGTGAATTTCATAGCCACATCCTGGGCAGTGATCATGTCGCTTAATCCTTTGGACGGTTTAGGGTTGCGGTCATGTCGAGGATGGGGTCGGTCGCTGGATTTCAGTATAGGTTTTGGGGGGTCGAATCACAACAGGGAAAGCCCTCCTTTCTCCACAATATGGGGCCTGCCTACAGAACATTAGATTCCTCGAATGGTGGTACTAGAACTAGGGGCTGTGGAGCGTGGGGAGGGGGTGAGGAAAGGTGAGAGTAAGTTGTTGTACGGGTGGTAAATGCAAGCTTTTGTTCCGCGCGCCGGTCGCTTGCGTTCGGTGGGGACAAGTCGACGGTTATCCCCCTGTTCCGCGCGCGGGAACGAATGCGCCGCTTGGTCCACCCTCTATCCACACTGCTTCGTCGCGAGACGCTCAAGGAATCTCCGCGATGAGCTTCGCGTGGTGACGCGCGTGGACGGCGTGTGCTCGGAGGATCTCCGGCAGCGCGTAGTGCCAGCGCGGAAGGAAGGGATTCGCGATCCAGAGGCGGTCCCGCTCCGTCGTGGAGAGACTTTCCGTGAGGGTTCGGTGTCGCGCGGCGGCCTCTTGGAGCCCGCGCAGTGTGGCCGAGCGCTGGGGCCGATTCGCAGGAACGAATCGCGCCGCGGTCTTTCCACCCCGCGGGAGCCGGCCGGGGGCGATCACGAGATGCACCCAGAGCCACTGCATGGGCCCGCGCCGGGGCCGTGGGGGCAGGAATCCCGCCCGCAGGAGCGCCGCTCCCTTTTCCAAGCTGTCCGCCGACTCCGCCATGGTCGCCGCGATGTGCGCGACGTGCTCGCCCGCCGTCCACTTCCCCGGAAGGCCCCGCTCCCAGCCTCGATCCGCCGCCCGCTCCAGCTCCGATAGGGCTCGATCGAGATCGGCCAGGAGCTCGTCCGCGTGCGCGCCATCCATCGCCGCCATGGGCCCTCCAGAAGCGCAAAACGGGCCGCCCCACTCGGAGCGGCCCGTCCCAGGATAGCAGTCTCTAGGGGGTCTAGCGGCTCAGGCTCGCCATCAGATCCTCGACCACGGTCCTCAAGTCGCGGTCGGTCTGCATGAGCTTCTCGATCTTCTGGCAGGCGTGGAGGACGGTCGTGTGGTCGCGCCCGCCGAACTTGCCGCCGATCTCGGCCAGGGACATGTCGGTGATCGACCGGGTGACGTACATCCCGATCTGACGAGGGAAGGCGATCGTGTCGGTCCGGCGCTTGCCGCGCAGCGATTCCTCGCTCACGCCAAAGTGCCGCGCCACCGAACGCTGGATGTCGAGGACGTCGATCCGGGCCAGGTCGGGCTTGATCTGGTCCCGGAGCACCTCCTGCGCGAACTCGACCGTCAAGGGCTGCCCGGTCAATTCCGCGAAGGCGAGGAGCCGCGAGAGGGATCCCTCGAGGTCCCGGATGTTCGTCTTGATGTTGCTCGCGAGAAGGAGCGCGATCTCGTTGGGGAGGCTCCGGCGCTGGAGCTCGGCCTTCTTCTTCACGATGGCGACCCGGGTCTCGAGGTCTGGCGGCTGGAGGTCCGCGATCACCCCCCAGGTGAACCGGGAGATCAGTCGCTCCTCGAGGGCGGTGATCGAGTTGGGCGGGCCGTCGCTCGTGAGGACGATCTGCTTGTGGGCGCCGTGGAGCGAGTTGAACGTGTGGAAGAACTCTTCCTGCGTGCTCTCCTTGCCGGCGAGGAACTGGATGTCGTCGATCAGGAGCACGTCGGCCGTCCTGTAGCGGCTCTTGAACTCGAGCGTGGTGGCATGCTGGATCGAGTAGATCATCTCGTTCATGAATTTCTCGGCCGTCACGAAAAAGACCCGCGCCCCGCGCCGCTGCTCCCGGACGTAGTGCCCGATCGCGTGCATCAGGTGGGTCTTTCCGAGCCCCACGCCCCCGTAGATGAAGAGCGGGTTGTACCGCTCGCCCGGGCTCTGGGCCACAGCCTGGCAGACCGCGTGGGCGAACTGGTTGCCGCTCCCCACGATGAAGGTCTCGAACGTGTTGTTGGGGCTGAGATTGCTCTCGTCGCGCGTCGGAATCGGCCCGCGCGGGCGCTCATCCTCCACGACGGGGCGGCCAGGCCGCACGTGGAACGAGATCCCCACCGAACGATCCGCCGCAGCCGCCACCGAGGATTCGATCAGCGGGCGGTAGTGCTGATCGAGCCAGTCCACGTAGAACTGGCTAGGTGCCTCCAAGACCAGGGTCGACCCATCGAACTCGAGCGGGCCTAGGGATCGGAACCAGGTTTCGTACGTTTGGCTTGGGAGATTCGACTGGATCCGTTGAAGCGCTTGTTCCCACAGATCGCCGGCTACCATCGTTTCCATCATCGGGGCATCCCCATCGACACACACCCTCTCCACGCACGATCCACATAGTTATCCCCAAAGAAACAAGGGCGCAACGGATTGCGTGTCGACCCGTTGCGCCCAAAGGCATACGAATGTGGCGTTGAGTTCTTCACCGCATGTTGGACCCGGATGAAATGCCGCGCGCGCCGCGCGTGAGGGAGTCGGAACCTGGTTGCGGGCCCAGGGGGCGCTCACCACCCCCTCGGCCCACGACCGGCCGGGAATCTACGTCCACGGTCACAGGGTCGCAACGAAAAAATCGGAGACACGCGACACTTTGATGACCACCGAGCCTGACACACGGTCCGAAGCGGGCTTCGGTGGGCCTCTTGCTCCCGGTTGACCGAGCCCGGCGCATCGGGTAGACTCCCACGCTCGATATCGAACGAGCCGTTTCCCAAGAACGAGGCCATTCACAGTGAAGCGCACGTTTCAGCCGCACAACCGCCGCCGGAAGAAGGTCCACGGATTCCGCGAGCGTATGAGCACCCGCGGAGGTCGCGCCGTATTGAAGCGCCGCCGGGACCGCGGCCGCAAGCGTCTCACGGTCTGATCCGATCCCTCCGGACGTATCGTCGATGGCCAGCGCGGTTCCGCCGCGCGAGCGTCGCCTTCAAGCGGGGTGGCGGTTCCGCGAGGTGTATCGCTCGGGCAAGCCGTTCCACGGCTCGCTGATGACCCTCGTCAGTCTGGAGCGCCAGGACGACCACGGCCGCGTCGCGTTCGTCGCGAGCCGGAAGGTGGGATCCGCCGTGAAGCGAAATCGCGCCAAGCGTCTTCTCCGGGAGGCGTTCCGCGCCGCGCCCGACGTCCAGCGGGAAGCCCCGCGCTGGCGGATCTGGATCGCGCGCGCCACGTGCGCGGAGTCCGTGCTCGCCCAGGTATCGGACGAGATGCGGCGGCTCCTGCTCAGGGAAGCCAAGTGAAGCTCTTCTTCCTCGCTCTGATCCGCGGCTACCGGCTCCTCCTCTCGCCGCTCCTGCCGCGCGCCTGCCGCTTCCATCCGAGCTGCTCCGAGTACGCCGAGGAGGCGTTCCGGACGCTTCCGCTCCATCAGGCGCTCTACCGGAGCGCTCGCCGCGTCCTCAAGTGCCATCCGTTCCACCCGGGAGGGTACGACCCGGTCCACCACTAGGCCGGCACCGACTCCATGGAACGGAGAACTCTCCTCGCGATCTTCCTGATCATGGCCGTCCTGATCGGGGATCAGATCTTGATGTCGCGCTGGGCGAAGAAGCCGAAGGCGCCCGCCGGCGTGGACACGACGCAAGTCGCGACGCGCGCGGACACGACGCGCCCGGGCCTCATCACGCCCCCGCCTGCGGCCGGCCAGCCGGCTGCGAGTGGTGGCTCGACCGCGGCCGGCGGAAGCGCGCCCGCGCCCGGCGTCGCTCTCGCCTCGCACCCGCGCACCGCGCCCGCGCCCGAGACGACGCGCGTCATCCGGACCTCCTATTACGTCGCGACCTTCTCGTCCAAGGGGGGCGTGATCGCGCACTGGATGGTCCCGGGCTACAAGGACCTGTCCGCGCCGCAGAAGGAAGTCGACCTGGCCGCGCCGTCCCGCGCGATGCGGCTGATCGTGAAGACGCCCTACTTCGACTACGACTTCACCGATGCCCCGTTCCGCGTCGAGTCCGCCTCCGACACCGCGGTCACGTTCGTCGCGGACGACTCGTCGGGCGTGCGCGTGACCAAGAGCTACCGCGTGGCGAGCGATCCCCGCGCGATGGACATCGAGATCGGCGCCGCCGTGCCCGCTCCCTATGGGCCGATCCAGATGAAGTGGGGCTGGGGCGAATCCCTGCCGCACACGGAGCACATGATGACGCCGCGCACCGTCGCCGCGGTCGCCCTGATCGGCGACAAGATGGAGCGCGTGGACGCCGCCCACATCCAGAAGGAGGGGAACAAGGCGCTCCAGGGCAACGTCCGGTGGGCCGCGGTGCGGAGCAAGTACTTCGTCGCCGCGCTCATTCCCGACTCCGCCACCGTCGGCGCCGTCGAGTTCACGCAGAGCGAGCAGAAGGAAGCCACCGTATGGCTCGTGGACGCGGCTCCGCCCGGCACCGACCTCCGCCGCCACATGCGGCTCTACGCGGGTCCCATCCACTACGACACGCTGGTGGCCCAGGGCTCCGAGCTGGACCGGCTCGCGAACCTCGGATGGCGCTGGATCACGGGCGTGAGCGCGCTCCTTCTCTGGTGCCTGAACGCGCTCTACAAGCTGATCCCGAACTATGGGATCGCGATCATTCTTCTCTCGGCAGCGACGAAGCTCGTCTTCTATCCGCTCACGCAGGCCTCCCTTCGCTCGATGAAGGTGATGCACCACCTGCAGCCCGAGATGAAGGCGCTCCAGGAGCGCTATCAGGGCGACCCCGCGCGGATGAACAAGGAAGTGATGGACCTCTACAAGCGGTACAAGGTCAATCCCCTGAGCGGCTGCCTTCCGATGATCGTCCAGATCCCCGTCTTCTTCGCGCTCTACAACGTGCTCCTGAACTCGATCGAGCTCCGGGGCGCCGGGTTCCTGGGCTACATCGCGGACCTCTCGGTGCCGGACGTGTTGATGCGGGTGGCCGGGTTCCCCATCCATCTCTTCCCGGTCCTCATGACGGCGAGCAGCTACTACATGCAGTCCCAGACCCCGGTCTCCCCCCAGCAGAAGCCGACCATGATGCTCATGCCGGTCATGATGCTGGTCTTCATGTATAATTTCCCGTCCGGGGTGGTCCTGTACTGGACCGTGACCAACGTTCTCTCCGGGGTTCAGCAATACATGGTGAATCTGGCGGAAGACCGCAAAATGGCCGCGAGCGCGTAGCGATGAGATCTTACGGGCACGATCAACCCATCGAGACCGCGGTCGAGGCGGAAGCCCCGACCTTCGGCGAAGCCGTGAACGACGCCGCCGTTCGCCTCGGCGTCAGCACCGCCGACCTCGCGATCGAGATCCTCGATCCAGGGGCCGGCGAAGGGTCGAGCACCGGCTTCCGGCCGGTGAAGATCCGCGCCCGCCGGCGCGCCGCGCACACAGCGCCGGACGGCGCCCGGCCCAAGCCTCCCGGCGACCGCCGCTCGTACGAGCGCGGGGGCTACGATCGGGGGGGACATGGCTCGCGTGAGGTGACGTATCGACGTCCCGAGCCGGTCCACTACGGGCCTCCGCCTGCGCCGATGGATCCCTCGAAGATCACGCCCGAGATATTGGAGACGGTCCGCGGACTCGCCGATGGGATACGCGACAGCATGGAGTTCGAAGGGACAGTCACCGCGGAGAAGACCTCGCACGGCATCCGCATCGGCATCGACGCGGGCGAGAACGATCAGTTCCTCATCGGCAAGGACGGCGAGACGCTGTCCGCGTTCCAGCACCTCCTCGGCCGCATGGTCCGGGCCAAGATGCCGGACGAGGCGCCGCCTCGGATCGAGGTGGATGTCGCCGGATATCGCGACCGCCAGATCGAGAAGCTGCGCGAGCTGGCGCGCGAATTGATGCAGGAGGCGAAGGAGACGGGGGCCGAGGTCACCACCGAGCCGCTGCCCGCGTCGGAGCGGCGCATCGTCCATCTCGAGGTAGCCGAGGACAAGGAGATGGAGACCGTCACCATCGGCGACGGCTACTACAAGCGCGTCGTGGTGCGCCGCGCGACCGGCGAACCCAAGTGAGCGCGCGGGGCGCAGGTGGCAAACGATACGATCGTAGCGGGGATCACGGCCCCCGGAGATTCGGCCGTGGCGGTCACGCGCGTCAGCGGACCGCGTGCTCTGGAGCTGGTCGCCGCGAGGTTCCGCGGACGCCGCTCGCCGCTTTCTAGCCCCTCCCACCGCATTCTCTTCGGGTCCTTCCTCGGGGACGACGGCGCTCCCGTCGATACCGTGCTGCTCTCCGTGTTCCGCGCCCCACACTCCTATACCGGCGAGGACGTGGCGGAGATCTCGTCGCATGGCGGCGCGGCGATTCCGCGCGCCCTGTTCGACGCGCTGGTTGCGGACGGTGCGCGTCCGGCGCGACCGGGGGAGTTCACCGAACGCGCCTACCGGAATGGAAAGCTCGACCTGGCGCAGGCGGAGTCGGTGGCGGCCCTCGTCCGCGCGCGCTCGGAGCGCTCGGCTCGCGCGGCGTCGCTCGCTCTGGGTGGCGCCCTGTCGCGCGCGGTGGAAGCGTGGGATGTGGCGCTCATCGCGGTGCTGGCTGAAGTGGTGTCGCGGATCGATTTTCCTGCGGAGGTAGCCGAGGACGTCGACGGCGAGGCCCTGGCCGAGTCGTGCGAAGCGACGATTCGCGAGATCGACCAGCTCCTGGCGCGTCTCCCCGGCGCGCGCCGAGCGCAGGAGGGGATCCGCGTCTCCATGGTGGGCCGCCCCAACGTCGGGAAGTCGAGCCTCCTGAACTCGCTCCTCGGGTACGAGCGCGCGATCGTGACCGAGCATCCCGGAACGACCCGCGACACGCTCGAGGACTCGATCTGGCTCGACGGCGTCGAGCTTCGATTGACCGACACGGCCGGCGTGCGCGCGGTGGACGATCCCGTCGAGCGGCTCGGCGTCGAGCGCGCGGAAGGCGCGGTGCGCGCGTGCGATCTGGCGGTGGTTGTCCTCGACCGTTCGCTCCCCGAGACGGAGAGCGCGTCGCACGCATCGGAGCTCATGACCCTCGCGAGCGGCCGGCCGGTGATCGTCGCGTGGAACAAGGCCGATCTGAAGCGCGGGTCAGAAGCGCGGCGTGCGGTGCTCGATGCGATGGCCGAAGTCGAGACCGTCGCGATTCAGGCGGGCGGCGCGGAGCCGCTTCGCGATGCGCTTCGCTCCGCCATTCCGTTCGTGCTCGGCGCGCACGCGGGCGAGGAGATCGCGACGACCAGCGCGCGCCAGGAAGGTCTGCTCGCCGAGGCGCGCGAGTCGCTCGAGCGCGCCGCCTCGGGCCTGCGCGAGAGCCGCTCCTACGATCTCGTCGCCGTCGATCTCGAGGACGCTCGCCGCGCTCTCGCCGAGGTTCGCGGGCGCGGCGTGGACGACCAGGTCGTCGCCGCGATCTTCTCCCGATTCTGCATCGGCAAGTGATGCCGGCCGGCGCGAGCGAAGCGGCGAAGTCCTTCCCGATCTTGGTGATCGGTGCAGGCCATGCCGGCTGCGAGGCCGCGTCGATTGCCGCCCGGCTGGGGATGCGGGTCGGCCTCGTCACGATGTCGCTCGACGCGATCGCCCACATGCCCTGCAACCCAGCGATCGGCGGCCTCGCCAAGGGTCACCTGGTGCGGGAGATCGATGCACTGGGCGGATTGATGGGGCGCATGGCGGACCGGGCCGGGATCCAGTTCAAGCTCCTGAATCGCGGCCGGGGCCCCGCGGTCTGGTCGCCGCGAGCCCAGGAGGACAAGGCGCGCTACCGCGCGCTCGTGCGCGCGCATCTGGAATCGACGCCCGAGATCCAGGTCGTGCAGGAGCAGGTGGTCGCCCTCGAGGTCGCGGGCGGGCGCGTGCGCGGCGTGCGCCTGGCGAACGGCGCTCGGATCGGGGCCGAGCGCGTGATCGTGACGCCGGGCACGTTCTTGAATGGGCTCATGCACGTCGGCGAGCGCACGGTGGCCGGGGGCCGTGTGGGCGAGCGCGCGGCGCGCGGGATTTCGGACTGCCTGACCGATCTGGGATTCCGCCTCGTGCGGCTGAAGACCGGCACGCCGCCGAGAATCCATCGCGATTCGATCGACTTCGATCGCATGCTGCCGCAGCGAGGCGACGATCCTCCCCGCCCGTTCTCGCACTTCACCGACGAGCTGGTCGTGGACCAGATCGAGTGCCATCTGACGGGAACGACCGACGCCACGCACCGCGCGGTGCGCGAGAACCTGCATCACTCCCCACTCTATAGTGGCCGCATTCGAGGCGTCGGGCCCCGCTACTGCCCGTCGATCGAGGACAAGGTCGTGCGCTTCGCGGACAAGCCCATGCATCAGATCTTCATCGAGCCCGAGGGGCGCGATGTCGACGACTTCTACATCAACGGCCTCTCCACGAGCCTGCCCGAGGAGATCCAGCTCCAGATCCTTGCGACCATCCCCGGCCTCGAGCACGCGCGCATGATCCGGCCGGGCTACGCGGTCGAGTACGACTTCATCCCGCCCACCCAGCTCCACCCGACGCTCGAAACACGCCTCGTCGGCGGGCTCTACCTCGCGGGACAGATCAACGGCACGTCGGGCTACGAGGAGGCGGCCGCGCAAGGACTGATGGCCGGCATCAACGCCTCGCTGTCGTTGATGGAGCGCGAGCCGATGGTGCTGAGGCGTGACGAGGCCTACATCGGCGTGCTCCTCGACGATCTCGTGACCAAGGGGACCGAGGAGCCGTATCGCATGTTCACCTCGAGCGCCGAGTTCCGGCTGTTGCTTCGGCAGGACAATGCGTCGGAGCGACTGCTGGATCGCGCACGGGAGCTGGGTGCGCTCCGTGTCGACGAGGTCGAGCGATTGGAGGACTCCGTGAAGCGCCGCGGCGCGGCTGCGGAGCGGATGCGGGCGATGAAGGTGGCCTGCGTCGCGCATGGTGCGAGTGCGGCCGCGGCGGCGCGTGTGGCCGCGACGGCGGGTGCGGCCGCGACTGCGAGTGCAGCCGCGAGTGCAGCCACGGCGGCGGCCGCGGCCGCGAGTGCGCAGGTCGTCTCGCTCGAGGAGCTGGTTCCGATCGCGACCGCGCTTCGAGACGGCCGCATGAGCATCGAGGAGTCCTGCGCTCGTCCCGAGCTTGCCGATCTGGGGACGGAAGCGGTAGAGTCCGCCGCGATCGAGATCCGATACGAAGGCTACATCGCGCGCCAGAAGCGCGAGGTGGAGCGTGTGCGGCGCGGTGAGCAGCTGGCATTGCCGGACAGCGTGTTCGACGAAACGCTCAACGAGATGTCGCGGGAGGGACGTGAGAAGCTGCGCCGTGTGCGACCGTCGACCCTTGCGCAAGCGTCGCGCATCCCGGGCATGTCTCCGGCCGACGTGTCGGTCCTCCTGATCTATGCCGAGCGCGAGCGGCGGCGCGCGGGGCTCCGTCCCGCCTGATCTCGAGTCGGACTTCGCGGCCTTCCGTCGGGCGGTCCTGCCCTGGCTCACATCCGTGCGTGGGGTCCCCGCGGATGGCGAGCGCATCGAGAGCCTCAAGAAGTACGGCCTCCTCGTCTACGAGCGCGCGGCCAGTCTCTCCTTGATGGCCCAAGGCGATCGCCCCGTTCTCTTCACTCGCCACATCCTGGACTCGCTCAACCTTGCCACCATCACGGAGACGCCTCCGGCATCCCTCCTCGACGTGGGGAGCGGCGCCGGTTTTCCTGGGATCCCGCTGGCCATCCTCTGGCCCGAGACCCGGGTCACGCTGCTCGAGTCACGCGATCGGAAAGCGGGCTTCCTCGAGCAGGCAGTGCGGCGCCTCGGTCTGCGTCACGTCCGGGTCGTCTGCGATCGCCTGGAGCGGGTGAGCGAGGACCGGTCGATCGATCCGGTCGGTGCGGTGACCGTGCGGGCGGTCGGCGATCTGCCGCGCATCCTGGCGCTGGCCACGCCCCTGGCCACGGCAGACGCATGGTGGGCGTACTTCCTTGGGGGCGGGGTTGCGGAGGACGACGCGAGGGCCCTAGCTCCCGAGGGGCGCGTCGAGACGGGCGCGTTTGGCGGGAGGATTCTCCGAGGTTCCCTTCGCCGGTCGGACTCGTAACACGACGCTCCAAAACCATGTTTCACGTGAAACGTGGCCACAAACTGCTGAAAACACGTCAATTATCCAGGCGCTTGCAGGTTCGTGGCTCGCCCGGCGCGTCCCGCCGGCGCCATCGGGCAGGCCCTGAGTCGTAGTTCGCGCCTCCTCGCGACCGAGGCCCACGATGCCGACCCGTGCGGCAGGGCCTTTATCAGCCCGCCGTGACCGCGCGAACGATATCCCGCTCGCCCCCGAGCGCCCGCAGTACCCCGTCTTGGGACGCCGCAAACCTGCACTGCTCGGGACAACGCACGTAATTTCAGCCACTTCCCGCCACGTTTCACGTGAAACATCTTTCGGTTGGTGGTTCGCCACCTCATCGCGTAGACTGCCGACGCCCCGACAGGACTGAGCCTGCCTCAGGCTCGATTGGGTCAGGGGAATCAAAAATGACCAGGACGGTCGCGATAGCGAATCAGAAGGGCGGGGTGGGGAAGACCACGACCGCGGTCAATCTGGCGGCGGCGCTTGCGCTCGCCCAGAAGAAGGTCCTACTCGTCGATCTCGATCCCCAGGGAAATGCCGGGAGCGGTCTCGGCCATCCGGCCGTCAAGATCGGCCGCGGGATCTACGAGGTCCTGACGACCGACCTCCCTCTCCACGACGTGATTCTCGAGACCGAAGTGCCTGGGCTCAGCCTTGTCCCATCGGGCCAGCGTCTCGCTGCCGCCGAAGTCGAGCTGGTCGATGTGGAGCGGAGAGAGTTCCGACTCAAAGATTCGCTATCGACGATCGAGGACCGATTCGACTTCATCATCATCGACGCGCCCCCGTCGCTCGGTTTTCTCACGGTGAATGCGCTCACGGGGGCAAAGTCGGTGCTCGTCCCGGTGCAGTGCGAGTATTACGCGCTGGAGGGCCTGACCCACCTCCTCGGCGCGATCCGGCTCGTGCAGCAGAGTCTCAATCCGACGCTCCAGATCGAGGGCGTCCTTCTGACGATGTACGACAATCGCCTCAATCTCTCGCAGCAGGTGCTCGAGGAGACGAGGAGGTTCTTTGCGGAGCGGGTCTACCGAACCGTCATCCCGCGCAATGTGCGGCTGAGCGAGGCCCCGAGCTTCGGGAAGCCGGTGGTCATCTACGATCCGGGATGCGCTGGGTCGACGAGCTATATCAATTTGGCGAGGGAGGTGATCGAGCGTGGTTAGGAAGGCGTTGGGTCGTGGGCTCGAGGCTCTGATTCCGACGGGTGTCGATCGAGAGGTTCCGATCGCGCCGCCCTCGGTGATCCCGGGTGCTCCCACCGCGGAGCCGCGGGAGGGCGACATCCGGCACGTGTCCCTCACGAAGATCGTCCGCAATCCTGTGCAGCCTCGGACCCAGTTCGATCCCGCGACCATCAAGGAGCTCGCGGACTCGATCCGCGAACGGGGCGTGCTCCAACCGGTCCTGCTTCGTCCGGCCGGAGAGGGGTATCAGATCGTCGCGGGCGAGCGCCGATTCCTCGCGGCGCGCGAGGCCGGCTTCACCACGATTCCCGCCATCGTCCGCCCGCTCACCGATCGCGAGTCCCTGCTCATCGCCCTTATTGAGAACATCCAGCGCGAGAACCTCAACCCCATCGACGAAGCGCGTGCTTATTACCGTCTCGCAACGGAATACGGTCTCCAACATGACGAGATCGGCGCTCGCGTCGGCAAGGATCGGTCAACGGTTTCCAACCTCATTCGCTTCAATAACTTACCGGAAACGGTCCAGTCCCTCCTCGAGTCCGGCAGCATCTCGGGCGGCCACGCGCGCGCCTTGCTCGGCCTCTCGGATGCCAAGAGCCAGGTCGACCTCGCCAACTCCGCCGCGTCGCACGGCTGGTCGGTGCGCGAGCTCGAAGATCGGGTGAAGCGGTCCGGGCCCGCCCGGGCTCCCCGCCCGCGCCGCGCCCCCAAGCGCGCATTCTCCGGGGAACTCATGGCCATCGAAGATGAGTTGATGAGGGTGGTGGGATCGAAGGTCAGGATCACCCGCCGCCGGGGCGGCATGGGATCGATCCTCATCGACTACCATTCGGAGGAGGAGCTGGAGCGGCTGATCGGCCTCTTCCGGGACCTCGCCGCCACGCCCCGTTGAATAGATGTGGATAAGTCGCTTTGAGCGGTGGAAAACCGGGTAAACTGATTCCCGGATGAGGATTGCGGAGCTAAGTATGATGCGCAGGCGGTCGGTTATGCACAGCCGCCGACTTATCGCATACGGACGCGGAAAAACCCGCGGTCATCCCAACCCAAAGGACCTGGACCCATGGCCCAACCCGTCGCCACGAGCGATGTGCAGCTACTCGAAGAACTGAAGAACGCCCGAGGGGATATCCTGGGCGAGCTCCGGAAGGTCATCGTCGGCCAGGACGCCGTCGTGGAGCAGCTCCTCACGGTGCTCTTCGCCAACGGCCACTGCCTCCTGGTGGGCGTCCCCGGCCTCGCCAAGACGCTGCTCGTCTCCACGCTCGCGACGATCCTCGATCTCAAGTTCAGCCGCATCCAGTTCACGCCCGACCTCATGCCCTCGGACATCACCGGCACCGAGATCCTCGAGGACGATCCCGCGTCCGGGAAGCGGACGTTCAAGTTCATCCGCGGGCCGATCTTCGCGAACATGGTGCTCGCGGACGAGATCAACCGCACGCCGCCGAAGACGCAGGCCGCGCTCCTCCAGTCGATGCAGGAGTACCGCGTGACGGCCGGCGGCACCACCTATCCGCTCGACCTGCCGTTCTTCGTGCTCGCGACGCAGAATCCGATCGAGTTCGAGGGGACGTATCCGCTCCCCGAAGCGCAGCTCGACCGGTTCATGTACCACATCTCCGTGGGCTATCCGACCGACGCGGAGGAGGAGAAGATCGTCGCGACCACGACGAGCGCGTACGAAGCGTCGCCGAAGAAGGTGATGGGCGTGCAGCGCATCCTCGACCTGCAGCACCTGGTCCGGCGCATTCCCGTCTCCGAGCACGTGGTGCGCTACGCCGTGCGCCTCGCGCGCGCGTCGCGCCCCGGGCCGGAGAGCGCGTCCTTCGTGCGCGATTGGGTGAGCTGGGGCGCGGGGCCGCGCGCCGCGCAGTACCTCGTGCTCGGCGCCAAGGCGCGCGCCGCGATCCAGGGACGCCCCACGCCGGGGGCCGAGGACGTGCGCTCGGTGGCTCCGGCGGTGCTCCGCCACCGCATCATCCCGAACTTCAACGCCGAGGCGGACGGCATCTCGAGCCTCGACATCATCGCCAAGCTCCTCGAGACCACGCCGAGCGTCGACGGCAAGCACGCGTAGCGGGGGCGGTCCATGAGCGAGCGACGTCCCCGACTGCTGGATCCGCACTTCGTCTCGAAGCTGACGCGGCTCGATCTCACCGCGCGGCTCGTGGTCGAAGGATTCCTCACCGGCCTTCACCGGAGCCCGTACCACGGCTTCAGCGTGGAGTTCGCGGAGCATCGCCAGTACATGCCGGGCGATCCGCTGCGGCATCTCGACTGGCGCGTGCTCGCGAAGTCGGACCGCAAATACATCAAGCAATACGAAGAGGAGACGAACCTCCGGGCGATGCTCCTCGTCGACACGAGCGCGAGCATGGGCTACGGCTCGCGCGGCGTGACCAAGCTCGACTACGCGCGCCAGCTCGCGGCGGCCCTCGCCTATCTCATGCTGCGCCAGAACGACGCCGTCGGCATGTTCGCGTTCGCGACCGGGCGCGCGGAGCTGATCCCGCCGCGATCCACCCTCGGGCACGCGCGGCCGCTTCTCCTCCTGCTCGAGCGGCTCACGCCGGGAGGCGCGACCGACTTCGCATCGTCGCTCCACTCGCTCGCCGAGCGGATGACGCGCCGCGGGCTCGTGGTCCTGATCTCGGATCTCCTCGACGATCCGGATCGGATCGCCCAGGCCATCCACCATTTCAGGCACCGGAAGCACGAGGTCCTCGTCTTCCATGTGCTCGATCCGCAGGAAGTGGCGTTCGACTTCGAGCGGGAGGCCGTGTACGTCGACCTCGAGACCGGTGAGCGGGTCACGACGCGGCCGCAGGAGCTCCGCCCCGACTACCGCGCGCGTGTGAGCGCCTGGCGCGACCAGCTCCGCCAGTTCTGCATCGAGAAGCGCGCCGAGTACGTGCCCCTGACCACCGACCAGCCGTACGACCGGGCGCTCCTCGAGTACCTCTCCAAGCGCGCGCGGCTTCTCTAGCGCCAGGCCCGGATGCCCATCTTCTCGTTCCTGAATTCAGGCTTCCTCGCGGCGCTTCCGCTCGCCTCGATTCCGGTGATCATTCATCTCCTCAGCCGGCGGCGGCTTCCCGAGGTCCAGTTCCCGACGACGCAGTTCCTGCGCCAGCTCGAGCCGCGCGAGATCCGCCGCCTTCGGCTGCGCGAGATCCTGCTCCTCATCCTCCGCACGCTCGCCATCATTCTCCTCGTCCTCGCCTTCGCGCGGCCGTCCATCACGCCGCGGAACGGGGTGACGACCTCCGCGGCCGCGATGGCGGTGATCATCGACGACTCGGAGAGCATGGCGGGGCTCGACGAGCAGGCGAAGCCGCGCATGGAAGGGGCGATCGAGCGGGCGCGCGCGCTCGTCCTCGCCGCGCGGCCCGGCGACGAGATGACCCTGATCTCGGCGACGCGCCCGGTCGGCGCCGCGACCGAGCACACCTCGGATCGCGTCCGGCTCGGTCGCTCTCTCGCGAACACGCAGGTCACGATGCTCCCGGCCGACATGGCGGGCGCGCTTCTCATGGCGCGGCGCACGCTCGAGCGAAGCCGGCTCAAAGATCGCGAGCTCTACATCATCAGCGATCTCCAGCGCTCGAACTTCGACGCCAAGGCGCGCGCCGAGCTCGGTCCCATCGCGGCCGCCAAGGTCCGCGTCTATCTCGTCCCCGTCGTCCAGTCGCGCGTGCCCAACCACGCGCTCGTCGATCTCGACCCGGTGCTGCGTCCCGGCCCGATGGGACGGGGCCTCGAGCTGCGCGCGCGCGTCGCGAACTACGCGGACGCGCCGAGCGACCGGATCGCGATCCGCGTGCGCCACGGGGACGCGCTCGTGGGCGGGGGCGACGTGACGCTCAGGGCGGACGAGAGCCGCTGGACGGCGATGCCGCTCGACTGGAGAGGCACGGGATCCGACTCATCGCAGTCCAGCGGCGCGGTCCTGATCGAAGCGGACCAGGACGCGCTCGCGCCGGACGATCGATGGTTCGCGGTGCTCGGCGCGCCCGGGCGCCTGCGCGTGCTTCGCGTGACCGAGCCGCGCGAGGGCGCGGCGTCCCCGCGCTTCGCGTCGCTCGCGCTCGATCCCGGGAAGGACGGGCGGAGCGGGTTCGTGGTCGACGAGGTCTCGCCGGCCGGGCTCCTCGGCCTCACGAAATCGCGCTACGACGTCGTGCTGATCGAGGACGTCGCGTCGCTTTCCACCGAAGGGGAGGCGCGGGTGCGCGCGTTCCTCCGCGACGGCGGTGGGCTCGTGGTCGCGCTCGGGCCGCACAGCGATCCCGGCTACTACGGCTCGCGCCTCTTTCCCGGTGTCATCGACCTCGGACTGGACGGACCGGAACAGGCGGCGGCGGGAGGCTCGTACGAGCTCAGGGCGCGGCTCCCAGGGCATGACGTGCTGAACGGACTCAACGTCGGGGTCGGCGCGCCGCTCACGGAGTCTCGCCTCACCGGCGTCATGAAAGCCCGCACGCTCACCACGCGCCCCGAGGTCGTGGTGCAGACGACCGGCGGCTTGCCGCTCGTCGCCACGTCGCCCGGCGTCGCCGTGTTCCTCAGCTCGCTCTCGGACGATTGGGGCGATCTCCCGTATTCGGGAGCGTTCGTCCCTCTCGTCCGCGGCCTCGTCTCCTATGCGGCGCAGGCCGACGCCCAGGGCCCCGGCTCCACCCGCGTCGGGGAAGCTCCCGCGGCGCGGCTCGCGTCGCCTCCCGGCGCGGCCGTCATCGTGCGCGGTCCCGAGAGCTACAGCTCGCAGGCATCGGTCCGCGCGGAAGGCACGGCCTACCGTGCCGAAGCCGATGCTCCCGCGATCCAGCCGGGCTTCTACGACTTCGAATCGGGCGGCCGCTCGATCGCGACCGTGGCCGTCAACGTCTCCCCGGTCGAGAGCGATCTCGCCGTCATCGACTCCGATTCGCTCCGCGCGGCGAGCGGCAGCGGCTCGTCGACGCTCGGGAGCGCGAATGCGCTCGCGTCCCACTTGAGGGACACGCGCCGCGGGAAGGAGCTCTGGATGACCTTCCTCCTCCTCGCCGCGGCCGCCCTCGCGGGAGAGCTCCTCCTCGGAAGCGCCCGCACCCTCCGCGCATGAGCGCCCCCGGCCCGCTCGCGCGGCGCCTCGTCGAGGTCGCCGCCCGCCATCCCGCGCTCGCCGCGCTCGCGTCCCGCATCGGTGCGCCGTCCGCGTCCGCGCGTCCCGCGCACGTGCGCGTCCGCGGCGCCTCGGGGAGCTCGGGGGCGCTCACCTTGGCCGCGCTCCTCGAGGGAAGCGCGCGCCCCATGGCGGTGATCGCGCCCGACATCGATCGCGCCGAGGCGTGGCGCGACGACCTCGAATTTTTGCTCGGCGAGGAGCGCGTGGTCTATCTCCCGCCGCTCGACGTCGTCCCTTGGAGCAACCAGCTCGCAACCGCCCCCGTGCGCGACGACCGGCTCCAGGCCATCGTGCGCCTGGGCGATCCCGATCCTCCGATCGCGGTGCTCCCCGCGGCCGCGCTCCACCGCCTCGTGCCCCAACCGGAGAGCGTGCGCGCCCGCGCCATCACGCTCGCGCGCGGCCTCGAAGCGGACCCCGAGGACCTCGTCCGGCGTCTCGTGGTCGGCGGATACCGCGCCGTGGCCGAGATCGGCGAATCGGGCGAAGTGAGCCGGCGCGGCGGCATCGTCGACGTGTACGGCCCCGGGCTCGAGCGCCCGGTGCGCGTCGAGTTCGACGGCGACGTCGTCGCGTCCATGCGCGCCTTCGACATCACGAGCCAGCGTTCCATCGGAGCGCTCGATCGGGTCCGTATCGCTCCCGCCCGCGAAGTTCTCTATCCCGAGGATCTGGACGAGCGGCTCCGTCCGTTCGACCGGGGCTCCTTCCCGTCGGAGCTCGACGGACGCCGGCTCCGCGATCTGGTGGGCGAAGGCATCTACTTCGACGGACTCGACTGGCTCGCGCCGATCCTGGACGTGGAGCTCACCTCGCTCCTCGACGCGCTTCCGCCCGGATGCGCGCTCTGGCTCGACGAGCCGGGCGCCATCGAGCGCGAGCTGGAAACGGTGGAGCGCGAAGCCGAGCGGCTCGAAGGCGAGGCGCGCGCCAAGGCGCCGCACCTGCCCCCGCGCGACGCGCTCTTCGATCCGCCGGCGCGCGTGATCGAGCGCATTCGCACGCGGACAAGGCTCGAGTCCACGCTCGCGGCTCCGGCGGGGAAGGCGGACGAGACCATCGCGGTCGACGCGCGGCCGCAGCCCTCGTTCGGGCGGAAGCTCGATCTCCTCCGCATCGAGCTGAAGCGTCTCGGCGAGCTCGGCTACGAGCGGATCATCGTCTGCGACAACCGCGGGCAGGCGGAGCGGCTGGAGGAGCTCCTCGGTGACGACATCGCGTCGATCGAGGTGGGCTCGATCGGCGCCGGCTTCGTACTCCCCGGGGCGAAGCTCGCTCTCTTCACCGATCACGAGATCTTCGCGCGCTACCGGCGCCGCGGCGCGCGCCGGGCGCGTCCGTCCGCCGCGGTCATGCGCGATCTCCTCACGCTCAAGCCGGGCGACTATGTCGTCCATCTGGACCACGGCATCGGCACGTACCGGGGATTGAAGCGCCTCGAACTGGACGGGCAGGAGACGGAGTGCGTCCAGATCGACTACGCCGGCACCGACCGGCTCTGGGTGCCCATCCACCAGCTCGGCATGGTGCAGCGCTATTCCGCCGAGGAAGGACACGCGCCCCCGATCGCACGCCTCGGCGGGACCGCGTGGCAGCGCACGAAGGCGCGCACGCGGAAGGCGATCCAGGAGATGGCGGAGGAGCTCCTCCGTCTCTACGCGACGCGGAAGGCTCGCCCCGGACACGCCTTCTCGCCCGATACGCCGTGGCAGCGCGAGCTCGAGTCGTCGTTCGTCTACGAGGAGACGCCCGATCAGCTGAAGGCCGTGGAGGATGTGAAGCGCGACATGGAATCGAACCGGCCCATGGACCGCCTCATCTGCGGCGACGTGGGCTACGGCAAGACCGAGGTCGCCATCCGCGCCGCATTCAAGGCGATCCAGGACGGGAAGCAGGTCGCGATCCTGGTCCCCACCACGGTTCTCGCGCAGCAGCACTTCGTCACGTTCACCGAGCGGCTCGCGGACTTTCCGGTCCGGATCGAGATGCTGAGCCGCTTCCGCTCGGCCAAGGAGCAGAAGGAGATCGTGGCGCGGCTCGCCAAGGGCGAGGTCGATCTCGTGATCGGCACGCACCGGATCCTCTCGAAGGACGTCGTCTTCCCGAATCTCGGGCTCGTCGTGATCGACGAGGAGCAGCGCTTCGGCGTGAAGCAGAAGGAGCGCATCCGTTCCCTCGTGGAGACGGTCGACGTGCTCACCCTGACGGCCACGCCGATCCCGCGCACGCTCCACATGAGCCTTCTCGGCGCGCGCGACATGTCGATCATGACCACGCCGCCGCGCGGCCGCTATCCGATCAAGACCGAGATCGTGGAGATGAGCCAGGACGTGGTGCGGGACGCCCTCCTCCGCGAGGCCGATCGCGGGGGGCAGTCCTTCTTCGTGCACAACCGGGTCGAGTCGATCGACCGGATGGCCCACTACCTGACCTCGATCGTGCCCCAGCTCCGCTACGGCGTCGCGCACGGGCAGATGCGGGACACCGAGCTGGAGCGCAAGATGGTCGATTTCCTCGAGCGGCGGACCGACGTGCTCGTCTCGACCATGATCATCGAGTCGGGCCTCGACATCCCCACCGTGAACACGATGCTCGTGAATCGCGCGGACGCGCTCGGGCTGGCGCAGGTCTACCAGCTCCGCGGGCGGATCGGCCGGTCCCATCACCAGGCGTTCTGCTACCTGCTCGTGCCCGCCGGGACGGTGCTCACCGAGGAAGCGGAGAAGCGGCTCCGCGCCATTTCCGAGCACGAGGAGCTGGGCGCGGGGCTCATGATCGCGATGCGCGACCTCGAGATCCGCGGCGCCGGCAATCTCCTCGGCCCCGAGCAGCACGGGTTCATGGCGACGGTGGGCTTCGATCTCTACTGCCGCATGGTCGACGAGGTGGTGCAGGAGCTCCAGGGGACCGCGGTCGCGCGGCGGCCGGAGCCCGAGCTGTCGAGCGATCTCCCGGCGTTCGTGCCCGACGAGTACGTGGCCGACCGGGACGAGAAGCTGGACGTGTACCGGAGGCTCGCGGCGGTGGCCGAGACGGCGGTGCTGGACGCGCTCCGGGCCGAGCTCGAGGACCGCTTCGGGCCGCCGCCGGACGAGGTCTCGAACCTGCTCCACCTGAAGCGGCTCCGCCTTCTCGGCCGAGACCACGGTGTCGAACGCCTTCGCGTCGGCCGGGACCGGCTGGAAATCGAGGTGGCCGAAGACCTCGGACGGGAGAAAATCCTGACGCTCGTGACCTCCGTTCCGGCCCCGATCGAGTTTGCCGGGAAGGGCTCGAGGACCCTCCGCGTGAAGTCGCCGAACGACCCCTTGTCCTTGGCGACAAACCTGTTGCAGCACCTGGGGCCCTCTGATACCGTCCCCCGTCTTCCTCTTCCCGCGACCGGAACGTGAACCGGGGGGCCCGATTGGGGTATCTGAGGGACGAGGTCAGGCTCGCGTTACCCACCGGCGTCCATTCCAAGGAATGATCCAGAGTCGAACGCCCCGCCCATACCGGTCGATCCCTGCCGTCCAACCTCGGTCGAAGCGCCCCTTTTCGCGGGTGGCTGTCGCGGCCGCCGTCGTCTGGGCCGCCTGGGCCGTCGCCGCGCTGGCCGCGACGACCCCGGCGAAGCCGGGCGGCAAGAAGGCCGCCGCGTCGCCCCCCAAGGCCTCCGGCGTCGTGGCCACGGTCGGCACGTCGCGGACCATCGACCAGATCGACATCCAGCGCGCCGCGCAGTCCCTCTACACCGATCCACTTCGGGTGAAGGATCCGGCCAAGTGGCGCCGCTCGCTCCTCGATCGCTGCGTGGACCGGGAGCTCCTCGACATGGAGGCGCAGAGGCAGGGGCTCGATCGTGACTCGGCGCTCATCGCGCTTCGGAACGAGCGCGAGTACTCGGTGTTCTGGCGCGAGATCTATCGCCGCGTGCTCGTTCCCCGGCTCACGCCGACGGAGGACGAGCTGAAGGCCGCGTACGCGACCAGCCAGTATCGGATGGTCGACCTCTCCGTCATCCTGGTCCGCACGGATCTCAATCCCGGCCAGAAGCCGCTCGCTCAGCGCATCGCCACGGCCGGCCGCGGTGGAGCGCGATTCGATTCCCTTGCGAAGCTGTACAGCGAGCATCCGCCCACCAAGGCGAAGGGGGGGCGGATCGGCTGGGTCTTGATGAAGGACGTCAATCCGGCGTGGTTCGAGGACGCGAAGAAGGCGCCGGAAGGCGCCGTGCTGGGCCCTTATGTCGGCCCGGTGGGCGATGAGATCTACAAGATCGCGGCGTTCCAGGAGCTGACCCACGACTCGCTCTCGCACCTCATCTACTTCGAGCGGAGCCGCTCCATCACGGACGACTACCAGCGGGAGGTCCTGTCCCAATATCACTTCGCGGTCGACTCGACGCAGATCAAGGGTCTGATCTTCGCCGTGGCGAGCGAGAGTCCCGATTCGATCTTGAAGTCGCTCCGTCCGGATGGGACGCGCGACAAGCAGGGCCCGCGGCCGGCGCTTGGCGTGCTGGCGCGCTGCGACGGACGCACGATCACCTTCCCCGATCTCCTCGAGGCCACCTCGGCGGATCGGGGTGAGATCGGCGGGATGCACCTGGATTCCGAGGACGAGGTGCGGGCCCTTTGCGCGCGCGCGGTGATGGAGGATCTCGTCTGCCGGGACGGCCGGGACCGCGGCATCGATCGGGATCCTGCGATCGCGCGCGAGCTCCGGCTCATCGGCGAAGAGGTGCGGACGCGCGAGATGGTGCGCCGCCACACTCCGGACTTCGACGAGGCGGCGGTGCGCGCGTATTTCGACGCGCATCCCGATCGCTTCAAGCGGGCCCGCACGCGGCGCGTGAAAATCGTGACCTTCGCGAGGCCGGACAGCGCCGCCGTGAACGCACAGGCATGGCGCGCTTCGGGAACCATCGACGACAAGATCCTCGCCGCGCGGAACGACATCCACGAGACGAAGCTGGTGACCCCCTGGACGGCTTCCGCCGGCCAGAACGCGGTCGCTCGATACGGTACGATGGATCTCCCTGAAGGAGGCGACGATCCCCTCACGCGCGCTGTCCAGGGCACGGCCACCGGCGCGGTGGTCGGACCGATCGCGCTCCCCGGAGGCCACGCCGTGATGCAAGTGCTGCAGGTCGAGGACGCCCGTCCGTCGACGTTCGACGAGGCGAAGATCCTCGCCCACCGACTCAAGCGGGAGGAGGACGAGAGCCGCTGGGTCGACGCCGAGCTGACCCGCCTTCGCGCCTCGACCCCCGTGCGTGTCCTGCCGGGCCGTCTCGAGGCCACGAAGCTGGCCAGCCATGGCACCACCACTAGAACGGGAGGCGTCGCTGAATGAACGCACGTAGGTTCCTGACCGCTGCGATTGCACTGACTCTGCTCGCGTGTGGAGGCGCGCCTCGCGTCGCGCCGGCCACGGAGCGGATCGCGGCCGTCGTGAACAAGGAAGCGATCCTCGCGTCGGATGTGGACGAGCAGACGAAGGATGCCGCGGCGCGCATGAACGTCGACCCCGCGGACACCTCGACCTACAACAAGCTGCGCGGCGAGGTGCTGAGCCAGCTCATCGAGAAGCAGGTGCTCCTGACCGAGGCGACCCGGCAGGGCATCACGGTCACGGACGCGGAAGTGACCCAGGCGGTGGACCGCGAGATCCAGGGCCTGAAGCAGCGGATCGGCTCGGAGAGCGACTACCAGGCCGCGCTCGCACACGAGAAGACGACCGAGGCCGACCTTCGGAAGCGCTACACGCCGGGCGTGAAGGAGCAGCTCCTGATTTCCCGCCTCGTCGGCAAGGAGGTGCAGTCGAAGACGACCGTGACCGACGCCGACGTGAAGACCTACTTCGAGGCGCACCGCGATTCCATCGGCCGGAAGCCCGAAGAGCTCCGGATGGCGCACATCCTGATCGCCTTCGAGCCGGACACGGCGCAGGTCCGCCGGGCGCACGCGCGCGCGGACAGCCTTCGCGATCTGATCGTGAGGAAGAAGGTGCCTTTCGAGGACGTGGCCCAGCGGTTCTCGGACGATCCGAGCGCGCGCGTCGGTGGCGACCTCGGCACGTTCGGCCACGGCGACATGGTGGCCGAGTTCGAGGAAGTCGCGTTCAAGCTCAAGCCGATGGAGATCTCGACGCCGGTCCGGACGCGGTTCGGATACCACATCATCCAGGTGCTCGAGCACTTCGCGAAGACCGACTCCACCGAGGAGCGCGTGCACGCGCGGCACGTCATGGTCCAGGCCAAGCCCACGCCCGCCGACGAGGACCGCGCGAGGCTCCGGGCGCTCGCGCTCCGGGATTCGATCCTCACCAAGGGAGCCGATTTCGCGGCCGTCGCGCGCAAGTTCTCGGCCGACACGGCGACGAAGGATTCGGGCGGTGTGCTGGGGGCGGTTCCCGTGCCGGCGCTGCCGCAGAACCTGCGCGAGCCCTTGAGCGGGCTCGCGGTGGGCGAGGTGAGCGTCCCCTTCAAGCGGGACGCGGGGTATCATCTCTTCAAAGTCCTGGGCCGTACGCCCGAGACCGACTATAAGTACGATGACATCAAGGACGACCTCCGCCAGGTGGTCCTCAACAAGAAGCTCGAAGAGAGCTACCGGCGGTGGTACGACCGCGTCCGAAAGAGCGTGAACGTCGAAGTAAAGAACTGAACCCGGAGCGGGACCGCCCATGGCCACGAGACGCCCCACGCTCGTCGTCACCATGGGTGATCCCGCGGGGATCGGGCCCGAGATCGTGGCCCGCGCGGTCGCGTCGCCCGCGATGCGGCGCACGGCGCGGCTGCTCGTGGCGGGCGATCCCGAGATCATGGAGCGCGCCGTCAGGCGGACGCGCGCCAGGGTCCGCTTCGAGCCGGCCGGCGCAGGCGGGGGTGGAAGCGGCATTCCGATTGTCATGTCGAGCCAGGACGGCTGGCAGGCGATCGAGCCGGGGCATGGCACGGCGGCTTCGGGACGCATGGCCGCGCGAGCCATCGAAGCGGCGGCGGGGCTCGCGCTCCAGGGAGGGGTGGACGGGATCGTGACGGCTCCGATTTCCAAGACGGCGCTTCAGGCGGCCGGCTATCCCTATCCCGGACACACCGAGTTCCTGGGCGCGCTCGCCCGCGTGCCGGAGACGAAGATGCTCTTCGTCGGCGGCCCCTTCCGGATCCTCCTCGCCACCGTTCATCTCGCGCTCAGGAAGGTCCCCGACGCGCTGACCGTCGACGGGCTCACGCGCACGATCGAGTTCGCCGCCGCCGCCGTGCGCAATTTCCGCTGGAAGGCGAAGAGCGCGGTCGCGGTCCTGGGGCTCAATCCGCACGCCGGCGAAGACGGACTCTTCGGTGACGAGGAAGCGCGTGTGATCCGGCCCGCGATCGAGCGGGCCCGCGCGCGCGGCATCCGCGCGGAAGGTCCCTATCCGGCCGATACCTTCTTCCCGCAGCACGCGCATCGGAAGGACCTAGGCGTGGTGGTGGCGATGTACCACGACCAGGGGCTCATCGCCGCCAAGGCGGGAGGCATCGGCGGCGCGGCCAACGTGACGCTCGGGCTCCCGTTCGTGCGAAGCTCGGTGGATCACGGCACCGCGTTCAACCGCGCGTGGAAGGGAGGGAAGCTCGCCCCCGACCCGGCCGGACTCATGACCGCGATCCGGATCGGCGCGGACCTCGCGTCGCGCGCGCGGCCCCCCATGGTGTGGTCATGGCCCTGATCCGTCTCGAACACGTGAGCAAGCACTACGGCGACCGGATCGCCCTGAGCGATGTCACGCTCTCCTTCGATCCGGGCGAGTGGGTCTTCGTGCTCGGCCATAGCGGCGCGGGGAAGACGACGCTCCTTCGCATGCTCGCGCTCGCGGAGCGGCCGAGCTCGGGGCGCATCGAGATCGATCCCGAAGCCCTTCGCCGCTCGCCGGCTCTGGCTCTGGCCGATGCGGCCGCCGGAGGCTCGGGAGGCGCGGCCAGCGAGCCGCCCCGGCGGACGAAGCGCATCCCGGTTCGCCGCGTGCGCCGGTCGGTCGGAATGCTGGGGCAGGAGTTCCGGCTCCTCGCCGATCGGAACGTCTACGAGAACATCGCCATCGCCTGTCAGATCTCGGGGATCTGGGACCGCGGGAAGATCCGCGATCGGGTCGCGCCGCTTCTCGACCAGATGGGAATTCGCGGCAAGGAGAAGCTCTACCCGGGCGACCTCTCGGCCGGCGAGAAGCAGCGCGTGGCGCTCGCGCGGGCGATGGCGCGCCACCCGCGCATCCTGATCGCCGACGAGCCGACCGGCAACCTCGACCCGGCGGCGGCGGGACAGATCTTCGCGCTCCTCCGCGAGATCTCCTCGAGCGGGACCCTCGTCGCGGTGGCGACCCACGCGGAGGAATGGATCCGCCGCCATCCGGGCCGGGTGATCCGTCTCGAGCGCGGCATCGTGCGATCCGACCAGATGGAGGGAAGCGCCCCGTAGGGCGCGAGAGCCATGGGCGTTCTTCGCTACGTCGCGCGGGAATTCTGGCGCGGATTCGTCTCCCACCGCGCGCTCTGGATCACGAGCATCGCGTCGATGGCGTCGATCCTCCTCATCTTCCTCCTCTTCCTCATGGTGCTCCGGAGCGTCGAGAGCTACACGTCGCATCTCGAGTCCCGCGAGGAAGTGTCGGTCTTCCTGAACGAAGGGCTGTCGAAGACGGACGTCGCCACCGTCGCCGCGTCGCTCCAGGCCATCGCCGGCGTCGATTCGGTCCGCTACGTGAGCAAGGACGAAGCGTGGGAGTCCTTCCGGCAGGACGTGGGGGACGAAGCGCTGGTCCAGGCGGTGGGGTCGAATCCGCTCCCCGCGTCGTTCGTGATCCGGCCCGGCCCCGGCTACCGGAGCGCCGACGGCGTGCGGTCCATCGCGCGCGAGGCGGAGACCGTGCCCCATGTGGAGGACGTGCGCTTCGCGGGGGAATGGGTGCTCCGGGCGCAGCAGGTGGTGAGCGCGGTCCAGAAGATCGCCTACGCGCTCGGGCTGATCGTGCTCCTTGGCGTGCTCTTCATCGTCGGCGCGACGACGCGGCTCTCCGTGGCCGCGCGCATCGACTCGATCCACCTCATCCGTTCGCTCGGCGGTGGATTCGTGTTCAACGAGCTGCCCTATCTCGTCGAGGGGTTCGTGCTCGCCGCGCTCAGCTCCGCCATCACGGTGCTCGTGGCGCGCGCGCTCAACAACTCGTTCTCCGAGGAAATGTTCCGGCTCCAGTTCCTCTCGACGACCGATCTCCTGGCCTTCATCGGCGTGAGCGGCCTCCTCGGCCTCCTGGGAAGCTGGATCGCGGTGGCCACGCTCCCGCGGAAATGGCTGCTCTAGGGGCGGCCCGCCTGGGCCTCGCGCGTCTCGCGGTCCTTGCGGCCGCGCTCGTCTTCGCGGTGCCCAGCGCGCTCGCCCAGGCGCCCGCCGCGCCGCCCGACACGTCGCGCGCGCCCGCTCGAAGCGCCGCGGACGCGGAGATCGAGACCCAGCGGCGCGAGCTCGAATCCCTGAAGTCGCAGCTCGACGAGCGGCGCAAGCAGGGGCAGGCGCTCAAGGGACGTGAGAAGAACGTCCTGGTCCAGCTTCGCGAGAGCGAGAAGAACCTCCAGCTCACGGTCCGCTACCTGAACGCGCTCGAGAAGCGCCGCCGCGTCGTCGCCTCGAGCCTCGGCGACGCGACCACCGAACTCGTGCGCACCGCCGCGCAGCTCGAGACCGACCGCCGCCGTCTCGCCTGGCGGCTCCGCGAGATCTACAAGCGAGGGCGGAGCGCCGATCTCGAGTACCTCCTCTCCGCGCGCTCCTTCGGAGATCTCGTGACCCGCACCTACTATCTCGCCCGCATCGCGCAGGAGGACCGCGGCCAGGTGCTCCTCACCCAGGCGCGCCGCGGGCAGGTGCAGGACACGAAGACGCGCCTCGAGTCGAGGAAGCGCGAGCTGGACCGGCTCAAGGCCGAGACCGACCGCGAGCGGATCTCGCTCAACCAGATCCGGACCGAGCGGAGAAACCTCCTCAAGAAGATCCGCTCCGATTCCAAGACGAACGAGCAGGCCGCCCAGGAGCTGGAGCGGGCCAGCAAGCGAATCCAGTCCCTGATCGGGGAGCTGGAGAGGCGGCGGCTGGCAGGCGGGGCGCCCGGTCAGGCGCCCCTACTCTACGGGGACTTCGGGAAGAACCGGGGCCGGCTCCCCTGGCCGGTCAATGGACGAGTGGCCAGGGGCTTCGGGAGCCAGGTGAACCCGCGCTTCGGAACCAAGACCTTCAACAGCGGCGTGGACATCGCGGCCAGCTTCGGCACCCCGATCGCGGCCGTCGCCAAGGGGCGGGTGGAGTACGTCAACTGGCTCGAAGGGTATGGCAAGTGTGCTATTATCAACCACGGTGGAGGCTTCTATACGCTGTACGCGAACGCCTCCGAAATCCTGGTTACGGTCGGCAAGGATGTAGCCGCCGGTGAAACGATCGGCAAGGTCGGGGACACCGGCTCGACCATGGGTACAGCCCTCCATTTCGAGATCCGGAAGGGGCGGGAGCCATTGAACCCGCTCGACTGGTTCCGTTGAGTCTTCGCATACCATGAGCCACAAGCTGCGCGGCCAGGACGAGGCGCTGAGCCTCCTCCGGTCCGCCGTTCGTTCCGGTCACGTCGGGCACGCCTACCTCTTCCACGGCCCCGCCGGGGTGGGGAAGACGAGGGCCGCCCTCCTCTTGGCCCAGGCGCTCCTCTGCGAGCATCCGGTCTCGAGCGGAGAGCCCTGCGGGACGTGCACGTCCTGCGCGGCGGTGCTCGCCTTCCGCCATCCCGACCTCGAGCTTCTCGTTCCGCTTCCCACGTTTCGCACCGAGGGTCGAACCGAGCGCCAGGCTGAGGAGGCGCGGTCCGAGGCGCGCGCGAACGTGCTCCGTCGCATGGCGACCGAGCCCTTCTTCACCCCGGTCTTCTCGCGCCAGGCGGTCCATTCGGTCGAGGACCTCGCGCGAGCGAAGCAGTTCCTGTCGCTCACGGCGCAGCGGGAAGAGGGCGCGAAGGTCCTGATCGTGAAGGGGGCCGAGGCGATCACGGGGCCGGCGGCGCACGCATTCCTGAAGATTCTCGAGGAGCCGCAGCCGCGCCGCGTGCTCATCCTGGGCGCCCGCCAGCCGAAGGCGCTCCTCCCGACCATCGCGTCGCGATGCCTCCTGGTGCGGTTCCGGCCGCTCTCGACCGCGATCATCGGCGAGGCGCTCGCGGAGCGCGGCGTGTCGAAGCCGGTGGCGCGGCTCATCGCGGCCACGAGCCAGGGGAGCCTGGGGCGCGCGCTCGCGCTCCTCGAGCCTCCGCTCGACACGGCGGTCAAGGAAGGGCCCGGCGAGGCCGAGTTCGCCAGGCTCCGCGCCGCCGCGGTCGAGCTCTTCGTGAGGCCGAAGACGGCCGCCGTGCTCGGTCCCTTGAGGCGTGCTCGGATCGAGCGCGATCGCGGCCGGTTCCTGACCGCGGTGTCGCTTGCGTCCTACTATTACCGCGACGTGCTGCGGCGGAAGCTCCTCGGCTCGAGCGCCGAGCTCGCGAACGCCGACCTCGAGCGGGACATCGACGCCGATGCCCGCGCGCTCCCTGTGTCCGCCATCACCGGGCGCATCCGGATCCTCGACGAGATCGCGACCGCCGTGCAGTCGAACGTCACCGCGGCCTACGCGGTGGCGGCGGCGCAGGTGCGGATGGGACTCGGGCCGGACGAGGCCCGCGTGCGAGTGAGGCCCGCCCATGCATGAGCACGAGTCCGATCCGGTGATCGACGACGTCGCTTCGACACTACCTCCGCCGCCCGCGGCCGGGAACGGCAAGTCCGGGAACGGCGCCGCGGAAGCCGTCACGGCCGACGTCGTCGAGCTCGTGTTCAAGGGCCGGCGCCGCGCCTACTACGCGAACCCGCGCGAGATCCCGCTCCGCGAAGGCGATTACGTGATCGTCCAGGCCGAGCGCGGCGAGGATCTGGGACGCGTGCATCACACCGCGGAGTGGGTCCGGCGTCCCGATCTGCACGGGAACCTCCGCCAGGTGCTCCGCCCGGCGCGGCCCGAGGACATGGAGACGCTCGAGCGGAACCGAGGCAAGGAGGAGCGCGCGTTCCAGATCTGCAAGGACCGCGTGGTCCAGCGCGACATCGAGATGAAGGTCGTCGACTGCGAGTACCAGCTCGACGGCAACCGGGTCACGTTCTACTTCACCGCCGAGAAGCGGGTGGACTTCCGCGATCTCGTGAAGGACCTCGCCGCCGCCTTCCGCACCCGGATCGAGCTCCGGCAGATCGGCGTGCGCGACGAGGCGGGGCGGATCGGCGGCGTCGGGACCTGCGGCCGCGAGCTCTGCTGCTCCACGTGGCTCCGCCAGTTCGAGCCGATCACGCTCAAGATGGCGAAGGACCAGGGGCTCTCGCCGAGCCCGTCCAAGATCTCGGGCGCGTGCGGCAGGCTCAAGTGCTGCCTCCGGTACGAGCTCGACTTCTACAAGGACGTGGCGCGCGAGTTCCCGAAGATCGGGAGCAAGCTCACCCTCATGGACGGCGAGTGGGAAGTCGGCCGCGTGGACATCTTCCGCCGCGAGATCCATCTCGTCACGGACGACGGCAAGGAAACGATGATCGCGCTCGCCGCGATTCCGGTGGGGACCAAGATCATCGGACCCTCGCGCGATCGCAGGAAGGGATGCGACAAGGAGGGCTGCGCCTCGCGCGGCGCGAAGCCCGGCGACGGCGAGAGCGGACCCGGGGATCGTGGCGGCGCGCGTGGCGGCGATCGCGGCGGAGATCGGCGGCCGCAGCGTCCCGGCGGGGATCGTCGCGGACGTCCGGGCGGCGACCGGCCGCCGCGAGGGGACTCACCGGAGGGGCGCGGGTGAGCAAGTTCTACATCACGACGGCGATCGACTACGTGAACAATGTCCCGCACTTAGGGACCGCGTACGAGAAGATCGCCGCCGACGCCATTGCCCGGTACAAGCGCCTCCTCGGATTCGATACGCGGTTCCTCATGGGGAACGACGAGCACTCGACCAACGTCGAGAAGGCGGCGAAGGAACAGGGGCTCGATCCCAAGGCCTACTGCGACAAGATGGCCGAGATCTTTCAGGCCGTCTGGAAGCGCCTCGACATCTCCTACGACGATTTCATCCGGACGACCGAGCCGCGCCACGTGCGCGGCGTGCAGGCGCTGTTCGAGACAATCGCGTCGACCGGAGATATTTACAAGGGCAAGTACGAGGGCTTCTACTGCGTCAGCTGCGAGCGCTTCTATCCCGAGAAGGATCTCATCGACGGGAAGTGCCCCGATCACAAGACGCCCGCGGTCTTCCTGACCGAGGACAACTACTTCTTCAAGCTCTCGAAGTATGGGGCGCCGCTCCTCGAGCACATCCGGAAGAATCCGGAGTTCATCGTTCCGGAGATCCGCCGGAACGAGATCCTGAACGTGATCGAAGGCGGGCTCGAGGACATCTCGGTCTCGCGCGCGTCGGGCACGTGGGGCATCCCGCTTCCGATCGACCCGAGCCAGACCGTGTACGTCTGGTTCGACGCGCTCATCAACTACATCACGGGCGTGGGCTACCCGGAATTGAACGGCAACTTCCGGCGATACTGGCCGGCCGATCTCCACCTGATCGGCAAGGACATCACCCGCTTCCATTGCATCATCTGGCCCGCGATGCTCATGAGCGCCGGCATCTCGCTGCCGAAGAAGGTGCTGGGGCACGGCTGGGTGCACTTCCAGGGAGAGAAGCTCTCGAAGTCGCTCGGGAACATCGTGAATCCGCTCGACATCGCGGACAAGTTCGGCGCGGACTCGCTCCGGTACTACGTGCTCAAGGAAGTGCCGCTCTGGCGCGATGGCGACTTCACGTGGGACCTCTTCATCCAGCGCTACAACTCGGATCTCGCGAACGACTGGGGCAACCTCTTCACCCGCACGGTCTCGATGATCCACCGCTACCGCGGCGGTAAGCTCGCGAGCGGCGAGGCTGGCGACGGCGTGGGCGACGTGATCCGGGAGGCGCTGCGCGAGGCCCGCGCGGCCGTGGACCGGTACGAGATCGAAGGGGCGATCGAGGCGGCGTGGACGATCATCCGCCGCGCCAATCGTCTCGTCGAAGAGCGCGCTCCATGGAACCTCGCCAAGGATCCCGCGCGCGCCGACGATCTCGACCGGCTCCTCGGCACGCTCGCGGTCGCGCTCCAGCACACGGCCCTTCTCCTCTTCCCGATCATGCCGTCGAAGGCGGCCCAGGTCTGGGACACGCTCCGGCTCACGCCGAGCCTGGCCGACGCCCGATTCCCGACGGATGGCGTGCCCCTGCCCCCGCCCCCGGTCGGCGTCGAGCTGGGGGAATCGAAGCCGCTCTTCCCACGCATCGAGCGATGATCGACTCCCACGCGCACGTGGGGAGGCCGGAATTCGACCCAGACCGCGACCTGGTCCTGGCGCGGGCGCGCGAAGCCGGTGTTCAACTCGTCATCGAAGCCGGAACGGACGCCCGATCCAGCCGCGCGGCCATCGAGTTGGCCCGGCGGGTCCCGGGCGTCCGCGCCGCCGTCGGCTTCCACCCATGCGACGTGGCCGGCGACCGGATCGGGGAAATGGCCGAAATCGAGGCACTTGCGGACGAGCCCGAGGTGGTCGCCATCGGCGAGACCGGGCTCGATGCCCATTGGCCGGACAACGCCCCTGCGGAAGTTCAGGAGGAGTTCCTGAAGCGCCACATCGCCCTGTCCAAGCGGGTCGGAAAGCCCCTCGTCCTCCATCACCGGAAGGCGGGAGAGCGCGTGGCCGAGATCTTGGAGGAGGTGGGCCCTCCCGACGCCGGTGGCACCTTCCACTGCTTTGCCGGCGATGCGGCCTTGGCCCGCCGGGTGATCGCGATGGGCTTTCGCATCGGCATCGGGGGCTCCGCCACCTTCAAGAAGAGCCCCCTCCCCGACCTCGTGCGCGAAGTCGGCGTGGAGCACGTCATCCTCGAAACGGACTCGCCCTACCTCGCCCCCACGCCCCATCGGGGAAAACGAAACGAGCCCGCGTACCTCGTGCTCGTGCGCGATCAGGTGGCGGGCTCCCTGGGAATCGCGCCGGAAGCGCTGGAGAAGGCGACCGATGCCTCGGCTCGCGCTCTCTTCCGGATCTAGGAGAGCACCACGGAGAGACGGCCCGCCGCGCGACGCGGCGGGTGGCACGGACGCGCCCGGCATTGGGGCCGCGACCTCCGGAGTGCCCGCGACGCTTCGTGCGATGGGAGTGCGGCCGAGCCGCAGGCTCGGGCAGAACTTCCTCATCGATCCTCGCGTCGCGGAGCGGATTGCTGCGCTGGTCGAGGACGCTCGAGAGCCGGTCATCGAGATCGGCCCCGGGCTCGGCGCGCTCACGATGCTGCTTGCTACG
>DASUFL010000124.1:0-12480 GCA_036274595.1 Candidatus Eiseniibacteriota bacterium | reverse complement strand
GAGGAGGCGCCGTCCCTGGGGAAGCCGGTGCTCGTGCTGCGCGACGAGACCGAGCGGCCGGAGGCGGTGGAGGCGGGCGTGGTGAAGCTGGTGGGGCCGCATCGCGATGCGATCGTGCGCGCGGCTTCGGAGCTACTCGACGACCCCGCACGCTATCGCGCGATGGCGGCGGCGGTGAATCCGTACGGCGACGGCCATGCCGCGGAGCGCATCGTGGCGGTGATCCGGGAGATGCTCGGAGTGGGCTGATCGTCCCGTGTCGGCTTCCTCATGGGACACGGCCCGCGCCGGAGGCTGCACCGTCGGTCTGAGCCTGATTACTACCTAGAGCTACCTTGCCCCTGTCCTACCCCTCGTTCAACATCGCCCTCAGCACCGACCGCCCAGCACCGTACTCTGGATAACCCGCTCCACGGAAACCGAAAGGCGCACGCGCAGCGGGGGAGGCTCCTCCTCCAATGGGCCCGCGCATTCTGGTATGCCTGCTCCTCCTCGTCACGAGCGCCGCCCTGGCGCGCGGCGAAACGATCGTCCTCCCGGCCGTGCGTGACAACACCCTCTTTGAGGACGCGCAGGGAGACACCAGCAACGGATTAGGCCCGTCGATCTTCTGCGGGCGCATCTCGCAGGGCCGGATTCGCCGGGCCCTCGTGATGTTCGACCTGTCCCTCCTTCCCACGTCGGTCGTCATCGACAGCGTGGGGCTCGAGCTGCACATGGCGATCGGCTCGGATCTGGAATCGCGTGTGCTCGCCCTCCATCGAGTTGTGGCGGGTTGGAGCGAGGGGGCATCGTATTCCAGCGGAGGCCAAGGAGCGCCCGCCGAGCCGGGCGATGCCACATGGCTCCACGCAAGCTATCCGAACTCGTACTGGCTACAGCCTGGCGGCGACTTTGTCGCCACGCCAAGCGATACCGTGACAGTTCAACAGCCGGAGGGCGATTACGTCTGGCGCTCCGAGGCCATGACGGAGGACGTGCGCGGCTGGATCCAGCAGACCACACCCAACTACGGCTGGATTCTCCTCGGGGATGAATCGGTCCCCAATACGGCACGACGCTTCGATTCGCGCGAGAGCCCGGCCACGTCCTACCGCCCTCGCCTTGTGATCCACTACTCGGTACCGACCGACGTCGTTCCCATGACTTGGGGAAAGATCAAGATTCGGTACCGCTGAAGGAAGGCCCGCCATGACATGGTCCCGGTCACGTTCCACCTGGAGGCTCCAGCGTCCGGGGTCGCGTTCGACCTCGTGTCCGTTTCTCATCACCTTCCTGCTGATCGGTGTTCTCGGTCTGCACGCCGCTCGAGCGTATGCCGTGCAGGTCTCCATCTCTCCGTCCAAGGACAACACGCTCTACGAGCTGCAGAGCGGCGACGCGAGCAATGGCGCCGGCGAATACATGTTCACCGGGCGCACCAAGGATGGCTTCATCCGGCGCGCGGTGATTCACTTCAACGTTCCCGCCGCCATTCCGGCGGGCGCGACCATCAACAGCGTCACGCTCCAGATGCGGGCGTCGCGGGTGAGCAACAACACCATTCGTACGGAAACGCTGTACCGGCTGCTCGCGGACTGGGGGGAGGGCACCTCCAACGCGGCTCAGAACGAAGGACAGGGCGCGGCCCCCACGACCAACGACGCGACCTGGCACCACCGGCTCTATCCCGGGACGCTCTGGTCCACCCAGGGGGGCGACTTCACCGGATCGGCTTCAGCTTCGGTGAGTGTCGGGGGCACAGGGGTCTACACGTGGACCGGCGGCACGCTGGTCTCGGAAGTCCAGGCCTGGCTCAATACACCGTCCACGAATTTCGGCTGGATCCTCCGCGGCGATGAGACCACGACGGACACGGCCAAGCGATTCGATAGCCGGCAAAACGCGACCATCGCCAACCGACCGGTTCTGATCGTGGACTACACATCGACGGCGGTGACGGGCGCGTGCTGCTACGGCGATACGTGCGAGGTCCTGACCGCCACGGCATGTGCCACTCTCTCGGGCACCTATCAGGGAGATGGAACGATCTGCGCGCCGGACCCGTGCGCCGCAACCGGCGTTTTGGACAGCGTCATCGTCGTGGCGTCGAAGGACAACACCCTCTACGAGGACGCCACCGGTTCGCTCAGCAACGGCGCGGGAACGAAGTTCATCGTCTCGCGCAGCACCGGCGGGATCCGGCGAGGCGTGCTCGCGTTCAACCTGGCGCCCTCGGTGCCTCCTGGGGCCGTTGTCTCGAGCGCCACACTCACCCTGTACAACGTTCAGACCGGAACCAACGCCACGAACGTGAGCCTGTACCGCGCGACAGCCGATTGGGGTGAGGGAACCTCGCTCGCTACCGGCACCGAAGACGCGGGCGCCCCGTCCATGGCGGGGGACGCGACCTGGATCCACCGCTTCTACCCGGGGACTTCCTGGACAGCCGCCGGAGGGGACTTCAACGGAACCGCGACCGCGGCGGTCAGCGTGGGCAACGAGGGCTCCTACACCTGGAGCAACCTCGCGGGCGACGTGCAGTCCTGGCTCGATGCGCCCTCGAGCAACTTCGGCTGGGTGATTCGGGGCAGGGAACAGGCGGGCGGGAGCGCCCTCAAGCGTTTCGAGAGCCGGCAGAGCATCGATCCTGCGCGCCGTCCTCAGCTCAAGATCGTCTACACCGCCCCGAGCGTTCCTACCGGAGCCTGCTGCCTCAATGACGGAACGTGCGACACGCTGAGCGCCGCCCAGTGCAGCGCCGCGGGGGGGACCTATCAGGGGGACGGCACCGTCTGCGTTCCCGAGAACCTATGCCCGCTCAACCTGACCCCCTTCGTCGATCCGCTGCCGATCCCGGCCGTGGCGACACCCGTCACCGGGACCGTCGGGGGTGTGGCCAAGTACGTGATTCCGACCACCGAGCAGAGCCAGACATACCACCGCGATCTCCCGCCCACGCGCGTCTGGGGCTATGCGGGCACCTACCCTGGACCGACCATCGTGGCATCGCGCGATAAGGAGGTCACGGTCCAGTGGGTGAATGATCTCAGGGACTCGACGGGCGCGCTCCGCACCACGCACTACCTGCCGGTCGATCCCTGCGTGCATGGCGCGGACATGGCAGGCCCCACCCCTCGCGTCGTGTCGCACCTGCATGGGGGGCATGTCGAGATGCAGAGCGACGGCTATCCCACTTGGACGATGCTCCCGGGACAGTCGCAGACGTACCACTACCCGAACCACCAGGTCCCTGGCACGCTTTGGTACCACGACCACGCCCTCGGCATCACGCGGCTCAATGTGATGATGGGGCTGGCCGGGTTCTACTTGCTCATCGATTCGGTCGAGACGGCACTCGGGCTCCCCTCCGGGCCGTACGAGATCGGGCTCGCCATCCAGGACCGGACGCTGCGGGCGAACGGCTCCATCGTCTACCCGGCCGCGTGGCAGGAGCACTTCTTCGGTGACAAGGCCGTCGTGAACGGGAAGGTCTGGCCCTATCTGAACGTGGACCGTGGGAAGTACCGCTTCCGAATGCTCGACGGCTCGACGTCGAGGACCTACACGCTCCATCTGTCGAACGGTGCCCCGTTCCAGGTCATCGGCACCGAGGGCGGGATGCTGTCTGCGCCCGTCACGGTCGACAGCCTGACGCTCACTCCCGGAGAGCGCGCGGACGTGATCGTGGACTTCGCGGGCTATTCCGCGGGCACCGAGGTCATCCTCACCAACACCGCGCCGGCCCCGTTCCCCAATGGCATGTCGGGCGAGCCCGCCTTGCCCCAGATCATGAAGTTCATCGTACAGGCGTCTTCCGGCCACACGGCGCCAATCCCCAGCTCGCTCCGGCCGGTCACCTACCTCCCGGAAGCCCAGGCCACCCGCTCACGCGATCTGGTCCTGAGCAAGCAGGCGGGGGGAGCGTGCGGCTCCGAATGGCTCATCAACGGCCTCCATTTCGACGACGTGACGGAATTCCCCGTGCTCGATTCGACGGAGATCTGGCGGTTCATCAACCGCTCCGGGGTGACGCACCCGATGCACATGCATCTCACGATGTTCCAGATTCTCGACCGCCAAGCGTTCACCGTCTCGGACGGCAACATCATCCCGGTGGGATCTCCCGTTCCTCCTGGCCCCGAGGAGCACGACTGGAAGGACACGGCCGCGGTTCCGCCGAACACGATCGTTCGCGTGATCACCAAGTTCGAGGACTACGTCGGACGCTATCCCTATCACTGCCACATCCTGGAGCACGAGGAGAACGAGATGATGCGGCAGTTCCAGGTGGTGCACACGCCGATCACCGGGGTCACGCCGTCGTCGCCTCGCTACCGACTCGCGCTCGAGCGCAGCCGACCGAACCCTTTCAACCCGGAAACCCGCATCGATTACGAGCTGCCCATTGCGGCGAGCGTCCGGCTACAGGTGTTCGATATTTCGGGAAGGCTGGTCGCTACCCTCGTGGATGGCCGGAAGACGGCGGGGCGGCACTACGCGACCTGGAACGGCAGAGGCGGGCAGGGGCTGCCCCAGGCTTCCGGAGTGTATGTGTACCGGCTGGTCGTGGACGGCGTGGGATCGTTGAATCGGAAGATGACCCTGCTCAAGTAGCTGGCGGGTCACGTTTCACATCGAGGGGCCTTGGGCTGTGCTTCAAGCTCACGGCCCCTCGCCTTTCCGTCGCCAGCCCGGCCCATTCCTGTTCCGAGCGCACCCACCGAAGACCAGGCTCCCCCGTGCGGAAATACCGGAACGGGAACGGCGCCGTCCAATCGCCATCCAGGGTGATCCCCACCCGATCGACGGTGGCGCGCTTCGGTTCGTAAACATTGGCGCGAACGCGCAGACCGGGGTACGCCAGCTCGAGCGCGGGACCCAGGTCCCAGGACGTGCGGAAGATGGGCTCCGCGTTTACCGAGTGCACGAAGGGTCGATCGATCACGGCGACGATCGTCAGCGATTGCCGGTCGCCGATGCCCGAGTCTCGTATGGCCTGACCGATCTCGGCCACGATCTCCTGGTTGTACTGCGCCGCGGCGATCCATCCCTCCCGCTGGCCGACCGTGCCGAGCGTGAAGAGTCCCAGGAGCGTCAGCGTGCACGCGCGTCCCGCTAGGCGGGCCCACCGTGGACGCGCACCCGCCAGTGCGACCAGCGCGGAGGCCAGCAGAAACGCGGTGGCGAACCGGATCGCCCCCTGGGTTCGGTTCTCGAATCCACGCGCCGTGGGCCGGTAGTCCGAAAAGAGGAAGATCACCTGCGCCGCCAGGAAGAGGCCCAGGGCGGCACACAGGATGAGGCGGATGGAATCGGCGTCGGGCGATCCGAGCCCTCTCACGCGGGACAGCCACGCCAGGATCAGGCCGGTGACGATCACCAGCACCACGAGCTCGGGCCAAGGTGCCAGCGACAAATTGCGGAGCGCATGGATCGAGACCTGGACCGAATCGACGAGCGCTACCCGCGCCCCGTCCAGCCACGCAAGGCCCGCTCTCTCGATCAGGTGCGACGGAAGCGAAGCCCGCGTGAACGTGGTGTGGAACACCGCCCGCTCCAGCACGAACCGGTAGAGGCCCAAGCCCGCGACCACGACCAGCAGCGGCGCCGTGGAGCGGAGCAGGCGTCCCCGCGTGGACAATCCGCTCCACGCGGCCAGCGATACAGCGGGGAAGAGCGGGACGAACGATTCGTACGAAAGGCCGGACAGCATGAGAAACCCGGTCGCGAGTGCCATCCGGGGAGGCCTCGCGGAGGCGAGCCAGAGCGCGGTGGCCCAGCACGCGGCTGCGAGATTGGAGTTCATCATCATGGCGGAGAAGACGGTGCCGGACGCGGCCGGATAGACAGCCGCGAGCGCGCCCGTAAGCAGAGCCCATCCCGGACCGAGATGGCGGGCCAGCGCCAGATAGACCAGGATCACGCTCGCGGCGAAGAGCGAGAGATTGAGCGCGTGGTGAGCGTGAGGGGAGGCGCCCAGGAACCAGTAGGCAGTGCCATGGAGAACGGCCGAGAAGGGTCGGGCGGTCATGGTCTTGAAGGAGGAGAGGTGGCCCTGGAATGCGGTGTAGCTGGGGAAATCGCGCGATGCGGTCGCGAACCCCAGGTCGTCCCGCAGAAGGCCGCCACGAGCCACGTACGGGGCGTAGACCGCCAGGATCAGGGCGAGGAGGAGGAAACCTCCGCGCGTCGTCACGTCCCCGCTTCGCGAGTGAACGCGGTCACCCTCTCGATGACCCGATCCACCTCGGCATCGGTCATGTCGGGCCAGATGGGAAGCGAGAGGGTCTCCTCGTAGCAGGTCTCCGCCACGCGATACTGGCCCGTCCGGAGACCCAGGCGCTCCTGGTACCAGGGGAAGAGATGGAGCGGCTTGAAGTGGACGCTCGTGCCGATCCTGTCGTCCTTCAGCGCGCGCGCCAGAGCCGTGCGTCCCGGCCGTCCGTCGCGCGACGGAACCGCGATCTGGTACAAGTGCCACGCGTGCCGCATTCCGTCCGCCGCCGAGGGCACGCCCACCACGCCGCGCAGTCCCTCCGAATAGCGCCCCGCGATCGCTTCGCGGCGCGCCCGCATGGAGTCCGCGCGACGCATCTGCGCCAAGGCGAGCGCCGCCTGGATGTCGGTCAGGTTGTACTTGTAGCCGAGCTCGGTGACGTCGTAGTCCCACCACCCGCCTTCGTCGTAACGGCTCCATGCCGCCGCCGAGAGTCCGTGAAGCGAGAGGCGGCGCATCCGCTCGGCCCACTCGGCGTGCGCGGTGACCGCCATGCCGCCCTCTCCCGCCGTCACGCCTTTCGTCGCGTAGAACGAGAAGCAGGTGATGTCCGCCTGGGATCCCACCGGCACGCCCCAGATCTGCGCGGTGAGCGAGTGGGCGGCGTCCTCGATCACGGGGAGCTTGTGCTCGTGCGCGATGGCCGCGATCTCGGCGGCGCGGCAGGGATGGCCGGCCATCGAGACCGAGACGATGGCGCGCGTTCGCGGCGTGATGGCGGCGGGGAGGAGCCTCGGATCGAGGTTCTTCGTGTCCCGCTCCACGTCCACGAACACGGGCTTGGCGCCGAGGTAGAGGATGGTCTCGCCGGTCGAGACGAACGTGTAGGGCGACGTCACGACTTCGTCCCCTTCGCCCACGCCTGCCGCGATGAGGGCGAGATGGAGCGCCGCGGTGCAGGACGAGACTGCGACCCCCTGGAGCGGCCCTCGCGCGATTCCGCGGCCGCCCGCCGCGATCGCCTCCGCCGGGGGCGTCACGTAGGCCACGACTGCGGCCTCGAGCTCCTTCACGCGAGGACCGGTCGTCAGCCAGCCTGAGCGAAGGACGGCGGCCACAGCGTCCAGCTCGCCTTGGCCCATCGAGGGGCGATGGAAGGGGATCGAGGTCATGGCCCGCACGCTAGCACAAGCCCCCCTCCAAGGCATCCGGGTCGCGGCCCCTTCTCTTTCCAGGGCGAGGTGCGGTACGCTTCCGGTCCCATGTACGGACGCGCCCTCGGATCCCTGCTCCTTGCGCTGACGCTCTCTTCGCCCGCATGGGCGGAGACGGTCACGCTCGCCCCCTCGAAGGACAACACGATCTTCAGCGAGAGTGACACTTTGAGCAGCGGTGTGGGAACCTCCCTCTATTCTGGAAGAATCGCCAATCCTCCGGGCAGCCAACCCGTCCGGCGCGCGCTCCTGGCGTTCGACGTGTCCTCGATACCGACCGACGCCATCATCGACAGCGTCCAGCTCACGCTGACGGTGACGCAGACCCCGGAGTCGACGCCGCGCCTCTTTCGAGTCTTCCGGGTCCTTGCCGATTGGGGCGAGGGAGCCTCGAATTCCCTGCAGGGTAGAGGAGCCCCGGCGCAGACCAACGACGCTACGTGGACCAACACGTTCTATCCGAGCTCGCTCTGGTCCACCCAGGGGGGTGACTTCACGGCAGCAGCCAGCGACTCAGCAGATGTCGCGGGCTTTGGAACCTACACCTGGCGTTCAGCCGGGCTCGCCAGCGACGTCCACGGATGGACATCGCAGACATCTCCGAACTACGGCTGGATGCTCATCGGAGACGAGGTCAACACCAGGAGTGTCCGCGAATTCAGCTCGCGGGAGGGCGGAACGCCTCCACAGCTCACGATCCACTACTCGGTCGCGACCCCCGTGAACCAAACCACCTGGGGCAAGATCAAGATCCGGTACCGCTGAAGTATCTCGGAACTCCAAGTTCGGATTGACCTTACCCGCCGCTCTGTTATTCTCAAGTCCCTCCCCTTGAGACCGGTTCGAGTTGGCAGCGAGGGCTCATGACGCGCACGCATCCCCTCGTCCCCCGTCTATTGATCGCTCTGATGGCCGCACTCATCGCCGGTTGTGGTGGCGACGACGGCGACGGCAACGAAACCCCGCCGGTCACGAACCAGTACCAGCAGACCTTTAGCGGCACGTTCGCGAGCTCGGCCGAGACGGGCGCCATCACGTTCACCGTCAATTCGTCGACTCCGTGGTCCTCGTTCGGGCGCAGGATGCTCGGTCCGTCCGCGCGCGCCACGCTCGGCTCCGTCACCGGTTTCCTCACCCTCGACGGCGTGAGCACGCAGGCCGTGACCGGCGTCTTCGACGCGGATGCCGACACGATCTACCTGAGCGTAGGCGGCTACTCACTCAGCGGCCGGTATTTCGGCACGCCCCTCCCGCCCCACATCTCGGGCGGGGTCACGGGAGCCCACGAGGGCTCGTTCCATTGCGTGATGGGGAGCGATACCACCATCGCCATCTATGGCGGCGATTGGGGCTTTCGCGGGGAGGCCGCGGCCGGGCGATTCAGCTTCGTCACGAAGGGGAACGCACTCTTCGGCGGAATGATCCTTCCCGATCCGCAGTGGCCCTTCCTGGGCTATCACTTCTCCGGAACGGTCGCCGATGGCCAGCCCCTCCGGACGATCAACGCCGCGGGGCGGGGCCTCCTGGACTCGCTCTCGCTCGGTGGCTACGCCGACACGTCGGCCGACACCGCGGGCGGGTCGTGGGACAGCATCCCGCTCGTCGAAGAGATCGGAGACGGCTGGTGGCACGTCGAGCGGCTGCGTCCTCCATGGAGCCAGACCGCCCGCTCCGCCGTGCACTAGGCCGGCTCCAGGCCGCACCGTTGGCTCGCCCGAAATCTTTTTGACCGGCAAAATTCCTTGCGACTCCCCGTGCCCGCGTGGTACCTATGCGGTGGGATGCGGGGTGCGGACGAGGCGGCGCCGGACTCTGCTCCACGCCAGCTGCGAATCGTCCACACCACGGATGGAGTCGAACGACGAAGCTGCGGGCCACACCGCTCCATTCCCGCGCCCTAGCGCCCTGGGCCTCGCTTTCCCTCCTTCTGCTCTCGCTCTCCTTCACACACGCCTACGCCCAGTCCACGTCCGAGCTGAAACAGAAGGCCGATGAGGCTGGAATCCATTCCGAGGACGACGCCATCCGCCGCGCCAAGGCGTCGGGGCTCACGCGCGAGCAGATCCTCCAGGCGCTGAAGGAAGCGGGCTACACCGAGACCGAGGTCCGCGACGTCCTCTCGAACGAGGCGCCGGGCGGAGGCGTGGATCGAAGCGGCGCGGGTGCCGAGACGGACTCCCGCTACACGCCGCCGAGCGCGCAGTCCGATACCACCGCGGCTCCCATGATGGCGGCGCCCCAGCGCACGCCGCTCAAGCCCGAGGACTATCCCGAGTTCACGAAGGAGATCCAGGCTCGCGTGCCCAACGTGGAGCCTGTGTTCCCGTTCGGCTACGAGATCTTCGGCTACGCGCCGTCGACGTTCGAGCCCCTCGCGTCCGGTCCCGTGGATCCCGACTATCCCATCGGTCCGGGGGACGAGGTCATCGTCCAGGTCTGGGGGGACAACGAGTTCACCCACGCGTCGGTCGTGAGCCGCGAGGCCACGATCACCGTGCCGGACATCGGCCAAGTCGTGCTGAACGGGCTCACCCTCGCGCAGGCGAAGCGGCTGATCACGGACCGGCTCGGCGCGGTCTACTCGGGCATTCGCGCGCGGCGCCCCAGCACGTTCGTCGACGTGACGCTCGGGAAGATCCGGACGATCCAGGTCTTCATTCTCGGAGACGTGGTGCGTCCGGGCGGCTACACGATCTCCTCGGTCTCGACCGTCCTCAACGCCCTGTACAACGCGGGCGGCCCGACGGCGCGCGGCTCCATGCGCGCGATCCGAATCATCCGCCACAACGAGGTCTGGCGCGAGGTGGACCTCTACAGCTACATCCTCACCGGGAGCAAGGCCGAGGACGCGCGCCTCCAGAGCGGCGACGTGGTGTTCGTGCCCCCCGTGGGGAAGAGGGCGGCGGTGCTCGGCGAGGTGCACCGGAGCGCCATCTACGAGCTCAAGGAGGGCGAAGGATTCCGCGATCTCCTGAGGCTCGCGGGCGGGGTCCAGTCGACCGCCGTGATCGACCGCGCGCTCGTGGATCGCGTGGTGCCCTTCGACCAGCGCGCGGCCATGCGCGACGAGGACCGTGTCGCGCTCGACATCCCGCTCCAGGACATCCTCGCGGACTCGACGAGCAACCCCGATATCGTGGACCGGGACATCGTCCAGATCTTCCGGGTGGGGGAGACGCGGAAGAACACCGTGTCGGTTGCGGGGTCGGCCGTGATTCGCCCCGGGATCTACCAGCTCCGTACCGGGATGACGATCTCCCAGCTCGTGTCGGACGCCGGCGGGTTGAAGGCCGACGCCTACCTCGACCGAGCGACCCTCGTCCGCACCGCCGAGGACGGGACGCGGAGCATCCGGCCCTTCAATCTGCGCGAGGCCATGGAGAAGGACGCGGACGACGACATCGCGCTCCAGAAGCTCGACGAGATCACGGTGCGCTCGATCTGGGAGATCCAGGAGCGGCACACGGTCTCGATCAACGGGAGCGTGCGCGAGCCCGGCACCTACGAGTACCTGGAAGGCATGACGGTCATGGACCTCATCTTCCGCGCCGGTGGGCTCAAGGAGTCGGCCTACAAGCAGGAGGCGGAGGTCGCACGCATTGACTCGAGCACGATCGCGTCGAAGAAGTCGGCCGATGTCTACCGCGTGGCCATCTCCGGGAACTACGGCGTCCACTCGCCCGATCCCACGTTCAAGCTCCAGCGAATGGATCAGGTGTTCGTGAGGCAGATTCCGGACTGGCAGACGCAACGGAACGTGGTGGTCACGGGGGAGGTGCGGTATCCCGGCGTCTACTCGCTGAAAGAGCAGAACGAGCGGCTCTCGTCGGTCCTGTTCCGCGCCGGCGGATTGAAGGAGACCGCGTATCCGCGCGCCGCGGTCTTCGTGCGGCGGAAGGGGAACGCCGGGCGCCTCGCGGTGGACGTGGAGGACGTGGCGAAGCATCACAAGCGCTACGACCTCGCGCTCGAGGACGGCGACAGCCTGAACATACCGAAACAGCCCCAGACCGTGAAGGTGGTCGGGGAGGTCGGCTTCCCCGCGAGCGTGCTGTTCGAGAAGGGAAAGAGCCTCTCGTACTACATCGACCAGGCCGGCGGGTTCACGGACACGTCGGACAAGGGTCGGGTGAAGATCGTGCAGCCGAACGGGAAGGTGCGGCTGAAGAAGGGGATTTGGGGAAGTCCATCGCCCGAAGCCGGAGCGCTGATCGTGGTGCCGCACAAGCCGCCGGAAGAGAAGAAGGACACGCTGAAGGGCGTGGCGACCATCATGACGATCCTGACCGGGGCGGTGACGACGATCTTCATCGCGAGTGAGGCGACGAAGTGAGGGCGGAAGCCCTCCCAGCGCGAGCTTCTCCAAACCAGAAATCTGATCCGGTGCCTTTTCCCAGTCGGCGTGAGTGGATCAGGGTCTCGGCGATTTGCCTGCTAGCAGCAGTTTTTACAGCAGCCATTTCCCTCATCGTGCCCAAGACGTACAAGGCCGAGTCACGAATATTGCCTAGCGCTCCGGGATCAAACAGTTCGTCGCTACTTGCATTGGCTGCAGGCTCTGGCCTTGCGGACTTCCTTTCTGGCCAAGTTAGTACCGAAAACCCAATTCTGACCTACCCGGAGATTTTACACAGCACAACCCTGATGGAACGGACTCTACTCAGCCCTGTCAGCCCTACGGGTAGTGCGAGGATCGTTGATGCCCTTGACGTCAAAAGGCGGACGCCAAGGGAGACCGTGGATGAAGGCATTAGAACGCTACGTATCGTCACCGATGTCAGAGCAAATCCGAGGAGCGGATTGATCACCGTCAGTGCGGTAACGCGGGACAGTGTTCTGTCTGCGGTGATCGTTCAACGTATGCTGGCAGAATTGGACCGCTTTAACGTCGAGTCTCGTGCCTCGCAGGGGCAGGCTACCCGAATCTTCGTCGAGAAGCGAATGGAGGAAGCGCGTCAGGAGATGTCACAAGCGGAGGAGGCATTGGCCTCGTTTCGCGAGTCCAACGTGCATATCGGGAATTCTCCACAGCTCCGGCTGCGCGAGGAGCGGCTGACGAGGGAAGTC
>DASUFL010000123.1:0-4335 GCA_036274595.1 Candidatus Eiseniibacteriota bacterium | reverse complement strand
CACGTCGTACGTGCCGATCGCGAGCGAGAAGTTCGAACCGGGGTTCCCCTGCGTGTTCTGGATCTTCAGCCGCTCGGCGAAGTCCTGCACCGGCTCGACCGGCGCGGAGAACAGGAACGTGAGAACCCGGTTTCGCGGGATCCCGTTCTGGCCCTGCTCAAGGAACTCGATCAGGCGGAACGTCCCGCTTTGGCCACCCCCGCTGCCCCCGCCGCACGACGCGGCTACGACGGCCCCGAGGAGCCATGCCCAACGCACCTTCATGACTAGTCCTCTCTTGGGTACTGAGCGCCCGACTAAGAAGGTTACCGGATAGCTTATGGCATGGCAACAACTTTTCCGGCAACTAGATCGCAACGCGCATCCCCAAGGGGAGTGGCGCGCCGAAAACCCGCCCCGCGACTGGCCAAAGCCCGCATGGCGCCCGTACCCTGAGCTGCGGTGTTTGCCCTCATCCTCGGCCTGATGCTGCTCTCCGACGGCGTGGTTGCGGCCTGGATGGTCCGCCGAGGGCCTAGCCCCGCTGTCAAAGCGGGGCTGCTCGCGTTCGCCGTGCTTCCCGCGCTCCAGATCGTCTGGATGGTCGTCCATCGCCCGACCGCCATCCGCGCCCACGAGTGGGTGCCGATGCCCCTGGTCGCGCTTTCCTACCTCTGGAACCTGATCGTCGCCCCCCTGTCGGCCCTCCTGATCGGGGCGGCTGCCCTCCTCCGGAGGCTCCCGCTCCGTCGCCGCCCCCCAGCCCCCCCTGACCTCTCCCGTCGACGCGTCCTGAAGGCCTCGGTGGCTCTCGTGCCGCCCCTCGGGGCCGTGGGCACGCTCGCGTACGCGCTGCCCCGACTCGGGGACTTCCGCATCCGCTCCCTCGAGCTCCCGCTGCCGGGGCTGCCCGACGGGCTCGATGGCCTCGTCATCGCCCACCTCTCGGACCTCCACTACGGGAAGTTCACGAAGCCCCGCGACGTGGACCGGATGGTGGACGCCGTGAACGCCATGGATGCCGACCTGGCGCTCTTCACGGGGGATCTCATCGACCTCTCCATCCGGGACCTGCCCGCGGCGCTCGACACGTTGGGGCGCATCCGGGCGAAGGGCGGGCTCTTCGTGTGCGAGGGGAACCACGACCTCATCGACGACCCCGAAGCGTTTCGCCGCGACGTGCGCGAGCGCGGCATCGCGCTGCTGCTGGACGAGGCGCGGACGGTCGAGGTCGCCGCCAAGGGGCGCGTGGGCATTCACGGCGTGCCGTGGGCGCGCGACGAGGAGGGGCGCCGCGCCGTCGCCCGCCGCGCCCGTGAACGGATCGGGAAGGACGCGTTCCCGATCCTGCTCGCGCACCACCCGCACACCTTCGACGGGGCGCAGGGGTTCCCGCTCACCCTCTCGGGGCACACGCACGGCGGGATGCTGATGTGGAACGAGCGTCTCGGCGCGGGCCCGATCCTTTACCGCTACTGGTCCGGCCCCTACACGCGCGAGGACCGGACGATCGTCGTGTCGAACGGCATCGGCAACTGGTTCCCGCTCCGCATCCACGCGCCCGCCGAGATCACCCGGCTCACGCTGCGCGCCAGGGCTTGACGGAAGGGGCCTCGGGTAGAGTGGGGGCATGCGCTCCGCCCCGCCCGACCCCCGCGCGTTCCTCGAGCTCGAGGCCACCTACAGCGCCCACAACTACCACCCCTTGGACGTGGTTCTCGAGCGGGGGGAGGGCGTATGGGTGTGGGACGTCGACGGCCGGCGCTACATGGACCTGCTCTCCGCCTACGGCGCCGTCAACCAGGGGCACAATCACCCGAGGATCGTCGAGGCGATGATCACGCAGGCGCGCCGCCTGGCGCTGACCTCCCGCGCGTTCCGCAACGACCGGTTCGGCCCCTTCTGCAAGAAGCTCTGCGATCTGCTCGGGTACGAGAAGGCGCTGCTGATGAACTCGGGCGCCGAGGCGGTGGAGACCGCCATCAAGGCGGCCCGCCGCTGGGGCTATCGAAGGAAGGGGGTTCCGGGGGACCGCGCGGAGATCCTCGTCTTCGAGAACAACTTCCATGGCCGCACGACCACCATCGTAGGGTTCTCGACGGACTCCGGCACGCGCGCCGACTTCGGTCCGTTCGCGCCCGGATTCCGGACGCTGCCGTACGGGGACGCGGACGCGGCGGCGCGGGCGATGCACGGAAACGTCGTCGGAGTCCTCGTGGAGCCGATCCAGGGGGAGGCGGGCGTGATCGTCCCGCCCAAGGGCTTCCTGCGCCGGCTGCGCGAGCTCTGCGACGAGCACCGGGCGCTCCTGCTCGTGGACGAGATCCAGTCGGGGCTCGGGCGGACCGGGAAGCTTCTCGCCCAGGAGCACGAGGGCGTTCGGGCGGACGGCGTGATCATCGGCAAGGCGCTGTCCGGAGGCCTTTACCCGGTCTCGGCGTTCCTCGCGGACGACGAGGTGATGGGGGTGTTCGATCCCGGTTCGCACGGGTCGACGTACGGAGGCAACCCGCTCGCCTGCGCGGTCGCCGACGCCGCCCTCGGCGTGATCGTCGACGAGGGGCTCGTGGAGCGGGCCCGCGAGCTTGGCGAGCATCTGGAGGCTAGGGTCTTCGCCCTCCGCTCCCCGCGGGTGAAAGCAAGCCGCGTGGCTGGTCTCTGGGCGGGGATCGAGCTCCACCCGGATGCCGGCGGCGCGCGGCGCTACACGGAGGGGCTCCGGGCGAAGGGATTCCTGTGCAAGGAGACCCACACCCACACGATCCGGATCGCCCCGCCGCTCGTGATCAGCCGTCCCGAGCTGGACGCCGCGATGGACGCGGTCGCGGCCGTGCTCTCGTAGGTCCCCTTCCCGACGCTGGGGCTCCGCGCGGAAGGGTGCCCGCTGGTCCGCGCCCCGGGCCCCCCTCGTGCCGGCCCGTCGGAGGCTCCTCCCAGGCGATCCGATCCGGACAGGTTCCCGGTCCTTCCCCCGCGTCCCCTCGGGGCCCCAAAGGAGCCGACCAGCTGGCCTCCTTCCCAGGACGCCGCTGGAAGCCGGTCGGCGGCAACCGGCGGGAGGCGACGCTACCTCCCAAACGCCCGTGCTCCGGCAGGACGAGATACGTAGTGATCGGTATCTGTGGTGTCGTCAGTGGTCCCTAGAAAGGCATGTTCATGGGATTTTCTCCCAAAAAAATGCGTTGACCGTGTCGGTGGTTGCCGCATACTTGGTTGCTGTGGCCGCTGTGGAGCGGCTTGGGTACGGCGAGAGAGATCTTGTGGAGGTCACGGATGTTGACCAATGGGTGGAACGCGGCTGTTGCAGCCGCCATCGTCTTCGCGCTTGCTCTGGCCGGCTGCGGCGATTCGAAGCCGTTCACCGCCAATGTCCAGAGCATTTCCTTCCTGACGGACACCGTTCCGCCGGCTGACGCGGGGCGGCTCTACAACGTGGTGGTCCGGTTCGCCTCGGACGGCGGGGCCGCGCTTCCCGACCGGTTCGAGCTCACGGCCGGTGTTCTCCCCACGGGGGTGACCTTGGAGCGCGACCGCGAGGACAACGACCTCGACGGCGTCCCGGACGAGGATGGCGCCTATACGGGGCACGCCCGCCTGCTCGGCGTGCCGCGCCAGCCCGGCTCGTTCTCGTTCAGCATCAAGGCGATCTCGACCGGCGACCTCGTCGCGGACCCCGGGCAACCCGACCTCGCGACCAGCCAGGGCTTCTCGGTCAACGTGAGCGAGGGCACGATCGCCATCCTCACGCCGACCGCGGAGGAGGGGACGACCGATCCGGCGGTGCCGGCGTTCCCCACGGTGGTCCCGTTCGTGAACCCCGCGGACCCGGAGGCGTTCTTCGCGTTCGCGTTCCAGATCGCCGGCGGCTCGAACGTGAACGCTGCGACGATCTACAGCCCCCGGGAGCTGGAGCTGTCCGCGTTCGACGCCTCGGTCGTCGATGACGTGACGCTGCGGGAGGACGTCGACGAGAGCTCGGTCCCCGGAGCCCCTGCGAATCTGTCCAAGTTCGAGCAGAACTTCTCGGACGGCGGGATCTTCGTCCTCCAGGCCGGCCAGCAGCGCGTCCAGCTCGGCGGCTTCCAGTCGCCGCGCGGCCCGGTGCGCTCGGACGGCCCGGACGCCGGCGAGGACATCACCTCGTCGGACCCCGTCTTCCTGACGGGGCTCCTTCCCGACTGGTTCCAGGACGCTTCGGTCCCGAAGAACTCGCGGCGCGACCTCGCGGACACGCTGAACCTCTCGGGCGGCGACAACACGCTCGGGACGGAGCAGCCGGTGATGTTCAGCGACTACTTCGACGTCGCCTTCAAGTCGACGACGCCGACGCCGGACATCGAGGCGAAGTACCCGTTC
>DASUFL010000122.1:0-17388 GCA_036274595.1 Candidatus Eiseniibacteriota bacterium | reverse complement strand
CTTCCTGGGGCAGACCCGTGGGTCCGGCAGACCGGGGCGAGGATCCTCGCCTGCATTCCTGCCTCGGGAGACGACCTCGAGCCGCTGCTCGGGCAGATCGGCCTCACGGCCGCGCCGCGAGGGCGCGGTGCCGGTCTCGGCCCGCCTCCGCCACGAAGCGGCTTCGGCGAGGTCACGCCGTAGCGCGCCTGACGAGCATGCGCGCGTAGGCGGGCGCTTGACTCCCGCAAGGCACGATGGTACAACCCGGCCACTCTTCACAACCCAAGACGTGGAGCGCGTTTGGCCCAGACGGAAGCAAACCTGCTAGACAACCCTGTCGCGGGCCATCCCACGCTCATTCTGCGTTCGCCCGATTTCCATTCAATCACCGAGGTCGTCGCGGAGCCGGTCGAGCGGAAGACACCGATCGGCTGGTGGCTCTTCTTCATTCCATCCGCCGCGCTCCTCGCCCTTCTCGGCGTGGCGGTCTCGTGGCTTTTCTGGGAGGGGATCGGCATCTGGGGCCTCAACGTCCCCGTCGGCTGGGCCTGGGACATCACGAACTTCGTGTTCTGGGTCGGGATCGCGCACGCCGGAACGCTCATCTCGGCGATCCTCTTCCTCTTCCGCCAGACGTGGCGCACTTCGATCAACCGCGCGGCGGAGGCCATGACCATCTTCGCGGTCATGTGCGCCCTGACGTTCCCGGGGATCCACGTGGGACGCGTCTGGGTCGCCTACTGGATGTTCCCGCTCCCGAACCAGATGGGCATGTGGCCCAATTTCAGGAGCCCTCTTCTCTGGGATGTCTTCGCCGTCAGCGTGTACGGAACCGTCTCGCTCATGTTCTGGTACGTCGGCTTGATCCCGGACCTGGCGACGATGCGCGATCGGGCGAAGACGCGCACCCGGCAGCTCGTCTACGGCATCTTCTCGCTCGGATGGCGGGGCTCGGTTCGGCAATGGCGCCACTACGAAGTCGCCTATCTCGTCCTCGCCGCGCTCGCGACGCCGCTGGTCCTCTCGGTCCATTCGGTCGTCTCGATGGATTTCGCGGTCTCCATCCTCCCCGGATGGCACACGACGATCTTCCCGCCTTACTTCGTCGCGGGCGCGATCTTCTCCGGGTTCGCCATGGTCGTGACGCTGATGGTGATCTGCCGCAAGGCGTTCCGCCTCGAGCACATCATCACCCTCCGCCACTTCGACTACATGGCGAAGATCATGCTCGTGACCGGGTCGATCGTCGGCTATGCCTATGCCACGGAGTTCTTCACCTCCTGGTATAGCGGGAACCCCTATGAGGTCTTCACGTTCCTCAACCGAGCGCAAGGACCGTACGCCTGGGCCTACTGGACCATGGTCAGCTGCAACGTGATCAGCCCGCAGATCTTCTGGTTCAAGAAGGCACGAACGAGCATCCCGCTCCTGTTCGTCGTGTCGATTGTCATCAACATCGGCATGTGGTTCGAGCGGTTCGTGATCATCGTGACGTCCCTGCACCGTGACTTCCTTCCCTCGGCTTGGGATTACTTCACTCCTACAATCTGGGACGTGTCGTGCCTGCTCGGAAGCTTCGGGCTCTTCTTCACGATGTTCTGCCTGTTCGTGCGCTTTGTTCCAATGGTGGCAAGCTCCGAGGTCAAGACCGTCCTGCCGCAGGCCAATCCCCATGGGCAGCCTGGCCCCGAACGCGAGATCCGAGTTCAAGCATCACCGCCCCCTCCGGCGACACCGCGGAGTGCCGAACCCCGCTCCCGAGAGAGGTTCCTGCTGCCGCTGATCCCGCGGCTCCCGAAGGGGCCCCACTACGGAATCCTCGGCGAGTTCGCAACGCCGGCCGACCTTTATCACGCGTGCGAGCGGGTGCGTGATGCGGGCTTCACCCAGTGGGACGCCCACAGCCCGTTCCCGGTCCACGGCCTCGAGAAGGCGATGGGACTCCGACGCTCACCGCTTCCCTGGCTCGTCTTGGTCATGGGACTGACGGGGGCCGCACTCGGGTTCGGCCTGCAGTGGTGGGTTCATGCTTCAGCCTACCCCCTCGTGATCAGCGGCAAACCGTTCTTCGCCTGGCCGGCGTTCATTCCGATCACGTTCGAGCTGGGAGTCCTCTTCGCCGCGCTCGGCGCCGTGCTCGGCATGCTCGGTCTGAACCGGCTCCCGATGCACCACCATCCGCTCTTCCGATCCAAGGTCTTCGAGCGCGTGACCGACGACGCCTTCTTCATCTCGATCGAATCGTGGGATCCCCGGTTCGATCCGTCGGCTACCGGGAAGCTGCTGGAATCGCTGGGCGCACGAAGCGTCGAGCTACTGGAGTCCTGAATGAGCTCCGAGCACGATCACGTTGCGCTGCGACCCGAGCAGGCCACAATCCCGCCGGGCCACCCATGGAACCGCATACCGGTCATCGCCGCCGTCTGCGCGGTGCTGGGGGCGGTGGCTTGCGCGATTCTGGGGGCGGCACATCCGAAGCAGTTCTTCTTCTCGTGGCTCGTGTCGTTCCTGTTCTTTCTGAGCCTGGCCCTCGGCGCGCTCTTCTTCGTGCTCATCCAGCACGCGGCCCAGGGCGGATGGGGGATCGTGCTGCGACGGATCGGGGAGACGACCTTCGCCATGCTCCCCGTGATGGCGGTCCTCTTCCTCCCGCTGCTCCTCGGCCTGCGCGATCTGTACGAGTGGGCAGCGCCCGGCGCAGCCGAGCACGATGCGCTGCTCGACTGGAAGGCGCCATACCTCAACGTGCCGTTCTTCCTGATCCGGGCGGCGCTCTTCTTCGGGCTCTGGTCCTTCATCGCCCTCCTCTACTACCGCGGCTCGCGCGGTCAGGACGCGACGGGGGATCCCACGGTGTCGGCCCGCCTGCGCCGCCTCGCCGGGCCCGCCATCATCGTCCTCGCCCTGACTCAGACCTTCGCCTCGATCGACTGGATCATGTCGCTCACGCCGCACTGGTACTCGACCATGTTCGGCGTTTATTTCTTCGCGGGTTCCTTCGTGGGGTTCATCGCTCTCCTCTCGGTCGTCGCGGTGGCCATGCGCCGGGCGGGGCTGCTCGACACGATCATCAGCGCCGAGCACCTGCACGATATCGGCAAGTTCCTCTTCGCGTTCACGGCATTCTGGGCCTATATCGGCTTCTCCCAGTTCTTCCTCATCTGGTACGCGAACCTTCCGGAGGAGACGACCTGGTACAAGGCTCGGCTCGAGGGATCCTGGATGACGGTCTCGCTCTTCCTCATGGCGGGACACTTCGGGGCTCCGTTCTTCTACCTGATGGGGCGCGCGGTCAAGCGGAGGGGATCGACACTTGCCGTGGGAGGCGCGTGGCTCCTTGCCATGCACTTCCTGGATCTCTACTGGCAGGTGATGCCGACGCTCCATCCCGAGGGACTCCGTCCGTCGCTTCTCGACGTCGCCGCGTTCGTCACAGTCGGCGGGTGCTTCGTGGGGGTGGCGAGCTGGCTGATGAGGCGGCAGGCGCTCGTGCCGCTGCGCGACCCGAGGCTCGCCGAGTCGCTCGCGTTCGAGAACGTCTGAGGTCGGACCCGCTTTCTGTCACTGGCTGCCATCGGGGATGTTGACGCATGGAGCGTCAGGTGTAGAATCTGCTCGAAAACTGAACTCCTGTGCCGACTGCTCGTCTGGATGACGGTCGGGGCAGGCGCTGTCTGCGACGATCGCAGACAGTCGACGAGGCCAAAGGAGCTGAGCATGCGCGCAACTGGGAACCCGTTGTGGCTGGCGGCTGGGTTGGTCGCCGTGTTGTCCTGGCCGGGCGTAGCCGTCGCCGCGTCGTCTGTTACGGGAACCGTCGTCTTCGACGGGAAAGCCCCCGCGCTCAAGCCGCTCGACATGGCCGCGGAAGCGGTCTGCCACAAGAAGCATGGGTCGAAACCCGCGCCGAACGAGGCGCTGGTGCTCGGCACCGGCAACACCATGGGGAACATCATGGTGTGGGTGTCGAAGGGGCTGCCGGCTGGGAAGACCTGGCCCGCTCCGCAGACCCCAGTGGTCCTGAATCAGGATGGCTGCGTCTACAAGCCGCACGTGATGGGCATCATGGTCGGCCAGCCCTACAGGATTCTCAACTCCGACGGCATTCTCCATAACATCCACACGTTTCCCAAGATCAACCCGTCGTTCAACCGGGGACAGCCGGCGACCGTCAAGGAGATGAGCACGACGTTCGGCAAACCGGAGGCGATCTTCCAGGTCAAGTGCGACGTCCACCCATGGATGCTCGCCTACGTCGGCGTCTTCACCCATCCCTTCTTTTCGGTGACGGGCACGGACGGGAAGTTCACGATCTCGGGCCTCGACGCGGGGACCTACGAGATCACCGCGTGGCACGAGAGGCTAGGGACGCAGACGGCCTCGGTGACTGTCAGCGGCAGCGATAAGAAGAACCAGGACTTCAAGTTCGCCCTCCCCGGCGCAGGCGCGAAATAGCGATCCGAACCGCCAGGTCGCGATTCGCAAGTGAGGCCTCATGAGTGATCAGGTTGTCGGCGCGCCTCCGGCGCACGTCGCGCACGGAGTCCATCACGAGGAGCTCGGCTTCTGGCGCAAGTACGTCTTTTCAACCGATCACAAGGTCATCGGCATCCAGTACGCCGTCACCGGCCTTCTGTTCCTCCTCTTCGGCTTTTCGCTGATGATGCTCATGCGCTGGCAGCTCGCCTACCCGGGTGTCCCGCTGCCACTGATCGGCCAGCTCTTCGGCGAGGCGCGCATGCCGGGCGGGACGATGCTCCCCGAGTTCTACAACGAGCTCGGGGCGATGCACGGCACCATCATGGTCTTCCTCGGGGTGGTTCCGCTCGCCGTCGGAGGATTCGGGAATTTCGTGCTCCCGCTCCAGATTGGAGCCCCGGACATGGCCTTCCCGAAGGTCAACATGGCGAGCTACTGGTGCCTTTTCCTCGGCGGCATCACCATGCTCGGCAGCTTCTTGGTCCCGGGGGGCGCCGCGCAATCCGGGTGGACGTCCTATACGCCCCTCGCGGTCATTGCGGGCACGGGTCAGACGTGGTGGCTCGTCGGGATGATCTTCCTGATCACCTCGTCGCTGCTCGGAGCCATCAACTTCATCACCACCACGATCCAGCTCCGCGCCAAGGGGCTCACGTTCATGCGGTTCCCCTTCTTCGTGTGGGCGCAGTTCGTCACGGCCTTCCTCCTGCTTCTGGCCTTCCCGCCACTCGAGGCAGCCGGGGTCATGCAGCTGATGGATCGTGTGGCCGGCACAAGCTTCTTCCTCCCGAGCGGCCTCGTCGTCAGCGGCCAGCCGCTCACCAACACCGGCGGCGGCAACCCGCTCCTCTGGCAGCACCTGTTCTGGTTCCTGGCGCACCCGGAGGTCTACGTTCTGATCCTTCCCGGGATGGGAATCGTGGCCGAGGTCATCGCGAACAACACGCGGAAGCCGCTGTGGGGCTATCGTTCGATGGTCTACTCGCTGGTCTTCCTCGGCTTCATGTCGTTCATCGTCTGGGCGCACCACATGTTCATGACCGGCATGGGCACGGCGATGGCGGCGTTCTTCCAGACGACCACGATGATCATCTCGGTCCCATCGGTCGTGATTCTCACGGCCCTGATCATCTCGCTCTGGGGCGGCTCGATACGCTACAACACGGCCATGCTCTTCGCGGTCTCGTTCCTTCCGATGTTCGGCATCGGCGGGCTCACGGGGCTTCCGCTCGGCTTGAACATCTCGGACATCCCGCTGCACGACACCTACTACGTCATCGCCCATTTCCACTACGTCGTGGCGCCGGGGACGATCTTCGCCCTCATGGCGGGGATCTACTACTGGTATCCGAAGGCAACCGGGCGCAGGATGAACGAGACGCTCGGCAAGATCCATTGGTTCGGCTCGCTGGTCGGCATGAACATCGTCTTCATGCCGATGTTCATCATCGGGATGGCCGGCGTCTCGCGGCGCCTGTTCGACGCAGGATCGGCCTACGAATTTGCGCAGCCGACCATGCACTGGAACGTCGTCTCGTCGTGGGGCGCGTGGGGCATGGCGGTCTTCCAGATTCCCTTCATCTTCAATTTCTTCTGGAGCCTCCGGAAGGGGGAGAAAGTCGGCGACAACCCGTGGCAGGCCACGACGATTGAGTGGTCGGCGCCCTCGCCCCCGCCGCACGGCAATTTCGTCGCGGCCCCGCAGGCGTACCGCGGGCCCTACGAGTACAGCGTTCCTGGCGCGGGCAAGGACTTCGTGGCGCAGTACGAGGCCTGATAGGCGATGGACATTCCCTACACCGTAGAGCTGCGCCGCGACACCGGTCTCAACAACGGCAAGATCGGTATCTGGCTCTTCCTGGCTTCGGAGGTCATGCTGTTCGGGGCGCTCTTCGCGAGCTACATCCTGATTCGCGTAGGGGCGCCGAGCTGGCCGCGGGGAGACATGTTTCTGGACGTCCCGCTCGCCACGCTCAATACGATCGTCCTGATTGCCTCCTCCGTCACGATGGTCATGGCCTGGGCATCCCTGATGCGCCGCCGCTTCGGGACCTTTCGGATCTACATGGGGGGGACGATCCTGCTCGGGTTGGTCTTCCTCGTGGTCAAATACTTCGAATACAGCCACCACATCCACCTGGGTGAGCTGCCCGGCACCAACAACTTCCTCGCCATCTACTTCACCCTGACGGGACTGCACGGTCTCCACGTCCTCGGCGGGATGGCGGTCAACGCCTATTTCTGGGGGCCCGGCGCGAAGCTCTGGAAGACGAATCCGGCCTGGTTCACCAACCGGGTCGAGCACTCGGGCCTCTTCTGGCATTTCGTGGATCTGGTCTGGATCTTCCTTTTCCCGACGCTGTACCTTCTGTAGGCGGCAATTCATGACGAGCGACCACGCAGCCGACATCACGAGCGACCACGCGGTCGACATCGACAAACACGTCAGGGTCTACATCATCGTCTTCGTCGCGCTCATGGTCCTGACCGTCATCACGGTGGCGATCTCCCGCCTTCATCTTCCCGTGCCGTTGGCCGTGACCGTGGCGCTGATCGTCGCCATCGTCAAGGGATCGCTGGTCGCGTGTTACTTCATGCACCTGATCTCGGAGAGGAAGCTGATCTACGCGGTGCTCGCGCTGACTGCTGCCTTCTTCGTCGCGCTGCTGGCTCTTCCCGTCGTCACGGTCAGCGACGGCTTCTGGATCCACGGATGAACCTCAGGTGGGTCCACGCGGTGCTGATTCTGTTGTCCGCAGTGCTCGCGGTGCTGTTCGGTCTCTGGTGCCTGTCCCAGTACGGGCGAGAAGACCGGATCGCAACTCTCCTCGCGGCCATTGCGTCTTTCGCCGTGTCGGTCGGCCTGGTGATGTACGACTCGTGGTTCCTGCGCAAGACGAGGACCCTGCGATGAACAAGAGAACACGCCCGGGAGTCAGGCGGGCTTTCGCGACGGCGGCTACCGTGATGATCGGCGGCAGCGCGACCGTTCTCGCCTGCCCGGTGTGCTTCGGAGCGGCGGAGACCTCGATGATCGACGGGGCGAAGCTCGGCGTTCTGTCGATGCTGGCGATCACGCTTGCGGTGCAAGGCGCGTTCGCGGGTTTCTTTTTCTATCTCCGCAAGCGCATGAAGCACAACGCGGACGTCGAGCTGGACACTGAATGGTCGGAGCTCCAACGATCATGACTGAATGGCTTGGACTTCCCCCGCTCGCCTCGGCTCACGGTGGCGAGATCGACGGCCTGATCGGCTGGATCCACGTGTTCATGCTCATCCTGTTCGTCGGATGGGGAGGGTTCCTGGCCTACTGCCTGATCCGTTTCCGGCGATCGCGGCATCCGGTCGCGAACTACACGGGGGTCAAGTCGAAGGCGTCGACCTATTCCGAAGTCGGCGTGGCCGTGGTCGAAGCGATTCTCCTGATCGGATTCGCCATCCCGCTGTGGGCCGCAAGGATCGGCAACATGCCCCCGGAGAACGAAGCGCTGATCGTTCAGGTCACCGGTGAACAGTTTGCCTGGAACGTCCACTATCCCGGCCCCGACGGGCGGTTCGGCCGTACGGACATCAAGCTGCTCGACCTCCAGGCGAACCCCCTGGGACTCGATCGCTCCGATCCGGCCGCGAAGGACGACGTCACGACCGTCAATCAGCTCTATCTGCCCGTGAACCGACCGGTCATCGTGAGGCTCAGGAGCAAGGACGTCATCCACAGCTTCGGCGTGCCCGAGTTTCGAGTGAAGCAGGACGCCGTGCCGGGCCTGACGATCCCAATCTGGTTCATCCCCACGGTGACGACCGCGGAAATGCGGACCCGGACCGGGAATGCCGAATTCCAGTACGAGATCGCCTGCGCGCAGCTGTGCGGTCTGGGCCATGCCCGGATGCGTGGCCTCGTCACGGTGCAGAGCGACGAGGAATTCCAGAAGTGGATCGAGCAGGCGCGCGCCGAGCAGGCCGCATCGGCCGATGACCCCTTCAAGTAGCACCGAAACGCTCACGAACCTCGCTTCCAGGGACTAGTCCCCTGGACTAGCCAAAGATTTTCGGCGTGGGCATCCGCGCGCGGATCCGTTCGAGCTCTTCGACGGTCACGCGATCGAGTCCGTTCTTGCGGCACGACTCCTCGACAGCTCTGACCACCATCCCCCGGACGAACGCAGGGATTTTCTTCATGCGGTCGGCGGCCGCACCGTCCCACTCGATCGTCGGCGGCGATTCGCCGCCGTACTCAATCAGCGGCGGCCGAAGGGACGAAGCCGGACGGTCAGCGCTGCGAAGCGCCAGGAGCGGCGACCCGACGAACTTTCCGGGCGTGTGGGTGCAGAGCGGATCTTCGGCCATCACATCGCCGGTCATTCCATACGCCCGGGCGCGGCAGCCCCCGCAGTGGGCGTTCATCTCGCACGCCCCGCACCGCCCCCCGAGCGAGGCGCGGCGACGAATGCCAGCGAACAGCTCCGAGGAGGTCCAGAGATCCGTGAGAGCCGCGCGCCGGAGGTTCCCCGCGAAGACCGGGAGGTAGGGGCATGGAGTGACATCCCCGTTCGGCCGGATTCCCATGTAGTGTGTCCCCGCCGGACACCCTCCAGCCCCCCCGGAGTATGTCCTGATCTTCGGATCGGTTTCGGTGCCGGCGTTCTCGAGAACGGTCTTGATGTAATGCGGCGCGCACTTCGCGTTCACGAGCATCCGGCGGTCGTACTTCCGCTGGATCCGGTAGAGCGAGGCGAGCACGTCGTCGTACTGCGCGGGGCTCATGTCCGACAGGAACTGCCCGCGCCCCGTCGGCACCAGGAAGTAGAGGTTCCAGACCTTGGCTGCCAGGCGATCGTGCGCGAAGTCGGCGATGGCGTCGAGCTCGCCGAGATTGTGCGAGCCCGCGGTCGTCTGCACGATGAAAGGAAGCCCGGTCCTGTTGAGGATCTCCGCTCCTTCGACAGTGTTCCGCCAGGCGCCGCGCACCATCCTGAAGCGGTCGTGACGATCCGGATCGAGCGCGTCGAGGGACAGGGACAGCCCCCGCGCCCCGGCCTCTGCGAGGCGGTTCGCCACGTTCTCGCTGATCCGCACCCCGTTGGTGCCGACGACGACCCAGAGTCCACGCTCCGCTGCGCGCCGGACGATCTCGAGGATGTCGCGCCGTAGGAGCGGCTCGCCGCCCGTCAGGATCGTCAGGCATTCAGGTGCGAACCCGGCGATGTCGTCGATGACCCTGAAGCACTCCTCCGTGCCGAGCTCACTCCGGTCGGCGAAGCTCTCCGTGCCGACCAGCGGTCTGGGCCCGGCGTCGAGGTAGCAGTGCTCGCAGGCAAGATTGCAGCGGTAGGTGAGGTTCCAGGAGATGACGTAGGGACGATCGAATGTCGCGTTCATCAGCGGCAGGCCTCTATGACGCGACGGCTCACATGCCAAAGAACTCGCGCGCGGCATCGAGGATCTTCTCATCTACTTCCGTTGCGCCCCGCTCCATGGCGAACCGCTCGATGCCGGTCCGCGCCATCGGGCGGACGAACTCGGGAATGTTGGCGAGGCGGGCCTCTGCGGCAGCAGTCCACCGGACGGAAACGGGCGCCGCAATCTGGCGGTGTTGCGCTTCGTCCGTCCCCGGAATCATCGCGGTGAACGGGCACCCGGGTGTGCCCACCCCCGCTGAAGCGCCGTCGGGGCTCGCCGGGCCGATTCGCACGCCGAGCGACTGGACGACCTGTGTCTCATACGCATTTGTGAGCATCGCCATCTCGTAGCCGCACTCAGGACAGGAGTAAACGATCGACAACGAGCCGCGATCTGGCGGCGCCACGGTCTGCAGCTTCATCGGGCTATCGCAGGGGACGCAGAGGAATTTCATATCAGGCTTTCCAGAAGTCGCTGCGCGACATTGTCCAGGGCGCGGCGAACGTGTGTCTCGCCCAGTTCCGCGAACGGCATGCCCCCATCGCAGTGCCGTGCCAGCTCGGGATCGAAAGGGACAGTCCCGAGGCACGGGATCCCGAGGCGCGGTGTCTCGGATGATACGAACAGCGGCTTGATGGCGTCGCAGTCGCGGCAATAGTAGCCGCTCATGTTCTCGACGTACCCGAGGAGGCGATTGGGCCCCTTCGACAGAGCGGCCACCGAGCGCGCGACCACGCCGCGTGCCACCTCGGAAGGAATCGTCACGAGCAGGAACGAGACGCGCGGCCCGAGAAAATCGGCGTACTGGACGGTCCGCTCGGCTCCCGGCGGTAGATCGAACATCAGCAGATCGAGCGCGCCCCACTCGAAGGACCCGAGGATCTCGCCCAGGAGCGCGAACTCCCTCGTCGCGCGCCACGTGTGGGACTCTCCTCGCGCCGCGCTCTCGAACTCGAGCGAATCCGACTCCGGGATCACCGAACCCATCGAGAAGACCGCGATCCCGTTCCTGGAACGCGGGAGCGAGACCTTGTGACTGCCGCCTGCCGCGCCGAAGCCGTTAGGCGAAGGCGGGGGTACGAACAGCGCTTCCTGGACGCCTGCCATGCGCGCCTGCGTAGGGCCGTTGAAGTCCGCGTCCAGGATCGCAATCCGCAGCCCGCGGGCGCGCAGAGCGCCCGCGAGATGCAGCGTCAACGTGCTCTTGCCGACTCCCCCCTTGCCCGAGCCCACGGCCACGAGATGGCGGACCCCGGCGAGCCCCTCGGTGATGCGGGTGCGCTGCCCGGCAACCTGATCGAGGATTCTGGACCCTCCGTCGCCGAGGATGTCGTGGTAGCGCTTCATTGTTGTGGATGTGCCGGCCGTCGACCCCCTCGACACGCGCTCAGGGTCGCCTGAGTTCGGCGAAGGGCGAGGGTCGTTAGCTTACACCGTCGAGCCGCCCCAGGACGAGTTCGCGCCTGCCTCCGCCAAGGCTTCGGCGAGGCTCGCCGAAGCGCCTCTGGCGCGAAGGCGGCCAGGACCGCCGCTTGCACTCGAAGCATCCTGGCACGGGAGGAGCTGATCCATGGACACCTCGACTGCGGTCACGATCGCGCTCGTCCTCTTGATCGGACTGTGGGTTCCGTACTACATCTGGTACATCCGTCGCGGGAGGGCGCACGGACACACCTGGTTCACCTGGTGGAAGCCGCGGGGCCACCCCGACATCGGCCCGGACATTGGTGGGTCGCCACAGACTCGACCCGGCGCAGACGATGCGCGCGGGGCTCGTTACTGATTAGACGGACCGCGCCCGTGCTACGTAAAGTCGGTGTGCGCCGGCGGGGCTGAAACCGAGGGTCTCTAGGAACTCCCTCGAGATCTCGGCCGGGTTGACCTTCTGGAACCGGAAGGTCTCCATGCCTCGCGCGCGGAGGTGAGAGAGCAGTTGCTTCCACCGCGCGCCGCCATCGTCGATGAAAGAGCGGAGCGAGACGATCTCCGCCTCCCCCATTCCGCGCGGCACGTACAGGACGTGGGCCTCGATTCGCTCGTCGGAGGCGACGGCGAGTCCTGCGATGTCGTCTTTCCTTGCAGTCAGAGCCTCGACCGAGCGTTCCCAGCAGACCTGTGGAAAATTCTCAAAGAGGCCGTTCGCGGCGAGATCGTCGACCGTGACAGGGACCACGAACCCTTCGACTCGCGCCGCATCCCTTCCCTCGCTCATCCCTCGCCTGCCCTCAGGATGACCCTGAGCCGGTTGAAGGGGCAGGGCAGGCCGTACCTGGTCACGCGACAGCACATAGTCTGTGAGCACTGCTTCCTGGACGTATCCGCTTGCGCTGAACAGTCCGCAGGCAGGCGTGAGGGTCTCGGGGACTTCGGCGACGATTCTCGGGGGGCCGAGAATCGCGAGCTTCGAGCCGAGCGAGGCGAGCAGGTGACGCCCATGGCCCTGTCGCCGATGATCGGGATGGACGGCAATCTTCTGCACGAGGGTGTCCGACGGCCGCTTGGCGCCGATCAGGACGCCGATCGGGTCAGAGCCCGAGAAGGCGACCATGCAGCTGCTGCACCAGACCTGAAGGTCGCGGATCGACCGCTTGAACGCAGCGGCCGTCACGCGACCGTCCTCAGGAAAATACGGCAGCCAGCAGCGATTCAGCGCGTCGACGAGAAGCCCGATGTCATCGGTGCGGCAAAAGCGATACGCGCTCATCCATTACGCGAACTTCGGCGGGACGTCGCTCCCGCGGGCGGTAATCGGGCTCACTTCATTGAGATTGTGCCTGGCCGGAGGCGATGACGGATTCGTCGGATAGTTCGCGATCATCTCCGCCATCATCTTCTTGCCGATCTCGATGCCTTCCTCGACGAGCCCGAGATCGATCGCCGTGGCGGCGCGCTCGCGCGCCAGCGCCTCGATCCGCTCCTGCGTCTGGTTTCGCATGAAGCCGGCCGGCACGCGCAAGACACGCTGCGCGGCGTCGGCCGTCCACTCGAACGTCGAGATCAGCGGATTCTTCTTGTCGTCGCGAGCCACCAGCCTCGCCTCACCCGGCGCCGCAGCGGCGGTTTCCGGGATGTGCGCTGCACGACCCTGGATCTCGAGCGGCGATCCGGTTTCCTCCTCGATCACCTGACGCGCGAAGTCGAGCGTGATCGCGTCGATCTTCATCATGCGCGCGCGCTTTTCGACACGTGCCTTGACGCGGCGGCGCTGGTAGGCGTTCTTCATCGTCCAGAGACCCTTCCTCGCGTCCTCAGACCAGCGAAGCTTGCGCCCATCGTAAGTGGTCTCCTCCTGGAGACCGCCTTCCACCGCTGCGATCCGCTCGATCATCTCTTGCGAGATCACTTCGAAATCCGCGGCGCCGCAGACGGTGCACTTCACGGGATCGCTCTGCGTGGCCGTCACGCCGCATGCCCGGCACATCGACACGGGACCGGACTTCGCCCGCTCGAGCGCCACCGCTTCGGCCAGCGCCTTGGTCGCGGCCGAGGCGCTCTTTGGCATGAACCGATCCATCGCTTCGTCGATCACGGCGCTGGTGATCACCGAATGTCCTTTCTCGAGCGCCAGGCGAAGGACCCCGGTACGGGCGATCCCCTTGACCTGCTCGGGCACGTGCGTCATCCGCGCCTCCGCTTCGGGCGTCCATCGGACGGTCTCCTCGGCGCGCACGTCGAGCCGAGGCACCTCCAGACGCGTGGAGAGGAGGACGTCGCAGGGCGCTGCGCGGAGAATATTCTCGGCGTTGCTCCCCAGCCCCGTCTCGTCCTTCGGGCTGTGGACGCCGATGCGCCCCACTACGATCAGCCACGGATTCGTCTTGCGCGCGTGGTCGAGGATCTTCTGGAACGGCTTGCCGTCGAGGAGCGTCTTCTTGATCGCGACGCCGTCATCGCTCGCCATCCGCTCGCTTACTTCGAGATGAGACTGATAGATCTGCGCGAGCCCGGTGTCGATGATCTCCTCGTGCAGCTGATTCTGCTCCTCGAAGCGGAACACCTTCGCCGCCTGCTCGGTGAGGACGTTGACGATGCCGTTGAAGACGGAGTAGTGCAGATAGGGATCGTACACGGCGATCGCTTCGATCTGCTTGCCGAACGTCCGTGCCAGGTCGATGGCGGTCATGAGGGCTCCGAACGATTGCGGGCTGCCGTCGACGCCTACCAGGATCGTGTCCCGCTCCGGCTCGGCTGGCTCGGGTACGTGTTTGACCACCCAGACATCGCGATCGGATTGGCGGGCGACGCGTTCGCAGACCGAACCGATCACGCTGTCCCGCGCGCGGCCGACTCCCAGGGCGCCGATCACGACGAGGTCGTGCGCCGAGCCGGCAAGATCCTTGAGGATCTCGATGTGATGCTTCCCGTCCATCATCCGCGGCTCGAACGACAGGCCCGATTCACCACACATGCGAGACATGCCATCGAGATAGCTGTCTGAGATGAGCTTGAGGCCCATCGTGATCAGGCTGTCGTGGATCTTCCGCTGGCGCTCCAGTTCCACCTCGTCGATGTACTCCTCGGGCAGGGTGTACTCCATCTGCCTGAAGCGATAGTCGTGCAGCTTCGCCGCGTAGACATGGCAGCCGACCAGTTTCGCGGAGAACGCCCTGCCGAGCGCGAGGCTGCAGGCGACGGCGCGGTTGGAGTGGTCTGAGTTATCGACCGGAACGTAAATGCTCTTGTACATGGATCCTCCGGATAGCCCGCTACAGCTCACGCTCGCGTGGCTGTCGATTGACTCGCCGCCGCCGCTGAAGCTAGGGCGGACCCGCCGTAGCGCCTCCGGCGCGAAGGAAGGCACCGCCTGGAGCCCCGTGGACGCGGCCGTATCGCCGCCGCACCCAACCGATCACGACCATTTCGATTCCGAGAATGAGCAGTGCCGTCCTGACCATCGGGCCAACGGCCGACGGGACCACGTCCGGTTCGACGTAGAGGGAGTACCAGACCGTGAGACCTCGCCTGTTGCCACGCTCGCGCGAGAACCCGTCCCAGACCGAAAAGGCGACCGGCATGAACTGTCCGGGCGAGAGCGCGGCTCCCGATGCGGCGCGAAGAGGCCGCTTGAAGATGACCGACCATTCTCCCTTGTCGTAGCTCGCGACACCGGTGAGATCCCCCGTGTCGTTGGGCGCGACGTCCGCGCTTCCCCGGCCGGTGAACTGAAGGGGTGCGGTGCCCGCCAGATCGAAGAACCAGAGATCCACCGGGCTCTGAGCGTCGCCGAAGATGAAATAGGGCTTGCGGGCGCCCGTCGTCACCTGTGAAGGCACCTGGATGGCGACCGCGTCGGAGAACTCGGATGGCGGCGCGGCCGGCGCCGCTGCATCGCCGAAGGGGTCCACGGCGGGCTGGTTGGCGGACACCTCCGCGTCGCCGAACGGATTATCTCCGGCCGGCTTGGCACCTCCTGGCGCCGACTCCTCCTCCGCCGGCGGCACGGGAAGCATCGGTCCGTTCTTACCACCCTTGTCCGCCCGCATGTCGTGCCATCGAACGAGGAGGGCAATCGACTCGGGGTCGTAGATGGCCTGAACCGTCACGGAGGTGGCGGGAGGGTGGAACGAGCGTCCGGGCTCGGTGACCTGTCCGATGATCGGAAAGCGGGCGACCGGAGCGGATTCGAAACTCGCAGCCCCCTTCGCCACATCGATCTGATCCTGGACGGGCTTGGCGACGACGAGATTGGTATAGCCGGGTCCGTTGCCTCCCGAGAGCGAGACGATGTAGTCCGTAATCGCCCATCGTTGCTCGGTCGAGAGGCTGTCGACGAATGACGGCATCGGCGTGCCGTTGAACCCCGTGGTCATCGTCCGGAAGACATCCTCGCGGGACGAACCTCCCCGGAAGGTCCAGTTCTGCGTGAGGTTTGCCGCGCGTATCGGCTGGCCCGATTCATCCGTCAGCGTTGGAGCGGATGGTCCGTCGCCCCGACCGAGGTCGCCGTGGCACTTGATGCAACCGGTCTCGACATAGAGCTTCTTTCCAAGCTCGATGGTCTCGTTTGACGATGAGGGCGCGCCCGGGAGGTCCATCGGCTTGGGGACACTCTCGGGACTCGAGAAGTCGGCCCTGAAGGTCGTAATGAAGTAAGCGAGATCCGACACTTCCTCGTCGGACAGGTTGGGCCAGGCAGGCATCGAGGTGTAGGGCATGCCGAGCCTGATGATGCTGACGAGATCCTGATGTGTCGGGAGCGCTCCGCTGGGAGTCCTGCGGACCTTGAACCTGCCCTGGGTGAAATCGCGGGGCCGGGGGAGCAGATGCGGCGCGGCGTAACCAGCGGCGTCCCCTTTCTCGCCGTGGCACTGCGAGCAGTACTTGAGATACAGGTTCTTGCCCGACTCCCGCTGTGCCTCGGTCCCGATGTCGGGACCCTGCGCTTCGACTCCGACGACTACAGCGTCGCTCAGCGCAGGCATGCGTACCGATCCCATCCCTCGACTGACGCTGGGGCTGCCCTGAGCGAAGTCGAAGGACAGCGTCCCGACACACAACCCGGCGATCAGGACGGCGACAGACGCGCGAGATAGGAGGCGAGGGCTCATTAGTGCTCGACCTCTTCCCTGGCGCGGGGCCTCTGGCCCGTGAAATCGTAGAGGAAGAGGATCACATCCCAGATCTCGTCTTCCTTCAGGAACTTCTCCCACGCTGGCATCGCCGTGTCCCACGGCGCCCCTTCTTCCGGCAGTCCAGGGCCTCCCTTGGCGATTCGCCAGAACAGAAACGTCTCACGAAGATTCGGGAGCGTTTGCCCGTCAGCGAAGTTGGTCGGGATCGGGTTCAGCCCGTGCGCGAACATGCCGTTCCCCTGCAGGTTGTCGCCGTGGCAGAAGACGCAGTTCCGATAGTAGACCTGGCGCCCGTTCTCGACATGCGTGCGGAACTCGTCCGGACTCGATTTTTCGAGCTGTCTGAAGGGGTTGTCTCCCGCATCGATCTCGATCTTCTTGTCGTTGACGGTAACCGTGGACGGTGGTGCTGGATGGATTGTCCGCGGGAAGAACGGAGCCTCGATGGGGACGTTCATCCGGACGTAGACGTTCGCGGCTGCGAGCGCCGGGACGGCGACGGCCATCGCGACAAGGAGCGGTGTGTACCGCTTCTCGGTCATGAACCGGAGGAGCGGACGCGAGACCTCTTCCCGGCGTTCCTGGCTGGACGACAAGTACGCCAGGAGCGCGAGCGAGACGATTCCCATGTAGATCGAGATGACGGAGGCGGGAATGGGCGTGGCGAATCCGAATCGGAGCAGGACGTAGATCCCCACCCACCAGGCGGCGGCCCAAAACAGCAGACTGACCCGACGGTACCTGAGAAGTGCGAAGACGACGACGACAGCCAGGACGATCGGGATGTTCATCAGTGTCACCTTCCAGCGGGTGGGGCGACAGGCGGCGCTGTGGCTGGCGTGGCTCCCTTCACGGGAGGCACACCCGGTGCGGTCCCCTGGGCCGGTGAGGCCGGAGCCGGCGCCGGCGGCGCTGCGCCCGGCGCCTGAGCCGCGGGCGCTCCTGGTGCGCCCCC
>DASUFL010000121.1:0-20766 GCA_036274595.1 Candidatus Eiseniibacteriota bacterium | reverse complement strand
CGTGGTACTCGTCCTGGAATAGACCCGGATTCCACTCGGCGTTCATCTCCCCGATCAGCCGCTCCGCCATCCGGACCTCGGCCTCGGACGCTTTCACGGCCTTCCCTTCCGGGAGCTCGAGGTCGCTCGTGGACCGAAGCTCGTGGGCGTACCGGAGCAGATTGAGCACGAGGGCCGAGTCGCGCACGACGAGCGCCGCGGTGCGCTGCCTCGTGCGCAGGACGACGCGCGCGATACCGGTGCGTCCCGTGCGCTCGAGCGCGGTGCGCAGGAGCGCGTAGCTCTTGCTCGCTTTCTTCAAGGGCTCGACGTAGTACGGCGTCTCGAAGTAGAGCGAGTCGATCGAGTCGGAGGGAACGAACTCGACGATCTCGATCGATCCGGTCGCCTTCACGTTCACCGCCTCGAGCTCTTCGTCGCTCAGCACCACGTACTGATCCGGCTCGTACTCGTACCCGCGCACCACGTCGTTCCACTCGATGTCACGCCCGGTGCTCTTGTTGTACCGGCGGTTCCCAACCGGTGCGAAGTCGCGCCGGTCGAGGAGCGTGAACGCGAGGTCGTGGCTCACGGTGGCGGGCTGGAGCCGGACGGGAATCTCGACCAGCCCAAAACTCAAACTCCCCTTCCAGAACGATCGGGCCATCGCGCTCCTCCTATCCAATGGTTCGCCGCTTGCATTGCCCTTCCATGCAGAGCACGCGCCACCGCGCCCGTCCAGGATCGGGGTTCCGATGGAGCCGGCACAACCGGCCGGAACCTCAAGGAAATCATGGACCTCCGGACGACGGGGTGCCGGTCGGGTCGGGCCGGGGATCGGTTCAGCCCTGCCCGGCTTGAAAGAGCTTCTTACAACTGGTGGCAGCTTGGAACTCTGGGGATTCGCGCCCGGGACACCAGGATGCCGGGAGGACTCATGGAACAGTACCGTTGCCCCCGTTGCCAGGCCGAGTTCTCCGCCGCGGAGCAGCTCGACCGGCACCTGAAGCAGCACGCCGGAATGCCGGAAGAACGCCCGCAGCCCTCCCCCGGGGCGTTCCGTTCGGCCGAAGAGGCCGGGCGGCGAACGGGAGGACCCTCCTCCTCACCCTTCAACTGTCCGCGCTGCGGGGCGGGGTTCTCGAGCCGCCTGGAGCTGGACCGGCACGGCCGGGCCCAGCACTTGACGGACTGAGGGAGGGGCGATGGACGCAGGGCGCCACCGCCATTCGGCTCCGCACCTCACGCTCGTCCGCTCTCACGCCGCTTCGGCGAGGGAGGGCGTCGCGTGGGAGGAGCCGCTTGCTCGCGAGAGCGACGCGGGCGGCCGGACCCCGGGCCCCTTCGGGTTGGATACGGGCTCCGGCCACCAGGCGATGCATGTGGCGTTCGCGCTGCTCGTGACGGCGGTGTTCGCCCTGTTCCAGCTGGCCACGTGGCCCCTTCTCGAGGCGAGCCCCTTCCTCCTCTTCTGCGCCGGCGCCGTCATCGCGGCCTCCGTGGCGGGATTCGAGGGAGGGGTGGTCACGACCCTGTCGAGCGCGCTCGTCGCCCAGTACTTCTTCATCACGCCGCATCGCCTCGTTCCCGACGGCCCCCAAGGCGCGCTCGGGCTCGCCGGCTATCTCGCGACCGGGTTCCTGATCAGCCTCCTCGTCGCGCGCCTCGACCGCGATCGCGCGCGGATGGCCCGGGTGCTCCACAGCGTGAGCGACGGATTCGTGTCGGTGGACCGTGACGGACGGTGCCGGTACGCGAACGAGGCCGCCGCCGCGCTCGAGGGACGGAGCCGGGCGGAGCTGGTCGGAGAGCCGTTCGATCTCGTCCCCGGGGTGCCGCTCGACCGGGCGGGCCTCAAGGACGACGAGCCCGCGCGGGTCGAGGCGTACGTGGCGAGTCTCGAGCGCTGGATCGAGGTGACCTCCTATCCCGCCGAGGACGGAACGACCCTTCTCTACCGCGACGTGACGGCGCGGCACGAGTTCGACGAAGCCATCCAGCGCGCGCACGACCGCGAGCGCGAGGCGCGCGCCATCGCCGAGTCGGCGAGCCGCGCGAAGGACGAGTTCCTCGCCATGATCTCCCACGAGCTCCGCGCCCCGCTCACGTCCATCCTGGGCTGGCTCCGGCTGCTCCAGGCGGGAACCATGGACGAGAAGGAGACCCCGCGCGCGCTCGACACGATCGAGCGGAACGCGACGGCGCTCTCCCATCTCGTCGGAGACATGCTCGACGTGTCGCGGCTCGTCTCCGGCAAACTGGAGCTCGACCGCCGGCTCCTCGATCCCGATCCGGCTCTCCGGACCGCGGCGGACGCGGTCCGCCCGCTCGCCCAGGGGAAGCAGATCGAGATCGTGGTGGAGACGTACGGAGCGCACACCATCGTCGCCGATGCGGCGCGCCTCCACCAGATCCTGTGGAACCTCCTGGCGAACGCCGTGAAGTTCACGCCCCAAGGGGGACGCGTCGACGCGACGCTCCGGGCCGACGCGTCGGATGTGGTCTTCACGATCTCGGACAACGGGATCGGGATTCGTCCCGAATTCCTGCCCCACGTCTTCGATCGATTCAGCCAGCACGACAGCTCGTATTCACGCCGGTTCACCGGCCTCGGACTGGGGCTTGCCATCGCCCGCCACCTGGCCGAAATGCATGGAGGGAGCGTGGAAGCCATGAGCGCCGGCGAGGGAAAGGGAGCGACGTTCGTCGTCCGGATGCCTCGAGCGTTGCGGGAGGAGTCCTCCTCCCGTCTGGAGCCGGTGCCGTCGCGGAACAGCTCGGAGCCCCCGCCGTTCGAATCGCGCCCTGGACCCCATCACGAGGAGGACGCTCAGTCCGGTCCCGAGCGGCTGGATCGCCTTCCGTCGCTCCAGGGCCTGCGCGTGCTCGTCGTGGACGACGAGGCGGACGCGCGCGCGCTCGTCGTCGAGATCCTCACGAGGCGTGGGGCGAACGTGCGCGCGTGTCCATCGGCGGTCGAAGGGCGCGCCCTGTTCACGCAGTGGAGGCCCGACGTTCTCGTGTCGGACATCGGTCTGCCCGAGGAGTCGGGCTACAGCTTGATCCGGAGCATCCGCGCGCTCGGCAAGGAGGAGGGGGGAGACGTCCCCGCGATCGCGCTCACCGGCTACGCGCGGCTCTCGAACCGCCTCGAAGCGCTCTCGGCCGGGTACGATCTCCACATCGCCAAGCCGGTCGAGCCGTCGGAGCTGGTCCTCATGGTGGCGAGCGTGGCCGGCCGGCTCACCGAAGGACCGCTCGGGCATCCCCGCCCGTACCGCACCTGACTCAGGAGCGCGTTCCGGCCCCCACCCGCGCGCGCACGGCGCGCGCCAGCCGATCCACATCGTCGACGTCGTTGTAGATCTGCGCGGACAGCCGCACCCAGAGACGGCCCCGGAACGGGTGGAGCTGGATCTCGATCTTGTCCTCGAAGAGAAGCGCATCCCGGAGCGCGTGCGCGTCGTCAGCCGTCGAGCCGGCCGCGGCCGGGAGCGGGACGGTGATCATGCATCCGATCATCTCCTCGCGCGCGTGCGCGTCCGTATCCCACGCCGCTTGAAGCCGCTGCCCCGCTTCCCAGGCGAGAGCGTGATTCCGGGAGGGAACGGCGCCGGGCCCCCATTGCTCCAGGAACGCGATCCCCTCGGGCGCGGCCAGGAACGCGGACGGATCGCGCGTGCTCCCCCAATCGAACTCGGTCGTGAATCCCTGGTCGAGCCCCCAGGTCACGACGGCGGGGTGGAGATCCGCTTGACGGTTGTCCCGCGCCCAGAGAAAGCCGCACGGCCGCGGCGTGAGCGCCCACTTGTGCAGGTTCGCCGCGTACCAGTCGACCCCCAAGGCGCCCAGGTCCACGGGCACGGCGCCCGGACCGTGGGCCCCGTCCACCAGCACCGGGACGCCGCGCGCGCGGCACGCGTCCGCGATCTCACGGACCGGGAGGACGAGCGCGGTCTCGGACGTGACGTGATCCACGATCACGAGCCGCGTCCGCGGCGTGAGCGTCTCCTCGATGGCGCGCACGATCGCGCCCGGATGCTCGACCGGATGCGGCATGGCCGCCTCGCGCACGGTCGCGCCCGCGCGGCGGGCGACGTAGCGCGCCGCCTTGGTGACGCCGCCATATCCGAACTCCGTGGCCACGATCTCGTCCCCGCCCCTGAGATCGAGCGAGCGGAGCACCGCGTTGGCGCCGGTGGTCGCGTTCTCCACGAACGCGAGGTCGGCTTCGCTCGCGTGGACGAAGCGAGCCACCTCGCGAGCCGCGGTGCGGAGCAGAGGCTCCGGGCGGAGCGATCGCCCCGTGTCGGACGGCATGAGGTCGCGCAGGAGGAACTCCGAGGGGCGCCGCTCGATCTCGTCCCGGATCTTCTGCTGCGCCTCGAGCACGCGGCGCGGCGGCGCGCCCACCGTACCGTGATTCAGGTAGGTGACGTCGGGATCGAGGAGCCACTCGCTGCGCCACGCGCGGCCGAAGTTCATCGGGAGCCTCCGAGTGTGGATGACGCCGGCACGCGCCCGGCCATCAGCCGTAGCGATCCGGATCGAGAAGCGTGAGATCGTACTCCGGCCGCTCGTCCGAGAGGATCTCGGCCACGACGCGACCCGTGATCAGAGACATCGAGAGCCCCATCATGGCGTGCCCGGCCGCGACGGAGAGGTTCTCGAAGCGGCGGAACCGCCCGACGTACGGAAGCCCGTCGGGCGAGCAGGGGCGAAGCCCGGACCACGCCTCGAGATTCTGAAAGTGTTCCTCGCGGAACGCTGGGAGGTGCTCGAGCGCCGAGCGCACGATGCCGCGGATGCGCGGAGGATTGATCTCCGGCCCCCAGGCGCCCAGCTCCAGCGTCCCCCCGAAGCGAAGCGATCCGTTCATCGGCGTGATCGCCACCCGCACCTCCTGGAGGAGGAGCGGCCGCGTGGGCATCTCGGGCGGATTCGGCATCGTCAGGCTGTACCCCTTCCCGGGCTGGAGCGGGAGCCCGAGGCCGAGCGGAGCGACGACCGCCGACGAGTACGCTCCTGCCGCGACAAGGAACTCGTCCCCCTGGATCTCCCCCTGGGTGGTCGCGACCGCGCGGATTCGCCTCGAGTCGTGCGTGAAGCCCCGGCTCTCCGCGTTCCACAGGAACAGGCCCCCCTTCTCCGCCACGCGGCGGGTGAGCGTCGCGTGGAAGAGAGCCGGCGTGACGTGCGCGTCGAGCGGATAGAACACGCCCCCCGCCACGTCGAGGGAGACTCCAGGCTCCAGCGCGGCGACGGCCTTCGCGTCCAGCACCAGGGCGTCCATGCCGAGCGCCCGCGAGCGCTCGGCGTGCTCGGCTTCGCGGTCGAGGCCCCGCTGCGTCTGGAAGAGGGTGAGGCAGCCGCGGCGCACGAGCGAGAAGGCATCGCCGGTGTCCGCGGCGAGCGATTCGAAAAGGGACCGGCTCGCGAGGTTGAGATCGCGCATCAAGGGCCCCGCGGCGTGCGCGCGCGCCGGGGAGGACGCCAGCCAGAAGCGCCACATCCATCCCGCGAGGGCCGGATCGGGACGCGGACGAACGTAGAACGGGCTCTCCGGATTTCCCATCCAGCGGATCGCCTGGCCGAGCAGTCCCGGGGCCGCGAGCGGCAGGAAGTGGCTCGGGGAGATGTACCCCGCGTTCCCGAGCGAGCAGCAGTCGTGATCGGGGCCCCCGCGCTCGACGATCGTGACCCGATGGCCGCGCGCGAGGAGCTCATCCGCGGACGCGAGGCCCACCGCTCCTCCCCCGATCACGACGACGTGGCGCGCACCCATGGCGGCGAACTATACCAGCCTCGCGCCGCGTCTGGCGCGCGGGGGCCCGCGGTGGTAGCGTCACCGCTTCCCTAAGGTCCCAACCAGGAGGAATCCATGGATCCGTCTCCCTCGATTCCGAGACGCCGCTTCGTGAAGCTCCTCGCCGCGAGCGCGGCCTCGCTCGCCATGGCCTCCGATCCGGCGCGAGCCGCCGCCAAGACCACCGAGCGCCATCGCCCTGCCACCACGGCGCCCAAGAGCACCCCCCTCGACAAGGAGCTCAGGACCGAGAAGAAGAGCGTGGCCGACATGCTGAAGGCGGTGCGGAGCTACAAGCTCCCGGCGGGGAGCGCGCCCGCGATGGTCTTCCGACCCATGAAGGCGCGGCGCGGGAGGGCCTCATGATCGGCGAGGACGTCCTCTACCGCACGGTCACCGAGCTGTCCGGCGACATCCGCGCGCGGCGGCTCTCTCCTGTCGAGCTGACGCAGGCGTACCTCGATCGCATCCACGAGCACGCCGGCCGGTACAACGCGTTCGCGACGGTCACGCCCGACCTCGCCCTCGAGCAGGCGCGCGAGGCGGAGCGCGAGATCGGCCGGGGCCGCTACAAGGGTCCGCTCCACGGCATTCCCTACGGCGCGAAGGACCTCCTCGCGACCGCGGGGATCAAGACGACGTGGGGCGCCGCGCCCACGAGGGATCAGATGTTCGACGAGGACGCCACCGTGATCCGGAAATTGCGCGAGGCCGGCGCCGTCCTCCTCGGAAAGCTCTCCATGGTGGAGTTCGCGGGATGCCTCGGCTACCGGGAGGCGGGCGCGTCGCTGCAGGGTCCAGGACGGAACCCGTGGGACCGGGAGCGGTGGACCGGCGGGTCCTCGTCCGGGACCGGCGCCGCGGTCTCGGCGGGCCTCGTGGCGTTCGGGATCGGCACCGAGACCTGGGGATCGATCCTCTGCCCGTCCGCCTTCTGCGGGGTCACGGGGCTTCGCCCCACCTACGGACGCGTGAGCCGCGCCGGAGGCATGGTGGGCTCGTACACGCTCGACAAGATCGGTCCCATGGCTCGGAGCGCGGCTGATTGCCGGCTCATTCTCCGCGCGATCGCCGGTTCCGATCCCAGGGATCTCACGTCGTCCGACGAACCCATCGAGATCGATCGCCGGCGCCCCAATTACGGCCGGCTCCGCGCGGCGCTCATCCCGAGCGACTTCGCCAAGACTCCCGGAGCGGAGCGCGAGGTGGGCGCGCGCTTCGACGATGCGGTGGAGGACCTGCGCCGTCTGGGGCTCAGGATCGAAACCGCGGCGCTCCCCGAGATGCCGGCGAGCGAGCTGACCACGACGATTCTCTACGCGGAGGCGATCTCGGCGTTCGAGCCTTTCTACGAGGATGGCTCGGTCCGGAAGCTCCACGATCCCTACGCCCCCTACCAGCGGGAGGTGACGGCGGCCCTCACCGGAGCCGATTACATCAAGGCGAGCCGCATGCGCACCCTACTTCAAGAAAGGATGGCCGATTTCTTCAGCACCTACGACGTGATCGTCGCGACGAACTTCCTGTCGGTCGCGCCCTCGATCCACGAGGACTTCACGAAGACGCTCCCCTACCCGGATCCGGTCGGCGCGGTCGGCAACGGCTGCGGACTTCCCGCCATCGCGCTCCCCATGGGGCCGGGGAAGGACGGCATGCCGACCAGCTTCCAGATCATGGGATCCCCGTTCGAAGAGGGGCTGCTGCTCGACCTGGGCGAGGCCTACCAGGGAGCGACGCGCCACCACCTGGCCCGTCCGCCGGTCGCCTAGAGTCGCGTGCTATGCTGCATGGAGGTCGCGCGCCGCGCGACGGCCCGGCACGCGGGCCCGGTTCCGGCGCGCCGGAGGTCGAACATGGCACGAAGCCACCGTCAATCCATGCTCATGAAGCGCCGCAAGCGGGCGAAGTCGCTCGAGCGGCTGCGGAAGGCGTATGGGAATACGCGGCGCGAGGAGCGGGCGCGCGTCGTCGAGAAGCTCGGGAAGATCGCTCCCTGGTTGAAGGAGGACTACTTGCAGGCCAGGGCGGCGCAGGCGCCGTCCCGCTCGCCCCGCCCGTAGCGCGAACAGGCGGGGCCACCGTCAGCTCCCGAAGTCGCGGTGGTCCCGCAGGTACTCCGCAATCTTGAGCATGGCGCGGTGGACCATCATGCGCGCCGCATTCTCACTGGGCAGATCGAGCTCCATGGCGATCTCCTTGAAGGTGAACCGGTATTCCAGCGCCATCACCACCGCCTCCCGCTGCAGCGGCTTCAGGATTCCAAGCGCACGCTCGAACGCCCTCCTCTGATCGCGCCGTATGGCCTCCAGCTCCGGGTTCAATCCCGTCGCGCGGAGGTTCGCAGGCAGCTCTTCCGTCGCCGGTGCCCGCGAGCGCGTGATCGAGATGATGTAGCGCCGGGTGACGACGCGCAGGTATCGGAGGAATGCCCCTTCGCGTTCGTACTTGAATGACGTGAGCTTGGGGTCCACGCGCTCGACCACGCGCATGACGATGTCGTCGACATCGTGGAGCACGCGGAGGTGTGCCGGAATGGTGTAGCCGCGCACGAGGTTGTGCAGACGCGGAAGAAAGCGGTTCCAGAGCATTGCGCGCGCGGCTTGGTCGCCGGCTTGAATCCGGGCGAGCCAATGAATCGTGGTTCCGAGCCTGTCGCGCTCGGACTCGGGCCCGTCGTCTTGCTGGTCGGGTTCGTCTCTCAGCGAGCCCCCTTGTTGGCGCGCCCGAGGACGTGCGGCCGATCGAGATCGGCCGCGAAAGGATGGGTTGAGGATAGCGGCGCGGGCCCGACTGTCAAGGCGCGGCGCCGTTCCAGCAAAACGCCCCGCCGCGAGGCGCGGCGGGGCGCAGAACGTACCGATGGAGTGGAGCGGCCGACTACTTCAGATGCTTCGAGACGAGCTTCGTCATCTCGAACATGCTGACCTGGCGCTTGCCGCCGAACACGGCGCGAAGCTTGTCGTCCGCATTGATCATCGTGCGCTTGGTCTTGTCCTGAAGCTTGTTCTTCTTGATGTACGCCCAAAGCTTCTTCGTGACCTCCGTACGCGGAATCGCCTTCGCGCCGACTACCTCGGAGAGGGGGCCGGTCGGCGTCAGCGGCTTCATGAACGCTGCGTTCGGCTTGCGCTTGGTGCGAGCGGCAGTCTTCTTCTTCGTCGCGGGCTTGCTGGCGCGCTTCTTAGCTGGCATGCACCTCTCCTTTCGTGTGCGTTCGCCGATCCGAATCACGTCGGCGCCGGGTGGATAACTACCACTCTCCCGGGGAGAGAGCAAGACCTACAAGGGAAATCGGAGGGGCCGGAGAGGAAAAATATGGAGCGGAAGACGGGATTTGAACCCGCGACAACCACCTTGGCAAGGTGGGGCTCTACCGGGCTGAGCTACTTCCGCTCGAAGACGTTCTTGTGTTCGCGAGGCGGAGGGGATTCTAAACTGCCCTCGGACGGGGCGTCAAGCGACCCCCGCCCCTAGGCCGGAGGCTCCCACCCGGGGCCCTGGCCGGGCGTTTCCGCCTCGGCGCCCTCGCCCCGCTCCACCGCTTCCAGCCAGCGTCCGAATCCGCTCCCCATGCGCTTCGCGCCATTCGCCGCCCGATACAGCTGGACGTACTTCCGGGCCGAGCGCTCCCAGGAGAAGTCCTGGGACATCCCGTTGCGCCGCGCCCTCGCCATGGAGACCGGATCGCCATAGAGCGCGAGCGCGCGGTCGACGGCGTCGAGGAGCGCCCCCGCCGTATAGGGGCGGAAGAGGATCCCCGTCCCCTGGGCGAGGTCCCCAGGGCCGAACGGCGTGACCGTGTCGGCGAGGCCCCCCGTCTCGCGCACGATCGGGACCGTGCCGTAGCGCATGCTCATCATCTGGTTGAGCCCGCACGGCTCGTACCGTGAGGGCATGAGGAAGAAGTCGGCGCCCGCCTCGATGCGGTGCGCGAGCGGATCGTTGAACTCCGCGCGGAACGCGATCTGCCGCGGCTTCCGCCGAGACCACTCGCGGAACAGGGTCTCGAAGCGCACGCTCCCCCGCCCGAGGATCGCCCAGGCCGCCGGGCGCTCGAAGAGCCGCTCGGCCGCTTGCTCCACGAGATCGAACCCCTTCTGCTCCACGAGCCGCGCGATGATGCCGACGAGCGGCGCACCGTCATCCGGCTCGAGGCCGAGCTCCTCGAGGAGGGCCGCCTTGCAGACTCCCTTCCCGTCCAGCGACTCGGCATCGTAGCGCGCGGCGATGGCGCGGTCGGTTCTCGGATTCCACTCCTTCACGTCGATGCCGTTCAGGATCCCGGTCAGGTCGGCGTGCCGCGCGTTCAGCACGCCCTGGAGGCCGAAGCCGAATTCCTCCGACGACTGGATCTCCTCGGCATACCGCTCGCTCACCGTCGTGAGCCGGTCCGCGAACTGGATCCCCGCCTTGAGCACGTTCATCTTTCCCCAGAACTCGAAGGGCGAGAGCGGATAGAAGAAGCGCTCCGGAAAACCGGCAATCGCCATGGCTCCGGGGGCATACACGCCCTGGTAGCCGAGGTTGTGGATCGAGAGGACGGTCGCGGTCATCTGGAAGAACGGATCGCTCGCGTACAGGGTCTTGAGATACGCGGTCGCGAGCGCGGTCTGATGGTCGTTCGCGTGGATCACGTCCGGGACGTACGCCGTCGCGCGCATCGCCTCCAGCGAACCGCGGGAGAGGAACGTGAACCGGGCCGCGTTGTCCGCGAATTCCTCGCCGGTCGAGGGATCGCCGTAGATCCCGTGGCGCCCGAAGTAGGTCTCGCTCGCGAGGAAGAAGTGGTGGAGGTGCCCGGGGTAGGGCCCGTTCCGGAGCTTGTAGACGAGCCCCGGCTGATCCTCGCCCGAGACCGGCACGTCGATCTTCGCCACGAGCTCGAGATCGCTCCCCGGAGGGAGCTCGAGATCCGCGTAGCGCGGCAGGAAGACCGCGACCGAGCAGCCGAGATCGGCGACGGCGCGGCTCAAGGCCCCGGCCACGTCCCCGAGCCCGCCCACCTTCGCGAACGGCGTGCACTCGGGGGCGAGGATCGCCGCGCGGAATCGCTGGGCCATCAGGCGCGAAGCCCTCGCAGGTAGTCCGCCGCCTCTTCGGGCGCCGTCGGGTTGATGTGGAACCCGCTCCCCCACTCGAATCCGGCCGCCGGCGTCCTCTTCGGCATGATCTCGAGATGCCAGTGATAGGAGTCGCGCTCCGCCATGGCCCAGGGGGCCGTGTGGAGCACGAAGTTGTAGTGGGGGTGATCGAGCGCGCGCCGGATGCGCCCCAGGGTCTCCTTCAGGATGGACGCGAACGCCTCGAAATCCTGAGTGCTCGCGTCCTCGTAGCCCGCGCGGTGCCGTCGCGGAAGGATCCACGTCTCGAACGGGAAGCGCGGCGCGTAGGGCTCGATGGCGAGAAAACGCTCCGTCTCGAGCACGACGCGCCGCCCGTCCTTCCGCTCGTGGTCGATCATGTCGCAGAACACGCAGCGCTCCTTGGCCTGCCAGTGCGCCCGGCTCCCCTCGAGCTCTTCCATGACGACGCGCGGCACGATCGGGGTCGCGATGAGCTGCGAGTGCCCGTGCTCGAGCGACGCGCCCGCCTTCTTGCCCGCGTTCTTGAAGACGAGCACGTACTGGAGCCGGGTGTCCTTCTTGAGATCGAGGATCCGCTCCTTGTAGGCCTCGAGGACGCGCTGGATCTGCTCGACCGGGAGCTCGCTCAGGTCCTTCTCGTGCTCGGGCGATTCCACGATCACCTCGTGCGCGCCGACGCCGCTCATCCGATCGTAGAGCCCTTCCCCGCGCCGCTCGAGCGTCTCTTCGACACGGAGCGCCGGGAACTTGTTCGGGAAGACGCGCGTCGTCCACCCAGGCTCGTTCGGCGCGCCGTGGTCGCGGTAAGCCAGGATCTCGGGAGGCGTGTGCGCCTCGTGGCCCGGGCAGAAGGGGCAGGTCTCAGGGCCGCCGTTCGATGCGGGCGCATCGGCATCCTGGAAATCGGACGGGCGAAGGCGGCGTTCCGAGGAGAGGATGATCCAGCGGCCGACGACGGGATCCTTGCGAAGCTCGCGCATGAGCGGTGCAGTCTATCAGCTTCCACCCTTGTCGAGCACGCGGAACGCGCCCGAATAGCCGCTTCGAACCGCGCGCTCCTTGAGCGCCTGCGCGTCCTCCTCGCGCGTGAAGCCTCCGAGGCGGACCTTCACGAGATCGCCCTCCTTCGCGAGGACGTAGGGCGCGCCTAGCTTTTGCGCGGCCTCGCGCGCGACGCGCTCGGCCTGCGCGCGATCGGGGCTCGCGAAGACCTGCACGCGCCAGAGGGCGGTCGACGGGGACTCCGGCGCCGTGGTCTCTGGCGCGGTGCTCGAGGGCGGGACGGTCGGGGCGCTCTGCGGCGGCGCGGCCGGCGGTGCGCCCGTGGTCGGGGGGGGCGGCGCGCTCCGCGCGGGGGCGACCGGGAAGGGCTTGGCGTCCGGATTGAGTGGGCGCTCTTCGATCGGGGCTGCACCCGCCCCCGGCACGGGCTCCGGGATCGAGGCCAGCTCGTCGGGCGTGATCACCTCGCTCGCATCCAGGCGCGGCGCCGGCGCCGGCGCCTCCGTCCGAGGTTGCGCCTCAGGCGCCGGCGTGGGCGCGCTGGCCTGCGAAGGGGCGGGCGAGGGGGCAGGCTGCGGCGCCGGCGCGTGGGAGCACCCCAGGAGCGCCGTCAGAGCGAATGCGGCGGCTTTAGAGAAGCGCGGAGCCATCGGCCTCCCTCCGGAGCCGTTCCACGAGCGCACGCACGTCCTGCGCCCTCTCTCTGGGACAGACCAGGGTGACGTCCCCCGTCCGCACGATGACGAGATCCCGCACGCCCAGGGCGGCGACGATCCCATCCTCGGCAAAGACCACGCTCCCGGTCACGTCCTCGAGGAGGGCCCGGCCCCGCACCGTATTCCCGGCGGCGTCCCGGGCGTCTCCGCCCAGGGCGGCCCAGGAGCCGAGGTCGTCCCAGCCGAAGCGCGCCGGCAGGACGAGCGCGTTTCGGGTGCGCTCCATGACGGCGTAGTCGATCGAGATCGAGGGGACGGCGGCGTAGTAGCGCTCGAGGGCATGCTCCGCACCGGGCTCCCCCGGCCGAGGCATGCCCTCGACGGCGGAGGCGATCTCCGGCGCGTGCGCGCGGATCTCCTTCAGCATGACCTCGGGGGAGAAGACGAACATCCCCGCGTTCCAGAGATGCCCGCTCGCCATGTATCGCGCGGCCGTCTCCCGATCCGGCTTCTCGCGGAAGGCCGCCACCCGCCGCGCGCGCGATCCCGTCGCGACGGGCTCCCCCATCTCGATGTAGCCGAAACCCGTCTCCGGACGGGACGCCGGAATGCCGATGACGACGATCGCGCTCCGCTCGAGCGCCGTTTGCGCCGCCTCCTCGAGATCCTTCCGGAACGCGACCGCCGGCTCGATCCTATGATCCGAGGGGAGCACCACGGCCACGGCATCGGCCCCCGACCCATGCAGCCACCAGGAGGCGAGCGCGATCGCCGGAGCCGTATTCTTTCCCGTCGGCTCGCCCACGACCTGGCGCTCCGGCACATCCGGCACCGCGGCGCGCACCGCGGGTGCGAGGTCGCGCGCGGTCAGGATCCACGCCGAGGACGGGGGCGCGAGCGGGTCGAGGCGCGCGAGCGTATCGGCGAGCATCGATCGCTCGGAGAGGAGCGGCAGGAGCTGCTTCGGCCGCGCGCGCCGCGAGAGGGGCCAGAACCGCTCGCCGCGGCCGCCGGCCAGGATCACGGGATAGAGCCGCATCGACGTCGGTCCCTCCTAGTACGCGCCGCGCGCCGAGAGCACCGCGGGGATGGTGAGGACGAGGATCTTGAGATCGAGCGCGAGCGAGTATCGCTCCACGTACTCGATGTCGAGGCGCATCCACTCGTCGAACGAGAGATCGCTCCGCCCCCGGATCTGCCACAGGCAGGTGAGCCCGGGCCTCACGGAGAGGCGCCGGAGCATCCACGGCTCGTACCGCTCCACCTCTTCGGGGAACGGCGGCCGCGGGCCCACCAGGCTCATGTCCCCCACGAGCACGTGCCAGAGCTGCGGCAGCTCGTCGAGGCTCGCCTTGCGCAGGATCTTCCCCACCCGCGTGACGCGCGGATCGTTGTGGAGCTTGAACGCCGGCCCCTCCGCCTGATTCAGGTGGAGGAGCAGTCCGCGCAGCTCCTCCGCTCCGACCTGCATGGAGCGGAGCTTGAGAAACGTGAACTTTCGTCCGCCGCGCCCCACGCGGATGGCGCGATGGAACACGGGACCGGGCGAGTCGAGCTTGATCGCGACCGCGGCGACGAGGATGACCGGCAGCGCGAGCGGAGCGAGAAGCAGGGTCAGCGCGACGTCGATAACCCGCTTTCCGCCGCGACGATACAGGCTCACGCTGCGCACTGTAGCATAGGAACGGGGCCCCGGCAGCGATCGCCGGGGCCCCGTAGGGATTCGCTTCGGGTCGCGCCTACTTGAGGATCGTGATCGCCTTGCGCTCCTCGTCGGCGCCGGCCCGGATGCGGACGAAGTAGACGCCGGAGCTGAGCCTCGTTCCATTGGAGTCGACGCCGTCGATCCTCACGTCGTGATATCCCGCCGCGGCATCGCTCTCATCCTGCAGCGTTCGCAGAAGCCTCCCATGCACGTCGAAGAGCTGGATGTTCACCGGACCGCGCTCCTGGGTCGTGAACGTGAGAACGGCGGAAGGGTTGAGGGGGTTGGGGGTGATGCTGGCCGCGATCGCCCCGCCTCCGCCCTTGACGCTGACCGTGAGCGTGGCCGCACAGATGGACCCGCCAGCGAGAAGATTCCCCGTCAGCGTCACCTGGATCTGCTGCGTGCCGGTGACGTTCGAGAAGAGCTGGCGAAGGTCGTCCTTCCGGAAGCAGGCGGTGATCTCGGAAAGGCCGTCCCCGTCGCGATCGCCCCCGACCGAGGTCTTGTCCGAGAGCGCGTGGATCTCCTGGACCGTTCCCGTGCCTGCCGATCGGAGGACGATGCTCGAGAGATCGACGTCGGTCACGTCGTAATCCTGAGCCTCGACTTGAGCGCACCAGGTCGGCTTTCCCGACTGGAGGTTGATCTGCTTGTTGCCGCCGACCACGAACGCCTGCGTGGAGTGGCACTCGAAGATGGTGGCCGTCGTGGCGTCCGAATCGGTGACGCCACACCCGTTCCCGACCGTGAGCGTTACGGTGTAGGTTCCGGTCGCCATGTACGTGTGGCTCACGGTGGCGCCCGACCCCGCCGAACCGTCTCCGAAGTCCCACGTGAAGAACGTGAGATTCCCGCTGGCATCGGACGATTGCGTGCCGTCGAAGACAACCGGCTGCGACAGCTGTCCGGTGTACGGGCCTCCAGCCTCGGCCACGGGCGTTGGGCAGACATCGTTGACCGAGATCGTGAACGACTTCTCGTCGAACAGGGTGCCGTTGGTGGCCTGGACGGTCACGGGATAGGTGCTCCCGCCGGTCGAGAAATCGGGGGTGGCCGTGATCCAACCGGTGGTGGGGCTGGTGGTCTGCACCATGACCCAGAACGGTCCCGAGACCTTGACGAAGGTCAAAGGCGCGTTGTCGGGCTCGGACCCGAAGATCGTTTGGGTCCCGATCGCACCCTCGTCGACGGTCATGTTGGAAATCGGCTGGAGCACCGGCTGCGCGTCATTGGGAAGCACCGTGACCGTGAACGTCGCCTGGTCGGACAGGATGGGCGTGCCCCCGTCACTGACCGCCACCGTGACCGCATGGCTGCCTACGTCGGCCGGTCCCGGCGCCAGATGAACGTTCCCCGCCCCACTGACCGTGACGAACGCCGGCCCGGACACCTTCGAAAAGGTCAAGGACGCGGCATCGCAGGCGTCCGTCGCAACGAGCGCCTGGTCGGCCACGAGTCCGGCCGTCACCGTCATGTCGGCGGGCTGATTCAGGACCGGGGGGCTGTTCGACAAGGGCACGATGATCGTGATCGTCTCGAAATCGCTGAGCGGCGGCGAGCCGTTGTCGGTGACCCGGATCGTGAATGGGAAGGCGCCGCCGCTCGGCGGCGTCCAGCTGAAGATCCCTGTCGACGCGCCGATCGTCGCCCCCGGATCGGCACCGGGGTCGATCGAGAAGGTCCGGTTGTTCGCTGGAAGGTCCGGATCCGTGGCCGTCGCTGTAAAGGTGACGAGCGAGCCGGGACCGCAAGCCGTCTTGTTCCCGATGGGAGCTAGCACGGGCGCCAGGTTCACCTCGAGGACCGAAACCGAGAACGTGGTCGAGCCTACGCTCACACCGTCCGAGCAGTTGACCGTAATCGCAAAGACACCGGGTCCCTGAGCTTCCGTCGGGCAGAAGTTGAACTGCCCTCCAGTCGTGATCGTGGCCCCGGCCGGGGCACCGGCCCCGAGGAAGAACGTCAACGTCCCCCCGCCGGCTGATGTGGCCGTGACCGTGAACGTGAGACACTCGCCCTCGTTGACCGTCTTGTTCCCCGGATTCGTGACGACCGGAGGCCCAACCTCGAAGTCCGGGACGTTGACGCTGAACGACTTCGTGTCGCTCAGAGGGGGCACGCCGTTGTCCGTGACGCGCACGGTGATGAGGTAGTTGCCCGGAGCCTGGATGCGGGCCGGAGTCCAGGTGAAATTCCCGCCCGCGGTGATCGACGCTCCGGCCGGCGCTCCCGGGTCGAGGGAGAAGGTCAACGTATTGGCCGGCAGGTCGGCGTCCGTGGCCATCGCCGTGAAGGAGAGCGTGTTGCCCGCCATGACGGTCTTGTTGCCGATGGCGGCGAGCACCGGCGCTTGGTTCGCCTCGTTGACGGTGACCTGGATCGTCTCGGAGTCGGTTCCGACCGTCGTCCCGTCCTCGGTCACACGGATCGTGATCGGATACACGCCCGGACCCTGAGCTTCGGTCGGACACCAGGTGAACTGCCCGCCCGTGGTGATCGAGGCGCCGGACGGGGATCCCGGATCCAGCGTGAAGGTCAAAGCGCCGCCGTGCGCCGGCGTCGCCGTGGCCGTGAAGTTGAGGCAACTCCCCTCGCTCACGGTCTTGTTTCCGATCGCATTGAGTACGGGCGTTCCTTCATCGATGAACGAGGCCAACCCGTCCACATCGGTCCAGTCCGAGCCGCCACCGGGACCCGCGAGCTTGTAGGTGTTGTCGAAGTCGTTGCCGAAGCAGCCGCCAGCGCCCGTTCCGAAGCTGGTGAAGTCGGACGAGGCCGGGATCAGGTCCACGATGTTGACGACCGCACCCGACGTGGCGTTGACGGTGATGTGTCCGAGCTTGTAGAGACCCCCGGGCACCGATACCTGCGCACCGTTTCCGTTCTTGTACTTGCCGTCTCCGGCGTTGATTTCGCCGAAGTTGATCGAGAACGCAGCCCCCATGTCGTTCACGAAGCCGGAGTAGGTGACGCTCACACCCGACAGGTTGAAGACGTAGGAGTTGATGTTGAGCGGCGACACGCCGTCGGCGTCGCACGTGGCGAGGCTGCCGTCTCGATTGTGGTTGGTGTCCAGGTAGACGTTGACCGTCTGCGAGCCCGCGACGAGCGCGTCGGCCGCAGTGCGCAGACCGTCCCCGTTGGTATCGAGGAACATGTGCTGCGCGGCCGCGGGCGACGCCAGAAGCACGAGCGCAGCGATGAGGAAAGCAGTGACAGCGCGGTTCGAGATCATGGCGTCCCCCTGAGAACGACCATCCATGGGCGGGCGCCCGGGGGCCGAAGCCCCCAGGCATCCCACCCGGTTCGAAACCGGTGTTCTTGCGGACTTACTTGAGAATCGTGATCGCCTTCGCCTCCGTCCCCTCGACCGACTGGATCTTCAGGTAGTAGACGCCCGACGCGAGCTTGTTGCCCGTAGCGTCGCGGCCGTCGATCCGGACGTCGTGATAGCCGGCGACCGTCGTCGGGTCATCCAGGAGCGTCTTGATCAGGCGACCCTGCATGTCGAAGAGCTGCACCCTGGCGGCTCCCGCCTTGGTCGTCGAGAAGGTGAGCACGGCCGACGGGTTGAGCGGGTTCGGCCGGATGCTGACATGTCCGCCTCCTCCGCCTCCCGCTTTCACGGTGTGGCTCAGGGTCGTGCAGAACGATCCGCCCGTGAAGAGATTGCCCTGGAGGGTGATGTTCACAACCTGCGTTCCCTGGATGTTCGAGAAGATCTGCTGGAGATCCGTCTTGGTGAAGCAGGCGCTGATCTCGACGATTCCGTCGTTGTTCTTGTCGCCCCCCACGGCTGTCTTGTTGGTCACGGCGTGGATCTGGCTCACGGCGCCGGTTCCCTGCGAGATCATGACCACCGTGGACAGATCGACGTTGGAGATGTTGAAGCTACCGTTGGTGGGCTGGATCTGGAAGCAAGTCTGAGGCTTTCCCGCGCCCAACGACGTCTTGCTGTTGCCCCCCTCCGTGAAGGCCAGGGCATCGAGGCAGGTGCCTGTGATGTTGGCGGTCGCTGCCGCATCCGCGAATCGGCCGCAGGAATTCGTGACGCGCAGGGTCACGAGATAGGAGCCGGCGGCGACGTACGTGTGGCTGGGCGTCCCTCCGGTCCCGGCGTTTCCGTCCCCGAAGTTCCAGGCGTAGCTGAGCATGCCGCCATCCGGGTCCGAGGAGCCCGTGCCGTTGAACGAAACCGGAACGCCCACGAATCCCGAGTAGGGACCGCCGGCATTGGCCGCCGGGGCTTGGCAGACGTTCAGAACCGTGATGTTGAGGTTCTTCTGATCGATCAGCTGTCCATCGCTGACCCGAACCGAGGCAAGGTACGACCCGGCGTCCGCCGATCCGGGAGCCAGGTGGATATTGCCCGTCGTCGCGGTGGTCGTCGTGACCGTCATGAAGAGCGGGCCGCTGCTCTTGGTGAACGTGAGTGGAGTGTTGTCGGCATCGGTGGCGGTCACGGTCTGATCGGCCACGTCTCCCTCGGCCACCGTCATGTTGGCAGGGGCCAGGAGCACCGGCGGATTGTCGCCCGGCGTCACGATGATGTTGAACGACGCCGTCGCGGTCTCGATTCCGTTATTCGCGATCACCGACGCAGGGTAGGTGCCGACGTCCGAAAGGGACGTTGCGATTCGAATGTTGCCCGTCGTGGCGTTCACGGTCGTGACGGTGATGAAGAACGGACCGGACCCCTTCGTGAACGTCAGCGGCAGATTGTTCGGATCGCTTCCGGTGATGGGCTGATTCACGACCGTTCCCGCCTGGACGGTCAGGTTCCCTGGGTTGTTGATGGTCGGCGCCCCGGTCCCCGCAGGCTGCACCGTGATGTTGAACGTCTCGAAGTCGTTCAAGGGCGGCACGCCGCCGTCCGTCACGCGGATGGTGATCGGATAGACGCCGGGCTGGGAGATGTTCCCCTGCGGGTTCCATCCAAAGGTGCCGCTGGTCGTGATCGCGGCACCAGAAGGACCACCCGGGTCGACCGAGAAGGTCAATCCGCCGGTAGGCACATCCGGGTCCGTGGCCGTCGCCGTGAAAATGAGGTTGTGGCCGAAGTTGACCGTCTTGTCCCCAATGGGATTAAGCACCGGCGGCTGATTCACCTCGTTGACGTGGACCTGGAACGTCGTGGCGCTCGTCAGGGTCGTGACGTTGTCCATCACGCTGACGGTGATCGCGTAGTCCCCCGGGCCCTGGGCTTCGGTCGGACACCAGGAAAACTGGCCGCCGGTCGTGATCGACGCTCCTGCCGGTGGATTCACGATCAGGGAGAAGCTGATCGAATGGCCGTTGGGTGCGGATCCGGTCACTGTGAAGTTCAGGCAGCCGCCCTCGTTCACGGTCTTGTTGCCCGGATTGTTGACGACTGGGGGCGTGTCGATGGGTGTGGCGGGAGCCAGTCCGTCCGCGTCCGTCCAATCGGTGCCTCCCGCCGGCCCCGTCAACTTGTACGTGTTGTCGAAATCGTTCCCGAAGCACCCGCCGGCGCCCGTGCCGAACGACGTGAAATCAGTCGATTCCGAGACCATGTCGACGATATCCACGCGAGGCGACCCGGACAGACCCGTGATGGTCATCGTGGCGAGCTTGTACGTGCCGGGCGGCTGCGTATTCGGGGAGCCGAAGCCGTTCTTGTATCGAAGTCCGTCCCCCGGATTGAGCTCGCCAAAGCTGACGGTGCCGGGAGAGAGGTTCGTGAATCCGCTGTACGCCACGAGACCGCTCGCGGCCAGGAGGTTGACGACGTACGAATTGATCCCAAGGGGCGAGGTGCCGTCGACGTCGCATAGGGCCAGCGAGCCATTCCGGTTGTGATTCGTGTTGATCCACACGTCGACTGTGGTCGCCGTACCATTCACCTTGAGCTGGTCGCCCGTGTCGTGCACCCCGTTCCCATTGGTGTCGAGGTACATGTACTGGGCGGCTGCGGGCGATGCCAGTACCGCGAGCGCGCCGATGATGAGCAAAGCTGTAACGATTCGGTTCATAGCGTCCCCCTGATGCTGGTGCCCGAGGCCCGGGTGTCGGAGCGACACCCGGGCACCTCGGCCCACCGACTACTTGAGAATCGTGATCGCCTTGGCCTCCGTCCCCTCCACCGACTGAATCTTGATGTAATAAACGCCCGACGCCAGCCGATTGCCGATCGCGTCGCGGCCGTCGATCGCCACGTCATGGTGACCGGCCGCCGCCGACGGCTGATCCATCAGCGTCCGGATCAAGCGGCCCTGCATGTCGAAGAGCTGCACCTTGACCGCTCCGGTTCTCGACGTCGCGAACGTGAGCAGGGCCGAGGGATTGAGAGGGTTCGGGCTGATGCTCGCCACCCGGCTGCCTCCACCGCCGGCTTTGACGGTGAGCGTGGTGTTCCCGCAGAACTGGCCTCCGCCCGATAGATTCCCCTGCACTGTCACCGCGACGGACTGCGTTCCCGAGAGGCCCGAGAAGAGCAGCTGAAGGTCCTCCTTCTTGAAGCAGGCGGTGATTTCGGCGATGCCGTCTCCGTTCTTGTCCCCCCCGGCGGTC
>DASUFL010000120.1:0-21657 GCA_036274595.1 Candidatus Eiseniibacteriota bacterium | reverse complement strand
CCACCACCCACCTCCGTCTGCCCCACCGGGTTCATCAGAGCGTTCTGCCCACAGCCGGTCGACAGCATGGAGGTGGCGAGAAGGATCGTGATCGCCGCTGCTTTCAGGCCCCGCTTGAGTCCGTTCGTCCGTTCCATCCTGACCTCCTTGCGTCGTCCACCGTCCTGGCAACTCCCTCTTCCTACCAGGTCACTAACGCAATGCCGGGGCCATGACGGCACGCCCCCAAGGCCAGGATCGCGAACACGCTCAATTCACATAACCACCTATAAAATAGACACTTACAGCCCAAAGCGAGCTGGTCAAAATTCACCCAAACCGCCCTGGCTGGACCCAGCCTGCGGACCATGGCCCAGTCCACCTGGCCAAAGTCGGCCGGGACGAGCCAAATCGCGCTAAATCATTGAAATAAAATGGCTAAACGGGTTGGCTGTGGCCAACCAGGGAAGGTGGGATTTCCCTCAAATCGGGTCGGGCGGCCCGGACTGCCCTAAGCTACTGACTCACAATCAATTCGCTCGAAATCCGAAGCAAGGCCGGATTGTGGGCGGCCACCTCCCGGTAGGTCCTCAAGAACTCGTTGGGACCAGCCGCCACGGCTTCCCTGAGCCCCGCCAGACCCCGCGCCATCTCGATCCGGTAGGCGGCGAACATCCCGCTGATCGCCCCGTACTTGCTCCAGAGCGGACCGTGGCCGGCGAGCTGGACCGTCTCGAGCCGCTCTCCTCGGGTGGTGGCGTTGTGGATGCGGGTCAGCGCGCTGCCGAGCCGCTCGAACGCGCGGCGCTCGTTCGAGCCGGGCTTCCACGCGAACAGCGTGTCGGCGCCGGCGCGATCGCGCCAGTCGACGTAATGCGCGATTCCCTCGTCCAGCATGACGCGCGCGATGTAGGCGACGTCCGGATCCTGCGTGGAGGACTGGGCCGCCTCGCTCCATCCGGGCAGCTCGGGCTCCAGGTTCTTGATGGCCGCGTGGAACATCTCGTGGGCCAGCACGTGCTCCAGCTCGTCGATTCGCTCCTTCGTCGTGCTGCCGTACGACAGCACCTCGGTCAGATTCACCAGGACGACGGGCTCCTTGGGCAGCTCCGGATCGGGTTCCACGCTGCGGCCGCGAAAGTCGCGGTCGAAGGTGTGCGTGTCGAGCGTCACCGCGTCGAACATCCCTTGGCTCGCGATGACGAACCAGACCGTCGTCGTTCTGAAGCGTCGTCCCTGGGGAAGGTACCGGCCCACGCGCGTGGCGATTCGCTTCCGCAGCCCGACCTTGCGGGCGTCCAGCTCCCGCACCATCGCCTCGATGGATTTCTGGGATTGGTAGGCGGGATCCATCCCGAAGCCGCACAGCCCCGAGTCGGGGAGCTCGATCGCGCGCGCGATCTCGGCTTCGGTGCCGGTGCAGGCGAGCTGCTTCATGTAGGCGCGGGTGGTCCGATAGGCGGGAGTCCTTGCGATGCGCGTGGCCCCCGCGCGGCCGCCGCTGCTTCCGTGCCGGGGCGTGTTCTTCCACAGCGTGAGCACTTGGCGCGCGGGGGAGGTGTCGAGCAGGACATCCTCGGCGCGAATGGAGCGCACGCCCATGCGTCCCGCAGCGCCGGACACCGCCGGCTCGGTCGTCCGCGTGCCCATTCCGATGCCGATCCCGACGGCCCGGGCCGGCTCGGCGACGCACAAGAGCGCAAGGAGGAGCCAGGAAACGAAACGGGGCAGGTCAGGACTCCGCGAAGAGGCGCTGGATGAGATCGCGGTGCTTGTCCGCGACGGCCTGGCGCTTCAGCTTGAGCGAGGGTGTGAGGGTGCCGTTCGCGACCGAAAGGTCGTTGGGAATGACCTCGAATCTCCTGATCTTCTCGAAATTGGCGAGGCCCGCGTTCACGCGCTCCACGTCGGGCGCGATCTCCTCGCGTGTGGCGGATCCCTCGGGAACGATGAGCGCCGCGATGTACTTCCGTCCTTCGCCCAGCACGAGCACTTCGTGGATGCGCGGCGATTCCTTGAGCGCGTTCTCGATCATTTGGGGCGGGACCTTCTTGCCGCCCGACGTGACGATGATGTCCTTCTTGCGATCGGTGATGCGAATGTGTCCGTCGGGATCGATGGCGCCGATGTCGCCCGTGTGGAACCATCCCCCTTCGAGCGCCTGTGCCGTTTCCTCGGGGCGGTTCCAGTAGCCCTTCATCACGACGGGACCCTTCACGAGGATCTCGCCGTCCTCGGCGATCTTCACCTCGATCTCGTCGAACGGGGTGCCCACGGTTCCAATCCGCTGGTCGCCGAAGCGGTTCACGCTGATCGCGGACGTGGTTTCGGACAGGCCGTAGCCTTCGTGGATCGGCTGCCCGACGCCGTAGAAGAACAACGCCACTTCCCGGTTCAGCGCGGCGCCGCCGGATACGCGGAGCCGCAATCGCCCGCCGAGACGAGCACCCAATTTTCGATAGACGAGCGCATTCGCCAGCGCGTGCTGGAACGCCAACCCCAGACCTACGCTGTGCCGCTCGTCCTTCCGCGTCGCCCATGCGATCGCGACGCGACGCGCCCACGCGAACAAGGGAGCGGTGGGAAAGCCGGCCGCGGCCGAGACCTCCATGACCCGGGCGTAGAACTTCTCGTAGAAGCGAGGCACCGCCAGCATGATCGTCGGCCGGCACTCCTGGAGATTCGCGGCCATGCGGTCGATGGACTCGGCGTAGGTGATCGTCGCTCCCGCGTCGATCATCGTGTAGAGGCCGGAGCAGCGCTCGAAGACATGGCTCAGGGGAAGGAACGACAGGTACACGTCGTCGTCGCGCACCGACATCGCCTTGAGGGACAGCAGGGCCTGCGCGACGATGTTCGCGTGCGTGAGCATGACGCCCTTGGGGACGCCCGTCGTGCCTGAGGTATAGATGATGGATGCCAGATCTTCGGGCGCCGCATCGCCTCCGGCATACGCCTCCTCGCCGGGCTCGGGAAAGGGATCGTCCTGCCAGCACCAGGCCCATTCCAGTCCCGACGCCGCAACGCCCGCCTGTTCGAGCTTGGCTTTCAGCTCCGCCGTGGACGCGAACGCGCCCCTGCTCCCCGAATCCACGATGAGGGGCGCAATCTGCGAGGCGGGCAGGGTGGGATAGATCGGGACCGTGACGGCGCCGATCGAAAGGATCGCGACGTCGGCGATCACCCACTCGATGCTGCTCTCGCCGAGGATCACGACGCGATCGCCGCGCTTGATGCCGCGCTCGCGCAGGGCGCGCATCACCAAAGCGGAGCGTCGCAAGATGTGATCCAACGGCAGCTGAATCCAGCGGCCCTCGCGTTTGATACAAAACGCGTCCGGCTTAGGATGCCGTTCCGCGGCCCGACGAAGCAGCTCGGGCACCGTACGAACGTCCATTCGTTGACCTCCGATGGCCCCTGTGACAAACTAGCTGAAAGCGTCGTACGTTGATACACAACTCATGACGAGCGCCCACATGCGGGACGTGATTCTCACGGATGGATTCCGGACCCCCTTTGCGAAGGTGGGAACCGCGCTCGCACCGGTGCCGGCGCGGGAGCTGGGGCGCATCGCCGTCACCGAGCTCCTCGCTCGCCACGGCGTGGACCCGCTCGAAGTCGACGAGGTCATCCTCGGCAACGTCGCCGCGCCTTCCGACGCCACCAACATCGCCCGCGTCGTCGCGCTCCTCGCCGGAATCCCCGAACGCGTCCCCGCCGTTACGGTGCAGCGAAATTGTGCATCGGGCATGGAGGCGGTGGCCCAGGCGCACGATCGCATCGCGGCCGGCCACGCCGACCTGATCGTCGCGGGCGGCACCGAATCCATGAGTCAGATCCCGCTCTTCGTGAGCGAGGGAATGACCCGCGTCTTCGAGAAGCTCTCGCGCGCCCGGTCGCTCCCGGCTCGCGTCGCCGCGATCGCGCAGGCGCGTCCCAAGGATCTCGTCCCGCGGCCGGCCATCCTCGAAGGACTCACCGATCGCGTCTCCGGGTTGAACATGGGAGAGACCGCGGAAGTTCTAGCCAAGGAATTCGGCATCAGCCGCGAGGCCCAGGACGACTTCGCGCTCACGAGCCATCGGCGGGCCATCGCCGCGACAGACGCCGGACGGCTCGCGGAGGAGATCGTCCCCGTCTTCGCGCCGCCGTACAAAGCGGCGGTGCTCGAAGACGTCGGACCGCGGCGGAATCAGTCGCTCGAAGCGCTGGCCAAGCTCCGCCCCTACTTCGATCGCAAGCACGGCACGGTGACGCCAGGGAACTCCTGCGGCATTACGGACGGGGCGGCGGCCCTCTTCGTAGCGTCCGCGGAGAAGGCGCGCGAGCTCGGGCTGAAGCCGGCGGGACGGATCCGCGGCGAGGCCGCGGTCGGGCTCGATCCCGCGCACATGGGACTCGGCCCGACGCATGCGACCCCGATCGCGCTCGAGCGCGCCGGGGCGCGATTCCAGGACCTGGGGCTCATCGAAATCAACGAAGCCTTCGCCGCTCAAATCATCGCGAACGAGATCGCGATGGCCTCGGCCAAGTATTGCCGCGAGAAGCTGGGCCTCGATGGTCCGATCGGCGAGCTGGACCGGTCCATCCTCAACGTGAACGGCGGCGCCATCGCGCTCGGCCATCCGGTGGGCGTCTCGGGCACGCGCCTCATCCTCACCCTCATGCGCGAGATGCGTCGCCGCGACGTCCAGCTTGGACTGGCGGCGCTCTGCGTCGGTGGCGGACAGGGAGTCGCGATGGTCGTGGAGCGCGCCGCGTGAGAGTGGCCATCCGCGAGCGCGAGCCGGATACGCATCCCTCCGAGTTCGGACCGTTCCGCCTGGAGTCGCACCCGTCCGGCGTCGTCATTCTCTGGTTCCACGACCACGACCGCAAGGTGAACCTCCTCGACTCGCGGAGCCTCGACTCGCTTCAGCGCGCGCTCGCGGCGCTCAAGCTCCGGAAGACGCCGCCGCGCGCGCTCGTTCTCGCGTCGGGCAAGGAAGGCCAGTTCATCGCCGGCGCGGACGTGAAGGAATTCGACGCGCTCACGTCGCCGGCGCAGGCCGAAGCCAAGGCCAAGGACGCGCAGGAGCTTTTCGAGGAGATCGCGAAGCTCGCCTATCCGACCGTGGCAGCGATCGACGGCCCTTGCCTCGGCGGCGGGACGGAGCTGGCGCTCGCCTGCCGTCATCGCGTCGCCTCGGACGCGCGCTCGACGGCCATTGGACTTCCGGAAGTGCGGCTCGGGATCCTGCCGGGGTTCGGCGGATCGCAGCGCCTGCCGCGCCTCGTGGGACTGCCTCAGGCGCTCAACTTGATCCTCACCGGACGCTCCCTCGATGGCTACCGCGCACGCAGGATCGGACTCGTCGACGATGTGCTGCCGCACGAGCGCTTCGTGCAGCGCGTGGTGGACTGGACCGAATCGATGCTGAAACAGTCCCGTCCACCGCGACGAAAGGGGCCGCCGCTTCAAGATTGGCTGCTCGGAGCGCTTCCGCCGCTCCGCGCGTTCGTGCTGAGCCAGGCGAGGAAGACGGCGCTCCGGCAGACCGGCGGCCACTATCCGGCCGCCCCCGAGATCATCCGCGTGCTGGGGACGACGTCCGGCAAGCCGCTCACCGAGGGGCTCCGCATCGAGCGAAAGGCGGTCGCGAAGCTCCTCTTCACGCCCGAGTCGATCAACCTCCGACGTATCTTCTCGATGAGCGAGGAGGCGAAGCGGGTTCCACCGGCGCCGCGCGCCTATCCCGTGGACTTCACGGCCGTCTTCGGCGCCGGGACCATGGGAGGCGAGATCGCGTATCTCTTCACGCGCATCGGGCTGCGCGTGCGGCTTCGCGACATCAAGCCGGAGCCCATCCTCCGCTCGCTCGAGCACGCGCAGTCGCTCTTCGCGCGCGAGGTCTCGCAGCGCCGCATCACCCGGGCGGAGATGGAGCGCGCGATGGACCGCATCGAGCCGGCCCTCGACCTGGGCGGACTCGCGCGCGTGGACCTGGTGCTCGAGGCGGTGATCGAAGACCTCGGCATCAAGCAATCGCTCCTTCGCGACGTGGAGGCGGAGACGTCCGAGCACGCAGTGCTCGCGACGAACACCTCGTCGCTGTCGGTCAAGGCGATGGCCCGGAGCCTCAAGCGGCCGGGGCGCCTCGTGGGGATGCACTTTTTCAACCCCGCGGCCCGCATGCCGCTGGTCGAGGTGATTCGCACCGACGACACGGACCAGGATGCCCTCGACACGGTGCTCGCGCTGACGCGGCGGATCAAGAAGACGCCGGTCCTCGTGCGCGACGCGCCCGGCTTCCTCGTGAACCGCGTGCTCATGCCCTACTTGAGCGAAGCCGTGGGACTCGTGGAGCGGGGGACCGACATCACCCTCATCGACAAGGAGCTGAAGCGCTTCGGCATGCCGATGGGCCCGCTCGCGCTCCTCGACGAGATCGGACTCGACGTCGCGCGCAAAGTGGCGCACGTGCTCGAGGAGGCGTTCGGAAGCCGGATCGGCTCGACGGCGCTCCTGGACCGGCTCGTCACCGCGGGCGCGCTCGGCAAGAAATCCGGCCTCGGTTTCTATCGCTACGACAAGGCGGCGCGCGACGGGATCAATCCTTCGCTTCGCGAGCTGATCTCGAAGAACGCGACTCCGGTGCCGCCCGATGAGATCAAGAATCGGCTGCTCGACGCCATGGTGAACGAGGCCGCGCTGGCTCTCGATGAGCGCGTAGTGGATCGGCCGGAAGACGTCGACCTGGCCATGGTGATGGGAACCGGATTCCCGCCGTTCCGGGGTGGGCTTCTCCGGTATGCCGATGCCTCGGGCATCGGCGGATTCGTGGAACGGCTCGCGCGGCGCCAGCAGGAGGGAGCGCCGTCTGGTCCCTGCGGCAAGCTCCAGCGCATGGCGCTCGGCAACGAGCGGTTCTACCCGACGAAAGACTGATCCTTCCGCCTTCGGGCGAAGGTCCCCTTGGAAGGAGGATGACGTGCCGAACGTGATGGGCGTGCTTCGCGCCGAGATCCGGCGCCTCGCGCGCAAGGAGACGAAGCAGGAGATGAGCTCCATGAAGAAGCAGCTCACCCAGACGAAGCGTCTGCTGGCCGAGTCGCGGCGCCGCATCAGCGAGCTGGAGTCGCGGGCGAAGCACGTCGCACGGTCGACGCGCAGCAGCGCGGTCGCTCGTGACGACGAGGAGGAGGAGGGCGGGCCGCAGGTTCGCTTCTCGCCCAAGTGGGTGAAGAAGCACCGGGGCAAGCTCGGCATGAGCCGGTTTCTCTACGCGCAGCTCGTCGGCGTGTCGCCGCAGACCATCATGGGTTGGGAATCGGGGCGCACGCGCCCGCGGCGGAACGCCCTCAGAACCTGGCGCGCCATACGGGCCAAGGGCGTGCGCGAGCTCCGCGCCATGCTGGCGACCGGGGGCGAGGTCGCGCCGGGCGCGAAGCGCCGCGTCCGTCGCCGGTTGAAGAGAGCCGTCCGCCGGGCGCGCGTGCGCGGAGCGGTTCGCCGCGTTCGCGCGAGGCGCGCCGTCAAGCGCGCCCGGGTCCGCCGCGCCGTCCGGACCGTGCGCACTCGTGCGGCCCGCACGGTCCGCCGCGCCCGCACGCGGCGCGCCCCCAAGAGGAAATAGGCTCGCGGCGGCGATGAAGGACGCGCGCGACCTCGCTCGCGAGCAATTCGGGAAGAACCCCGAACGCTACGTCTCGAGCCCGGTTCATGCCAAGGGGGCGAGCCTCGACCGCATCGTCGAGCTGCTCGCCGCGCGCGGCGACGAGACGGTTCTCGACATCGCGACCGGAGGCGGGCACACGGCGCTCGCGGTGGCGCCGCACGTCGCGCGCGTGGTCGCGACCGATCTCACGCCTCCGATGCTCGAGGCCGCGCGCGCTTTCCTCGCCTCCCGCGGAGTCGCGAACGTCGAGTTTCGCGTCGCGGATGCCACGAGCCTCCCCTTCGGGGACGGCGAGTTCGACGCGGTCACCTGCCGGATCGCCCCTCACCACTTTCCCGATGTGCGCGCGTTCGTGCGCGAGACCTATCGCGTGCTCAAGCCGGGCGGGGTCGCCATCGTCGTCGATAACGTCGTTCCGGAGGACGAGAGTGCGGCGGCGTTCATCAACGAATTCGAGAAGACGCGCGATCCGAGCCACGTCTGGGCGTATCCGCCGTCAGGCTGGGTGGGGTTCTTCGAAGAGGCGGGATTCCTCGACCTGCAGGTCGAGTCCTTCTTCAAGGCCCTCGACTTCGAGACGTGGACCGATCTCAAGGACATGGAGCCGGCGACGAAGGACCGGCTCCGAGACATGATCGTGGAAGCGCCGCCCAAGGCTCTCGACGCGCTCTTCCCGGAGGACCGCGATGGCGCGCTCTGGTTCTACCTTCAGGAATTACTGATCCGGGGCGTGAAGCCGGGGAGCTGAGCGCGGCCGCAGCTCAGACCTTGCGGACGGCTGCGACCTCGAGAATCCGCTGACCCTTCCGTTCCATCAGACTGCCTCGGATCTCCACGTGCTCCGAGACCATCCCCATGCATTGCTTGAAGGGATCGGGGACGCCCTGGAACGTGAGCGGCGCCATGGCGCGGATGTGATCGATCGAAAGCATGTAGAGGTCGCCCTGGTCGGTGAGAATCCCCATGCAGACGTCGCCCGCCACGCACTTGAGTCCGCACTCCTTGTGCTGAGGGCCGGTGAGCCCCTTCTCGATGTAGCAGTAGTAATCCACGATCTCGCCGCGCACGGTCACGGCGTGCTTGCCGCTGCCGGGCGGGCAGATGTCCCCGGTCGCGGGGAGTTTCGTCGCGCTCGACGTGTTGGGTGTGGCTCCCGCGCCCGCGATTGCCGGGTCCACTCCGCCTCGGAGTGCGGCGCCGGCAACGCCAAGGGCGACGTAGCCGAGGACGACGAAGCCCGCGACCAGGTGACGTCTCATGCAGAGATCGTACTGCCTGCGGCCGCGGGCCGCGCATTATACGTAGGTATTAGCGGGGCTGGTTCTGCGGTTGCGCCCGGAGCCAGGTGACGTACGCCCAGAGCGCCTCGACGTCGCCAGGCTCCAGGTGCTTCTTGAAGGCCGGCATGTGGAGCGGCGCGCGGCGGAGGAAGAATTGCGCGACCGGATTCGAGCGGAACCGATGGCCGACGCCGTCCTCCACCCACTCGCGGAATTCCGCGTCGCTCGAAACGAGCTCCGTGAAATCCGCCCCGTCCCAGGGTGGAATGTAGCCCTTGAGGGATCCTGGATTCGCGCGCGCGAGCTGTCCACCTGGACCGTGGCATCCCACGCACCCCAGCTCATCGGCGCGATCCTTGCCGTGCGACGCGAGCGAGTCGTCCGGAGCGTTCTGGCCCCCCACGGCCACCACGTACGCGACGAGGTCCTCGATCTGGGACGCACGGAGGCGCTTGCCGAACGCGGGCATGCGCACCACGCCCAGCTTTCGCTCCGCTTGCCAGTCCGGGTCCTCGCGGCGCGCTTTTGTCCCGCCGTCCCGGATCCACTCGCGCACCTCCTCGGGGTTCTTCGCGTACATCATCAGCGTGCCTTCGAACGCGGGAACCTGCTTCTCGTCGCGCCCCGGATTCGCCATGCCGCGAATCCCCTCGGCGCCGTGACACGCGAAGCATCCCGTCGATTCAGCGAGGCGGCGGCCCCGCTCGACGGGTGTGAGCTGCGCGCGCGTCAAAAAAGCGAGAGCCCCGATCCCGAGGATCAGGGCTCCCACCAAGGCCAGCGCGAACACGCGAGGCTTCATCGTCGATGTCGTGGTTACGGCGTGGCCGGTGCCAGCTTCGCGGACGCAACCTCGATCGACTTCATTCCGTTGCGCTCGCTCATCGGACCCGAGATCTCCACTTTCTTGCCCGCCCAGTCCTTCGCTTTCTTGTAGGCGGTCATCGTGTCGTGCGGCGGGGTGAGCAGGTAGAGATCGCCCGCGGCCGTGAGGAGTCCCATGGGCATTCCCTTCGAAATGCAGAGCTGGGCGCACTGGGCGTGCTTGGCGCCCGCGGCGCCGTGGCCCAGATAACAGCCCGTATCCACGATCTCGCCGACCGCTGTCATCGCATGGGCCTTGCCGGCCTCGTGTTCCCCTTCATGCGCGACCGCCGCTCCGTTCATTGCGAGCAGGGCCGTCATCATGAGGGCACCCACAACTCGTCGCATCGTCGTCCTCCTGAATGTGAGGGGCGGAGGCCCCATGGAACCGGCTTCCCCCTGAAGTTACCCCTGAACGTACCGGTCGGGTCCCTCCGGCGCAACTCGAACGATGGTTGAGTCCAGCCGACCCGCGTTCTGTTACAGACGGACCCTCATAACGTCACGATGCCTGCCGGCGCGTTCCGATTCGCTCCGAAGAGGATTCCTCGCCGCCCAGGGACAGATTCAGCTCCTCATCGGTCAGGACCTGGCGGCGGTTCAGGATCTGGGACGTGTCGTGCTCGAAGACCAGATGGGTGAGCTGGTCGAACGCGACCTCCACCTGCTTCCGGAACCCGACCATCTTCACGAGGTAGGCGGCCGCCCAGAGGAGCCAGGCCAGCTTTCCGGACAGGGGAATCCCGAACAGGTCCAGGACGGAGCTGTGCTTGCCGAGCGAGATGATGTAGCCCGCGTCCTTGAACTGAAACGTGCGGAGCGGCTTTCCCTCGGCCCGTCGCACCAGGGAGTCCCCGACGTAGCTTCCCATCGCGATGCCGGTCTGGGAGAGCGCGGGCTGCCAGCGCCCGTTCGGGGCCGGCGAGGCCGCGCAGTCGCCGAGCACGTAGAGGTCCTCGACCGGGTTCCCTGCGCGATCGAGAGCGCGGAGATAGGGGTCGACGCGCACGCGGCCGTCCGCGATGTGCGTGAGCGGCAGCGACCGCACGAGCTCCGGCGGATGGACGCCGGCGGTCCAGATGATGGTGAACGCGGGAGCCGAGGTGCCGCCCGCGAAGTGAAGGCACTTCGGCTCCACGCGCTCGACCTTGGCCCCGAGCTCGATCCGCACGCCGTGCTTCGTCAGGTGGCGGTGGACGTACGCGGAGTGCTCCGGCCGCGCGGTCGGCACGACGCGATCGCCGCCCTCGTAGATGGTGATCGTGATGTCGTCCGCGGCGAGGCTCGGATAGCGGGGCAGGAGCGTCTCGCGCGCCATCTCGGCGAGCTCCGCCGCGACCTCGACGCCAGTGACGCCGCCTCCCACCATGGCGAAGGAGAGAAGACGGCGGCGCTGCTCGTGCGTCTCCGCCTGCTCCGCCATCTCGAACAGCTCGACAAAGCGCGCGCGGAGCGTCATGGCGTCGACGATCGTCTTGAAGGGGCGCGTGTTCTCCGGCGCGCCGGGCACGCCGTAGTAGTTGGTCACGCTGCCCATGGAGATGACGAGCGTGTCGTACGGCTCGACCAGATCGTTGTGCAGGCGCACCTCGCGCCGCTCGAGATCGATCGCGATGACCTTGTTCTTCTGGAACCGGGTGTGGCGGTGGCGGGCCATCTCGCGGAGGGGGTAGACGATGTGGCGGGTCTCGACGGAGCCGACGGCGATCGCGGGCAGGAGCGGATTGAACTGGAAGAAGTTCTCCTTGTCGATGAGGAGCGTGTCATAGGTCTCGCGCGCCGCCTTCGACCGAGCCACGGAGCGGACCACGTCGAGCCCCGCGAACCCTCCTCCAAGAACGATGAGCCGCTTCTTCGCCATGATTCGAGGATACACCCACTCCCGCCGCGTCTAGCGGTGGAGCGCGGCCTCGAGCGCGGTCTGGAGGGTGGGGTGGCGGAAGGTGAAGCCGGACGAGAGAAGGCGCGCCGGCTCGACGCGCTGGCCGTCGAGCAAGAGGTCGGCCAAGCCACCGAGCAGAAACCTCGCCGCGAACGCGGGGAAGGGGAGAATCGCGGGGCGGTGCAGGACGTGGCCGAGCGTCCGCGCGAACTCGGCCTGCGGAACGGGCTGGGGCGCGACCGCATTCCAGGGGCCGCTCCGATCGTCGCGCTCGATCAGGAGCGCGATCACCTGGACCAGGTCGTCGAGCGAGATCCAGCTGATGTATTGACGTCCCGAGCCCACCGGTCCGCCGAGTCCCAAGCGAAACGGCGTCGCGAGGACGGGAACCATGCCTCCACCACCGCTCACGACCACCCCGATCCGCGGAGTAGCGACGCGGATTCCCGCGGCCGCGGCGGGATCCGCGGCGGACTCCCACGCGCGGCAGACCTCGGCGAGGAAGCCGGTGCCCGCGCCGGAAGTCTCGGTGAGGATCTCGCTGCCCCGGTCGCCGTAGTATCCGACTGCCGACGCGGACACGAACACACGCGGGCGTGGCGAGAGGGACGCCAGGGTTCGCGCGAGGAGCGCGGTGGAGCGCGTCCGGCTCTCGAGCACGCGCCGTCGATGCCCGGCGGTCCAGGGCCAGCGCGCGATCGTGCTTCCGGAAAGATTGACGGCGGCGTCGAGTCCGTCGAGCCCGGCCGCGTCGATGACGCCGTCACCTGGATTCCAGCCCACCTCGGTGGCGTCGCGAGCCGGACGGCGCACGAGCCGGAGGACTTGATGCCCCTGAGCCGTGAGGTGGCGCGTCAGCGCCATGCCTATGAGCCCGGAGGCGCCACCGATCGCGATCCTCATGCCTCGATTGTAGCGGAGCGCCGCGCCTGCTAGGGTCCGCGCGTGTCCTGGACGCCGCCCACCCATGCCGATGCGCCGCTCACCGACTGGATCCGCCCGGTGCCGGACTGGCCGCAGCCCGGCGTTCTCTTTCGCGATCTCACGCCGCTCTGGGCCGATGGTCGCGCCTGGGCGCGCACGGTCGGCGCGCTGGCGCGCCCGTTCGACGCCGCCCCGCCGGATCTCGTCCTGGGCATCGAGGCGCGCGGATTCCTCGTGGCGGCCGCGCTCGCGGCGCGGTGGGGCACGGGCCTCGTGCTCGCGCGGAAACCGGGAAAGCTGCCGGCCGCGGCGGTCCGACAGGACTACGAGCTGGAATACGGGCACGCGACGCTCGAGACGCATCGCGATCTGATCGCGCGCGGCGCGCGCGTCCTGATCGCGGACGACGTGATCGCGACCGGAGGCACGGCCGCGGCCTCCAAAGCGATGGTCGAGGCGCTCGGGTGCAGCGTCGCCGGCTTCGCGTTCCTCGTGGAGATCGAGCCCCTGGGCGGACGCGAGAAGCTGGGCTCCGGCGCCCCCGTGCACAGCGTGGTCGTCTACGACGGATCCGGGGGCGCCTCGGTCCGCGAATAGTCCGGCGCGCCGCCGCGGCGCCGTCAATGCCGCGGCTTCACGCCTCGCACCTTGATCGAGCGGACCGCGCTCCACGCGTCCGCGGAGACGTCGGGCAGAGCCGCCGTGCCGCCGGTCGCATACCCCCGCTGCTCCAGGATCTCGACCTCGTCGAAGCCCGCGGTCCGCATCGCGGCGAGGAACTCCTCCTCCCGCATCGCTCCCGCGACACAGCCGACGTACGCCTCCACCGATCGGCGCACCTCATCGGGCAGCGGACGCGTGAGCACGAGATCGCTCACCACCATGCGGCCGCCCGGGCGAAGCGCCCGCATCGCCTCGGCGAAGACGCGAGGCTTGGCGGGCGAGAGATTGATCACACAGTTGGAGATGATGAGATCGACGCTTTGATCCGCCACCGGGAGATTCTCGATCTCGCCGAGGCGAAACTCGACGTTCGCGTAGCCTCCCTCGGCCGCGTTCTTCCGCGCTCGCGAAATCATCGCCGGCGTCATGTCGACGCCGATGGCGCGCCCGGTGGGTCCCACCTCGCGCGACGCGAGGAACACGTCGATGCCCGCGCCCGAGCCTAGATCGAGGACGGTCTCGCCTGGCCGGACCGCGGCGTGGCCGAGCGGATTGCCGCAGCCCAGATTGAGGTTCGAGCCCTGGGGGATCGCCTTCTCCTGGTCTTCCGTGTAGCCGAGAGCGGACGCGCCGCCGCCATCGCCGCACCCACACCCGCACCCGCCTCCGCAACAGCCGCCGTCGCTCGAGGCAATCGAGCCGTACCGCTCGCGAACCGCATCACGAATGTCCATCACGTCCTTCCTTTCGTTTCGATCAGGGCTTGGATCAAGTGCGACAGCCGCTCCACCGCTTCGGGAGCGGCGCAGTAGCAGACGCGGGGTCCGTCGATCTCTCCCTCGACGAGGCCGGCCTCCTTCAGAACCTTGAGGTGCTGCGACACCGTCGCCTGGGCCAGAGGCAGGCGGTCCACGATTCCGCCGCACACGCATTCGCCGCGCGCGAGCAGAAGCCGGACGATGGCGACCCGGGCGGGATGCCCCAGGGCCTTGGCCAGACGGGCCAGCTCCTCGTCCTCCTTGCCGATACCGCGGCCGCGCGCCGGAATCAGGGGGATGCGCTTGGTGGTCGTCATGGGGCTCCTTTCATCGTTAATCGTAAATATACGATAAAACGGCCAGCGGTCAAGGGGCCCGCGGCCGGCTTCGCTGGGGCGCGATGCTATCCTCCAGGCATGACGGTCCAGGAAGCAGCTCGAATGGCGGAGCACTATCGCGCGCTCCGCGAGGATGGGATGCGGATCGACGCGCCGTGGCTCTCCGCCGTGCGACTCACCGGCCCCGACACGCGCTCGTTCCTCCAGGGGCTCGCGACGCAGGATCTCGAGCGCACGGAGCCGGGACGGGGGGCGATCACCTGGTTCACGACCGAGCGGGGGCGGCCCATCGCTCTCGCGTGGGCGCTGGTCGAGGCGGACGATGCGGCCTGGATCGTGGCGGATGAGACGGAGCCGGGCGCGCTCCTCAAGCACTTCGACCGCTTCCGCGTGATGGAAGACGTCGAGTTCGCGCCGTCGCCGCGGCCGGTCCTGGCGTTCGCGGGTCCGCGCCGCGATCCCCTCCTCACTCAGGCGGGCGGCCTCGAGGCGGTGGCGATCCAGTCGCAGCCCCTATCGTTCCTCCTGAATTCGGGCGCCGACCCCGGTATCCCGGCGGCCGATCCCGCTTCGGTGGAAGCCTGGCGAGTCGGCTTGGGTCTTCCGCGCGCCGGAATCGACTTCGGACCCGATCGCCTCGTGACCGAGCTGGCCCACCCCGACGCCATCTCGGCTGACAAAGGCTGCTATGTTGGCCAGGAAATCGTTGCGAGAACGTCACATCGAGGTCAGGTGCGCCGCTCCCGAAGCGGCTTCCGGTTCGGCTGGACGGGGGACGTCCGGGGAGCCGAGGTGCGCACGGCCGACGGTCAGCCCGCCGGAATCCTCACCAGCGCGGCTCCGGAGCCCGGCACCAGCCGCGGTTTCGGGATGGGGTATCTATCGACGGAGCCTCAGATTCGGGAGTTGTCCCTGGTCCTCCTGCAAGGAGCCGCGACGATCCCCGTTGACGCCCTTCTCTGGCCCCTTTGGTCTTGATTTAAATCCTCTTATTTGATATACTTCCGGCCTCGCTGGTAAAAAAACTAACAACCTAGATCTTCTGCCGGGGGGCGTCGTATCGCTTTGCCCTTTCCGGCTCACCCGTTCTGGCGAGATCCCGGCTTCCCTACGGGAACGTCGAGGAGGAGGTGATCGACAGGGAGAACTCCATCCAGCCCAGCAACCGGACTCACCTTGGGCGACGGAATCAGGGGGGGACCTGATCCGCCCGCCTCACCCGACCCACCGTAGGAGAACAGACGATGAAGCGGTCTCGTTCAGCTGTAATCGTCGCGCTCGCCGCGTTCGCGATTTTCGGAGCGAGCTTGGCCGGCGCTACCACGGTCCAGAAGTTCTCCATCTCCGACCTCGCCAAGAAGTCGGAGACGATCGCCGTCGCGCGCGTCGATGACGTGTCCTCGCGCTGGGACGACAGCCACAAAGAGATCTACACGTACATCAGCCTCAAGGTTCTCGACGGGGTGAAGGGATCCCGCAAGAACGACGTCCTCACGATCCGCCAGATCGGCGGCAGCGCCGAAGGCAAGATCTCGGTCGTGCCCGGCATGCCTTCCTTCACGAAGGGCGAGGAAGTGGTCGTGTTCCTGAGCCCGAAGGATCGCGCCGGCTACCCGTGGGTGATGGGCCTCCAGCAGGGCAAGTACACCGTGTCCATCGACGGCAACGGCTTCAAGCAGGTGCGCAACGACGTCGTCGGGCTCAAGACGCTGGCCCCGAACGGCTCGGTCGATGAGGCCAAGCCCGCCGCGGTTCAGCCCTTGGCTTCCTTCCTCGACGGAATTCGCACCGATCTGAACGTGGACGGCAAGGTCCAGTTCCAACCCACCGAGTAGCGGAGGACGCACCCATCATGAAGACCGATCGATTTCGCATGACCGCGGTCGTGATGCTGTGCGCGGCGCTCGCTCTCGCCGCCGCTCATCCCGCCTCGGCCTTCATTCGCATCGCCCGGCAGGCCGACGCCACGAGCCCTGTGGTTCAGGCGCACTGGCTGGTCGGGGATCTGCCGCTCAACATCGTCATCGCGCCCGCCAATCTCGACAAGTCCGACGCGGTGGCGTCGGCGGCCATCATTGCTTCGTCCGAGGCGTGGGACGACATCTCCGACTCGTATTTCACGTCGAACTCCCATGACTACACGGGCGCGGCCGGCGAGCTGGTTCCCGCGCTGGCCTTCGACGGCCAGAACAGCGTTCTCTTCGATCCGACCGGCGTCAACTTCCCGACCGCCGGCGTGATCGCGTTCACCCGTTCGATCGTCGACGGCGCGACGGGCCAGACGCTCGACGCGGACCTCGTCGCCAACGACCGTGATTTCTGGTGGTCGACCTCGGCGGTCCTCGAGCCGGCTCCGGCCGGGCAGTCCTCGGTGGATCTCCAGGCCGTGATCACGCACGAGTTCGGCCATGCGTTCGGCCTGGACCACACGAGCGTCACGGGCTGCACGATGATCCCCTTCATCCAGAACGACATCTCCCAGCGCTCGCTGGAGCTGGACGACCGGGTCGGCAACGCGACGATCTACCCCGAAGCGAGCTTCCTCGCCAACACGGGCACGATCTCGGGCAGCATCACGAGCGGCTTCTCGGGCGCGGCCGTGTTCGGCGCGCACGTCGAAGCGTTCGATGCGAACCTTGTGGATTTCGCCCACTCGATCAGCGCCATCTCCGGTGAGCTGACGCTCCGGAACGGCACCGGCGAGTACACGCTGCACGGCCTCTATCCGGGCAACTGGTACGTGCGCATCGTGCCGCTCGACGGCGTGCACACCACGGCGGCCGACGCCAACATCGGCGGCCCGTACAGCGGCATCGACATCGACTTCGAGACCGAGTTCTACAACGGCGCCGGCGAGAGCGGCGACGGCTTCGCGGACAATCCGAACTTCGCCGTTACGGTTCCTGTCACCGCCGGCGCGGACACGCCCGGCATCAACATCCAGACCAACGCGTACGCGGGGCGGGTCGAGATCGCTCAGTACGGCCAGTTCGAGAACGTGGTGACGTTCCGGAGCACCGGATATCTTGCGGTCCGGTTCGATCCGCCGTTCGACGGTCCGTACACGATCCAGCAGGTGGAATTCCCGTCGTTCACGTTCAACGGCATTCCCGCCACCTTCCTGAGCGCGAAGCTCTGCCTCCTGGACACGGCGACGGGTCTGCCGGACCTCGCGAATCCGATCGTCAACATCACCCCGTTCGTCGGCAATCCGAACGGCGTGAACACGGTGTTGCTCAATCTGGCCGGGATCAACGGCGCGACCTACTTCTGGGCGCTCCAATTCCCGAACCAGCTGACGACCCCGGGCTTCCCGAACAACTTCCCGTTCCTGCGCGCGGACCTCGTGACGCTGGAGCGCGGCATCTTCGGAAATTCGTACACGCTTCCCGTCAGCGGCACCGCGGGAGCGGGCGTCCTGGTCGACCGGAATCTCGCGGTCACCATGCGCTGCCAGATGACCAACGCGAGCGACACGCCGATTCGCGGCGCGTCGAACCTCGGCGGCAATCGCAAGGCGACGCAGATGGAGTTCAGCTACATCCCGCCGCAGGACGTGCGTGAGGACAAGTTCGGCCTTCCGAACAATTCGCTCGATCACGTCGAGCTGATCGTGCGGTCCCCGGGTGCCCCTGGCACCTACAGCACGGTCGGAAGCAGCAACTCCGGGAGCATCAAGCTCGATCCCCAGCCGACGGTGCCGGGCATCTATTCGACCCAGGCCGTCGACAAGTTCGGTCATCGGAGCCTTCAGTCGAGCGTCGTGATCCCGGGTATCGGGGAAGACGGGCTCGAGCCGAACGGCGCCAAGAACAACGCGACGGCCCTCGCGCTGCCGGTGGTCAATCAGGCGGCGACGTATGGCCCCGCGGGTGATCAGGATTACTACAGCCTCTCCGCGAAAGCGGGCGAGACGATCACCGCGTCGGCGACGCACGTCGGCACGCTCGACGGCCGGAACGATCCGGATTACGTGATGTTCCTCATCGACCAGACGAACCAGATCGTGGCGTTCAACGACGACTTCACCGGCCTCGATCCGAAGATCGTCTTCACCGTGCCGCCGCAGCCGGGCCAGGGTGGCGGCAACACAACGCGCAAGTTCACGATCCTGGTCACCGACTTCTACGGATCGCTCCTCGCCCCGACAGCCGCTCCGCGCATTCCGACCCCGGCCACGTACCGGCTGGACGCGTCGGTGGCGCCGGCGGTGAACGCGGCTCTGGCGATGCGCGGCGGAGATCTGGATCACTTCTCGTTCGGGAACACGGGGGCGAATCCCGCGAACCCGATCTCGAAGCTCGGTTACGTGATTCCGCGGAGCGCCGGGTCGCAGGACGTCCGGCTCCGCATCTATGACGTGAACGGCCGGCTCGTGCGCACGCTCGTCAGCGGCGTCCAGTCCCCGGGTCCGTACACGTCGATCTGGGATGGCCGTGATGACAACGGCCGCGGCGTGGCGTCGGGCAATTACTTCGCCCGTCTCAACGTCGGCAAGTCGTTCAGCGACGATTCCCGGATCACGATCCTCAAGTAGTCGTATCCTGACGTAGGCTCGTGGGGGGCCGGCGCCGGTGGCCGGCCCCCCGTTTCTTTGGGATGGCTCGATGACCCAGGTTCCCCCCATGCGCGCGGTCACCCGCGCGCGCTCCGTGCTCGTCCTGGCTCTGCTCCTCCTCGGGAGCGCGGCCGCGGCGAGCCATGCCCTCGCCTTCGACTGGATCCCGCCGCGTCCCGTGACGGCGATTCTTCCCGGTGCCACGCTCGCGCGGTCGAGCCCACAGATCATCCCGCTCACGATCTTTGCCAGCGGCGCGCCCGCGAGTCTCATCTGGAGTGCGGCATCCTCCGGGGAGTTCGCCGCGGGAGTGAGTCCCAGCTCGGGATCGATCAACGTGCCCGCGGGCGCGGTCGGCACGGTGAACCTCACCGTCACCGTGCCCGACACCGCGCTCGGGATCTGCGTGCTGCACGTGGTGCTCGTGCACACGGTCGGCGGCTCCCAGGCGGGGAAGGCGTCGGCGATCATCACCGCCGCGACCGACGGCCGCCCCGAAGTGAAGCCGGTGCTGTTCGCCGCCCCCGCGGGCGTGGCCGGCAACGTCTCGTTCCAGGTGCACAGCTTGAGCGGCTCGTCCGAGCAGGTCGCCCTCACGACGGGCCGGATCAATCCGGATCCCAACAACGACGGCTCGCTCTTTCCCGGCTCGCCGCCACCTTCTCTCGTGACCCTCCCCGCCGGAGGCACGATCACGGTGTCGGAGTCGATGACCATCGCCTCGAACGCGTTCGCGGGAAATGTGAACGCGGTCCAGCTCAGCGTGACGAGCGTGGGCGGAATCTCGAATGCGGTGGGCTACGCGCTCTCCACGGCCTCGGGCGCCGTGCCGACCGCTCTGGTTCCCGCCGGCGTCCTCAGAGGGGATGACGTGGTCGTCGGGCGGGATGGCGCGGCGTACCTCGCCTCTCACGGCGAATGGCTCGTCGCCACCGGACTCACCGGAGTCCGTGTCGTACGCGATGTTTCCACCGATTCGATCGGTCCCGTGGACGCGGGCGGCGACGGCTCGGACGACCGATGGCTGGGCACGATCCGGATCCCGTCTTACGCGGCGTCGATTGCGATCGTGCCGCGCTTCGCGCGCAGCCCCGGCGACACGATCGATGTTGGGCTCTGCGCCGCGGGGCGCGGGGGGCTCATGCTCCTGGATCTCACGGTGACCGACGACCCGACGTTCGGCACGTGGGAAGACTTCTTCGACGTCGATCTGAACGGGATCGACGACCGCATCCTGCGCATCATCCCGACCTCCGGCTTCGCGACGGACGCCGGCTGGTTCCGCGCGCCCTCGGGACGAGTGGTCGCGATGGTCGCCGCCGCGGACACGGGCTCGGTGCCGGTCTCGGCGTCCTACAACCCGGCCTCGGTCGTCGCGGGAACGGGGCAGGGCATCGTCGCGATCGATCTCGGCGCGGCGCTCGATCCGGGCCTGCCGCCGTACGCCGCGGGGACGCTCGCCACGCCGGGGAGCGCGCTGGACCTCGAGCTGCGCGGCGGAACCTCGCCCGATCTCGCGATCGCCGATGGCACGGGGGGCGTCGCGGTCTATTCGCTCACCGCCTCGGGAGGCAATCCGGCCGCGGTCACGTTCACGCCGCGCGGCACGGTGGGGCTCTCGAGTGCGTGGGGCACCCCCTACGCGCGCGATCTCGCCTGGGTCAGCAACACGAAGGACAGCATCTACGTCGCGGTCGCGGCATCGGCGGGCGGGCTCCAGCTCGTGCGCGCGCCGCGGGGCGGTGCGCCGCAGCTCGTCCTGGCGCAGCAGACCCTGGCTCCCGCGATCGGCGTCGGCGGAACATGGACGGGGACGCTCGCGGCGGCGATGGGAGCGTCGGGCATAGCACTCCTCCGCGCGCCCGGAGGCGGGTACCTCGATCGCATCGTGACCGGAGCGCCGTCTCCCTACACGCCGCCGGTGACGCTCGCGCGTCTCGCGACGTGGTCCGCGACGGGCCAGGCGCTCGAGGTCGCCCTGCACCAGACCCCGATGAGCGCGATCGGCGCCGCCGTGTTCAAGCCGACCACGGGTCCCTTGCCCACGCTTCTTGCCAGCGACGGAAACCGGCTGCTCTCGCTACGGCCCGGCAACGCCGCGATCACGGCGGTCGAGATCGATCCGGTCTCGCCGCCGTCCGAGCCCTTCCTCGCCGTATCTCCGAACCCAGCCCCGGGCCGGGTGCGAATCGAGGTCCGGGGCGGATGGGGCGATGTCGCCTTCTCCTCCGACGGTTACGGCCCGTCGGTCGGACGATTCGCGATCGAGGTCTTCGACGTGGCAGGAAGGAGAGTGCGGCGCCTCGAGGGCGACGGCGGCGCGGCTACATCCACATCGATCGAGTGGGACGGAAGGGACGCGAGCGGGCGCCCCGTGGCGTCAGGGCGCTACTGGCTGCGACCCGTGTCGCGCGGAGACAGGACGGAGCTGGCGGTGCCGGTGATCCTGCTTCGCTGAAAGTGAAAATAGTTGGAGATGAGCGGACAGAGGGGGCCTGAAATAGAGGCGGGCGCCCGTGGCGTCTCCGGTGGTAAGAATTGGGTTCTTCGAGGACTCAAACCCTTACCCGGAGGAGAACGTCATGAGCACCCGCGAGAAGCTTATCAAGGCCCGGCTCGGCATGCTAGCTCTGGCCGAGGAGCTGCAGAACATCAGCCTGGCCTGCCGGCGGGCGGGGATTTCCCGCAGCCACTACTACGAGATCAAGGAGGCGTTCGAGAAGTTCGGCGCCGAGGGCCTGGTGGAGCAGCCT
>DASUFL010000119.1:0-3624 GCA_036274595.1 Candidatus Eiseniibacteriota bacterium | reverse complement strand
TCCATCGTACTCGCCAGGCGCTTCGCATAGCGTTCGGGTTCGCCGGCCAGGCACCACGTCTTGGCAAAGGGCTCGAGGTCGGAGAACTCCCGGGGGAGTAGGGCATCGGCCATCGTCGTCACCTCGCCGCGCGCGAGCGCTGGTAGTCGCCGACCCATTCGTCCACGACCTTGTTCAAGTGTCGGACCATGAATTCCTGGTCGCCCAGCGGAAAGGCCGAGACGGCACGCGACTCGAGCCCCATCTGCGTGGCCTCGAGGGTTCCGCAATCCTGCAAGGCGTACTCCTTGATGGTGGCGATGCCGAGCTGCTGCGCCAGGTGCTCGCGCACGCTGCGCGGCGGCGTGAAGTAGGCGTTCGCCTCGAACACCAGCCGGTTGTGCGCGACGGGCCAGTAGTGGTAGGTGAGGTACCAGCCCGTCTCCCAGAACACGATCGCGAAGTTGGGGAAGATCTGGAACGAGTCGAGGCCCCAACGCTTGTGGTTCCCAGGATTGAGACCCGGCGGAAGCTCGTCGCTCACGACTTCCGACGGATCCCACGGCCCGAAGAGGCCGCTGCGCATCACGTTGTCGATCGGGTTGTAGAATTCCGGGACCAGCTTCCCGCCGGCGCCGCCGCTCGTCGAGCCGACACGGTGCGGGCCATCGGTCTGGAAGTGCATCGTGTAGAAGCCCTTCTCCTGATAGTCCGCGCCTCGCATGACGGGGTTCTGATGCCCGTGGAGGATGGGCGGGTGGTAGAACTCCTGGAAGGCGTCGAGGAACACCTTCCAGTTGCTGCGGATGTCGCCGCGGTAGTAGAAGCGCTCCGTGACGTTGTGGAAGGGGTAGTCGATCGCCGTGATCATCGGCCCCAGGAACTCGCGCAGCGACTGCTCGGGCTCCTTGGCGAGATTCACGAAGATGAACCCCTGCCACACGTCGCAGTGTACGGGGACGAGGCCGAACTGCGACTTGTCGATGCCGAAGAACTCGCCCTCCTGGAGGATGGAGGTGAGCTTCCCGTCGAGGTCGTAGCGCCAGCCGTGGTACTTGCAGGAGAACTGGCGGCAGTTCCCCTTGCTCTCCACGCGCGGGTCGTCGGCCCAGACCAGCTTGTTGCCGCGGTGACGGCAGACGTTGTGGAAGGCGCGGATCACGCCGTCCATGCCGCGGACGACGATCAGCGACGTCTTCGCGACGCCGAGCTCCTTGGTGAAGTAGCTGCCATTGCGCCGCAGCATCTCGACGCGCCCGACGTTCAGCCAGGCGCGCTCGAAGATCGCCTTGCGTTCGAGCTCGTAGAACTCGGGCGAGATGGAGCTCTCGTAGGAGACGGGCGCCGTGCCGAGCTCGGGATAGTGCTCGGTCCAGGTTCCCTCGGGCGGCTTCGGGTAGATCTTCGGCTTCGGCTGATGCTTGTTCATGCGTCGCTCCTTCGGACCCTCACAGGACCATGCCGCCGTTCACACCGATCACCTGGCCGGTGATGAAGGCGGCCTCGTCCGAGCAGAGGAAGGCGCACGTTGCAGCGACCTCCTCGGGTGTGCCGATCCGGCCTACGGGAATCATCCGGGCAGCGAGCTTCTCGAGCTTCGCGATGTCGCCGCCGCCCTCGGCGCCGCGCAGCATCGGCGTGTCGATCATGCCCGGCGGGATGCAGTTGACCGTGATGCCGTGCCGTGCGAGCTCGACGGCGAGCGCCCGGGTCAACCCGATCACCCCGGCCTTCGCAGCGACGTAGTGCGCGAGGTGCGCGGAGCCGGACTGCGCGCTCGACGACGAGATCGTCACCATGCGGCCCCAGCGCGCCGCGAGCATGTCGGGGACCGCCGCCTGGAGGCAGTGGAACGTGCCGGTCAGGTTGACGGCGAGGACGCGCTCCCAGCTCTCCGAGGTGATCTCGGTGAAGGGCTCGAACCGGTCGATGCCGGCGGCGGTGACCACGATCCCGATCGGCCCGAGCTCCGCGCGCACCTTGCCGAGCGCGACGTCGATCGCCGCGCGGTCGGTGACATCGACCTCCGCGCCGAGCGTGCGGGCGCCGCTCTCGCGCAGGCCCTCCGCGGCGCGCAGCACCGCGTCGCCCTGGCGGTCGAGCAGCGCGACCCGATCGCCCCGCGAGGCGAGGGTCCGGGCGATCGCCAGGCCCATGCCCGACGCCGCTCCCGTGACCACCGCGACCCGCTCCGTCGTCGTCATCGCTCGACTGCCTCCGACCGCGGGAAACGATTATGCGGCGCGCCCAACCCTCTTGCAATAATGTTCTCGAAACAAGAGAATGGCATTCCGGCACGCCGTGCAAGGAGGACCGACCATGGGGATGTCGAGGGCGACGACCGAGATCCAGGCGATCCCGAGCGAGTCGTTGGGCGTCCAGTCCGTTTCCTCGGTGAAGCCCGTCGCGATGTGGGCGGCGCTGGGAGGCGTGATTCTCGCCTTCCAGCTGTACGTCTGGGGCAGCTGGATCACCGGACCGAACTTCGTCCGCGTACCCGCCGGCCCGAGCGATCCGCCGACGTGGATGAAGACGATCCTCACCATCTGGACGAGCGTGATCTGCCTCGGCTTCCCTGTCGCGCTCTACTTCATCCTCATCAAGCCGTGGATCCGGGAACGGCGCATCACCACCGACGGCATGCTGATGGGGGCGTTCGGGCTGGTCTTCTTCCAGGACCCGCTGTTGAACTACTTCAACACCTGGTCCACCTACAACACCTGGATGTGGAACCGAGGCTCGTGGGTGCTGGACGTGCCCGGCTGGATGTCGTTCGGCCAGCCCGGTGCGATGATGGCGGAGCCCATGCTGATGAACGCCCCCGGCTACACGTGGGGCGTGCTCATGTGCACGATGATCGGCTGCTGGGTGATGCGCCGATCCAAGATGCGCTGGCCGAACCTCGGTGTCCCCGGTCTGCTCGGCATCCTGATGGTCTGGACCTTCTTCTTCGACCTGTTCATCGAGGGGCTCTTCCTGATGCCGATGGGCCTCTTCACGTACCCGGGAGCCATCCGCTCGCTCTCCATCTTCCCCGGCACGTACTACCAGTGGCCCATCTACGAAGGAATCATGTGGGGCGGCGTCCAGGCCGGATTCTGCTCTCTCCGCTACTTCACCGACGACAAGGGCCGGACCTTCGTCGAGCGGGGCCTCGAGCGCGTCGGCGGTGGCGCAGTCCGGCAGCAGGGGACGCGCTTCCTCGCGATCTTCGGCGCGGTCAGCATGTTCTTCTTCGTCTTCTACAACATCCCGGCCCAGTGGTTCGCGATGCAGGCCGACCCGTGGCCGGAGGACATCCAGAAGCGCTCGTACTTCACGATGGGCGTCTGCGGCGAAGGAACGGGCCGACTCTGCCCGCATCCGGATCTTCCCATCACGCGGAGAAACGCCGCCTTCATCAATCCGGAGGGCGAGGTGGTCCTTCCGGAAGGGATCGAGCTCCCGAAGATCGTCCCATTCGTCCGACCGGAGTGACATGACCATCGAGGCGCGCAGGCCCGCTCGCTCTGCGGCGGGGGCTCCGTTCTACCGGCCGGTGAACGATGAGGTCGAGGTCTTTCGCGCGGCGGCGCGCCGGGGGCTGCCGGTCTTGCTGAAGGGACCGACGGGCTGCGGGAAGACCCGCTTCGTCGAGGCGATGGC
>DASUFL010000118.1:0-76923 GCA_036274595.1 Candidatus Eiseniibacteriota bacterium | reverse complement strand
TCTCGTCCCGCACGTTCCCGAACTTCGTCGCGAGCACGACCTCGTTCCGGGGGCCCCGGATGGCGCGCCCCACGAGCTCCTCGTTCGTGTACGGACCGTACACGTCCGCCGTATCGATGAACGTGACGCCGAGATCGAGCGCGCGGTGGATCGTGGCGATGGACTCATCGTCGTTGCGCGCGCCATAGAATTCGGACATCCCCATGCAGCCGAGCCCCAGGGCCGAGACCTGAAGCCCCTGCCCCAGCGAACGCTTCGGAACCATGTCGCTCTCCTTTCGGACGGAACGGCGCGCGGTCAGCGGGCCGCGTGGTGATCGATGGAAGGGCGTCGCGCGACCGCCATCAGGTGCGCGCTCGCTCCGCGGATCGAGGGCTCCGCCTCGAGCTGTCGGGCGACGCGCATCAGGTCCTCGCGGGCGCGCGGATCGCTCCAGCGCGCGTCGAAGTCGGCCAGCGTCCAGCCGGGGCCCTCGACACCGTAGACCAGGTCGAGATCGAGCCCCGCTGCCGAAACCTCCGCCGCCAGCTCCTCGGGTCTGTGGAAATAGCTCGTCGTGAAGTAGTCCTCCCGCTCGGTCGTGTTGCGATGCTGCCCTTCGGCGAGATCCCGCTCGGCGATCGCCTGAAAACGGGGATCCTGGAAGAGATCGCGGACGAGCCCGTCCAACGAGGAGGCGAAGCGCGAGATCGCCGCGGCGAAGAGCCAGCCGCCCGGCCTAAGCGCGCGCCCCGCTTCGCGGAGCGCCGCCGCCCGGTCCTGGGCGGAGGTCAGATGGTAGAGCGGTCCCAGGAGGAGGACGATGTCGGCGAACGCATCCGGCACGGGGAGCGCGCGCGCATCCCCGACCTCGAGCGAGGCGAGGCGGCCCCCGCCCCGCTGCCTCGCATGGTCGATCAGTCGCTCCGACGCGTCGAGGAGATGGACCTCGTAGCCCCGATCCGCGAGACCGAACGAGTAGGCCCCGGCGCCGCCGCCGACGTCGAGCACCCGCGCCGGCGGAGGGGGCGCGTGGCGCCGGATCAGCTCCTCCGTCCTGGCGCGCTCGAGCTGGAACGGGCCCCGTTCGAGACGTGTCTCTTCCGGGCTCCGGGCGTAATATTTCCGGACCTCGGGATCGAGTGACGGACGCTCCGGACCTTGGCTCATGGAGGCTTCATCATAGACCAGACCCGAATCGGTGGTGTCGCGCTCCGCGTCGCGGATCTCGAGCGATCGCTCGACTACTACCGGAATGTGCTCGGCTTCGTGGCGCTGGACGGCGGGACGGCCGCGCGAGTGGCGCGGCTCGGCGCGGCCGGCGGCGCGACGCCGATCCTCGAGCTGCGGGAGCACCAGGGCGCGCGGCCGGTTCCGCGCCGGGGCCGGATCGGCCTCTATCACGTCGCCCTGCTCCTTCCCTCGCGCGGGGATCTGGGCCGCTTCCTCGATCACGTGATGGCGCGCGACGAGCGTCTCGGCGCGTCCGATCACGGCGTGAGCGAGGCGCTCTACCTCACCGATCCCGACGGAATCACGATCGAAGTCTATCGGGACCGTCCGCGAAGCGAATGGCCCACCCAGGAAGGGCACGTCTGGATGGGGAACGAGCCGCTCGACGGAGACGGGGTGCTCCGCTCCGGAGGCGGCACTCCCTTCGAAGGGCTCCCCGAGGGCACGACCGTCGGTCACGTGCACTTCTACGTCGAGGATCTCGAGAAGGCGCGCGCGTTCTACGTGGATGCTCTGGGATTCGACGTGACGTTCGACGGATACCCCGGCGCGCTCTTCGTCGCCTCGGGCGGTTATCACCATCATGTCGGGCTCAACACGTGGGCCCTGGGCTCGCCCATCGCGGGGCCGGACGACGCGGGGATCGGGCACTGGGAGCTCGTGCTGCCGGATGCGCAGGCGGTGGGGGCCACAGCCGCCCGGGCGCGTGCCGCGGGGTACGACGTGTCCGCGGACGACGCCGTCGTGCGGGCGCGCGACCCATGGGGCATCACGGTCCACCTTCTGGATGGGCAGGCCCTCCACCTGGCTCGGGCCCCGTCCCGAGGGGGCGCGGGATGACCGAGAACACCGTGGACGATCGCCCGGCTCCCGAGCTCATGATCACGGGCGACCTCCTGAGCCGGGCCAAGGGGGGCGACCGTGCCGCGCTCGGCGCGCTGATGGAGCGTTATCGCCCCCGCCTCGTGCGCTGGGCCAGCGGCCGGCTTCCCACCTACGCCCGCTCCCTCCTCGATACCAACGATCTGGTGCAGGAGACGCTGCTTCGCGCCATCGAGGTCCTGGATTCGATCGAAGTCCGCGGGCCGGGGGTGTTCCAGGCGTATGTTCGCCAGGCCGTCCTCAATCGTATTCGAGATCAGGTGCGCTGGGCGCGAAGGCGGCCCGGACAGGACGGCGTCCCCGAGACCCTGGAGGACGCTGCCCCGTCCCCGCTCGAGCGCGCCATCGGCACCGAGACCCTGGACCGGTACGAGCGCGCGCTCACGCGGCTGACGGACGACGAGCGCCGCCTGCTCCATCTGCGCATCGAGCTCGATTTCAGCTACGAGGAGGTGGCCGCCATCACCGAACGGGGAGGCAGGGACGCGGCACGCATGGCGGTCCAGCGCGCGCTTCGGAAGCTGGCGGACGTCATGGGTCATGAGCGCTGAGTATCGTTGATCGCGGAGTTCAGCCGGGACCTTCAGCGCGGCGTCATCGAAGAGGACGCGATCTCGAGCGAAGCTCCCGACGACGACACGTGACCGGGACCCCGAAGGGCCCCGGCCATCGTTCCCCCCACTGCCGATCGGCGTCAGTCGCCGATGACTTCGGTGCTCCCGAGCTTGCTGCCGCGCCCGGCGGATTCCTTCACCTCGCGCGGAACGCTCCCCTTGTCGACGTAGACGAAAGGACCGCGCCAGGAATAGGAACGCGTCCACCCGCCGGCCTCGCGCCGGTACCACGAGTTCTGGAACTGGAAGGCGTCGGGCTGGCTGCGCACTTCCTCGGCATAGCGGGCCGCGGCCGTCTTCATCGCGGAGACCCCGGTGTTCTCGGCCGGCTCGCGACGCTCGGCCGCCGCTGTCCGGTAGCCGGCGTTGTAGCCATTCCGGTACGCGTTCCTCCGCGCGTACGACGCATTCGTGGCGGACGTGGAGCGGCGGTGATGCTTCTTCACCGAGGTCGCCTTCGCGGAGGATGCCTTGTGATGGCGATGATTGGCGGCCTTCTGCGCGGATGAAGCGTGCGCGCTCGTCGTTCGGTAGCGGCCGTTGTCCCGGACCCGCTGATCGAAGTAGATGGGCTGCCCATTCGTGCCGTACACGCGATCGCTCGACACGACGATCATCGTGGGCACCGCGGTCGACACCATGCGCGACGGCACGACTGCGCGGACGGGACGATCGCCCGCGGCGACCGCCATCCAGTTCTGGCGATACTCGGCCGGAATGGCCACGACTTCGTGGGCGCCGGTCGAGGTCTTCACGAGAGCCACGGGCACTCCCTTCGCCCCGGCACGGTAGCTGCTTCCGTCCTCCACGAGATAGACGGTCTCGTTGGACCCCGAAAGGTCGTACTTCGGATCGTCCACGATGTAATAGATGCGTGTACCAGGAACAACCGCCATGCCCGACTCGAACACCGTAGCTCCACGTACGGCGGACCAGTACCGCACGTCGTCGTCGCGGTCGTTGGCCCGAACTGTCGGCGCCGCAGCGAGCAACGACAGGGCGGTCCCCACAAGAGCCGCAGCCAAGATCTTCATAGGACCCTCCTCCTTGCACGTTTGCTACAGGTTGGGCGGCGTTGGATCGTACGTTGCAAACCCTATGCCCGCGGTCTGCTAGGCTCGAGTCATGAATGCGCTGCTCCGGAATCTCAGGCGCACGCTCCGGCGATTCCAGGATCACGAGGGACCCCGCATCGCCGCATCGATCGCCTTCTACGTTCTCTTCTCGTCGATCCCCGCGCTGGCGTTTCTCATCACGTCCGTGACCTGGGTGATTCGCGACCCGCACGATCAAGCGCACGTCATGAGCCACATGCTCGAGCTGTTGCCGACGGGATCGGAGCAGAATCGCGCGGCGCTCATGCAGATCGTGGACGCCGTTCGGAAGGCAAGCGGCGGACTCAACGTGCTCGGAGCGGTGGGTCTCGCCTGGTCGAGCCTCGGGATGTTCAGCGCGGCTCGGTGGGGACTCAATCGCGCGTGGGGGACGAAATCGCGCGCGAGCTTTTTCGGCGTGCGCCTGATGGATCTCGCCGCCGCGGTCGGGATCTGGATGCTCCTGCTTCTCTCGGCCCTCGCGACCGCGGCGGTTCACCTCTTGTCGGGCGAGGGAGCGCCGCTGCCTGCGACGTCCTGGCTACCCGGGCTCGCTGGGACCGCGGTCCAGAGCTCGATCCCCGCGGCGCTCAGCTTCGCCGCGTTCCTGTTCGTCTATCGCTACGTGCCGAGTGTGGAGCATCGCATGAAGGACGTGTTCCCCGCGGCGCTCTTCGCGATGGGCGCGTTCGAGCTCACGAAGCATCTCTTCGCGTTCTACGTCCGCCTCATGACGAAGAGCTCGCCGATCTTCGCCGCGCTCGGCGGGACGCTCGGATTCATGCTCTGGGTGTATCTCTGCGCCGTGATCCTGCTCCTGGGGGCGGAGCTGGGGTACGTGTCGAGCCGGTACGCCCTATCGCATGAAGTGCTGGTGGATCAGCCGAAAGGCGATGATCGTCGCCGCCAGCGCCACCGCGAGTCCAAGCAGAAAGTTTAGGGTGCTGTTGTGGTAGTTCCGCATGCACCGTGCAGAATGCATGGGACGTGCCCAAAATTGTAAATTGGACAAGCCCATGGACCGCAGCGCCTTGCGACGAACCGGGCGCCGGAGGAGCGGGGCCCACGGGGGCCGCCGGCCCCCGAGCCTGGGCGGAATCCCCCAGATCAGTTCTTGGGTTCCGGCGCGCAGACCTCGCATCCCTTGTCGAACACGACCCGCCACCGGCCGTCCCGCTCGAGGCGCCAGATCGTGCTGAACGTCCCGATCAGGGTCCCTTTGGGATCGTGCACCGGCCCGGAGGTGAGCGCGAGGCTCCCCGACGGAAGCACCTCGACGGTCTCGGGCTCCCAGGAGAACGGCGCCTCCTTCCCCTCGAAGAACCGCGACCAGGCCGCCACGACCGCGGCCCGGCCGCGCAGCGGTCCCTTCCCCCCGAAGAAGACTCCCTCCTCCGCGACATAGCCTCCGAAGGCGTCGAGATTCCGGTCGGCCATGGTCTTCGCGAATGCGCGCTCGGAATCGCGCACCTCGGACACGAGGTCGCGTTTGGCTTCGGAGGCGCGCCCCGGCTGAGGCGCGAGAGCGAGCAGGACGAGCGTCAGAACGGTGAAGCGCTTCATGGAGATCCTCCCTGCCGGCGCGCACGAGGGATGCGCGGGTACGGGCAGAGGATGCACCATCGGCACGCGCGCATCAATGGCCCGCATGACGTACACTGCGGTCATGCGCGATACCCCGGAACGGATTCCTGTCGTCATCGCCGAGAGCTACGACAAGCTCGCGCTCCGCGTGGCGCAACGGATCGCGGCCCTCATGCGCGAGCGTCACAAGGTGGGACTCTCGACCGTGCTCGGGCTGGCCACCGGATCGACTCCGATCGGAATCTACCGCGAGCTCATCCGCATGCACCGGAACGAGGGGCTCGACTGGTCGCGCGTCGTCGCGTTCAACCTCGACGAGTACTACCCGATGGCGCCCGACAGCTTCCACAGCTACCACCGCTTCATGTGGGAGAACCTCTTCGGGCAGGTGAACATCGATCGGAAGAACGTGCACATCCCCCGCGGCGATGTTCCCCGCGACCAGGTGGACGCCTACTGCGCCGGGTACGAGAGCCAGATTCGCGAGGCGGGGGGGATCGACTTCCAGATCCTGGGCATCGGGCAGACGGGGCACATCGGGTTCAACGAGCCCGGCTCGAGCGCGGCGTCCAGGACGCGGCTCGTCACGCTCGACACGATCACCCGGCGCGTCGCGGCGTCGGACTTCTTCGGCACGGAGAACGTGCCGGTCGAGGCGGTCACGATGGGGGTCGCGACGATCCTCGAGGCGCGCGAGATCGCGCTCCTCGCGACGGGCGAGCACAAGGCCGCGATCGTGAAGCGCTCCGTGGAGGGAGACGTCGACCGCTCGGTCGCGGCCACGTATCTCCAGGGGCATCCTGCCGCGACCGTCTTCCTGGATCCCGCGGCGGCGGCGGAATTGACGCGGGTCAAGACGCCGTGGCTCCTGGGCGAGATCGCGTGGACCGAAGCGCTCGAGACCCAGGCCGTCGTGTGGCTCGCGGGCGAGACCGGCAAGTCCATATTGAAGCTGGACGACATCGACTACCGGGAGCACCGCCTGACGCCGCTCCTCGCGCGGCACGGCTCCTCGGGGGCGATCAACGGCCTCGTATTCAACGCGCTGAGCGCGAAGGTGCGGGGGCGGAGCAAGCTCCCCGTAGGGAAGCGCGTCATCGTCTTCTCTCCGCATCCGGACGACGACGTGATCTCCGCCGGTGGCACGCTCCGGAAGCTCCACCAGAACGGAAACCACGTGGTCGTGGCCTACCAGACCTCCGGCAACATCGCGGTGTTCGACCACGAGCTCCGGCGCTATCTCGACTTTGTCTGCCGCGCCTCGCAGGACTTCGGCATCGCGAGCGACCGGCTGCCGCGCTTTGTGGCCGAGGTGGACGCATTCCTCAAGGCGCGAAAGCCGGGTGAAGTGGATTCGGACGAGGTGCTGCTTCTGAAGCGCCGCATCCGCGAAGTGGAGGCGCGCTCCGGACTCGAGACGCTCGGCATCGGGGCCGATGCCTCTCGATTCCTGAACCTTCCCTTCTACCAGACAGGGCAGGTGCGAAAGGACCCGATCGGCGATCGGGACGTGGCGATCATCCAGGAGCTCCTCACGGCGGAGCGGCCGGATCTGATCCTCGTCGCCGGCGATCTTTCCGACCCGCACGGCACGCACCGCATGTGCTACGAGGCGGTGGCGCGCGCGCTCGAGCGCTACGATGGAAAGCCGCCCGAGGTGTGGCTCTATCGGGGAGCGTGGCAGGAGTGGTCGATCGCCGAGGCGGATCTCCTCGTGCCGATGTCCGAGGAGGAGCTGAGGCTCAAGATCAGCGCGATCTTCAAGCATCAGAGCCAGAAGGACCGCGCCCCCTATCCCGGGGTGGACGAGCGCGAGTTCTGGCAGCGCGTGGAGGAGAGGAACAAGGGAACGGCCGCGCTCGTGGACCGTCTCGGGCTGCCGGAGTACTACGCGATGGAAGCGCTGGTCGTCCGGAGCGCGCGCTCGCTCGCGGAGCAGCGCTAGGCGGGGCGGCCCAAGTCCGCGGCGCCCGGCTTGTAGATGAGGCCGAGGTTCTTCCGTCCATTCATCTTCACGATCAGCGGGCGCTCGAAGCGGACGTGGCGCACCGCCTCGGCCTCACCAAGCTGTGGCTGTCCCTCGATCCAGTCCCAGTCGATGAAACCCTCTCCCAGATCCTCGTTCACCGTGAAGTAGCCCACGCCGAACGACGTCAGGTTCTGGAAGAAGTGGCTCCCCTGCGACGGCGTCACGCGCACGTCGCGGAATCCGGACTCCACGATCACCCGCGCCCCCGAGATCTGATCCCAGGTCACGGGGATCCCGAGCCAGGGATCGGTGGATCCCCATCGTCCCACTCCGATCAGGAGGTAGGGCCGCTTCGCCTGGAGGAGCTCGGCGTTGAATCGGGCCACGGCCGACGCGGCGCCGCGGCTTCGCGCGCGATCGAACCGGTGAAAGTCGACGACGACGACGTCCCGGATGTCGTCCACCAGTCCGTTCCCCATCACCTGCGTGCTCCGGCAGAGGAGCGCATCCTTGGGCGGCTCCTCCAGCTCGAGGTTCTCGGTCTCGTGGGCCAGCACGAGGGGACGCATCTGGAGGAAGCCGAAGTGGTGCGGCTTCGACGCGTCCTTCGAGAGGACGGTCGCGAACTCGATCTCCGCGGGGCGGTTCATGCCGCGGCTTCCCGCGTCGAGGAGGATCGAGAGGATCTCGGCGAGTGGGAAGACGCCGTGCTTGAGGACCGGCGCGAAGGTCACGAGCCGCACGCCGGGGCGCGCGAGTCCGTCGTACACCGCCTGGTTCTCTTCCGACCACGTGGATCCGAGCGCGTAGAGCGTGCCGTCCGCCTCGGCGGCTTCGAGCCCGAAGCGCTTCTCGCGCATCCCCTGCTCCCCGTCCCCACCGGTCCCGTCAAGCTCCACCGCCCAGAAGTCCCGCTGCGAGTTCCGCACGATCTCGTCCGGCGTCGAGAACTGGAGGATGGCCTGAGGATGGCGCGGGCAGAAGGTGAGGCAGCGCTCTCCCTCGACCACGCTCCGCCCCATGCCGAGCGCCACCGCGGCGATGCCGTCCTCGGTCTGGAGCGGCGCGGCGGCGTAGTAGTTGTAGGAGCGGGCCACGCCCGAGAAGTCCGGGTAGAAGCGGGTCCCGTGATGCGCCCCCACGACCCGCTGGATCGCGACGGCCATCTTCTCCTCCTCGAGCCGGTAGGGCGTGTTGTGGAGGAAGTCCTTCGTCTGGCTCAGGAAGGTGGACGCGTACACACGCCGCACGGCGCCGACGAGCTGCCGGAGGCGCACGCGCGGGTCGGGATGGTTGTTCGGGAGCATGAAGGTCTCGTAGACGCCGGTGAACGGCTGGTACTGCGAGTCCTCGAGGAGGCTCGAGCTCCGGACCGCGAGCGGCCAGCGCGCGGACTGGACGAAGGCGCGGAGCTTCCGCATGACGTCGCGCGGAAGCGGCGCCCTCAAGAACTCCGCGAGGATCTTCTCGTCGTCGCGGCTGTTGAGCGCGAGGTCCAGGAGCTCGTTCCGCTCGAGGAACCGGTCGAAGCAGTCGGTCGCGAGGACGACGGTCTGCGGGACGGCGATCCGCACCCCGGGAATGCCCCGCCCGATGCCGAGGTAGTTGATGAGGTAGCGGACGAACGCGAGCCCGCGCGCCTTCCCGCCGAGCGAGCCGTTTCCGATTCGCGCGAAGAAGTTGCTGTCGGGATCGAACGTGGCCGGATCGAAGTCGGCGACCAGCGCCTCGGTCTGCTCGCGGCGGTACTCGCCGATCGATTCGATCAGGTTGCGCCTCAGTCCCTCGAGCGAGCCGAAGTCCTCGACGCGCCGGGGGCGAAGCTTCCGCGCGAGCGCGAACTCGGTGCGCGCCCCGAGCCAGTTCGAGAAGTGGTTCCGCTGCGCGTGGTAGCCGATGCTCTCGGCCGGCACGGTCTTGAGCTTGTCCTCGAGCGACTTGAGATCCCGCGCGCGGGCCACCTCGGTGCCGTCAGGGAGCCGAAAGACGAACTCGCCGAATGCGAAGTTCTCCACGAGGAACGCCCGGAGATCGGAGAGGAGCGTCTCCGAGTACTTGCGCAGGAACGCAGCCCCCACCTGAGCCGCCCCCGCCGCGAACTCGGCCCGGCTCGACTGGAGCACGATCGGCAGATCCGGAATCCGGCTCCGGACGAGCTTCGCGAGGTCGAAGCCCGCGTTCCGCTCGCGCTTTCCGCCCCGCGGGAACTCCACGTCGGTGATCAAGCCCAGGAGATAGGGCTCGTACTTCTGGACCAGCTCCCACGCCTGCTCGAACGTGCTCGCGAGGAGGAGCTTGGGGCGCGCCCGGGTGCGCACCAGCTTGTGCGACGGATTGATCCCTTCGGAGAGGAGCCGCTCCGACTGGCGGATCAGCTCCGTGTAGATCTCGGGAAGGAAGGACGAGTAGTAGCGGACGTTGTCCTCGACCACGAGGAGCACCCGCACGCCCATCGCCGCCGTGTCGTGGAAGACGTTCCGGCGGTCCTCGACATACTTGACGATCGCGACGAGGATCCGGGCGTTCCCCTGCCAGAGGAAGAGCCCGTCCAGCTCCGAGACGTCATGCCTCGCCTCGAATTCCTTCCGCTCGTCGTTGTCGTACGCCATCCCGACGACCGGGATGTCGAGTCCCGCGCGCTTCACCTCCCGCGCGATCTCGGTCGCGTCCATGTCCGCGGGACGAAGGGTGCTCAGAATGAGATTGAAGCGCCGTTCCGACCGCGCGAGCGCAAGCGCCTCATGCCCCGACGAAACATGAGTGAGCCCGGGCGTGTGGTGCAGCGAGAGCTCGAGAAACTCCCCCGCGATCAGCTCGTTGAGCCGCCCATCCTCCTGCAGCGTGAACGAGTCGTAGAGACTCGAGACGAGCAGGATGTCCTGGACCCGAAACGGCATGAGGTCCTGGAACGCCTGAAAGGGATTGCTGACATCGTGAATGGGTTCGACGTCGGAAGGGCTCACGGACGCCATGGTGCCACGAGGAAGGGAGCGGCGATATCGGTTTGATGGGCCGGGCGGGGGCGCGTGGCTCCCCGCCCTCACAAGCGCGTCCCGGCGCAAAAGCGCGCCGGGCGCGAAAGTTCGGGCGGGGACCACGCGCCCCCGCCCTACCTTCACGCCGTTCTAGACGAGGCCCTGGTCGAGCATGGCGTTGGCGACCTTCAGGAAGCCGCCGATGTTCGCGCCGTTGAGCAGATTGCCTGGGGTGCCATACTTTTCGGCGGTCTCGAAACATGTCTGATGGATGGCGACCATGATCTGGTGAAGTCGGTGGTCGACCTCCTCACGACTCCAGGCTAGCCGCATCGAGTTCTGGCTCATCTCGAGGCCCGACGTGGCGACGCCGCCGGCGTTCGCTGCTTTGGCGGGACCGTAGAGGATGCCGGCGTCGAGGTAGACCTGGATCGCATCGATGGTGCTCGGCATGTTGGCCCCCTCGGCCACGAGCATGACGCTGTTCTTGACCAGGTTCGACGCGTCCTTCTGATTGATCTCGTTCTGGGTCGCGCTCGGGAAGGCGCAATCCGCCTTGATGTTCCAGATCGGGTTCATGCCGGCCCTGAGATCCACGGGGGCGTAGGTCGACCCCTTCCACCTGTCCGCATATTCCGCCATGCGGCCGCGGCGCGTGTTCTTGAGCTCCATGACCCACGCCAGCTTCTCGCGGTTGATACCGTCCGGGTCGTGGATCATGCCGTCGGAATCGGAGAGCGTCACCGGCTTGGCGCCCAAGTCGAGCAGCTTCTCGACCGTGTACTGCGAGACGTTGCCGCTCCCCGACACGAGGCAGGTCTTTCCTGCGAGCGACTGGTTCTGGGTCTTCAGCATCTCGTCGGCGAAGTAGACGCAGCCATACCCGGTCGCTTCCGGACGGATGAGCGAGCCGCCCCAGTTGATTCCCTTCCCCGTCAGGACGCCCGTGAACTCGTTCGCGAGGCGCTTGTACTGTCCGAAGAGGAACCCGATCTCGCGCCCGCCGACACCGATGTCACCCGCGGGGACGTCCGTGTCCGGGCCGATGTGCCGCCACAGCTCGGACATGAAGCTCTGGCAGAAGCGCATCACCTCGCCGTCGCTCTTCCCTTTGGGATCGAAGTCCGAGCCCCCCTTGCCGCCTCCCATCGGAAGCGTCGTGAGGGAGTTCTTGAAGACCTGCTCGAACGCGAGGAACTTGAGGATGCCGAGGTTGACCGAGGCGTGGAAGCGAAGGCCGCCCTTGTAGGGGCCGATGGTGCTGCTCATCTCGATGCGGAAGCCGCGGTTCACCTGCACCTCGCCGCGGTCGTCCATCCACGGGACGCGGAACATGATCACGCGCTCCGGCTCCGAGATCCGCTCGAGAAGCTTCGCCGAGCGATACTCAGGATGGCGCTCCAGCACGGGCACGAGCGAGTCGAACACCTCCTGGGTCGCCTGATGGAACTCGGGCTCGGCCGGATTCTTGGCGCGGATCTGACCCAGGACCTGATGGACGTACTCCTTCACGCTGGGCGTTCTCGTGGGGCTCTTCACGGAGACATCGAGGGCACTCATGCCGGATCTCCTTGGTGGTCGCCGACGGATCGGAGCGAGGCGTTTCGCCGCGGAGTGTACTAGGGACGGCCCGGAGGGAGCATCCCCGTTCTTGGCGCGCCCTGGCGCGGGCCGGCGCGCCCTGGGCGTGGGCCGGCGCGCCCTGGCAGGGGGAGGGCCCGCCCCTATGCGAAACCGCCGGAACAGGCTACACTCAGGGGCCGTATCCGAAATTTCAATCACACCCGATCCATGGGGCGGTGCCATATGAACGAGACGATCTGGGCGGATGTCGACCGCTACATCGTTGACGCCCTCGTGCCACAGGACGAGGTCCTCACGCAGGCGCTTCGCGCGAGCGAGGCCGCCGGCCTTCCCTCGATCGCCGTTTCGGCGAGCCAGGGGAAGCTCCTTCACATCATCGCGCGGGCCATGGGCGTCCGCTCTGCGCTCGAGATCGGCACGCTCGGCGGATACAGCACGATCTGGATCGCGCGCGCGCTCCTGGGCGGCGGGCGCATGATCACGCTCGAGGCGGACCCCAAGCACGCCGAGGTCGCCCGGGCCAACATCGCCCGCGCGGGGTTCTCCGAGATCGTCGACGTGCGCCTGGGCAAGGCGCTCGACACGCTCCCGAAGATCCAGGCCGAGGACAAGGGCCCCTTCGACCTCGTCTTCATCGACGCGGACAAGGTCAACATCCCGCACTATTACGAGTGGGCGCTCAAGCTGACCCACCCGGGCAGCCTCATCGTGGTGGACAACGTGGTTCGCGACGGCGGCCTCATCGATCCGAATGGGGACGAATCGGTCCAGGGCGTCCGGAAGCTCCACGAGATCCTGGCGAAGGACAGCCGCGTCTCCGCCACCACCATCCAGACCGTCGGCTCGAAAGGATGGGACGGCGTCACCTTCGCTCTGGTGGCCGCTTAGCTCGATGATCGCACCGAAACTCCGACAAGATCGCCGCGCCCTCGCCATCGTCGCCCACGTCGACCATGGCAAGACGACGCTCGTGGACGCGCTCCTACGCCAGTGCGGCACGTTCCGCGCCGGCCAGCACGTCGAGGACTGCGTGATGGACTCGGGCGAGCTGGAGCGGGAGCGCGGGATCACGATCCTCGCCAAGAACACCGCGGTTCGCTACCGCGACACCATCGTCAACATCGTGGACACGCCGGGGCACCGGGACTTCGGCTCCGAGGTGGAGCGCATCCTGACGATGGTGGAAGGGGTGCTCCTCCTCGTGGACGCCTCGGAGGGGCCGCTTCCCCAGACGCGCTTCGTGCTCAAGAAGGCGCTCGAAGGGGGGAAGGTCCCCATCGTGCTCATCAACAAGATCGACCGCGGCGACGCGCGGCCGCTCGAGGTGGAGGAGGAGATCCACGATCTCTTCCTGTCGCTCGCGACGCGCGACGAGCACCTGGACTTCCCCGTGTTCTACGGCTCGGGCCGGCTCGGCTTCGTCTCGCAAAAGCCGGACGCGACGAGCGGTGACCTGCGGCCACTCCTCGACGCCATTCTCGATCACGTCCCCGCCCCCGTCATCGGCGACTCGCCCTTCAAGATGATCGTGGCGAACCTGGACTACTCCGACTATCTCGGCCGGCTTGCCGTGGGGCGCATCCATTCCGGACAGCTCACGCGGAGCACGGAGCTCGCGGCGGTCAAGCCCGACGGCGACACGGTCCAGCGCGGCCGGGTGGGCAAGATCTACCTCTTCGAAGGCATCCAGCGGGTGGAGGTCATGGAGGCCTCCGCCGGCGACATCGTCGTGCTCTCCGGCTTCCCAGCGATCGAGATCGGGCAGACGATCCTCGACCCCAGCGATCCGGCGCCGCTCGAGGGGATCCGGGTCGACGAGCCGACGCTCTCGATGGAGTTCCGGGTCAACGACTCGCCGATGGCGGGGCTCTCGGGCAAGTACCTGACGAGCCGGCACCTCCTCGACCGCCTCGAGAAGGAGCTGGAGCGGAACGTCGGGCTTCGCATGGAGCGCACGCCCGATGCCAACGCGTTCCTCGTGCTCGGACGGGGCGAGCTCTCGCTCGCGATCCTCGCGGAGACGATGCGCCGCGAGGCGTACGAGTTCTCGCTCGGCCGGCCGCAGGTAATCTTGAAGCGCGGCGCGGACGGCTCGCTGCAGGAGCCCTACGAAGAGCTCGTGATCGACTGCGGGGACGAGTTCACCGGCGCCGTGATCGCGGCCGTCGGCGAGCGCCGCGGGGAGCTCCAGCACCTGGGCAAGCATGGCGACCGGGCCCGCATGGAGTTCACGATTCCCTCGCGCGGGCTCCTCGGCTTCCGCACGGAGTTCCTCACGCTCACGAAGGGCACGGGCCTCCTGAACCATCTCTTCGACCGCTATGGCGCGCACAAGGGGACGCTCCCCAACCGGAAGCGCGGTGCCATGATCGCGAAGGAGGCAGGGGACGTCACGGCCTACGCCCTCGACGACCTGGGCGACCGCGGCATCTTCTTTGTGAAGCCGATGGAGAAGGTCTATGCGGGCCAGGTGGTCGGCGAGCAGGTGAAGGACGGGGACCTCGTCGTGCAGGCCTGCCGCCGGAAGCACCTCACCAACATGCGCGCCTCGACCGCCGACATCGCCGTCAAGCTCCAGCCGCCCCGGGACCTCACCATCGAGTCCGCCATCGAGTGGATCAACGACGACGAGCTGGTGGAAGTCACGCCCGCCGCCATCCGGGTGCGGAAGCGCGTGCTCGACCACTCGCGGCGGAGGGTCGCCGAGAAGGTATGAGAGGACCCGGGATGCTCGCGGCCGGCGCCCTCCTGCGGGTCGCTCGCGGCAGGAGGCGTCTCGATGGCGGCGGACGCGAAGCACACGGTCGAGGAGCTGGGCTGGCTCGCCGGCGGATGGGAGACGTCGAACGGCGGGGAACGCTGGACCGACGAGCACTGGAGCGCTCCCGCGGGCGGCGCGATGCTCGGGATGAGCCGGACGGTGAAGGCCGGAGCGCTCGCCGAGTTCGAATACCTGCGCATCGTGCAGAAGGGCGATGACCTCGTCTACATCGCGCACCCGGGCGGACGCGCGCCGGGAACCGAATTCAAGATGACCTCGCTCACGGAGGGCGCGGCCGGATACCGCCGCGTGATGTTCGAGAATCCGGACCACGATTTCCCGAAGCGGATCCTCTACGTGCGCCGGGCGGACGGCACCCTCGTCGCCACCGTCGACGCGGGCGAGGACACCAAGGCCGTCACCTACGAGTACCGCCGCATGGCCGCGGGAGCGTCGAAGCCCTGAATCCCGGCCCCCCGGAAGGCATCTGAAGGGTTGATTCGGTAGCAGGTGGAAGTACGGTAGAGCAGAGCCAAGCCCTCCGGCGAACCCGCTGGGGGCTTTTTCGTGCCGTCGTGCGCCGTCCTGAATCCGACTCCCGGTCACGAAGACCGGGCGCTGGCCGTCGCGGCATGACGGCATTTGGCCGGGCACGAGCCCGGCGGTTGCAAAGGAGAGCAGTACAGTGACTCAAGGTACCGTGAAGTGGTTCAACGAGGCGAAGGGCTTTGGCTTCATCGCTCAGGACAAGGGTGAGGACGTGTTCGTCCACTACTCGGCGATCCAGGGCGAGGGCTTCAAGAACCTCGCGGACGGCGATCGCGTGGAGTTCGAGGTGACCAACGGCCCGAAGGGGCTGTCGGCGGCTCAGGTCCGCAAGATCTAAGTTCGTCGAACCAGGATCACACAGGGCGGCGCGGGCGGGGCCTCACGGGGCCTCTCCCCACCGCCCTTTTCCGTTGCCCTTCGAGATATGGCAGAGGTTTGGCTCTTCGTCCCATCGTCGCCACAACCTCGACCCCCGTCCGAGTTTGCGTGTCTCAAGGTACAGAAAGGCCGGGCCCCGAACGCCGGCCGTCACGCGCAACTCACCTCCAAACGGGGGAACGAACGATGAAACGAATCCTTCTGATGACCGCTCTGGCCGCCCTCCTCGTCCCGGCCATGCTTCCGGCCAAGTCCGAGGCCGCGGTGAGCGTCGGCGTCTCCTTCCACGTGGGCGATCCGTATCGGGGCCTCTCGCTCCACTTCCAGTCCGCACCCGATCTGGCGCTCATCCCCGCGTCCTCGGTCTACTACGTTCGCAACTACGACCGCGACCTCTACCGCTACGGCCGGAGCTGGTATTACGTCGAGGACAACTGCTGGTACCAGTCGAGCTCGTACAACGGACCGTTCGTCCGGATCGCGGTGAGCTCGGTGCCGCGGCCGATCTACAACGTGCCGACCCGCTACCGCAGGGCCTGGGGTGGTCCCCCGTCGCACGCACCCGCGTACGGTTATCATCGGAACCAGGGACAGGATCGGAACGACAACGGATGGAACCGCGGCGGCGATCGCGGCTCCAACCCGAGTCAAGGCGGCTGGCAGCGGAACGACGACCGGCGCAACGACCAGCGGACGGACTCGAACCAGCGCGACCGGAACAATGACCGGCAGCGCCGCGACCGGCGGTACGTCCAGGACGGGCGCTACGGAAGCCGCTAAGCACGCGCATCACGAACGCCGACGAATCGGGGCTCCCATCAGGGAGCCCCGTTTTCATGGGTGCCGTTCGCTCGACGCTGCCGCTCGCGCTACGACCGCCTCGCCCGGCTCAGCGCCTGCAGGAGCGGCGGGTCGAGATCGTAGGGGTCCCGCGTATATCGCACCTCGCCCGACGCGCCCACGCTCACCGTCCAGTAGACGATCACGACCGGAATCGGGTGCTCGAGCTGCACGTTCGTCGTCGCTCCCTGCGCGATGACGTCGTCCATTTTCGCGCGATTCCAGCCGTCCTGCCCGGAGAGCAGGATCTCCGCGAGATCGAGAGGGTGCTCGATCCGGATGCAGCCGGAGCTGAAGGTCCGCTTCCTCGATTCGAACAGGCTCTTGCTCGGCGTGTCATGGAGATAAATCGAGTACTTGTTGGGGAAGAGGAACTTCACCCGGCCGAGCGCGTTGTCCTCACCCGGGTCCTGCTTGAGCGTGTACGGGAAGTCGTCCGGCGAGGCGGAGTCCCAGTCGATGGAGCTGGGATTCACCTCGTTTCCGTCCTTGTCGTAGACCTGGAGCCGCTTTTCGGCGAGCACGTTCTTCCCCTGGCGCATGCCGTCGAGGACGTCCTCGGCGAGGATCGTCGGGGGCACGGTCCAGTCGGGGTTGAAGACGACGGTCTGCATGGTGGCGCGGAAGCTCGGCGTCTGCCGCGCCTCCTGGCCGATCACGATGCGCGACTCCCAGATGTTCCGGCCGCCGCGGATCAGGTACGCCTTGAACGCGGGCAGGTTCACGAGCACGAAGTCGTTGTCGAGACCTCCGAGCACCCACCTCGCGCGCTCGAGATTCACACGAACCTGGCCGATGCGCGCGGCGACCGGCACATTGAGCTCGGCGAGCACGCCCTTCCCGACCACGCCGTCCTCATCGAGCCGGTGGCGCGCCTGGAAGAGCTTCACCGCGCGATCCACGCTCGTGTCGAACCGGAGGGAGTCGGCGCTCCGACCCGGCTCGAGCTCGCCGGACGCCTGGAGGCGCTCCCTGAGCGCGGGGACGCGAGCGTTCCGCATGCCCGCCTTGAGCGTCGGGCCGGAGGGGATGGTTCTCCACCCGCCGTTGGATTCGATCTTCCGGAGATCGGCGAGCGCCTTCACGAGTCCTTGGTAGATGAAGTGCTGCGGCCGCTCCTGCTGGAGCGCGGTCCGCACGCGATCGGCTCCGACCACCTTGTCGAGCTCCGTCTCGAGCGGGGGCGCGCCCTCGCGCGGATCCATGTTCCAGGCCGGATTCACGCTCGCCGGACGCACGCGCCCGTAGCGCATGTCGTCGACGATCGCCGCCACGGCGTCGGTCATGAGGATGTCGAGATCGGCCTGGATCGCGGGATCGCGCGCCGTCTTCTGCTCGTCGACGAGCTTCTGGATCGCGTCGAGGTGGTAGTCGGACGGTTTGAGGCCGTCCGCGTCGACGTCCCTGATCCCGTCCAGGAGATCGCCGGTGCTCCGCTCCGACGGCCAGGCAGACCGGTACTGGCGCGCCTCGTAGAACTTGGCGACGGCTTCACGCTCGAGAAGCGGCTCGCCGCGGACGGTCGCGCCGGGCTTGCCGACGAATGCGGGGACCTGAGTGCGCAGCTTGCCCTCGACTTCACGCGGAGCCGGCTGGGAGCCACAGCCGACGGGCGAGAGGGCGAGACAGATCGATGCAGCGAGCAGGGCGACGGAGCGATTCATGGTTTTGAACCCCCGATGTATGAAATGGGCCCAACGGCCTCATCGGGGTACGTGCAGCAAGATACGGACCGCAGGGGGTTCCGACCTAACTCAACGCAGGATCGCGACTTTCCCGTTCCGCCGCGTCTCGTTCCATTCGAATCGGTAGAAATATATTCCCGAGGCGAGGCGAGAGACGCTCGTGACGGTGTGGAGGGGCAGGTCTCGCATTCCGCCGCCCTCCTCCCGGAGGGAGGTGGAGGCGACGGCTCGACCGTGGATGTCGTACAGGGTGAGACGCACCTGCCCCGCCCCTGGCACGTAGTAGTGAGCGCGAAACGCGCCCGACGGCGCGCCGATCATGCGTATCCACGGTCCCGTGGTCGCCGAGGAGGTCCCCTCCACGTCGGTCAACGTCTGCGAGTAGTAGCGCAGCTCCTCGAAGCCGCCCGATGTTCCGTACTTCCGCGCCCCAACCGTTCCGATCTGCCCGAGATTCATCAGGACGTAGATGTAGTCACTGGCGCCGACGCCGTCGAATCGCGAGGCGGGGATGTCGATCTCGATGTCGTTCGCGCCGCTGCCCAGAACGAGATTTCCATCGATCAGCACGACCTGATTGGCAGGTACGTCCAGGTCGTACCGCACCGTGCCCACCGCCGCGATCGCGGCGCGGGTGCCGAGGGCCCCCCCGCTCCCGGCCGGCACCGAGTAGATGGTCAGGGAATCGAGCGAGAGGTAGTTGTCTCCGCTGCTCGTCATCTCGTTCACGTCGAGAAGCAGGGTGTAGAACCGATACGCGCCGGTCGCATCCGTCAGGATTCGGGGCTGGAACAGGCCGAACGTGATCGAATGCGTGGCCGTGTTTCCGACCTGGTTCTCCGAGAAGGGGCGGAAGTCGGTGTTGAAGCCCTGCTCGGTCGAGGTCCCCTGGAGTCGCAGGAACTCCACGAACGACGTGCTCCCCACGAACGTCGTGCCCTGATACCAGCGGGCGCCGTCCGCTCCGAAGAAGGTCGCTCCGAGCGTGGTGAGGTCGATGGCTTGCGCGCGTGCAAGTGCTGGCGCGAGGCAGGCAAACAGGATGAGCAGGATGCGCTTCATGGTGTCCCCCCGGTCACCGATGGTTGAATGCCCGGGCTCCTGGGGGCCCGGACGAGCGCCGAGTATAGCTCAGCCCGTTCCGTCGCGGTCGGAGGAGAGCGCGTAGTCGATCGCGGCGCGAAAGCTCATGGCGCGCCCCTCGCGCTCCGCGGCCGCGGCATCTTGGCCCATGCGCTCGCGGGCGGGCGTGAGGAACCGATCGATGAGGGCATCCCAGAAGCGCACGTGGAAATCGACGCCAAGCCGCTCCCGCTCGGCCTTGAGCGCCCCGACGAGAACCATCGCCTTGCGGTCGCGCCCCTGCCCGGCCAGCGCCATGGCGATCCCCTCGATCTCGAAGCACATCTCCGAGGGATCGCCGGCGTCGATGGCCGCGCGCAGACTGTCGGCGTAGAACACCTCGGCGTTGTGGGCATCTCCCGCGATGAGCGCGCAGTCCGCCTGGAAGTGGAGCGCGAAGTGGATGTCGCGCGCGTTTCGCTGCTCGATCGCCGAGGGGAGCACCTCCCGCACGAGCGCGAGGGCGCGGTCGAGGTCGGGAATGCCCACGAGCACCTGCGCGACCGCCAGCTTCGCGCGGTTCACCATCGGCGCGTCTCCAAGCCGCTCGAACGTCGCGAGCCCCTCCTCGAACGCCGCGATCGCCCCTGCGTCGTCCTCCGCGATCCATCGGCTCCAGCCGATCCCTTCGAGCGCCGCCGCGACCTCGCGCGCATCCCCGAGCTCGCGCCAGATCGCGAGGCTCTCCTCCGCCGTGCCGCCGCCGCCGCCCGCTTCACCGCCCCAGGCCGCGAGGACGCTGGCCCCCGCGAGCGCGCGCGCGGCCTCGCGCGTTCGTCCCCGCTCGCGCCCCAGCACGCGGCGGAGCGCCTGACGTCCTTCGCGATAGTGGCCGTGCATCTGCCAGAACCACGCGAGCGCTCCGGCCAGCCTGAGATCGAGCCTGGCATCGTGCGCCGCCGTCCAGGCGAGCGCCGCGCGCAGGTTGTCGTGGTCGCGCTCCAGGCGCTCGACCCAGCGCGCCGGATCTCGGGTCCGCTCGTCATATGCGCGGTCCGCGAACGCCGCCATCTGCTCGGCGTGGCGCCGCGCGATCTCGTCGAGCTCGCCGGCGGCGCGGAGGTGCTCTTCGGCGTGCTGCCGCAAGGGCTCGAGCAGGCGGTAGCGCGTGCGCCCCTCGTCGTCGTGCCGGCTCACGACGAGGGACTTGTCGACGAGACGGGCGAGCGTGTCGAGCACCTCGCCTTCCGGGAGGGTGCCGAAGCCGCAGACGGATTCCGCCTGCTCGAGATCGAAGCCCCCCGCGAAGACGGCCAGCCGCCGGTAGAGGACGCGCTCCGGCTCGGACAGGAGGTCGTGGCTCCAGTCGAGCGCCGCGCGAAGCGTCTGGTGGCGCGCCGGACCGCCGCGACGCCCGCCGCTCAGGACGCGGAAGCAATCGTCGAGGCGGCGCTCGATCTCGGCGGGGGCCATCGCCGGGATGCGCGCCACCGCCAGCTCGATGGCGAGCGGGATGCCTTCCAGGCGGCGGCAGATGGAGAGGACCGCCTCGATGTTTCCACCCGTGAGCGCGAAGCGCGGATCGCGCGCGACCGCCCGGTCGTGGAAGAGCCGCACGGCGTCGGAGCGCATCGCGGTCTCGATGCCGGCGGCGCCTTCCGGCAGAGACAGGGGGGGCGCCGACCAGACCCGCTCCCCCGCCACGTTCAAGCTCTCGCGGCTGGTCGCGAGGACGCGAAGCTTCGGGGCCGCTCCCATCAGGGACTCGAGGGCGCGGGCCGTCTCGTCGAGCACGTGCTCGCACCCGTCCACGACGAGGAGGAGCTCCTTCGCTCCGATCTCGGCGGCGAGCCGGTCGAGCACCGTCGATTCTTCCTGGTCGACGACGCCGAACGCCTCGGCGATCGCCGAGGCGACGAGCGACGGATCGAGCTCGGGGTCGAAGCTCACCTGGCGGACGCCCGCGTCGAACCGTGGAACGAGGCGGCGCGCGGTCTCCATCGCGAGTCGCGTCTTCCCGGAGCCTCCGGCCCCCGTGATCGTCACGAGCCGGCCGGCGCCGATGAGCTCCGAGAGCTCGGCGATCTCGACCTCACGCCCGATGAACGAGGTCGCGGAGGGCGGCAGATGGTGCGGACGGTCGCGCGCTCCTCCATCCGCGAGCCGGACCAGATCGGCCTTGAGCTCCGCCATGGAGGAATAGCGCCGGGCCGGGTCGCGCTCGAGGCACCGGCGGAGCACCCGCTCGAGCCCGGCCGGGAGCGCGCCATCCTCGACCCGCGGCCATTCGGCGGCGGCAATGGCGAGGAGCGTCTCGAGCGTCGTCGTCCCCGTGAACGGGAGCCTTCCGGTCGCGAGCTGGTAGAGCACGATGCCGAGGCTGAACAGGTCGGACCGCGCGTCGATCCCTCCCCCACGAGCGTGCTCCGGGCTCATGTAGGCGACGGTGCCCAGGATCACGCCCGGCGAGGTCTCGAGCTGCGTCGTGTCGGCGGACGACGCGTGATCGGCCCCGGCCTTGGCAAGGCCGAAGTCCACGACCTTGATGTTCCCGCCCGGCGTCACGATGAGATTGGCCGGCTTCAGGTCGCGATGGACCACACCCGCGCGGTGGGCCGCGTCGAGCGCTTCCGCGATCTGCGCCCCGAGGCGAACGACCTCGCCCTCCGGGACCGCCGCGCCCCGCATGCGGGTCGCGAGGGTGTCGCCGGGGATGAGCTCCATGACGAGGTAGTCGGTCCCCTGCTCGCTCCCGATGTCGTAGAGGGTGCAGATGTGGGGGTGGTTGAGCCGGGAGATGGCGCGGGCTTCACGCTCGAAGCGCGCCCTGGCCTCGGACGAAGCCGTGGCGTTTTCGGGAAGGACCTTGAGCGCGACCTCGCGTCCGAGACGGGTGTCGCGGGCGCGATAGACCTCGCCCATCCCGCCCTGGCCCAGGCGGTCGATCAGCTCGTACGGACCGAAGCGGGTTCCTGGCGCGCGGGAGACGAACATGAGCGACCGATGATAGCCCATGCGTTACTCTCCGTCACATGGACCCGGCCCTCGACTCCTTGCCGTCTGAGCCGCGCGTCTTCGTCCTGACCGGCGCCGGCATCAGCGCGGAGAGCGGCATCCCCACGTTCCGCGGCGTGGACGGATACTGGCGCGGGCAGGCGATCGAATCGGTCGCCACGCCGGAAGCCTTCGCCCGCGATCCACTCCTGGTCTGGAGCTTCTACTCGGAGCGGCGGGAAGGAGCGCGCGACAAGGAGCCGAACGCGGCCCACCGGGCGCTCGCGCGGCTCGAGGAGCGGATCCAGGACCGCTTCTTCCTCTGCACCCAGAATGTCGATCCCCTCCACGAGCGTGCGGGGTCGAGGCGCGTGGCGCACATGCACGGCCGACTCTTCGAGACGAGGTGCTCCGATCCCGAATGCGCGCGGCCCCCCTACCCGGACGAGGGGACCTACACCCGCCGCGAGGACCTTCCCCGCTGCACCGTCTGCGGCGCGCTCGCGCGGCCGCACATCTGCTGGTTCGGTGAAATGCCGTTCGAGCTGGAGACGATCTTCGCCGCGCTCGAGCGCTGCGATCTCTGTCTCGTGGTGGGGACGTCCGGCGTCGTGCAGCCGGCCGCGGGCTTCGCTTCCGCGGCAGCCGCGCGCGGCGCGGTCACGATCTACGTGGGGCCGGAGGATCCGGGGAACGCCGAGGTGTTCGCGTCGATCGTGCGGGGTCCCGCCGCGGTGGCGCTCCCGCCTCTACTGGAGTCGATCGCCGAGCGCTGAGCGCCCGAAGCGACGATGGCGCGAGCCTTTCAGGCCCCGCGCCATCGTGCGGTTCAGCGAATCCCGTCTCAGGCTGCCGATGAGAACGGCGACCGAGCACGGCCCGTCGGTCATCGAGCGCCCGTCTTCGCCTCGCTGCCCGGCTGCGGCACGATGCGGAGGTACGGCTTCGGCGCCTTCCATCCGTCGGGGAACTTCTTCTTGGCGTCCTCGTCGTTCAGGCTCGACGCGATGATCACGTCCTGGCCATGCTTCCAGTTCACCGGCGTCGCCACGCTGTACTTGGCCGTGAGCTGGAGCGAATCGATGACGCGCAGGATCTCCTCGAAGTTGCGGCCCGTGCTCGCCGGATAGGTGAGCGTGAGCTTGAGCTTCCGGTCCGGACCCACGACGAACACCGACCGCACGGTGAGCGTGTCGTTCGCGTTCGGGTGGATCATGCCGTAGAGATCCGAGACCTTGCGGTCGTGGTCGGCGATGAGCGGGAAGTTGAGCGCGTGTCCCTGCGTCTCCCGGATGTCGTCGGCCCACCTGGCGTGCGAGTCGATCGGATCCACGCTGAGCCCGGCGACCTTGACGTTCCGCTTCTCGAACTCGGGCTTCAGGCGCGACACCTCGCCCAGCTCGGTCGTGCAGACCGGCGTGAAGTCCTTCGGGTGGGAGAAGAGGACCGCCCAGCCATCGCCCATCCACTCGTGAAAGCGGATCTCGCCCTGCGTGGTGGTTGCGGTGAAATCGGGAACAGGATCACCCAGCTGAAGCGGCATCGCACTACCTCCATGGGGTCGGGTTTGGGGAGCGGAAGGAGGGGAAACTATAGCACGCGGAGAGCACGTTCCCAACAGCCCGCCAGGCGGTTACTCTGAGCGCATGGACTCCCCCATCGGAACGATCCGCGAGATCGGCGCCGCCTTCCGGCGCGGAGCGATCTCGCCAACCGCCGTCGTCGAGCGGTGCTTCGCGCGCATCGACGCGATCGACCCGGCCCTCCGGAGCTTCCTCAGGCTCACCCGCGATCGCGCGCTCGAGGAGGCGCGGGTCGCGGAGGCAGCGCTCCGGGCCGGGGTCGACATGGGCCCGCTCCAGGGGATCCCCTACGCGGCCAAGGAGCTCTTCGACGTCGCCGGCGAGCCAAGCACGGCCGGCACGCATCTCCTCGCGCACCGGATCGCGCGCGAGGACGCGGAAGCGGTGCGCCGTCTCGCGTCGGCCGGCATGGCGCTCCTCGGCAAGACCCACACCGTACAGCTCGCGTACGGCATGGTGGGCGTGAACAACGACCAGGGCACGCCGCGCAATCCGTGGAGCCGCGTTCCCCACGCGACCGGAGGCTCCTCGAGCGGGAGCGCCGCTGCCGTTGCGGCGGGGCTCGTCCCGGTCGCTCTCGGCACCGACACCGGCGGTTCGGTTCGCGTTCCCGCCGCGCTGTGCGGGGTGGTCGGACTCAAGACAACGGTCGGACAGGTGAGCCGTGCGGGAGTCCACACGCTGAGCTGGACGCTCGACAGCGTGGGACCGATCGCGCGCACCGTGGAGGACGCGGCGCTCGTGTATCAGGAGCTCCAGGGGGCCGACTCTCGCGACTCCGCGACGTCGCACGGGGCGTCCCGTAACGTCCTGTCGAGCCTCGAGGAGGGCGTACGCGGTCTTCGACTCCGCTTCGCCGAGACCCTGTTCTTCCACGATGTCGATCCGGAGGTCGAGCGGGCGGTGCGGGATACCGGCGAGGTCTTCCGCTCGCTCGGCGCCGACGTGGCGTCGATGGAGGTGCCCGAGATCGCGGAAGCGTGGACGCTCCCCAAGCGGGCGCTCTTGATCGCATCGGAAGGAATCGCGGTGAACCGGCAGCTCTTCGACGAGCACTTCGACGAGCTCGACCCCGTCGTGGCGCTTCGCATGGCTCCGGGACGCGAGCTCGCGGCGGTGGATTACCTGATCCTTCTCCGCTCGATCGCGGAGCTTCGGGATCGGATACTCACGCGTCTCCACGGAATCGACGCGCTCCTCGTTCCGACCGCCATGGTGCCGGCGCGTCCGCTCGAGGGCCTGAGCGCGCCGACGCAGGAGTATTTCGACTACAACCTGAAGCTCAACCGAAACGCCGGGCTCGGCAATCTGCTCGATCTCTGCGGGATATCGGTTCCCTGCGGGCTCACGAAGGAGGGCTTGCCGATCGGGCTCATGATCTACGCGGCCCCCTTCCGCGAGGACCTGGCCCTCCGGATCGCCCACGCCTACGAGCGCGGGGCCCCCTGGCGGGCCCGAATGGCCGATCTTTCCTGGGCCCTAGCCCCCACACTTCCAACAACTTAGCCCGCATCACAATCTGCCGGGCGGGTGCCATGGATCTGCCACAGGTCCAGGCGTCTTAGGGTCAGACACGGGCAGGGGGCTCGTGCCGGGCAGGCCGGGCGCAAGGCTTCGGCGGCCACTGACCCCCCAGGGTGAGTACCCGAGGAACTGACCATGAATCGACGCACGGTTTGGAGTCTCGCGCTGGCGGCTCTCGTCACTGCTTTCATGGCGGTCGACGCGTCGGCCCGCACCATCGTCCCCACGCCGAATCTGAGCGGCACGTGGCGTCTCGATCAGCGCCACAGCGACAAGAACTTCGGCCCGGGCCGAGGCTCGAACGCCGCGGTCCGCGACCTGGCGCTCCCCCGGGCGATCCAGATCACGCAAGGCCCGAACCGCCTTCGCGTGACGAACCGCCAGGGTAACGTGGTCCAGGTGGTCCTGCTCGACGACCACTTCGGGTTTGGCAACAAAGGGCGGTACGGCAACAACGGTCGCTTCGGCAACAACGACAACGACTGGAACGGCTACCAGAACCAGAGCGGTCGCGACGTCCTCGTCGGCCAGTGGCATGGGCCCATGCTCGTAGCCGAGCAGACGGGAGCGCGCGGCACGCAGATGACCCAGACGTTCCGACTGGCCAATGGCGGCCGCACGCTGGTCGTGCGGACCGAGGTCGCCCGGGGCCGCTTCGGCACGACGATGCAGATCGACCAGGTGTTCCAGCGGGCGTAACGACGACCACGAACGGGCGCGCCTTCCGCCCGGGGCCGTAGAGCGGCCTGAGATGCGAACGGCGCCGTCCACCCGGACGGCGCCGTCACGCTTTCATGTCGACTCCTGACTCAGTCGAACTCGAACTTGGGATCGGGGGGCGTCTGATCGAGGCCCACGCGTCCGATCCGGATGTCCGCGCGGTTGTAGCTCTCCCCCTTCATCTTGAATCCCGAGAGGCGTCGCAGCATGGCGAGCTGCCCCGTGTGCGTCAGCGCGTCCGCGAGGGCGCCCTGGAACAGGCGCGCCGGCTCGTAGTGGATCGGCGCCCCCGATGCCAGGTACGCGTCGAGCGCGCCGAGCGACGCGAAGAAGCGCCCGATTTCCTCCTCCCACGGGAGCGGCGTCGCCTGCGTGAAGCTCGGCTTCCCTTCCACGGTGCGGAGCGCCCAGTCCATCAGGTCCCCCATGTGCGCGAGGACCTCGACCACCGACGTCGACTGGGGAGCCGCCCGAAAGCGACCGAACTCCTCGGGAGTCCCCCGCACCGTCTTCCCGGCGCGGTACGCGAGTGTGGCGAGCGTGTGCCTCAGGAAGGCACGGATACTGGGATCGGAGGCGTCGAGCTCGGTCATGGCCATCCCCCAAGGACGAAACCGGCGAATCGGGTCGACGGAGCCTACGCGCCCTTGCCGAACGGGGCAACGCTGGATACGCTTCCCCGGGCCCGGCGTCCGCCGGGCTCGCGTTCATCCCGATCGAGGAGGCCCAACCAAGTGCGCACCCGCCGGCTCGTTTCCCTCTGCCTCGCGCTCGCGCTCGCGATCCCCGCGTGCGGCAAGCGCGAACCCGAATCCGAAACCGAAATGGCGGAGAAGGAGCCGATGATCACGCTCCCGGTCGTCGAGAGCCTGACCTTCCTGGGCCTCGAGGAAGGAGTGGCCATCACGCTGGATCACGGGCGGTGGCTCAGCGACACCGCCGTACCCGGAAGCGCCGCGCGGGCGGTCGTGACGCTCGTGCGCCACTTCATCCTGATCGGCGACGTCGATGGAGACAACTCCGAGGACGGGCTCGTCTTCCTCGAAGGGCACTCGGGCGGGAACGTCACCAACGTCTACTGGGCCCTGGTGCAGCACCGGGACGACGAGATCCAGAACACCGCGATACGCAGGATCGGGGACCGCGTCCAGATCCGCGACGCCCGTTTCGAGCACGACCGCATCCTGCTCGACGTCGTCGAGGCCGGTCCCGACGACGAGCTCGACTTTCCCGGCCAGCTCCGGACGCGCATCTGGGAGTGGAATTCGGGCACCTGGCAGGAGCGGGGAAACCCCAATCCTCCCGAGCGGCTCTCCCTCGACGCGATCGAGGGGACGCGCTGGCGGCTTCGCGCTCTGAACGATTCCACTCCCGTGCCGGAATCGCCCGAGGTGACGCTCTCCTACTCCAACGGGCGCTTCTCGGGACGAGGGGCCTGCAACACGTACTCGGCCGCGGTGCACCCGAAGCACAATCCCGGGGAGATCGGCGTATCGCCTCCGGTCGCGACGCGCATGGCGTGCGCCGACTCGGTCATGCGACTGGAGTCGCGCTTCCTCTCGCTCCTGCCCAAGGCGGACCGCTTCGGCTTCGCCGCCACGGATCTCCTCCTCGAGTACCCGTCGGGGGACTCGCGGGAACGGCTCTACTTCGAGCGCATCCCCTCAGAGGGTGGCGACGGCCAGCTTTCGCCGTAGCTGAAGCACGCGCACGTCCGGATCGACCACGATGCGCTCCGGCTTGAAGTCGCAGTGGAGCGTGACGGTGCGCGACTCCCCTGCCCCCAGCGTGATCGTGGTCCGGGCGTCGTGGTACGCGGGATTCGGCGTCGACGCCGGGCCCGACGCATCCTTCGCCTTCGTCCACCGCTCGCCCGCGGCGGCGGCGATCTCCACGGGCATGATGCCCGTGCCGATGTTGCGCACGGTCGCGGTGACCGAGTAGCCCGAGCGCGCCGAGAGCCGCTTCGCCTCGCTCACGCGGTACTCGGGCACGACCTTGTCCTCCATCCACTGCTTCACGAACGCGTCGTACGCGACCGGATCCTGCGCGTAGGGGCGCATCGCGGCGACGAAGTCCTGGAGCGCCGGATGGTCGCGGCTCACGCTCCAGGTCTGGATGAAGTTCCGGTAGCCCGCGAGCGCGCGGTCGTGGCCCAGGTAGTCGTAGAGCATCCAGAAGACCCAGCCGCCCCGGTCGTAGAGGACGGTGTTGTCCGCTTCCCGCTTTCCGTCCACGTCGTACATGGCGCGCTCGTCATCCACGCGCCGGCGGTCGTTGTAGCGCGACTCGATCCCCTTGGCGAACTCCATCCGCGCGGCCGGTCCCTTGACCTGGTTGAAGAGGAGCATCGTCGAGAAGTGCGCCGCCCCCTCGCTCAGGAAGTCGCCGTTCGGGCCGTCGGCCGGGGTGAGGATGTTGCCCCACCACTGATGCGCCGCTTCGTGCGCGGTGACCAGGAAGGTCGCGTCGGTCTTGTCGTCGTTGCGCGTCAAGAATCCGATGTTCTCGCTGAAGGTGATGTTGGTGCCGAAGCCCTGCGCGTAGCCGGCGAGGGCCGGGAACTCGGAGAGCTTGAGCTCCTTCCACGGGTACGGAAGGAACCACTCCGAGTAGTACCGCCGCGCGGCGTCGAGCGTGGTCGACATCTCGTTCACGTTGTAGGGGTGGACGGCGCTGTAGTAGATCGTCGTGCCGTGCCCCTGCTTCTCCTGCCACCGTCCGCAGACCACGTTCAGGATCTTGACGGGGTGATCGGTGGTCTCCCAGACCTGCGTGCGCCAGCCATCCTTCACCCTGTTGCTCGTGCAGACGCCGACCGAGTTGAGGGTGTAGGCCTCCGGTCCGGTCACCGCGATGCGCGCCGGGAACCACGCCGTCGCGCCGAAGCCGGCGCGGGTGATCCCCTTCCAGTAGTCGCGCGGATAGCGGCGCGGCTCGGTCTTGTTGTCCTTCGTCTCCCCCACCGCGTCCATGTATCCCACGACGGGCATGAAGCTGGGCGTGAAGCCGGTGAGGACGACGCCCGACGGCAGGATGAACTCGTCCGTGTTCTCGCCGTTTTTCGTGACTCCCTTCGGGTAGCGCCCGTCGAAGCTCCACCCCACGACCACGCTGTCTCCGGGGGCGAGCGGATGGGGCGGCTCGATGACGTAGAGGTGCTCGGTGGTCTCGGGCTCGTACTCCTTCCCGTTCATCGTCCAGGCGAGGTGCTCCCAGTGCTGCGCCCCGGAGAGGGGGAAGCGGGCGAGCGTGGAATCGCTGCCGTTCACCAGGGTGAGCGTGCCCTTGCTCGCGATGAAGTGCTTCGCGGGATCCAGCCTGAGCGCGATGTCCGCGCGCCCGATGTCGGGCAGCGGCGCGTTCATCCAGGTCTTCAGATTCTTCGCCCAGTAGTCCTTGCCCTCCTTCTTGGCCGTGCCGCCGTTGAGTCCGTCGTGGACCTGAACCATGAGGACGCACACGGCGATCGCGGGAACCGCGGCGTAGGGCGAGAGCCTGACCGCGGAACCGACGAGGCTCTTGGGCGAGAGGCGGTGAATCGTCTGCACCGCATCGGGGCCGCGGCGGGCGAAGAGGCGCACCGCGAGCACCGTGAAGAAGACCGCCAGCCCGAGAACGCCGATCCGGTTCCAGAGGAGCGCCGTCCGGTCGGTCTCGAAGAAGCCCAGGTCGCTCCAGCGGAGCGCGCCCCAGAGCGGCCAGTTGAAGGCCCAGTTGATCTGCTGGAACAGAGCCTTGAAGAGCGTGAAGATGATCGCGGCGAGAGCGATGCCGTAGGTGGCGTAGCGGTTTCCGACCCATGCGTAGACCGCGGTGACGAACGCGGTCCAGGCGAGGAAGGTCGGGATGAGGAGGAGTCCCCAGACCAGCGCGAAGGGAATGAGCGAGAACGGCACCCTGTGCTGCACGAGCACGGCGATGAAGCACGCGAGGAGCGACGCCATGAGGACCGCGGCGCCGACCAAGGCATTCGCCAGCGCCTTGCCGGCGAGGAGCGCGCCGGTGCGGATGGGCGTGGAGTAGACGATCGGCGCGAGATCCGCGGCGCGCTCGCGCTCGAGCGACTCGACCGTGTAGAACATGAGGAGAAGGCAGATCCATCCCGACACCTGGCTCGCGAGCTGGACCGCCGTGATCCCTGGGGTGAGCAGGATCGGCGTATCGAACGCGCCCACCGCGATGAGGGCGTTGCCGAGCGCCTGGATCAAGATCAGGGGAATGAAGACGTAGAGCCCCTTCTGCCGCGACAGCTCGCGCACCTCGGCGCGGGCGACGGCGCGGACGGTGCCGAGGAAGGACGGCCGCTTGGTCGCCATGGCGAGCCCGGCGAGACCCTGGGAGCCCTCGAGCCACGGGCTCAACGCCGGCGTCGCCGCCTCAGCCTGGACCTTCGTCCGCTTCACGCGGGCCGCGGAGATGCCGCGCTTCGCGCGCGCCACCGACCGCTGCGTCAGGAGCACCGACCCGAACCCGATCACGAGCATCGCCAGGCGGTTGATCCAGAAGAGACCGTCATAGGCCACGTGCGCCTTGTTGTAGTAAGCCACCCCCCGATCGACCTTGAGGAGCGCCTCGTTCAGCCAGCGGTACCCGGAAGGGTCGAGCACCTGGAGGAGGCGATTGATCCGCCAGTCGAGCCAGGAGGGGGACCAGGTCCAGAGGAAGAAGCCGCAGACGAGGAGCAGCGCGACCGACATGAAGAAGACGAGGATCCCGTTCTGCGTCCGCTGCCCCACGTACATGGCGAGGCCCGCGTAGAAGACGAGGAACGGCAGCCCGATCGTGAGGACGGGGAGCGCATAGCTCGCGAGCGAGAAGGGCCCCCGGATCTCGTTGGCGCTCGCGTTCGGCACGACATGATTGAAGAAGGCGTTGACGGCCACCTGCCAGGCCAGGAGCGCGACGAAGCCGACCAGGATGGCGAGGTACCGGCCCCACACGTACTCCCCGGCCGTCAGCGGCGTGGAGTAGAGGAGCGAGTCCACCTTGGTCTCGCGATCGCGGATCAGGGTGAGCCCGGCTCCGATCGCGATGAAGAAGGCGTAATAGAGGAGGATGATGTAGGTCATCATCTGCGTCTGCGCGAACTCGGAGGTGATCCAGGCCTTCGTCCCTCCGACCGAGCTGTCCCCCGAGGAGATCTGGACGTGCCCCGTGGAGAGCCCCCATCCGCTCAGGAGGAGGATCAGAGCCAGGATGATGAAGAGCGGGCGGCGGAAGGTGTGGCCGAGCTCGACACCGAAGGTCGCGCCGAAGCGGCGAAGGCTCATCGCTCCCCTCCCGCCGGCGTCGTCGTGATCACCCCGGGGACGCCGTCGCCCCGGTGGATCGACGTGCCCATTCGGTCGCGCGACGGCAGCGAGCCCAGGCGCATGAGCACGAGGTAGGCGTCCTCGAGCGTCACCGGGACCGGAGCGAAGCCATCCGGGGGTGAACCCGACGGCTCGTAGAGGCGCGCCCTGTTCTTCCCTTCGACGAGGAGGGCTTGCGTGACCACGCGCTCCGCGCGGAGCCTCGGCAGGTCCGCCACCTCGACCGTTCCCTCGTACATGCATCCCGCGATCGCGGAGCGCGCCTCGCTCGGCGTGGTGACCGCGAGCAGGCGTCCCGAGCGGATCACGGCGAACCGCGGGCAGAGGACCGCGACGTCCTCGACGATGTGCGTCGAGAGGATCACGATCCGGTCCTGCGCCAGCTCGGAGAGGAGATGGTAGAAGCGGAGCCGCTCCTCGGGATCGAGGCCCGCCGTCGGCTCGTCGACGATGATGAGGCGCGGATTGCCGGCGATGGCCTGCGCGATGCCGAGGCGCTGGCGCATGCCGCCCGAGTAGCCCTTCACCGCACGCTTGGCCGCGTGGCTCAGATTGACGCGCTCCAGGAGCTCGGCCGTGAGCTTCTTCATCCCCTGCGGCGCGGTCACGCCCTTCAGCTCGAGGAGGTGCGCGAGCATGGCCTGCCCGCTCAAGTGGGGATAGAAACCGAACTCTTGAGGCAGGTAGCCGAGCCTCGGCCAGAGTGTTTCGGGATGGCTCAGGGTGTCGGCGCCGTCGAGGGTCACGGAGCCGGAGGTCGGCTCGAGCAGGCCGGCCAGGATCTTCATGAAGGTCGACTTCCCCGCTCCGTTGGGGCCGAGGAGTCCGAACATTCCGGGGGCCACGTCGAGATCGACGCCGTTCAGGGCGGTGACCGGGCCGGGGTAGACCTTCACCAGGCCGCGCGTGCTAAGCATGGGATCCTCCTCGGTTTGTGATGCCATCGGCGCCTCCCGGTGTGCCGAGGAAGAGGTGCCCGTCTGTCCCGCGGTCTCCCGCGGTCCCGACACCGTCCCCTACGCCGGGCTGGCCTTCCCTGTTTCGGGAGAGCCGTAGCGGTCCTGGGCGCGCGATCATGGATTCGCCCGGGGCACCCTGGGTCGGCGTTGTTTCTTGCGCGCGCGATGCTCGAGCGGCGTGAGCAGGATTGTGATCGCGTAGAGCTTTCCCCGGGAGCGCGGGCGGGCGACGGCGTTCTGGAGCGAGACGATTCGCCGGTTCACTTCGACGATCTCGTCCGGCGTGAGCCAGCCTGTCACCCGAAGGCCCCAAAGCTCTCGATACGGTCCGTGGGTGCGAACCCGTGGTGAGCCGACAGCCTTCCGGAAGTCACGCGCCCCGAGGCGGAGCATCGAGCCGATGATCGTGGTCACGGCCGGTGAATTGCCTTGGGGCGACGGATCATGAACGAGGGACGGTTCACGGTAGGCGGAGCGAAAGATCGCCTCCCGACGCCGCCCCCGCTTCCGCGATCCGGCCGGCGAGATGAGACCGACCCGCTGGAGCTCGCGCAGGTGGTAATAGAGCCCGTCGGCGGGGCGACCGATCAAGGCCCCCAACTCCGCGGCAGAGGTCGGACCGGTACGCGCGAGAAGGTCGACCAGCTCCTGTCGGACAGGGCTGGCCAGGGCGCGGAGCTGGTGGCGATCGGAGATCGCGCGTCGCGATGCGGCCATTCCCGGACGATACGCCCCGCTTGATGAAAATCAATCTGTATTTTCAATTGTGGCCACGCGCCGATTCGGGGCCCCGACCGGCTCGAGCCAAACGGGGCGGCCGGCTTGCGCCCTGCCGCCCCGGGTTGGAATGGTTTGGGTGCGCCCTCGCTAGAGAACGAGCGTCCCGGTACGAATGAGATAGGCGAGCCGCTCGCGCTGCGCCGTATCCAGCAGCTCGTGGAGCTGGCGGACCGCCTTCACGACGGCCGCCTCGAGACGCTGCGTGCTCGCGGATTTCAAGGACGCGGCTTCCTCCGCCTTCGCCTCGACGAACGACTCCGACCCCACCGCCTCGGCGAGCGCCGAGAGGCGACGCCGCTCGTCCACCGCGTGCTGCGCGCGCTCGGTCTTGAGCTCGTCCAGGATTCGGGCGAGCTGGACGACCTGCGGCTCCGCGAGGCCGAGCTTGTAGGCAAGGAATCGAAGGGGACGACGAACTCCGAATCCGCCGCCACCGGCATCGGACGCGGCGTCGCGCGCGTCGGCGTGACCCCAGGGCGATGCGTGGAGCGGGACGGAGTGGCGGGCCTGGCCTCGGTGGGAACAACGGGCGTGGACCAGGGCACGACGGAACGAATGGTGCATCGGGCACCTCCTCGCGCCGGGGCGTTCGCTCCCGGCGGGTTCATGACGCGTGGGCACGATGCCTCACGCTTCTATTTTGGATGCCTCCGGTGCTGCTGCGGGTGCTCGGCTCCCGGCGAGAGATCCCATGAGCGGCAGGACGAGGACGCTCAAGAGGCCGAACGCGCCATCGATCACGAGGGTTGCGGGGTAGCCCCAGGCGACCGCGGCATGCCCTTGCCAGGCCGCGCTGTAGGAGTAGACCAGGTTGCAGAGCGCCATGTAGCCGGTGAACTGCGTCGCGGCCACGAGCGGATTCGTCACGTCCATGAAGATGGCGGTGCCCACGCCGTACATGAGCCCCTGGAAGACGGCGTACGCGAGCGTGAGCGACCAGAAGAGCGAGACCAGCTCGGGCGCCGGAACGGGACGGTTCGGGAGGAGCGGGCTCACCGGCAGGATCCAGCCAAAGTGCTGCATGGCCGCGGCCATCGCGAACGTCGGCAGCGTGGTGCCGATGATGAACGTCGCGAGCGAGCGGCGTCGTCCCCATCGGTCCGAGATCCAGCCGCCGAGCACGCAGAATCCCGCCGAGAGGAGCGTGGACAGGAGCGAGAGCGTTCCGACCTGGCGGTCGGTCAGCCCGAGCTCGACCGCGAGGTTCGACTGGAGCGAGAGCGACAGCGCGTAACCACCCATGGGAAGAAGGGCGAGCACGATCGCCGCGAGCGCGGCCCGGCTCCCGGTGAAGGAGCGGGCCGTGTCCCGGACGAACGCGACGATGCCCTCCCCCACCGATCGCAAGCCGAGCGGCGGTCGCGGAGGCCCGGGGGGCTCGCGCATGGGCCAGGCGACGGCGGCGGTGACCAGCGCGATGGCGGCCGAGACCGCGATGAAGGTGACGGGAAACCCGGCGACCGAAGCCAGGAACAGGGCACCGGTGCCTCCGAGCGCCGTGCCCAGATACTGCCCACCGAACATGAGCCCGTTGGCCAGTCCGCGCTCGTCGCCCCGAAGCACCTGCACCGCGAGCGCGTCGATGGCGACGTCCTGGACCGCGCTGCAGAGGCTGTGCGCGACGAGAACCGCGGTGAAGAGCGTCAGGCTCGCGCGCATGTCGACTCCCATCGCGAGCAGGATCGTCAGCGACATGAGCGTCTGCGTCCCGAGGATCCAGCTTCGACGGCGTCCCCATCGGTCGCTCGAGATCACGTCCACGAAGGGACCGAACGCCCACTTCACCGCCCAGGGAAGGAGGAGGGCCGCCGTGAACATGCCGATGGCCGCCGGGTCCAGTCCCAGGCGCCGCATGCGCGTGGCGACGGCAACGCCGGTGAATCCCGAAGGGATGCCCTCGGTCACGTAGAGGAGGAAGAACGCGGCGAGCCGCCCGCGCCTGGTCGCGAGGAGGTTCATGGGGCCGGAATACGCCCCGGGCCCGACCTATGCAAGCAGACCGCTCCCTTCACCCGCCCCTGTTCCGGGCCCCGATGTCTCGAGAGGGATGTCGCCAGATCCGATGATTTTCGTTGGGGATAGGGCTCCAGGGTGAAGTGATGCGGTAGCGAACCACGGCGCGGCGCGACGCGCTCCCGGCCGTGGGCCTTACAACGAAGTGCAGTTTCGACCTCCGCCAAGCGCGGGGAGAGGAGAGGTCATGGCGCGGTGCGAGTGCTGCGGCAACGAGTACGACAAGTCCTTCGACGTGATCATGGACGGGAAGAGCCACACCTTCGACAGCTTCGAGTGCGCGATCCACCTCCTCGCCCCGACCTGCGAGCACTGCGACTGCAGGATCATCGGGCATGGCGTGGAGTCGGGCGGCGCGCTCTACTGCTGCGTGAGCTGCGCCCGTCAGACTGGAGTCGCCGGACTCCGCGACCGCATGGAGACGGGGCCGATGGCGCACTGAGCGGCGGCCCGGCTCACTGGGCGGGCTGGATCACCCCGCAGCCGACGCGCGCTCCCGAGTTGCCGGAGGGCTGCGTCACGAAGTCGTCCTCGCCCGCGTGAACCAGGATCGAGAGGCCGCTCAAGCTCTCGTAGACGAGCATCGAGTCGACGCGGTCGTAGTTCGCCTTGCCGTTGGAGTCGGCTTCCAGATTGCCGAGATCGCCCGCGTGCCTTCCCGTCGGGGGCGCGGTCGGCGCGCCGTGGGGCGAGCCCGTCGGATTGAAATGTCCGCCGGCCGAGGCGGCGTCCGGTGCGGAACAATCCCCTTTCTCGTGCACGTGGAATCCGTGCTTCCCCGGCGTGAGCCCTTCGATCGAGGCGATCACGCGCACGCCTCCGTCCACCTTGTAGAAGCGGACCTCGCCCTTGGCGGTGTTTCCCTGCGTCGGGGCGACCTTGGCGACCTGGTAGTCCTTGGCGTTGCATCCCAAAAGCAAGATGGCCGTGGCGCAGACAGCCACGGCCTGTACGATTCGGAGCCTCGATCCCATCGTCCCCTCCTTGTGGACTCCTGGGAGTGGCGCGTTCCCGCGTCCTCCCCTCTCAGTCCCTCGACTACACCCTACCGGCTGCGCGGCACGACGGCAATCCCTAGAGGGCGGGCGCCCCGTCCACCGACCGCCATGCTGCGTCAGCTCTTGGCGAAGGCCTCGAGGATCCGAACCACGTGCTTCGCGTGCTTCAGGTAGTGGTCGACGCGGAGGTTCTCGTCGGGCGCGTGCGCGCGCGTGTCCGCGTATCCAAGCCCCGCGGTCGCGATCGGGAGGCCGAGGATGTGGATGAAGGAATGGGTCGGTCCCGAGCCGCCGATCATCGGCACGATCTGCGAGGGCGCTCCGTACACGGGCTCCGCGGTGCGTGCCACGAGGGCGAGGAACGGATGGTCCGGATCGGTGCGCCCAGGACCCGTTCTACCGAGGAGCACCGTCTCGACGTCCTGAAAGCCCTGCGCGTCCAGATGCGCCCGCAGCGAGCGGAACACGTCCTCGGGCATCATGTCGGGCACGAGCCGGAAGTCCACCTTCGCCGACGCGTACGCGGGGAGCACCGTCTTCGAGCCGGGCCCCTGGTATCCCGTCGTGATCCCGCAGATCGTGCAGGTGGGCTCGAACACCTCGGCGATCTTGAGATCCTCTCCCTCGAGATCGCGGAGGAAGCGTCGCACGCCGTAGAGCTCGCGGAATTCGAGAGCCCGGTCCCGCGTCTTCGCCATGAGCTCGCGGTCGCGCGCCGAGGGAGCGCGCACCTTGTCGTAGTGCCCCGGGATGCGGATCCGCTCGTCCGGGCCCTTGAGCGACGCGAGCGCCCACGTGAGCCTCCAGGCGGCGTTCGGGAAGATCGATCCACCGATGCCCGAGTGCGCGTCGTGCGCGGCGGTGCGCACGCGGAGCTCGACGTAGCAGATCCCGCGCAGCCCGGCGTGGAGCAGCGGTCGGTCCCCCTGATCCAGATATCCGAACTCCCAGAGGCACGCGTCCCCCTGGAGCCGGCCCTTCTCGCGCTCGAGAAACGCCGGCATGTGGACGCTTCCGACCTCCTCCTCCCCTTCGATCACGAACTTGATCCGGCACGGGAGTTCGCCGCCTGCCTCGAGGAGCGCGTCGATCGCGTGGAGCCGCGCGACGAGGTGCCCTTTGTCGTCGCTCACGCCGCGACCGTAGAGCTTGCCGTCCCGGAGCGTGGCTTCGAAGGGAGGGCTCGTCCAGAGGTCGAGGGGCTCGGGGGGTTGCACGTCGTAGTGGTTGTAGATCACGAGCGTGCGGTCGCTAAGGCCGCCGCGCTCGGCGACCACCACGGGGGATCCGCCGGTCGGGAGCACCTCGGTCGCGAAGCCGCGCGCGCGGAGCATGGAGGCGACGAGCTCCGCGCACGGCTCGATGCCCAGGTTCTGCGCGACCACGCTGGGCTGCGCGACGAGCCGGCGAAGCTCGCTCAGGCTGTCATCGAGGTGGGTCTCGAGCCACTGGTCCACGGCGGTGAGGTCAGCCATCGGGCGAATCTACGGGGCGGTGCGTGGAACCGCAAGCAGGGACTGGACGAACTAGAACGTGAAGGAGCCCTGCGCCGCGAAGAGGGACGGCTTGATGTCGCGCCCTTCCATGGTCGTGTGCTGGTAGACCAGCTTCATGAGGATGTTGCGGTCGACGCGGTAGCCGGCGCCGAGCTCCCAGCGCGCGACGTTCGAGTCCCAGGAGTGCTTCACTCCGTTCGAATCCTCGATCTCCGAGAAGCGAATGCCGTCGAGACGCCCCGCGGCGTAGGCGCCGAAGGGAAGGTGGTACTTCATCTCGACGTATCCCGTCGTGACGCCCAGATCGCCCACCGTCGGGGTCTGCCAGGTGTTCCACGCCCCCTCGGAGCGCAGCTCGAAGTAGCCCGTCGCGAATTCGAAGTCCACCATGCCGAGCGTTTGATAGAACCCGTCCACGGTCTTCCCGGGGGCGAGCTTGTCGTTCAAGCCCTCGACGAGGTAGGGCCCGAGCGCCGTCGAGACACCGAAGCGCAGCCCCGGCGTCGGAGCGAGGCCGATCCGCCCCATGATCGCCTTGCCCGAGTTCTCGTCCTTCACGGTGCTTCCCCAGCCCGGCGTACCGGCCGTGATCCCGATCGAGCATTCGACGGGGCCCGTGCTGCCCACGGCGCTGACACCGACGTCCCACCAGGAGTCGTCCACCACGGCCATGCCCATGCCCATCGGATAGCCGAAGTAGTCGATGCCGTACTGACCGTTTCCCGAGTTCGCGATCAGGACGTCGGCGCTTGGCGGGATCTCCCACCACAGAAGGGTCGTGTGGTACTGGTACATGAGCGGAGTCGCGATGAGGGGATTCTTGTTCGAGTAGGTGCGCGGTCCATAGGTGCCGATGGGCCATGGAATCTTGCCCGCCAGGAGGTGCGTATCGGTCCCGGGGAACGGCGTGAAGAGGACATAGGCTCCGTCCACGTACGGCGTCGCCCCATCGCGCAGGACGACCTGTCCGAACATGTCGACGTGCTCGTTCACGCTGCCGTCGATGAAGACCCGCAGCCCGTAGGGATCGTAGGGCGAGTCGCCGCGCGTGAGCTTGTTGAGCTCGTGCGTGTCGCTGCGCTGCGCCGCGACCAGATCGAGGAGCCCGTGCACGCGCACGTCGGGCGGCTCCGCCCGCGCAGGAGTGGGAGCGAGGGCGCATTCCGCGAGCGCCAGGACCAGGAGGGCCGCCGGGACGCGCGGGATCACGCCGCCTCCTCCTCGCTCTCGAATGCCGGCTTGGCCGGGATCCGGAGCGTGAAGACGGAACCCGCGCCGGGGCGGCTCCGCGCCGCGAGCGCGCCGCCGTGTGCTTCCGCGACGCCGCGCGCGATGGGGATCCCGAGACCCAGTCCCTCGGACCTGTATTCGAGCGTCGACGACGAGTGGTGGTTCAGCGTGTCGCGAAACGCGAAGCTCCGATCGAGCAGCTTCTCCAGGCGGTCCGGCGGAATGCCCTCCCCCGTGTCCACGACGTGGATCAGGAGGTCGCCCTCCTCGATCACGGCCGAGGCGGTCACGCTCCCTCCGTCGGGCGTGAACCGCACGCCGTTCGAGACGAGGTGCGCCACGGCCTCGGTCAGGCGCGGCCCATCGACGAGGAGCGGCGGAATGGAGGAGGGGCGCTCCATTCCGATCTCGACCTTCCGCCCGCGCGCCGCGACCCGCGCGCGCCCGACCGCTTCCTCCAGGATCGAGCCGATGTCGTGCGCCCCCGTCGCGAGGACGAGGCGGCGGCTCTGGATCTGGGAGACGCGCCACGCGTCCTCCGCGATCCGGGTGAGCGCGGAGACGCCTCCCTCCATCGCCGCGACCGCCTCCTTCTGGTTGGGGGTCAGCGGGCCAAGCCGCTCGTGGGCGAGGAGCTCCAGAAAGCCTTGGAGCACGCTCAAAGGGGTGCGCAGCTCGTGCGACGCGACGTCGATGAAGTCCCCCTTCAACCGGGCGACCTCCTCGAGGCTCTTCACGTAGACCCGCTGCTTCTGGCGCATGTCGCGGAACCGCACCGCGAGGTAGCCGATCTCGTCCGTGCTCTTGACCTGGAGCGGGTAGTCGTAATTGCCCCGCTCCATCTCCTCCGCGCCCCGCACGAGCGTGCGCACCGGGGCGGTGATGCTCCGGGAGATGACGTAGCCGAGCGCGAACGAGAGCACGGCGCCGAGGAGTCCCAGCTCGAGGAGGGCCGTGCGCATGCCGGAGAGGAACGCCGTCTCGGCGGCGAGCGATCGCTGGATGGCGAAGAGCTGCCCCTCGCCCGGCGCCGAGCCGCGGATGGCTCCCGCCACCGTGATGTAGCGCGAGGTCGCGCCCGCGAACGTGAACACCTCGGCCTCGGTGGGTTCGCGCCTGGGTTCGGAGACGCCCCGCGAGGAGAGCGCCGTCGCCAGCGCGTGGCGATCGGCGCTCGTTTCGAGGGTCGACCCGGTCACCAGGCCGTTCGAGACGAACGTCACCTCGCTCCGGGTCAAGGTGCGAAGGCGCTCGGCGAGGTCCTGACCGATCGCGGCGCCGAGAAGGAGCGTCCCCACACGCCTCGGACCCGCGAGGACCGGAATCGCGGCTACCTGGAAGTGTCCCCCTCCTTCGACCAGGATGGCGGAGCGGGGCCGGGCGTCATCGGAGGCCAGGGCCGCCCCCTGGGGAGCCGGCGCGGCGAGACGGCGGCGGCTCGCGTCGGCCACGACGCGTCCGTTCGCGTCGAAGACGACGAAGAGGTCGGTCTGCGTGATGTCGTTGAAGTCCGCCGCCACACCCTCGGCCGTGGCCCTCACCTGAGGATCGGCGGCCGGCCCAGGGAGCGTGAGGATGGAGAAGAACTTCGGATCCTCGACGATCACCTGCCCCGCGATCGCGAGCTCCTCCGCGCGAGCCCCGAGCATGTCCTCGAAGATCGAGGCCGCGCGGATCAGATCCTCGCGCACGTTCCGCTCCGCCTGCTCCGTGATGCTCCGGTTGACGGTCCAGAGGACGGCCGAGGTCAGGGCGAGGAGCGGCAGGACGGTCGCGAAGAGGATCTTCCAGTGGAGCCGCACGCCCTTCATGGAAGGAGGCTCAGCTCCACGTCGCGCGTCTCGTCGTCCGAAACGGTGACGTCCACCGTGCGATCGCCGAGGTCGGGATGCCACACGCGGACCTGGTACGTCCCCGCCGGCAGCGGCGGAAGCGTGAAGCGGCCATCGGCGTCGGGCTGCGCAAACCAGGCGTTCGGCAGGACGACGATGAACGCTTCCATGTTGGAGTGGATGTCGCAGTAGACGTTCACGAGACCTGGCTTGTCGAAGACGAGCGACTTCGACTTTCCCTGGCCGTACTTGCCCAGATCGAAGCGCTTGGGCGGGGAGACGCTGAACACGTTGTGATAGATCGGGTCGAGATTCGGGAAATCGACCCTCCCTCCGACCGCCACCGGAAGCACGCGCGGCTCGAAGCCCTGGCTCTTCTGCGCGAGCCGGCCGCCGCGGAGCGGACTCGCGGACGCCTCGCCGGCAAGGCCGCGCCAGGTGCCGGGCGCGGGGCCGACGATGGAGACGACGGCGTCGGTCACGGCGCCACGGCGCACGGCGGTCGCGCGCATCGTCGAGGCACGGCCCGGGTACGGATTCGACGGCGTCATGGACGCCGCAACGGATCGGGGCACGCGCACGGTGCCCCGGATCGTCGCGGCTTCGCTCGAAGCGGCGACGAGAAGCAACGTGAGAAGCGGCATCCAAAGGCGACGGATCATGGCCGAATGCGAGTCCTCTTGGATGGATGGATCGGGGAGCGCCTGGAGGCTCCCGAAATCACCCATCGGCCTTTCGGCACAGGGACTTAAAGGCTTTCGCCGTAGGCGGTGGCTGGGACGGCCACCGGCGGTGAACCCCCGTTCCCGCCAGGGACCAGGCGCGCCTCCCGCGGGGTATAATGTGGACCCGGTCTGACGTCATCGAGGAGGACAGCGGTGCCGCTCGATTTCTTCCATCCTGCCGTTCGCCAATGGTTTCTGGAGCGGATCGGCACGCCCTCCGCGCCCCAGGAGCAGGGCTGGCCCCTGATCGCGGGCGGGCGGCACACCCTGGTGGCCGCCCCGACCGGGACCGGGAAGACGCTGGCCGCCTTCCTCTGGGCCCTGGATGGCCTCCTCCGGCAGGGGCCGGACCTTCCCGACCAGACGCTCGTCCTCTACGTCTCTCCGCTCAAGGCGCTCGGGAACGACGTGCAGAAGAATCTCGACGCGCCGCTCCGCGAGCTCGAGACGCGCGATCCCTCCTTCGCCGCCGTGCGGGTTCTCGTCCGTACCGGCGACACGCCATCGAGCCAGCGCGCGTCGATGACGCGGAAGCCGCCGCACATCCTCGTCACCACGCCGGAGTCGCTCTACATCCTCCTCACGAGCCAGGGCGGGCGCGCGATGCTCAGGACCGTGCGCACGGTCATCGTCGACGAGATCCACGCGATGGCCGGCAACAAGCGGGGGGCGCACCTCGCGCTCTCGCTCGAGCGGCTCGAGGCGCTCGTGGACGGGCCGCTCCAGAGGATCGGCCTCTCCGCCACGCAGAAGCCGGTCGACGAGGTCGCGCGCGTGCTCGCCGGCGTCGGCCGCGAATGCGCCATCGTGGACATCGGCCACCGGCGGGATCTCGATCTCGCGATCGAGGTGCCCGACACCCCGCTCGCCACGGTCTGCTCCCACGAGCAGTGGGGCGAGATCGTGGCGCGCGCCGCGGAGCTGATCCAGGCGCACCGGACCACGCTGGTCTTCGTGAACACGCGAAAGCTGGCCGAGCGGATCGCGGCCAAGCTCACGGCGGTGCTGGGCGAGGACAAGGTGACGAGCCACCACGGGAGCCTCGCGCGCGAGCGGCGGCTCGATGCGGAGCGCCGCCTCAAAGCGGGCGAGCTCCGGGCTCTCGTCGCGACGGCGTCGCTCGAGCTCGGGATCGACATCGGCGACGTGGATCTGGTGATCCAGATCGGCGAGACCTCATCGATCTCGGTGCTCCTCCAGCGCGTCGGGCGGAGCGGCCACGCGCTCGGCCGCACGCCGAAGGGGCGCATGTTCCCCCTCACGCAGGACCAGCTCGTCGTGGCGACGGCGCTCCTCGATTCCGTGCGTCGGGGCGAGCTCGATCGACTGCACGTGCCCGACCGGCCGCTCGACATCCTGGCGCAGCAGATCGTCGCCGCCTGCGTCGCCGGGACGTGGGACGAGGCCGCGCTCCACGAAGCCTTCCGGCGCGCATGGCCCTATCGGAGACTCGAGCGCGCGGAGTTCGACGAGGTCGTGCGGCTCCACACGCAAGGGCGCGCGGCGCTCCTCCATCGCGACGGCGTGAACGACCGGCTGCGCGCGACCAAGCGCGCGTCGATCACCGCGCTCACCTCGGGCGGCGCGATCCCCGATACCGGACAGTACCGCGTGGTGCTCGAGCCGGAAGGAACGCTCGTGGGATCGCTCGACGAGGATTTCGCGGTGGAGGCGAACGGGGGCGACGTGTTCCAGCTCGGGAACGCCTCGTGGCAGATCCTGCGCGTCGAGCCCGGGGTCGTTCGCGTGGCCGATGCGCGGGGCGCGCCGCCGACCATTCCCTTCTGGCTGGGCGAAGGGCCCGCGCGGACCGACGAGCTCGCGGCGGCCGTGGGCCGCGTGCGCGAGCAGGGTCGAGAGACGCGCTGGCTCACCGAGGAGGCGGGCGTCGCTCCCGCGGCCGCGACGCAGCTCGCGGAGTACCTGGACGAGGGGGCGCGCGCGCTCGGCGCCGTGCCGACGCCCGAGTGCGTGGTGCTGGAGCGGTTCTTCGACGAGTCGGGCGGCATGCAGCTGGTGGTGCACGCTCCCTTCGGGAGCCGCATCAATCGCGCGTGGGGCCTCGCGCTTCGAAAACGGTTCTGCCGCGGCTTCGGGTTCGAGCTCCAGGCGGCGGCGAACGAGGAAGCGATCGTCATCTCGCTCGGCCCACAGCACAGCTTCCCGCTCGAGGACGTGTTCCAGTTCCTGCACGTGGACGTGGCCCGTGATCTTCTCGTGCAGGCGCTCCTCGATGCGCCGATGTTCGGCACCCGCTGGCGCTGGAATCTCACGCGGTCGCTCCTCGTGTCCCGGACGCAGGGGGGCGGCAAGCGCGTTCCGACGCCGCTCATCCGGATGCGCGCCGAAGACGAGCTCGTGCGGGCGTTCCCGAGCGCGCTCGCCTGCCCCGAGACGATGCCCCCGGGCGACCTCCCGGTTCCGTGGGAGCACCCGCTGGTGCGCCAGACCATCGAGGACTGCCTCCATGAGGCCATGGACGTGGAGGGGTTCCTCGAGGTCCTGCGCGGTTTGCGCGACGGCAGGATCCGCCGTCACGCGGTCGACACGCGCGAGCCCTCGGCCTTTGCGCGCGGCATTCTCAACGTGATGCCGTACGGTTTCCTCGACGACGCGCCGCTCGAGGAGCGCCGTACGCAGGCGGTGAGCGCGCGTCGCGGGCTCGATCCCGAGATCGCGGACACGCTCGGCGCGCTCGATCCCGACGCCGTGGCGCGGGTGCGCGAGCAGGCGTGGCCGGAGCCCGAGAGCGACGAGGAGACGCACGAGGCGCTCTTGTGGATGGGTTACGTCACGGAAGCCGAGGCGGAGGATTCGGGGTGGATGGAGTGGATCGACTCGCTCCGCGCGGATGGACGCGTCGTGCCGTTCCAGAGCCTCGAGGGTCCAGCCTGGCGGGCGGTGGAGACGGTCGTGGATCCGGTGGCGCTGGTCCGCGGGCGGATGGAAGCGCTCGGTCCGGTGGTGGTCCTCGCGCCGGACGAGGAGCGCCCCCGCGCGCCTCGCGGCGAGGAGCGGATGCGGGCGATCCCGTTCCTACCCGCCGGGGCCGAGGCTTCCTTGCTAGAGCTCGAGGTCGAGGGTTCGGTGCTTCGCTGCCGCATCGAAGCGAGACGCGCCTTCTGCGACCGGCGGCTCCTCGCGCGCATCCATCGCGACACCCTGGAGAAGCTGCGCCGCGAGATCGAGCCCGTGACCGCCGCCGAGTTCTGGCGCTTCCTCACCTGCTGGCAGCACGGGGCCGAGGGCTATCACCTCGAAGGCCCGCGCGGCATCGTGGAGGTGGTGCGGCAGCTCGCCGGATTCGAGATCGCGGCGGCCGAGTGGGAGGGGGCCGTGCTTCCCTCCCGCATCCAGGGATACAGGCAGGAATGGCTCGACCAGGTCACGCTCTCGGGCGAGGTCGCGTGGGGACGGCTCTGGGGAGGAGGGCGCTCACCGATCCGGACGACCCCCATCTGTCTCGTGCCGCGGGAGGACCTCGATCCATGGCTCGCGCTCGCGTCCGGAATCGCCACGCCGGAGCCGGCCCTCGCGGAGAAGGGCGAGCCGGCGCCCGAGCAGGATGGCGAGCCGGCTTCGCCCATGCGCTCGTCCTACGCCGAGGTCCTGCTCGAGCTCCTCGACCGGAGCGGCGCCACGTTCACGCGCGATCTCGAGCGCCGCTCGGGAATGCTTCCGTCCCACGTCGCGATGGGGCTCGCCGAGCTGATCGCGGCGGGCGCCATCACATGCGATTCCTTCGGCGGCATCCGGCGCCTCATCACGCCGCCGAGCCGCCGGCGCGGCGTCATGAAGCACGCCCCGTTCTCACCCTCGGGCCGCTGGTCGCGGCTCCGCGAATCACGGACCGAGTCCGCAGGGCCGGTCGATCCCGCGCTCGTCGAGTTCGCGGCGACCCAGCTCCTCGCGCGCTACGGCGTGGTCTTCCGGCGCGTGCTCGATCGCGAGCGGATCCCGGTTCCCTGGCGGGATCTCGTGCGGGTCTATCGACTCCGGGAGCTGCGCGGCGACGTGCGCGGCGGGCGATTCGTGCAGCGGTTCGCGGGCGAGCAGTACGCGCTGCCGGAGGCGGTGGACCTCATGCGCCGGCTCCGCCGCGAGCGCGCGGACCGGGGGAAGGGGCTCGTGGTGTCCGCGGCCGACCCGCTCAACCTGGATGGAATCCTGACCCCCGAGCCGCGCGTCCCGGCGCAGGCTAGGCGGCAGGTGCTGGTGGCCTGAGCTTCGACCGCATCGCGCGGTCGACTTCCGCTCCGACGCGCGCGCTGATCTCCGGTACGGCATCCACGTCCCCGGCCTGCGTGCGGAAGTTCACGATGCAGGCCCGGAGCACGTACCGCCCCTCGACGATCGCGTTCGAGACGAAGATCTCCCCCTCTTCCTGGAGCCGTTCCAAGATCGCCTGATTCAGCTCGTCCAGAAACCGTGCCACGTCCTCTTCCCCCGCGCGCGACCGGAGATCCTCCGGGACGTAGCGATAGGTGGCGATGCTCAGGACCTGCGTTACGAGCTCGAGGTCGGGGCGCCGCGCGATCGCCTCCGCCATGCGGCGTGAGAGGCGGATGTCGTCGCCGATCATGCGCCGGTAGCCCGAGGCGCCCGCCTGCCGCAGCATCAGCCAGACCTTGAGCGCGCGGAATCCGCGGGAGTTCTGCGGTCCGAGGTCGAGGAAGTTGACCGCCTCCTCGTCGAGGTGATAGTAGGGCGGGCGGTACGAGAACGCGCTCCGGAGGCGCCCCGCCTCGCGGATCAACGTGCATCCCGCCTCGAGCGGAGCGTAGAGCCACTTGTGCGGATCCACCGCGATCGAGTCGGCGGCCGAGAGACCCTTCAGGGCCGCGGGCGCGTCGGGCAGCGCGGCGGCGAGCCCGCCGTACGCGCCGTCGACGTGGAACCAGAGCCCCCGCTCGCGGCAGAACGTGGCGAGCTCCGGGAGCGGATCGATCGCGCCGGTGCTCACCGAGCCGGCGGTGCCGACGACGAGGAACGGCCGGTCCCCTGCGGCGCGGTCCGCGTCCACCTGGGCGCGGAGCGCGTCCAGATCCATGGTCTGATCCCGCTTCACCGCGATCCACCGGACCGCCTGCTCGCCGATGCCCGAGAGATCGGCCGCCTTCTGGATCCAGGTGTGTGTCTCGGCGGAGCCGTACACACGGAGCTGTGGGCCGGCCGCCACGCCTTGCGCGCGGACCGGCCAGTCGGCGTGCGCGGCGCGCGCCGCGTAGAACGCGACGATGTTGGCCATGTTGCCGCCGCTCACGAGGATCCCCTCGGCCGCCCTGAACCCGATCAGCTCCCCGATCCAGCGCAGGGTCTGCGACTCGATCTCCGAGGCCGCGGGAGCGAGGACCCAGCCCCCCACGTTCGGGTTGGCCGAGGCGGCGAGCAGATCGCCGAGCATCCCGATCGGAGCGGGCGACGCCGTGATGTAGCCGAAAAATCGCGGATGTCCGTTGAAGAGCGAATGGTCGAACAGCTTCCTCGCGGTCTCCTCGAGGAGCTTGCCTCCGTCCATGCCCTCCTCGGGGAGCGGACCCTCGAGATCGAGAGCTCTCCGGACGTCGGACGGCGTCTCGCCCGGCGTGACCGGCCGCGACGGTATCGAGTCGAGGAGCGAGGCGAGCTGATCCACGAGGGCGTGCCCCCAGCTCCGGAACGTCGCCGAATCGATCGCGAGCGGGGCGTCGCGGAGCGGCCCGTCCTGGCGAGGGGCGGTCATCGAAGTCCCTCGAAGAGATCGTGCTCCTTGGCGCGGCCGCCGTTCACCGTGCTGAGCGCGCGGTAGAACTCCTGCGTGCCCCAGAGCGCGCGGTGGCGCTCCGCATCGAGGTCCTTGAGCCGCTCGTACACCGCGATCTGCGATTCGTGGCACGAGACCGCCTTCCACGCGATCTCCCAGTGCGCGGTCGTGTCGATGGTCGTCGTGATCTCCCATTCGGGCCAGGCGTGCGCCACGCGCTCCACCCCGTCGACCGTCGTGACGAGGCGCTTGAACGCGTGCTGATACGCCTCCCAGCGCGCGGGCGAGTTCACCATGTAGTAGAGCTTCGACACCGAGTGGGGCATGCCCGCAGGGTCCGTCGTGGACGCGGGATCGGCCGCGGCGAGGAGCGCCGCCGTCGTGAACTGGCAGATGGCGATGTGATCCGGGTGGCCGTAGGCGCCGTCGGGCGGGAACGTGAGCACCACCTGCGGCCGAACCTCGCGAATGCGTCCCGCGATCCGGCCCACGATCTCGCGCGGGTTCGCGGCGTCGAGCCCGCCATCCTTGTAACCGAGGAGCCAGAAGCCGCGCACGCCGAGCGCCTGCGCGGCGCATCGGACCTCCGCCTCGCGGATCTCACCGAGCCGCTCGGGGCCGGGATGGTCCGGACCGCCCCGGTGCTCGTGGTAGCGGCCCCCCTCACCTCGGGTCGCGGTGACCAGATAGACCTCGACCCCTTCGACCGCGTACTTCGCGAGCACGCCGCCGACGCCGAGCGACTCGTCGTCGGGATGCGCCAGGACCGCCATGAGGCGGAGCGGAGCGTGCTTGCCGTCCTGCGATTGGGGCGCCATGGAACCGGGGAGAATACACGGAAAGGCGGCCTTGCGCTCGGCCCAGGAGGGCGTACGCTTGAAGGAGCACCAGCCTGGGATGGGAGGTCGTCATGGCAACGATTCCATGGATTCGTGACGTCGACGAGGCGTTGGCGAGGGCCGCGTCGGAGGGAAAGCCCGTACTTCTGGATTTCAGCGCCGCGCCGATGTGAAGCGGGTGTGCCCGGCTGGAAGCCGAGGTCTACCCCGACGAGCACGTCGCGCGGTTCATCACCGAGAACTTCGTCCCCGTGAAAGCCCACGTGAAGGAACAGCCGGAGACGTTCCGCCGCTTCGGCGCGCCCTGGACGCCGACCCAGCTCGTGCTGGATCCGTCCGGGAAGGAGCGCTTCCGAATCGAGGGATTCCTGCCCGCGGAGGATTTCCTGGCGCAGCTCAAGATGGCCCTGGGGCGGCTCGCGTTCGAGGGCGAGCGCTTCAGCGAGGCGGAGCAGCGCTTCCACAACGTCTGCCGCGAACATCCATCCGCGAGCGCGGCCCCGGAGGCCTGCTACTGGGCCGGCGTCAGCGAGTACAAGGAGCGGCACGAGCCGTCGCCGCTCAAGGAGACGGCCGAGCTCCTCATGAAGCGGTATCCGGAGAGCGAGTGGACGAAGAAGGCGTCGGTCTGGGCAGGTTGAGCGGGCCGGGCTGAATCACCCACGGTCCACCGTTGCCCACCGAGGGCGTCGCGCCGGGAGGCGGGGCGCCCTTACTCGTAGCGGAGCGCGACGATCGGGTCGAGGCTCGCCGCGCGGCGGGCGGGCCAGACGCCGAACACGATGCCGACCACGGCCGCGAAGATGAAGGAGACCACGATCGAGAAGGGATCCACCGACGTGGTCCACCCGAACGCCGTACGCAAGATGGTCGCCATGCCGGCGCCGAGCAGGATGCCGGCGATCCCCCCCAAGAGACAGAGGACGACCGCCTCGATCAGGAATTGGAGGAGGATGTTCGCGCGCGTCGCGCCGAGTGCCTTCCGGATCCCGATCTCGCGCGTCCGCTCCGTCACCGACACGAGCATGATGTTCATGATGCCGATCCCGCCGACGAGAAGGCTCACGGCGGCGATGCCGGCCAGGAGGAGCGTGAACACCTGCGTGGTCTCACCGAGCGTCGTCAGGAAGTCGGCCTGGCTCCGGATGACGAAATCGTCGGGCTGACCTGAGCGGAGCCGGTGCTCGCGGCGCAGGATGCGCTGCACGTCGGCCATCGAGTTCGGGATCTCGTCCTCGGAGGGCGCCAGCACGTTGATCGAGCGCAGGCGGTCGGTGCCGATGAGCCGGAAGCGCGCGGTCTGGATGGGAATCAGCACCTGGTCGTCGGGATTGTTGAACCCTCCGCCGGTTCCCTTCGACGCGAGCACGCCGACGACGGTGAACTGGATGCTGCCGATCCGGATCGGCTCTCCGATGAGCCCCTCGGGAGCGGTGATGCCCAGATCGGTCACCACCTGCGAGCCGAGCACCGCCACGCGCCGCCGCGCGTCGTCGTCCGCATCGGTGAACATGGCGCCCGCGCCGATCGAGAAGTTTCGAACCTCCGGATAGTTCGCGGTCACGCCGGAGACCGACGTGTTCGTGTTCTGGTTCAGGTACTGCACCTGGAACTGGCGGGACATCTCGGGCTGGATTCCGCCGAGGACCGTCGAGCGGCGCTCGAGCGCGTCGGAGTCGCTCATCGTGAGAATGGAGCGATCCGTGCCGGAGGCCACGCCGCCCGGGCCGCGCGCCGACGTGGGCATGACGGTCAGGAGCGTCGTGCCGAGGGAGGCGATCCGCGCTTTCACCGATGCCTGCGCCCCGCGGCCGAGCGCGACCATGGCGATGACAGCGGCCACGCCGATCACGACGCCGAGCATCGTCAGGAACGAGCGGAGCTTGTTCGCGCGGAGCGCCGCCAGCGCGACCGCGAGGATCTCGCCGACGATCACGCTACCGCCCTCCTCCACCGGCGCGCCCACCACCGCCGCCACCGGCACCGCCCCGGCCTCCGCCGCCCCCTCCGGTGCCCGGAACGCCGAGGCCGCCGCCCATGCGCTGGCGAATGTTCTGCATGCTCTGCTCGCGCTGGAGCTGGAGCGTGGCAGCGCTCAGGAGCGCGACCTGCTCTCCTTCCTGAAGGCCCGACAGGACCTCGGCGTAGTCGTAGTTCGAGACCCCGATCCGGACCATGCGCGGCACGTACTGGTCCCCCTGCTTCACGAACGCGACGCGCATCTGGCGACTGCGTCCTCCGCCGCCAACGCCGGCGGCGCCGCCGGGGCCACCACCGCCGCCGTAGCTTCCGCCGCCGCCCCTGCCGCCGCGCGCGAACGCGGAGTCACGCCGCCCAGAGCCACCGCGCCCTCCGCCGCCCCATCGGCGTCCGCCGCCCGCCGCGGCGGTGCTGTCCCCGCGGCCGCGACTCAAGCCGCCGCGGGTGGTGTCGGCCGCGCCCGCGCGGCCCGGTTGCGCCATCGCGGTGCCCCGTCCAGCGCTCGCGCCGGCCGCGGCCGGGTCGGCAGCGACACCGGCTCCGCCGCCGCCGGCCGCAGCCATGCGGGTCTGCGCTTGATGGCGCAGCTCGTTCCGGATGTCGTCCGCCTTCAGTCCGAGCGCCTGTCCCGCCTCGGGCGCCTCCCGAGTCGTCCGGATCGCGTCAATGGGCACGGCCAGCACGTCGTCCTGCTCCTCGACCAGGATCGTGACTTCCCCGTTCATCCCCGGCATGAGGAGCCCCTCCTCGTTCGAGATCGAGATGAGAACGGGAAACTGCGTCACCGACTGATCCACCGTGGCGACCGGCTCGATCTTCTCGACCGTTCCGCGGAACGGGCGATCGGGATACGCGTCCACCACGACCGTCGCCGGTTGTCCCGGCTTCACCTGGCCGATGTCGGTCTCGTTCACGAGCGAGCGGAGGCGGATCTGCTTCAGGTCCGCCATCTTGAGGAGCGTGGTCCCGCCGCTCACCGACGAGGTCGCCGACGAGATGACCGTCCCCACCGCGACCGGCTTCTCGATGACCGTCCCGGCCACAGGCGCGCGCACGGTCGCGTCCTCGAGCCTCTGGCGCGCGATGTCGAGATCGGTTCGCGCGCGCACGAGGCCGGAGCGCGCGCTCGCGTAGGCGAGCGTCGCGGTCTCGTGCTCCGTCGCCGTGATCACGCCCTCCTGGGCGAGCTGGTCGGAGCGCTTCCGCTGGGCGAGGGCAACCTGCTCCGAGACCTGCGCGGCCCGGAGCGCGGCCTGGCTCTGATCGAACTGGTTCTTCACGTCGCGCTCGTCGATCTGCACGAGGAGCTGATTCGGCGTCACGATCGAGCCGACATCGACCGGCATCCTCATGATCTGCCCCGACGCTTTCGACTTCACCTCGACGATGTTGATCGGCTCGATGGATCCGTTCGCCTCGACGGTGACCGTGATGTCCTGGCGCTCGACGGCCGCGGTCTGGATGACCGTCTTGCTGGTCTTCTTCCGATGCGTCGCACCGTAGATGGCGGCCGCGGCCACGACGACGGAAAGGCCGATGAGGATCCACCGGCGCAGGCCGCCGCGCTTCCGGCCGTTTCCGGGCCGCTCCACCACCACGCCGGCATTCTCGGGGCTCACAGGGCCCTCCCGACGAGCGCCTCGAGCTGCGCCTTGGCGACGCGCTGGTCGAACCGCGCGCGGATCAGAGCCTGGCGTGCTTGATTCACCAGGGTCTGCGACGCCAGGAGATCGAGGAGCGTCGACGCTCCGACCTGGTAGCGGCGCTCCTGGACGCGATAGTCCTCCTCCGCGGTGCTGAGGGTGGCGGTCTGCGTGAACACACGCTCCTCGGCATTCCGGTAGTCGGCCAGGCTCTGCGCGAGGGACTGATGCGCGGCGAGCTTGGCGTCCTTGAGCGAGGCCTCGGCGTTGTCCCTCGCCACATTGGCCCGGACCACGCTCTCCTCGCGCACGAACTGATCGAAGATGGGAATGTTGAACGAGAGGCGAAGCGAGCCGTTGTAGTCGAAGTCCTCGGTGCCGAAGGCAAAGGGTCGCTCGGTGCCGCTCCCCGAATAGCTGTAGCTGGCGTTCACCGTGGGGATGTAGCCCGTGCGCGCCACCTTCTGGCCGGCCGACGCGACGTCCAGCTCCGCCTCCGCCTGCTGCACGGACGGGCTCCGGTCGACGAGCTTCACCAGGTCCGCCTCGCTGGCGGAAATCCCCACCAGGCTCGTCGAGTCCTCGGCCGCGGCCGTCACGGGCACCTCGGAGCCGACCGCGCGCGTGAGCGACGCGTTCGCGACGACGATGTTGTTCCGGGCTTCACTCAGCGTCAGCCGCGCATCGGAGACCTGGATGATCGACCGCAGCGAGTCCGAGCGGGTCGCGGTGCCCGCGCGCACGCGGAGGACAGCGGCCTTGAGCTGCTGCTCCGCCTGGTCGAGCTGGGCGACGGCCGCCGCTTCCGCCTCGCGCCACGCGAGCACGTTGAAGTACTGCTGCTTCGCTTCGAGGACCGCCTGGAACTGCTGCTGATTCTCGTTCGTCTCCGACGCGTCCTCTTCCGCGTGCGCTTGATGGAGCTCGTAGAGACGCCGGCCTCCGTCGAAGAGCTGCAGACTGGAGGAGATCGAGGTGTTGTAGGACCAGGGGGTCGCCGGAAGGACGATCACCTGCCCGTTCTCGATCCGCGTGCGGCCGGACCCTTCGGGAAGCTGCCGCGTTCCGCCCCCGGTGATGCTGAGTGTGGGCACGTACGCGCCGTAAGCGGAGCGGACCGCCGCCGCCGCCGTGCGCGAGCGTCCCCGGGCCTGGACCCGGATGAGCGAGTTCCGCCGCGCGAGATCGACGGCTTCGGCGAGACTGATCGGCCTGGCCTCCCGCGTCGACGCAAGGAGCGGATCGCGCGAAGGGAGCTCCGGCGCCGGGGCGGAATCGGGCTCGGCCATCTGCGCGCGCAGAGGCGTGGCAAGGGCGAGGCTCAGAAGCACGGCCAGTGCCGCCGTGGAGAGAATTCTCATCGGCCACGCTCCTTCGCGCGCTGCCGGCGCATCTCCTGGATCCGCGCGAGCTGGTCCTTGGTCAAGACGCTGTCGATCTGGCTCCGAGCGGACAACATGATCGCGCTCATGGTCGGCTCCACCTCGGCGCGCGCCTCCTCGAGCTGCCGCGCGCGGCGCGTCAGGATCGAATCCACCTGCGTCCGCTGCTCCGGCGTGAGAGCGAGCTGGTCGGAGACGCGAGCCCAGTGGCGCCTCTGGTCGCGCTCGGGGAGCGCCCAGACAGGCACGCCGTCGCGAATACGATGCTGATCCCGCCCTCGGCGATCGCGCGCTCGCTCGAGCGCGACGCCGGACACGATGCCGATCGCGAACATTCCCGTGAGAAGAAGGGCGGCGGCGACCTGAGGGGGGACGCGCGCCGGCTTGCGCGGGGTTCCGTTCACGGTCCATTTCCTCCGGTGTCGGCGACCCACAGGTCCTCGGACGGGCTGCCCACGATGGCGCGAGCCACGTCATGCTCCTCGGCCTCGCCGGCCACGACGAGCGCGAGCCCGGAGCGCGCGCTCGCCTGCTCCGGAGCGGAACGTCCGTGCCAGGGCTGGACCAGGGCGAGCATGAGCGCGGCCGCGGCCGCGACGGGCAGCGCCGCCCTCCACCATCCTCCGATGGCTTCGAGCGGAGTGCGCGGGGCGAAGCGGCGCCGCGCGAGCGCTTCGCGCGCGCCGATCCGGATCGCATTCTGGATTCGCGTCTGCTCCACCTCGGTGAGGAGGGCTCCCCCTTCGAGGCGGCGCAGCGCTGCGGCCAGTTCGAGATCGCGCTCGGGGTCCATGTTCATCGGTGCCACTCCTCCATCGGCGCGAGCGCGCGGCGTAGCCGCTCCCGCGCCTTCAGCAGATGCCAGCGGACGGTTCCGTCCGCCATGCCGAGCATGGAGCCGATCTCCACGCTCGAGAATCCTTCGAGATCGAACAGCTTGACGATGAGCCGCTGCCGCTCGGGCAGCTCTTGCAATGCTCGCGCCAGCCGCTCGCGCTCCTCCGCCTTCGCCGTCGCCACGTCCGGCTCGTCGCCTTTGGCCCGCGCCGACTCGGGGATCTCGTCCATGCGTCTGAGCTGGCGCGCCTTCCTTGCGTTGAGCGCGCGGTTCGTGGCGATCCGGTAGAGCCACGGCGCGAACGGACGCCTCGGGTCGTACGTGTCCAGCTTCCCGAGGACGGCGAGGAAGACCTCCTGCGTCACGTCCTCCGCGTCTTCGCGCTGGCCCAGCACCCGGAGGACGATCGCGAAGACGCGTCCCATATGGAGCCGGACCAGCTCGTCGAACGCCGACGATTCCCCCGCGCGCACGCGCGCGACGAGCGCCGGTTCCGGAGCCTCGACTACCTCCCCCACGCCTTCCTCCGGGCAAAGCCCACGAGCCTCGTGGCCGCGGGGTCAGGGCTCGAACGGGACTACATCCGGGGCCCGTCGGCCGTTGGCCCCGCGATCCGCGGCGTGCACCCGCGCGGGGCCCCGCTTACGAGGATACCGGGAGGGCGCCCCCTTCATCGAGCGCCGGGGAGGGCGCTTCCGCGCGCCGGCGGCGGCGCAGCCGCTGCGTGAAGGCATCGAGGTAGGTGTAGATCACGGGGGTGACGTAGAGGGTGATGAGCTGGGAGAAGGCCAGTCCGCCCACGACGGCGAGGCCGAGCGGGCGCCGGGATTCGGACCCGGTGCCGAGCCCGATCGCGATCGGGAGCGTGCCCATGAGGGCGGCCATGGTGGTCATCATGATCGGGCGGAAGCGGACCCGGCAGGCCTCGACGATCGCGTCGCGCGGCGACTTCCCATCGTTCCGCTCCGCGTCGAGCGCGAAGTCGATCATCATGATCGCGTTCTTCTTGACGAGCCCGATCAGGAGAATGATCCCGACGAACGCATAGATGCTGAGCTCGGTCCGGAAGATCACGAGCGTGAGGAGCGCGCCGAAGCCCGCGAACGGAAGCCCCGACAGGATCGTGATCGGATGGATGAAGCTCTCGTAGAGGATCCCGAGCACGAGATAGATCACGAAGATGGCGAGCACGAGGAGGATGAGGAGTCCCTGCTGGCTCGACTGGAAGACCTGGGCCGTGCCCGAGAAGCTGCCCGTGACGTTCGCGGGGAGGGTCTCGCGGGCGATGCGCTCCACGTCCGCGACCGCCGTTCCCAGCGAGACGCCTTCGCGAAGGTTGAACGAGATCGTGACCGAGGGGATCTGCCCCTGGTGGTTCACGCTCAACGGCCCGACCCCGGATTGGATCCGCGCCACCGAGCCCAGCGGCACGAGGGTCCCGTTCTTCGACCCCACATAGAGACTTTGGAGCGCGGTCAAGTCTCTTTGGTACTCGGGGAGGAGCTCGAGGATGACCCAGTACTGGTCGCTCGAGGTGAAGATGGTGGAGACCTGGCGCGAGCCGTATGCGTCGTAGAGCGCCTCCTCGATCTGCTGCGCCGAGATCCCGAGCTGGGACGCGCGGTCCCGGTCGATCGCCACGTTCACTTGGGGGTTCGAGATCTGGAGGTCGCTCGTCACGTCCTGGATGCCGGGCACGTCCAGGAGCTTCGTCGTGAGCGTCGTCGAGGCGTCGTAGAGGTCCTCCAGGTCGCCGCTCTGCAGGGTGTACTGGTACTGGCTCTTCGAGAACCGCCCGCCGACGTTGATGACGGGAGGGTTCTGGAGGTAGACGCGGATGCCCGGCACCTGGGAGAGCTTGGGCTGGAGCGCGCGGATGACTTCGTCCGCGGACTTGTCGCGCTCGTTCCGCGGCTTGAGCCGGATGATGAAGCGCCCCTGGTTGGTCCCCGAGACGCCTCCGCCCGAAGCCACGGCCGAGCTGTAGGCCGCGATGTTGGGATCCTTCCCGATGATCGCGGCCACCTGCTGCTGCTTCTCGACCATCGCGGTGAAGGACGTCCCCTGGGCCGACTCGGTGCTCGCCTGGATCCGCCCGGTGTCCTCGCTCGGGATGAAGCCCTTGGGCGCGATGTGGAAGAGCAGGAACGTGCCGACCAGGATCGCGAGCGAGAACGCCATCGTCGCCCGCCTGTGATCCATGACCCAGCCGAGGGAGCGGTCGTAGGCCCGGAACATCCGGTCGTAGAGATCCTCGATCGTCCGGTAGGCGCGGCCATGCTGCGTCACGTGCTCGGGCTTGAGGAAGCGGCTGCAGAGCATCGGCGTGAGCGTGAGCGACACGAAGCCGGAGACCAGGATCGCCGCGCTGATCGTGACCGCGAACTCATGGAAGAGCCGCCCGAGGATACCGCCCAGGAGGAGCACCGGGATGAACACGGCCACGAGCGAGAGCGTCATCGAGAGAATGGTGAAGCCGATCTCGCGGGAGCCCTCGAAGGCCGCCTGCATCGGGGTCTTCCCCATCTCGATGTGCCGGTGGATGTTCTCCAGCATCACGATGGCGTCGTCCACCACGAATCCGACGGAGAGCGTGAGCGCCATCAGGGAGAGGTTGTCGAGGCTGTAGCCGAGCAGATGCATGATCGCGAACGTCCCGACCAAGGAGAGCGGCAGGGAGAGGCTCGGGATCACGGTCGCGGGAAGATTCCGGAGGAAGAGGAAGATCACGAGCACGACGAGCCCGAGCGTGAGGAGGAGCGTGAACTGGACGTCGCGCACCGAGTGCCGGATCCCCTCGGACCGGTCGAAGAGCTCGTGCACGCTGACCGAGGCCGGGAGCTGCGGACCCAGGGTGGCCAGCATCCGGTGGACCGCCGCGGCCACCTCCACCGTGTTCGTTCCCGGCTGGCGCTGGATGGCGAGCGTGATGTTGCGCTTTCCCATGTACCAGCTCGCCACGCGGTTGTTCTGCACGTCGTCCTTCACCACTCCGAGATCCTTGAGCCGGACAGGCGCGCCGTCCCGCATCGCCACGATGACCTCGCCGAACTCCGCGGCGCTCTGGAGCTGCCCTCCGGCCATCACGGTGGCCGTGCGGCTCGGTCCCCAGAGGATTCCCGTCGGGAGGTTCACGTTCGCGGCGTCGATCGCGTCGGTGACGTCCCCGATCGGGATGCCCCGCGAGGCCAGCGCCCGCGGATCGAGCTGGATCCGGACCGCGTACTTCTGGGCGCCGAAGACCGAGACCTGCGCCACGCCGTCCACCGTCGAGAGCCGCTGCGCGATCACGTTCTCGGCGTAGTCGTCGAGCTGGGAGAGGGAGAGCATCTCGGACGTGAGCGCGAGGAACAGGATCGGGGAATCGGCGGGATTCACCTTCTGGTAGGACGGGGGCGTGATTCCGGTCGGGAGCGAGCGGAGCGTCTTCGCGATGGCCGCCTGCACGTCCTGCGCCGCCGCGTCGATGTCCCGGTCGAGCGCGAACTGGAGCGTGATCGACGTGGCTCCCTGCGTGCTCGTCGAGGTCATCGACTCGATGCCGGCGATGGTGGTGAACTGCTTCTCGAGGGGCGTCGCGACCGCGGAAGCCATCGTCTCGGGGCTCGCGCCCGGAAGGTTGGCGCTCACCGAGATCACCGGGTAGTCGACGTTCGGCAGGTCGCTCACCGGAAGCTGCGTGTAGCCGATGATTCCAAAGATCAAGATGCCGATCATGACGAGCGTGGTCATGACCGGCCTCTGGATGAAGATGTACGAGAGATTCATCGGTCCGCGCGCTCCGCGGGAGCCGCGGCATCCAGCCCCGCCCCTTGGGCCGGCTGCTTCTTGATGACCACCTTGGCGCCGGGCGAAAGTCTGAGCTGTCCGTCGGTCACCACCGACTCGCCGGGCTTGAGCCCGCTCGACACGATCGTGAGCTCGTCCACGGTGCGATCCACCTGGACCGGGCGCGTGGAGACGGTGGAGTCGGGGTTCACGATGTAGACGAAGGCCCCCTGCTGTCCGGTCGAGACCGCGAGCGACGGCACGACGATCGCGCGCGGCGCCACGTAGAGGACGAGCTTCACGTCCACGAACTGCCCTGGAACGAGCCTGCCGTCGCGATTCGGGAACTCCCCCTTCAAGAGGAGCGTCCCGCTCTCCTGATCCACCGCGTTGTCGACGAAGATGAGCGCGCCCTGAATCGGCTCCCCGCCGCCGGCGGACGTGATCTCCACCTTGGGGCGGGCGTGAAGGTAGCGCTGGAGCGCCGGCACGTCGCGCTCCGGGATGGTGAAGCGCACGCGGATGGGATCGGGCTGGATCACGGTCACGAGCGGGTCGCTCGTGGCCGCCTTCACGTAGTCCCCCGTGTTCACGTTGAGCCGCCCCGTGCGCCCCGCGATGGGGGACCGTATGGTCGCGTACTCGAGGTCGAGCGCGGCGTTCATCACGGAAGCGGAGTCGGCCCGCACGGTCGCCGCGAGCGCCTCGGAGGCGGATCGCTTCTGGTCCCATTCCGCCTGCGAGAGAACCTTCGCCTGATAGAGGCTCAGGCTGCGCTCGGCATCCAGGCGCGCGGTCTCCGCCTGCGCGCGATCGCGCTGGAGCGCGGCCTTGGCCTGCTCGAGCGCGGCATGGAACGGGCGCGGATCGATCTGGATCAGAACCTGCCCCTTCCTGACCACGTCCCCTTCACGGAAGGCCACGCGCGTGATCACGCCCCCCACCTGCGAGCCGATCGCCGCGGTGCGGAGCGCTTCGACCGTTCCGACCGAGGTCAGCGCGTAGGGCATCGACTGCTCCTCCGCGTGCGCGACCTTCACGGGCACGCGGACGGATCGGGTCTTCTTCTGGGACGAGCAGCCGGCCAGGGCGAGAGCAACGGTGAGGAGGATCGTGAGTGCGGATGAGACGGCCCTGGGGCCGGACCTTGCGCGGGACATGAATCCGGGCGGACGCCGGCAGACGCTCGTAGCCATACGACCCCTTCTACAGCGCTCGAAGGGGGTTCGTTGGCCGCAACTCCCGGGGAGCAAAGTGAGTGCCGTTCAAGTGGTCCAATTCCAATGGATTACCGGCCTGAGTTCGAGGCGATATCGAAGGAGATGGGGACCGGATAGTGGATGGGGCCGAGCGGCGTGTCGACGGTGGGGGCGATCCGGAAGGTGACCCTGTGGCTCCCGCTCCCCTGCCCGGCGAGGGCAAGGGCGACCTCGACCAGGTCGCGCCCCCGCTCGTCGAAGGCCTCCATCAGATCCAGCCGCACGCGCAGGGGAATGTCCTGCGCCGCCCCGGGCGCGAAGGAGATCGGATCGGTCAGGCGTCCCGAGACCGCTTCGCGATCATCGACCAGGTAGGACCAATCCATCGCGACGAGGCGCGCGGTCACGGAGTTCGATTCCGGATTCCGTCCCGTGAGGTGGACCGTCAGATCCATCGGGACCTCGCCCGACGTCACCGCGATGCCGATGCGCGCCGCGTCCGCGACCGAGAGGTCCGAGTAGGAGCGGATCCGCTCGAGCGGGACGTCCGCGACCCGCGGCGATCCTACGTGGTCGAAACGAAACTCGACCTGCCGGAGCGCCGCAAGCTGGCTCGCGGCCGCGCAGCCGCCCGTCCCCGCCAGGGCGAGGACGAGGGCGGAGCGCGCGAGGAACGATCGCTGCATCAATAGACGCCGGGCCAAAGCCGCGCCGAGCGGCCCATGTAGGCTTTGTACTCGTCGCCGAACGCGTCGACGAGGAGCGCCTCCTCCACGTCCATCCGCCGGTGGAACATCCAGAACACGAGCGGCAGGAGGAGGACCGCCACGCTGCTCCGGAAGACGCACGCGAAGCCGACGTCCATGAGCAGGATGCCCACGTAGGACGGATGGCGCGCCCAGCGGTAGATGCCAGCCGTGTGGAGCTTGTGCCCTTCCTGGATCGCGACGACCGAGGCGAATCGACGTCCCAGCGTCATCATCGGCCAGACGCGAAGGAGCGCGCCGAGCGAGAGGATCACGAGCCCCGCGTAGCGGAGCGGGTCCCCGCCCGGGAGCACGAAGAGATCGCGCGCGTCCATGTAGGGCATGACCCACGCGGTGAAGAGCGAGTGGAAGACGAGGAGCGGGAAGAAGGGCTTCCAGTCGGGCTCGTGGCGCACGCCCCGGCTTCGCCCCGCGGTGCAGATCGTCATGACCGGCATCATGAGGAGATGCACGACCACCACGCCGACGCGGGCCGGGTGCGCGAAGAACCCGGCCCAGCTTCCCCATGCGAGCACCATGAGGAAGAGAAAGCAGAGAACGTTGAGGGGAATTCCGAGGGCCTGCTTGAGGCTGATCCCTGGCGACTTCGCCGCGGCTTCGTCCACACGACCTCCCTTCCCGTTCCGCCCCGACCCGCCGGGTGCGTGGCCGCATTCTAGCGCACGCCCGGCGCATAGGGGCGTGAACCTCCCCGCCGCCTCGGAATTCCCTGCTGCTCCCGTTCGCCTTCGGCCACCGGCCGCGCGTCCGGATCGGGCACGATGCGGGAGCCGTAGAGCGTGGCGTACGCCTTCGTGAGCTCCGCCCCGAAGAAGAGGATCATCGACGAGTAGTAGACCCACACGAGGACGACCACCAGCGATCCAGCCGCGCCGAACGCCGAGCCCACGTTGGTGCGTCCCAAGTAGAGCCCGATCAGCGCCTCTCCCACGGTGAACAGCACGGAGGTGAAGAGCCCGCCGAGGAGGACGTCCCCCCATGCCACGCGCGCGTTCGGCAGGTACTTGAAGAGGACGGCGAACAGGAATCCGATCACGAGGACCGACACGAACACGTCCACCGCGCCCCAGAGGGCGGCGCCGCCGGGAAGCACGCGGCCCAGGTAGTCTCCGAGCGCGGCGAGGGCGGCGCTCACGGCCAGGCTGACGAGGAGAAGGAAGCCGGCCGCCAGTACGAGCGAGATCGAGAAGATGTACTCCCGCAGAAACGCCACGATGCCGCGCCCGGGCTTCGGCTCCACCTCCCAGATCGTGTTGAGCGCGTCCTTGAGGTTCGAGATCACGCCCGACGCCCCGAGGAGGAGCGTGATCAACCCGATCGCGGTCGCGATCGGCCCTCGTCCGGACGCGTGGGCGCTCCGGAGCATGTCCTGGATCGCCGAGGCGCCTCCCGTTCCGACCAGTCCCTGGATCGTTCCCACGACGCGCCCTTCCACGGCGTCCCGCCCGAACGCGATCGAAGCGATCCCGATGAGCAGGATCAACAGCGGCGGGATGGAGAAGATCGTGTAGTACGCGAGCGCCGCTCCGAGTCGAGGCGCTTTGTCCTCGCGCCAGGAGTGGAGCGTGGCGGCGAGGAGCTTGAAGAGCGCCTTCACTAGTGCGGTCCGGGGAGCGGTGGCGGGTCGGGCCGGCTCACGGCCGGCGGCTCGCTCTCCGGGAAGGACTCCTCGCCTGCCTCGTCCACATCGTCCGCCTGCCGGCGCCGGTGCTCGATCTCAGGCATGGTATGTGGCTCCGGCCCGGGTGAGCCCGGGAACGGCACCGGCATGTCGGGCTCGGGGTGGGGCACGCGCGGTGGCGGATCGGGGGTTCGCGGCGGCTCGTCGGGCCGTGGGGTGCGGCGTTTGGGAGAGCGCGGTCGGCGCGCGTCATCGTCTCGCATGGCGGACCTACCTTTGGCTCGCGGCCGAGCATGGCGCTCGGGCCTTGGTCCAGAGCCGCAGGTTGGCGGGCGGCCTCCTTCCATCGTGACAGACCGGCGTCGCGTCCGCACGGATAACGTGCGCGGCCCGCTCAGCGCTCGTACGACTCTCGGATCGACGCCGCCGAGAGCGGGACCAGGAACGCCTCGGGGTCGTCGAGCAGGACCTCTCGCGCGGAACCGAGCGAGGTCTCGCCCGCGTAGCTCACGGCGGAGCGAAGATGGCCCCGGAGTCTGTGGAGCACGTCGCGCACGCTTCCGCGGTACGGCACCTCGAGCTCTTGCCCTTCCGCGGGGGTCTCGAGCGCGCGCTCGAGCTCCTCCTCCTCGCCCGCCCCGTAATGGGTCGCGAGCACCGCCTGCGGCGAGGTCATGCCGCGGTACACCTTTCGCTTCTCGTGCGTCGCTGGATCCTCGATCACGCGTCCCGGAGCCTCGTCGGTTCCGGAGAGCATGCTGCCGAGCATCACCGAGGACGCGCCGCAGAGGAGCGCGAGCACGATGTCCTTGTCGTGTCGCATCCCGCCGTCGGCGATGATCGGGACGGACTCGCCGAGCGCGAGCCGGATCTCGTAGATCGCCTCGAGCTGCGGCACGCCGGCCGCGGTCTCGAGCCTCGTCCGGCATCCGCGCCCCGGGCCGATCCCCACCTTCACGGCGGCGACGCCCAGGTCCTTGAGGAAGAGCGCCCCCTCCGCGGTCCCCACGTTCCCCGCCACGAGCTCGGCCTTCGGAAACCGCGCTCGGAGCGCGCCGAGCGCCTCCGCCATCACTTCGGAGTGGCCATGCGCGATGTCGACGACCAACGCGTCGGCCCCCGCGGCGAGGAGCGCATCCGCGCGATCGAGATAGTCGCCCCGCGCTCCCACGGCGGCTCCGACCCGGAGACGCCCCTTCGCGTCCTTCGTCGAGTCGGGACGCTCCCGGGAGAGGAGGATGTCGCTCTTCGTGATGAGCCCGGCGATGCGACGTTCCGCATCCACCACGGGCAGCTTCTCGATCCTGTGCTCGTAGAGGATCCGCGCGGCCTCGTCGGGGCTCATGCCCGGTCTGCCGACGTGGAGGCGATCGAACGGAGTCATGTGCCGCTCCACGGGATCACCCTCACGCCCCGGATCCCAGGGCATGTCCCGCTTCGAGAGGATGCCGGCCAGGACCCCCGACCCGCGCGACTCCTCGATGAGGAGCCCGGTCACGCCATGGCGGCGGATCGTGTCGCGCGCTTCGCGCAACGTCGCCGTGCGCGGGAGACGGATCGGATCTTCCACGATCCAGCCGTGGCTCCGCTTCACGCGCTCCACCTCGCGCGCCTGGTCCTCGATCGAGAGCGCGCGGTGCACGATGCCGATCCCCCCTTCGAGCGCCATCGTCCGGGCCATCGCCGAACCGGTCACGCTGTCCATGTTGGCGGAGACGACCGGCAGCTCGAGCGCGATCCCCTTCGAGAACCGGGAGCCGAGCCGCGCGTCGGCGCGGGATCCGACCCGCCCCAGGCGCGGGCGGAAGAGGAAGTCGTCGAACGTCCGACCCTGGAAGAGCCCACGGCTCATCGCACGCCTCCTTTCGCTCGCGACGCGCGAACCTCGGCGCGCGCGATCGCGCGGACGGTGTCGATCGTGTCGGCCTCGTCGGCCCGCTTGTCGTCGCGATAGCGCTTCACCCGCGCGAAGCGGAGCGCCAGCCCGCCCGGGTAGTGCGGGCTCTCCTGCACGTCGTTGAACGCGATCTCGACGACCTGCTCGGGACGGACGTGGACGACATGGCCGTCCGTGCCGAGCGCGAGCGACTGGAAGCGTTTCGTCTGCCAGTCCAGCATCGCGTCCGTCATCCCTTTGAAGGTCTTCCCGAGCATCACGAATCCTCCCGTGCGCGGATCGCGAGCTCCCAGGTGGAGGTTGCTCAAGCGCCCCTTTCGCCGGCCGTGGCCCCATTCGGCCGCGAGCACGACGAGATCGAGGGTGTGCGCGGGCTTCAGCTTGAGCCAGCCCGCCCCTCGCCGGCCCGCCTCGTACCGCCCCTCCATGCCCTTCATCATGACCCCTTCGTGGCCGCGGCGGAGCGCTTCCTCGAAGAAGTCGTCCGCTTCGGACGGATCGGACGTGATCCGCTGGGGCACGGCGAAGGACGGTGCCGCCTCGCGGAGCGCCCGGAAGCGCTCGCGCGCGGGCGCATCGTGGAGGTCGTCCCCGTCGACGCGGAGGAGATCGAAGAAGAAGGGCGTGAGCGGAAGCTCGCGGCGCGACCGCTCCACGTCCAGCTTGGTCCCGAACCGGCCCATCGTGACCTGGAACGAGTGCGGTGTTCCGTCGGGGCGAAGCGCGAGCGCCTCACCGTCCAGGATGAGCTCGCGCGCGTGAAGGCCCCGGACCGCTTCGACCAGATCGGGCACCGAGCCGGTCACGTCGTGGAGCCGGCGGGAGTAGACGCGCACCTCGTCCCCGGCCTTGTGCGCCTGGACGCGCGCGCCATCCAGCTTGAACTCGAGCGCCGCCTCCCCCATCGCCTTCAGTGCTCCGTCCAGATCGTCCGCGGGCTGCGCGAGCATCGGCGAGAGGGGACGGAAGAGGCCAACCTTGAAGGAGGCGAGACCACTCGCCCCTTGCGTGAGCGCCTGGACCGCGACGGGATCGAGACTCCCCGCCACCATGGCCGCGCGCCGAATCGCATCCGCCGGGATCCCCGAGGCCCTCGACACCGCCTCCTCCATGACGCCACCGAGCGCCCCTTGCCTGAGCTCACCCACGAGGAGCCGGATCAGGAGCGACGCCTCGAGGTCCGTCGCACGCCCGAGGAGCGACGCGAGCGCTTCCTGGCGCGCCGCGGAGGAGCCGGGACCGCCGAGCCCGGCGATCCGCGTGAGCGCCCCATCGACCTCGGCGAGCGTGAGCGAAGGCTCGGCCGCGTGCGTCCCCTGAGCCGTCTGTCGAAGGGCGGCCCCTCCGACTCCGATCCGCCCCTGCGGGAGGCGCCCGGAGAGGTAGGCGACACCGATCGCGGCCTCCTCGGGACCGAGGCGGCGGAGACACTCCGCGAGCGCCGCGATCTTCTCCGTCCGCTTCGACAGGGAGGCGACCCGTTCGGACGTCCGTGCCACGTCGAGGAGCAGCATCAGCTCATGCGGGACTGGGCTCGAGCGAGCCTCACGAGCGATTCGAGGTCTGGAGCGCGGTGAGAAGCGCCTCGAGATGTGCCATGTCGACCGGCTTCACGATGTGATGGGAGAAGCCGGCCTCCGCCGAGCGGGTCAAGTACTGCGCCTGGCCGTATCCCGAGATCGCGATGATCGCGCTCTGCTCGAACCCGGCCTGCGCGCGCAGCCGGCTCGCGACTTCGTAGCCGTCGAGATCGGGAAGACCCAGGTCGAGGAGGATCACCTCGGGCCTGTGGCGCAGGGCCTCCTCCACGGCCGTCTTCCCGTCGTGCGCGAGATGGACCACGTGTCCCCGCTGCCGCAACGCCTCGGCGAGGAGGGTCGCGGCATCCACGTTGTCGTCGACGATGAGCGCGCGTTGCCGCCTCGGATCTCGCTTGGGGTCGAGCGCGGGCGGGCCCGTGCGCGGGACGGGCGGCGTTTCCCCGATCGGGAGCCGGACTTCGAACTCGCTTCCCCGCCCGGGCCCCGGGCTCATGGCGCGCACACCGCCGCCATGGAGCTCGACCAGGGTGCGCACGAGCGTGAGTCCGATGCCGAGCCCGCCCGACGCGTTCCCTCCCTGCTGGAACAGATCGAAGAGGCGCGGCAGGAGATCGGGCGCGATGCCGACGCCGTTGTCGCGCACGCGGACCGTGACGCCCACGCCGTCCCCCTCCCCCTCGATGTCCACACGGCCCCCTTCGGGCGTGTACTTGGCGGCATTGTTGAGGAGGTTGGCGAGGATCTGCTCGACCCGGAGCGGGTCGGCGAAGAGCTTGAGCTCTGGCGGGATCGCCACCCCGAGCGAGATGCCCCGGCTCTGGATCAAGGGGCGCGTGGTCTCGACGGCGCGGGCCACCACGGTTGCGAGGTCGATCGACTGCTTCTGCAGCTCGATCTTCCCGCGCGTGATGCGCGACACGTCGAGGAGGTCGTCCACGAGCCGTGCCAAGTTCCGCACCTGACGCTCCATGATCTCCCGCCATCGCGCGATCGAATCGGCGTCCGCATGGGGTGAGCGCATCAGCTCGAGACATGTCAGGAGCGGCGTCATGGGATTCCGGAGCTCGTGCGCGAGAACCGCGAGGAACTCCTCCTTCCGCCGATCGGACTCCTGCACCTCGCCGTAGAGCCGCGCATTGTCGAGCGCGGTGGCGCCCCGTCGTGAGAGGTCGTCCGCCAGCGCGAGATCGCGGTCCTGGTAGATGCGCCTCGTCGAGACGAGCGTCATGCGGCCGAGGATCCGGCCGCGCGCCCGGAGCGGCACGACCATCGCGGAGGCCGCGCCGATCCGGCCGAGGAGCTCTGCGGCGCGCATGTCTCCCTGGGCCAGCTCCGCCAGGAGGTCGGCAGGGCCGCTCATCCGCCTCGGCTTGAGCGCCGCCATGTCCTGAACCGGCCCGGCCGGCATCGTCGGGGCCGCGCGGAGCGCGGCGAGCTCGACCAGGAGCTCCGCCCTCTTCAGATCGACATGGATGCTGGCCGATGGGCGGAGCGAGCCGTCCGGACCCACGGTCTCGACCACGACCCAATCGGCGAGGTACGGAACGGTGAGACCGGCGAGGTTCTCGACCGTCGCCTGATAGTCGAGCGAGCGGTCGAGCGCGGCGCTCGCGGCGGCGAGGAACTGGAGCGCCTCCTCCATGCGCTTTCGCTGGCTGATGTCACGCTTGATGCCGACGTGGCAGACCGGCACTCCGGAGGCATCGCGCACGGTGAAGGCCGAGAGCTCGATGTCGAGCTGGATTCCTGATTTGGTCGTGCTGATGACGTCCTGGCGATAGCGTCCCTGCGCCTCCAGGGAGGTCGTCACCTCGCGGAAGCGCTCTCCCCCCAGGTGAAGCTCGGGGGTCTTGCCCAGGATTTCCTCGTCGGTGTAGCCGATCAGCTCTTGATGCGCGAGGTTCCGCTCCAGGTAGCGTCCATCGGCGGCGATGATGGCGATCGCGTCGCTCGAGTGGGCGAAGATCTCGCGATAGAGCGCGAGCTTCGCCTCGGCGTGGATGCGCTCCACCGCGAACGCGACGTGCCCCGCGATGGCGCGCGCCAGCTCGAACTCCTCGAGGCCGAGCGCGTGCTCGTGGTCGAAGTAGACCATGAACTTCCCGATCAGCCGGCCACGCGAGAGGAGAGGGATGAACGCGAGAGCGCGGATCCCTTCCGACTCGAAGAGCGGACGGTAGGCGGCGAGCGTCCCGTCCCGCGCGACGTCCGAAACGCCGAACGGCTGCGGGTCGACCGCGTCGCGCGACCAGGGGCAGTGCCCCTCCACGGCACGCCGATAGACTTCCGACAGGCCATGCCACGCCTTGAATCGCATGACGCCGTCGTCATCGAAGAGGAGGATCGACGCACGATCGGTCCGCACGGCCCGCTCGAGCCCGCGGAGCGCGGCCTCGTAGACCTCGTCGATCGCGGTCGCGCGGCTCACCGCATCCGTCAGCTGATAGACGGTGCGCAGCCGCTCGACCTGGTGGTCGCTGGGTGCTTGGTCGACCTCGAGATCCCCCTCCGCCGGCGGGGCTATGGTCTTCGGATTCATGAGTTCCCTCGTCTGGCATCCATGGATCGCCCTTCAACGGTCCCCCACCGTTCCGCCGCCTGTCAAGGAATTCAGGTCGCGTATCTTCACGAGGAACAAAATTACAAGGCGCACGTAGGATGACGCGTCCCGGCCGTGCTAAATCACGCGCGGCCAACGCAGCCGCACGCCGAATGTGTGACGGCACGCGCATTGCTGTCGTGGATGCATGGAGTGATGGCAAGTCATCCCATTTCATTCGATGGAGGGGCCATGGGCCGCTCGACCGAGTTCGTGCAGGGTCTCCTTGTGGGTGTCAGCTTGATCGTGGCCGGCTATGCCGGGATCACCGCGATCTTCTGGGGTGCCGGCGCGGTGCGATACCGCCGGCTTCGGACCGGTCCCAACTACGCGTACCTGCGCTGACCGTGGAACGCTGAACGGGTGCGATGAGACTCCGCATCCTCATGACGGCCGACACGTCGGTGGACGTGTGGACGTTCTCCATGGAGCTGGCGGCCACGCTCGCGCAGTCAGGCTCGCAGGTCGACCTCGCGACGCTGGGCGATCCTGCTTCGCCCGCCCAGCGCGCCGAGGCCGAGGCCATACCCCGCCTGCACCTCCATGAGGGCCGGCACCCTCTCGAGTGGACGGACGAGAGCTGGCCCTCCACGGATCAGGCGGGTGAATGGCTGATGGACCTGGAGCAGCGTCTGTCCCCCGACATCGTCCATCTGAACGGTTACGTGCATGGCGCCCTTCCATGGCGCGCCCCGGTGGTGATGACCGGTCATGCCTGTGCCCTGTCCTGGTGGGAGGCGGTTCATGGCTCGCCTCTCCCGTCCACCCTCGACCGCTACGCTGAGGAGGTCCGGCGGGGATTGCGCGCCGCTCACGTCGTGGCCGTTCCCACACGGGCCATGCGGGACTCCGTCCTGCGCCTGTATGGGGAGCGGGTGTCCCTCCGTGTGATCCCGAACGGTCGCTCGATCGCACCACCCCCCGTCATTCCAAAGCGTCACCGAATCTTGTTTGTCGGCGACCTGCGCGATCCCTCGAAGAACGCCGCGGCCGTGGACCGGGTCGCCGCGCGACTGTCATGGCCCGTCGTCGTCGCGGGCGAGACACGATCCCGGAACGGAGAACCGATCCGCTTCAAGAACGCACGCGCCCTCGGGCCCCTGGACCGGTCCGCGCTGGCGCGGGCTCATGCCGGCGCCGCCATCTTCGCGCTCCCTGCCCTCTACGAGCCGTTCGGCTACGGGCCGCTCGAGGCGGCCCTGTCGGGATGCGCCCTCGTCCTGGGAGACATCCCGACCTTGCGCGAGATCTGGGGAGAGGATGCCTGCTACGTCCCGCCACGGGACGACCAGGCCCTTCTCCAGACGCTTCGCTGGCTGATCGAGGACCGGCAGGTTCGCCGGGATTACGCCCGGCGGGCCAAGGCTCGGGCCGTCGAGCTCACGCCGGAGCGGACCGCGGCAAGCTACCGTGACGCCTACCGGACCGCGCTGGCCGAGCCGAGCGTGATGCTCGGGGCGCAAGCCTGACCGGCCTTGCGCCCCGCGCGGTCAGGGCCTGGATCCGGTGGATTCACGGTTCCGTGCTTCGACCGCGTCCCGCGGGCCTCCCTCCCGCGACTCGGCCCCGGCGATAGGAACTTCGCGTCGGGCCCTGGGGGGGAGGTCCAGGGTGACCTCGAGGATTCCATCGTCGTAACGGGCCTTCACGCGGTCGGGGTCGACCTGGTCCGGCAGCCTCACCCGCCGGGCGAAGCGGCCGTAGCTCCACTCGCTCTCGAAGTAGCCCTCGTGGCGCGCCTCCCGGTCGTCCCGGCGCTCTCCCTCGATCACCAGGCTCTGATCTTCGACGCGGACCCTCAGGTCCTCACGCCTCATTCCCGGCATCTCCGCACGGACGACGACATGGCCGTCCCGCTCGAGCATTTCGATCGGGGGCCACCTCGAGGTGGAGTCGTTCGGCCCGCCGCCTCCGGGGAAGCCTTCGAACATGCGGCTCATCTCCCGCATGAAGTGGCGCATGAAGTCGAAATGGGACGCCAGCCACGGATCCCGGCTGCCGGAATACGGGGCCATCGTGCCGCGGCGCTCCACATCCATGCTGCGGTCGGTCGGGACGGTTCCTTCCTTTGCCGCTCGGACCTCCTCCTCACGATTTCGCGCGGGGTCCACGCTCTTCGAATCGGTCCTGGCGCGATCGCGTTCCGTGATTGCGATGATTCCTCCCTCCTTGCGCTCGGGTTTTTCCACGGACGCTCCGGTCCGCGGTCATCGAGCACGGTGGATGCATAGATCATGCGATCGTACGAGGTCGCTCGCGCTCCGAAGGCGTCGAGTCGGGAGCGTGAGTTGGCGCGAAGACGAGCTATCCGTGCCGGTTGGACAGACATGGCGCGGCTTCGTCGGCGCACCAAGGGGAACGGAAGGGTAGGACAGTTGTACAAAGTGCCTGTGCGAATCGGTTCATCTCACCCAGCCGGGTGCGGGAACCGGCGCATCGAGTTCGGGTTTTTAGCGTCCCAAAACAAGAAGGAACGTACTTGGAACGGCCACCCATTCTCCCATTTCTCGTAGGTGCTCTCGGTGCCGGCTCTCAGGCGATGTCCGCCCTGAGGCGCGGCATTCCCGTTCCCGCTCGGGTCGCCCGTGACGGGTGGTATCGAGTTCAGCGATCCTCCCGGCGGCGCTGGCCCGCGATGGTGGCCATCGCGGTCGTGGTCCTGGCCGCCGGCTTCGAGCTCCGAACCGCGGCGCTCGAGGCGAACGTCCTCGCCAAGGTCGCGTCGGGCATGACGTACAAGGTGGAGCCTGGGCCGAGCCATCGGATCGTGTTCCCGCGCGGCGGCCCCCTCGACGAGCGCCGCGGCTACTCCCGGCTCCCGGACTTCTCCAAGCGCCTCGAGTCCCGAGGCTTCCGCATCGCGGCGCAGGCCCGGCAGTCGAGCGCCCTCGCGATGGTGAGCCGGTTCGGCATCGCGCCCCCCTACTCCGAGGCGTCGGTCGCTGGACTGGTCATCCTGGGTCGGGACGGAAAGCCCATTTACGACGCCACAGCAGGCCGGCACGGTCTGGCGCGCTTCGAAGACGTGCCGCCCGATGTCGTGCGCTCGCTCCTCTACATCGAGAACCGGGAGCTGGATCGGGACTCGAGTCCCTACAGCAATCCCGCCGTGGACTGGGCCCGCTTCGGCAAGGCGATGCTCCTTTACTCCGCGAGCCGGATCGGGATCCCGACCCCGGTCGAGGGGGGAAGCACGCTCGCCGTTCAGCTCGAGAAGTACCGTCACGCGGAAGGGGGCCGAACGGGCTCGGGCGTGGACAAGCTCCGCCAGATGATGAGCGCGAGCCTTCGCGTGTACAAGGACGGGCCGGTCACGACCGCCGGCCGCCGCCGGATCATCCTCGACTACGTGAACACGATGCCCCTCGCGGGGGCCCCGAGCGTCGGTGAAGTGGCCGGGCTCGAGCAGGGCCTGGTCGTCTGGTTCGGTCTCCAGCCCAGCAAGGTCTACAAGGATCTCGGTAGCAAGTCCCCGACGAAGCGGGCCAAGGCTCTGAAGCCGGTGCTGGCGCTCCTTTGCTCCGTCCGCGCCCCGAGTCGCTACCTGATCGCCGACCACAAGGCGCTCAACGACCGGGTGAACGCGTACGCCGGTCTCCTCGCGAAGGAAGGCGTCCTCGAGCCCAAGGTGGCGAGCGCCGTGCGGAAGCTGCCGCTCAAGTTCGCCCCGACCCTGAAGAACGCTCCGCTCCCCGAGAATCAGCTCGGCCGCGGTGCGCGGCGCATCCGGAACGAGCTGGTCAGCATGCTGGGAGTGAAGGACACCTACGAGCTGGACCGCCTCGACCTGACGGTGGAGACCACCGTGGACGAGCCGCTCCAGACGGAGGTGACCCAGACCCTGCGTCAGCTGACCGACTCGTCCTTCGTGCGGGCGCACGGCCTGCGCGGCGAGCACCTCCTCTCGCAAGGCGATCCCAAGCGGGTGCTCTACAGCGTGCTGCTCTGTGAGCGCACGCCGGGGGGCAACGCGATCCGCCTCTACGCCGACAACCTGGACCGCCCCTTCGACATCATGGAGGGGATGAAGATGGAGCTGGGCAGCACGGCGAAGCTCCGGACGCTGATCCACTACCTCGAGCTCGTCTCGAGGCTCCGCGACGAATGGGCGCCGCTCGACCGGGACCAGCTCCTGGCCCAGGCCGCCTCGGCGCGCGATCCCATCACCGAGTGGACCGCGCGCACGATGGCCGAGCATCCCGGCATCGGGCGCGAGGACCTCCTCGAGCAGAGCCTCGAGCGGACCTACTCGGCGAGCCCCTACGAGCTCTTCTACACGGGGGGCGGATTCCAGACCTTCGGCAACTTCGACCCGGACGACAACGGTCGTGAGCTGACCCTCCGTCAGGCGGCGGCGCACTCGACGAACCTCGTCTTCGTCCGGCTCATGCGCGATCTCGTGCGCTTCCACGCGGCCCGGCTCCCGTACGACGCTCGCGCGGTCCTCGATGAGCCCTTGTCGTCCGACCGGGCCACGCTGCTCCACGAAGTGGCCGATCGTGAGGGGACGCCGGATCAGATGGCATGGCTCTTCCGCACCAAGAACCGGCAGGCCCAGGATCTCAGGCTCCGCGCGCAGGTCGAGCGCGACGCGTTCGCGCGCATGACGCCCTACTGGCGGCAGCTCGGATTCCCCTTCCAGCGCCTCGTTCCCTCCTACGCCACGGCGATCGGAAGCTCCGGGGACCGGCCGTCGGCTCTGGCCGATCTCATGGGCATTCTGGTGAACGACGGCGTTCGGAGCCAAGCCCGCATGGTCGAGCGGCTCCGCTTTGGGGCGGGGACGCCCTACGAGTCCGTGTTCGAGCCCACCGCGAGCGGCTCGAGCGGCGAGACGGTGCTCGAGCCGGCGGTGGCGCGCGTCACGCGGCGCGTGCTCACCGACGTCGTCGAAGTCGGCACCGCGGCGCGACTCAGGGGCGCCTTCACCGACTCGTCCGGCGCGCCGGTCTGGCTCGGCGGAAAGACGGGGACCGGCGACAATCGCTTCCAGACCTATGGCCGGGGTCGTCGCCTCATCGGCTCGCGCTCCGTGAGCCGCACGGCGACGTTCACCTTCTGTCTCGGCGACCGGTACTACGGCGTGATCACGTCGGCGGTGCTCGGGCCCGAGGCCGCGCGGTACCGCTTCACGAGCGCTCTCCCGCTCGCGGTGATGCGGATTCTTGCACCGTCGTTCGAGCACGAGCTCAAGCCGCGCGGCGCGCCGGAGGGCATCCTGCTCGTGACCGCGCCCCCGAGAACCGCAGCACCCGACACCCTTACGGCGACGCAGACGCTGATCTCGACGCCTCGGCGGGACGCGATCCCCAACGCCGCCCCGCCGACCCCGGCACGCGTGGAGCCGAAGAAGAATCCCCCTTGGACGACCCCGCGGGAGAATACGGATCAGCCGAACGGGCACCAGCCTTCGCCTGCTCCGGGCCGCTGGATCTGATCCCAACCTGTCTCCCCTGGCCCGGAACCTGCTGCCTTCCAGGATTGGAGATGGTAGTCAGGAAGACCCGATCCAGGAGGTAGGCCATGGAAGTCGAACGCATCATGACCAGCGATCCGGCCTGCTGCACGCCGGACACACCGCTCCAGGAAGTCGCCCGCCTGATGGTCGAGAACGACTGCGGGCAGATCCCCGTCGTGGATGACCAGAACAGCATGAGGACGGTCGGCGTCATCACCGACCGCGACATCGTTTGCCGTGCCCTGGCGCGCGGCGACAACCCGCTCACCCTGACGGCGGAGCACGTGATGACCCGTCCGGTGCTCACCGTCCGGCCCAGCACCAAGGTCGAGGAATGCTGCCGCTTGATGGAGGAGCGTCAGGTGCGGCGCGCGCCCGTCGAAGACGAGCGCGGTCGGTGCTGCGGCATCGTGTCGATCGCGGACATCGCGCAGAATCTATCGGAAGAGACGACGGGCGAGGTGATGCGCACGGTGTCCCAGCCTGGCTCCTCCTCGAGCGGCACTGGCCGGAGCCTGGCCCTCTGATCCCGAGTTGCCGGGGCGCTCTCTCCGGCGGCCGCTTGGCCGAGCGACGCCGCCGGCGGGAGCCTCCGAAGCCGCGCTTCGGACGGGTTTGCCTGTCGGCGCTGATCTCATGACGGAGGGCCCTCGCGCCCGTCCCTGCGGACGGACTCTCGGGCCCTCGCGTCTGACGCTCGAGCGATCTCTTGGGATCTGCCGCCGGGACTAGGTCTGCCGCCCCTGCATGTAGGACTCACGCCCCACCTCGGCCGCATCCCGTCCCTGCCCGCGCATCTCGGCGACCTTGTCCTTGGCCGCGGAGCCAAGCTTCTTGGCCGTGTCGGCGACGCGGCGACGCGTATCGCCGCCCGGCCCGGGGGCGAGGAGCAGAGCGACGCTCGCTCCCACCAAGGCTCCTACGAAGAAGCCCATCATGCTGTTCGACGAGCCCTGCCCCATGTCGCTGCCGTACGGATACTCATTCATACCGATACCCTCCATCGGTCGCGACGCGACCGGGTCGGAAGCGGCTTCCGAGCCGCTCCATGAAAAGGGCCGTCCCGGTCTTCAAGCCGCGCATGAGCGCGACGGCCGTTCGGACCGGGGCCTCGACTTCCTCCAGAAACGCCGACGACATGGCGGCCGTGCGCGTCCCGAGCCGCTCGAAGCGGTCGACGACGCGCTGGACGGGCTTGAGCACTTCGCGCGCGGTAGCCACCACGCTCTTGGCCTCGCCTGTGACCTCTCGCACTTCCAGGAGACACGTGCGGACGTCCTCGGTCAGTTTGGACAGGCGGTCTGCCATCCGGACCAAGGCGATCACGAGCGCGACGACCGCGATTGTTACAATGACTGCGCAAACCTGAACGATGACGGGCATCGCCTGCCCTCCTACACGTTGCCGTTACGCGGCCTTCCCCGTCCTGCATCGAACGGCACTTCCGTCATGGATCCGTCGTGCAAGATAGGGGCCACGTCATTCACTCGCGGCGCCGTCAGACGCGGAACGGCAGGATCGCGAGCATGACCCATCGATAGAGGGCGGCGAGGATGGTCCCGGCCACCGCGCCCATCGCGACGTCGCTCGGATAATGGACCCCGAGATACACCCGGGAGAGCCCGACGACCGCCGCGATCGCGTAGAACAACGGAGCGAACGCCGGGGCATGGATCGACAGCAGGAAGGCGCCCGCGAAGCCTGCTGCCGCGTGGCCGGACGGGAGCGAGAAGTCCTGCGGCCTGGGACCGAGGACCCGGGCCTTCACGAAGGCCAGGAACGGCCGGCGCCTGCGGAAGAATCGCTTCAAGGGGTGGTTCACCGTCAGGAGCGTGAGCCAGAGGACCGGCAGGACCTCCACCGCCACGCGGAGCCCATGCCGGAGGTCCACCGCCATCATGGCGATCAGGACCAGGATCCACCCCTCGCCGTGGTGCATGGTGCGCGACGCGAGCGTGAGCGCGCGATCGGACGCGCCGCCGAGGGCCATCCGATTGACCCGCAGGAAGAGCGCGGCGTCGAACGCTTCGAGCGCGGCCACCGGATGGCGCAGCATGCCCTGAAGGATCCACGTGCGCGTGTGTTGCTCCGCGATCATGGTCTCGACGTCCTCGGTCAGGGTCGGCTCCGGGCGAGCGTCGGCGAGCGCGAGCGCGGGACTGGCCGCGCCACCGGCAGGAGGCGGCGGCCCGAGGTCCCCTTCGTCGACCGAGCGCGCGACCACGATCCGCACGGCTTCGTGGACCACGCGCAGCGTGATCGGGGTGCTTCCCAGGATCTCGCCGTCCCCTTGCGCGAGCTGCGGGCGTGGGGAATCGATGATCGCCTCTTCGCGGACTCGATAGAATCGCGTGGAATCGCCGCGGCGATGACGGCCGGTCAGGATCCGCCAGGTGAGACCGAGGGTCTCGGCCAGCGTGCGAACGTCGTACACGCAGAGGTCCAGGACCCCGTCCGTCGGATCGATGCGAGGGCCCCAGGTGAACGGAGGAGCGCCCACGGTTCCGACGTTGGCGGCGACCACCTGCCACGCCAGGGCGCGAAACGGGCTGCCGTCGAGGGAGAGCATGAAGCGCCGCGGCCTGTGGCGCAGCGCGCGGCGGGCGAAGGTGATCATGTAGGCGAGCCGCCCCAGCTTCGCCTGCTGCTCGCGCCTCGTGTCGCGGATCATGAGGGCATCCGGCCCCACGCCGATCTGCGTGAAGATGAGGCGTCCCTCAGCCTCGATGGCGTCGATCGCGAGGGAGCGCTCGCTCAGGAGCGCGGTCTCCGCCGCATCCGAGAGGCCCCCCTGAAGGCCCAGCTCGCGAGCGAGGATGTTGGCGGTCCCCCCCGGGATGATCCCCAGGCTGACGTCATGGGCGTGGGGTCCCGCGCGAGCGATCGCGTCGGCCACCATGCCGACCGTTCCGTCCCCCCCGACGGCCACGATGCGCTCGCAGCCACGCGTCACGGCCTCCAGCACGGCGCGCCGAGTCTCCTCACGCGCGCCGGGGCCCGACGGCGAATCCAGGAAGGAACACTGGAGGCCGTGCTCGCGGCAGACCGTCTCGCACGCGTCCCGGACGTCGTCAGCGGGGTATCGCGACGCTCCGGGGTTCAGGATGACCAGCCGTTCGGTGATGCTCACGAGGTTCCTCGAGGCGGAGCGCGGGTTCGGGGCGCGCGCGACGGGCGGCCCCGCGCGGGGCGCGGCTCGTCGCCGTGAGAAGGTCGAGCAGCGCGCGCTCGCATCGCTGGAGCGCGCGAGGACTGCCGTTCACCAGCGCGTCCACGCCTTCGATCTTGTCGGCGATCACGCGCCCGTGCTCGAAGCGGCGGATGACCTCGGGGAACACGTACGACGCGCGGCAGACGGCGGGCGTGTTGCCGAGATGCTCCGCGACCTCGCGCACCGCCGCCGCGACGCGGCGCTTGGCCTCCGTACGCGAGGACGGCTTGGGTCCCCCGTCGCGCGCGAGCGCGCAGGCGCAGAGGAGGGTCCCGGCCCACGTGCGGAAGTCCTTGGAGCTGAAGCGCTCTCCCATCACGTCCTTGATGTAGGCGTTGATGTGCTCCCGGCGCACGTCGACCATGGCGCCCGCGTCGCTCTCGAACTTGAACACCTCGCCCGGATGGCGGAGGAGCGCGCGCACGAGCGACGCGAGACGCCGGTCGCGAAGCTCCCGGACCTGGCGCCGCCCCGATTTCCCCTCGAAGTCGAACTGGATCAGGTCGCCGCGCACGGAGACGTGGCGCGGCTTCAGCGTGGCGATGCCGTAGCTGCCGTTCTGGCTCGCGTACTCCTCGCTTCCCGGCCGCAGGAAGCAGGTCGACAGAATTCGAAGAATGCCGGCGAGCACCTTCTCGCGCTTCAAGCCACGAAGCTCGAGGCCGCGGGCGACGGCGCGCCGCATCCGTGGAAGCGCGGCGATGAAGCGCAGGAGCCGCTCGCGCTTCACGCGCTCGCGACGGAGCACCTGCTTGGCGTGGTAGCGATATTGCCATCGGCCGGCCGCGTCCCGCCCCACGGCCTGCACCCAGGCTCGCGGTGACGGATGGATCGCCACGTCCCGCCAGCCCGGCGGGACCTTGAGGGCGTCGATTCGCTCATGGTCCTCGTCCGTGACGGGCGCTCCGGACGCCGTGCGGTAACGGAAGCCCCGTTCGTTCGAGCCGAGGCGACGGATTCCGCGAGCTTGGAGACGCTCGACGATGGTCACGAGCTCTGGGGCCTGGAGTTGTTGGCGGTCTTCGCGGCCCCGCCCCGCTCCGGCCGCGCGGTCGAACGGCGCCCTCGCCCCCGGGGGC
>DASUFL010000117.1:0-9186 GCA_036274595.1 Candidatus Eiseniibacteriota bacterium | reverse complement strand
ACCTCGGCGAATCCGATCGGCGTTCAGATCGCGCGGCAAGCCGGGCTCGAGATCAACTTCGGGGCCTGGGTGCTTGCAGCCGCCGTGCCGGCGCTCACCGCGCTCGTGCTGCTCCCGTTGTTCGTGGCAAAGCTCTTCCCGCCGGGCGTCGGCGCGACCCCGGATGCTCCGGGCGCGGCGCGCGCGGAGCTCAAGGGCATGGGTGCGATGTCGCGCGACGAACGCATCACGGCCGTCGTGTTCGTGCTGATGGTCGCCGGATGGGTGTCGGCGGATGCATTGAGGCTCAGCGTCACCAGCGTGGCGTTCGGCGGTCTCGGCGTGCTGCTGCTGACCGGCGTGCTCTCGCTCAAGAAGCTGTCCGATCCCGGCGAGCCGCTCACCACATTCCTGTGGCTGGCCGTGCTCTTCGCCCTGAGCGGCGCGCTGAACGAGCTCGGGTTCATGGCCTACGTGGGGGAGCGACTCGCGACGCGGCTCGGGGGCCTGTCGTGGCCGGTGGCCTACGTCGTCCTGGTTGCGCTCTACGTCGCGATCCACTACCTCTTCGTGAGCCAGTCCTCCCAGGTGCTGGCGTTGTACGCGGTCTTCCTCGATGTGGGCGTGCGCGGAGGGGTCCCGCTGCCGCTGATGGCCTTCGGTCTGCTGTTCGCGAGCAGCTACTTCTCGGCGATCACGCCGCAAGGCGGCAGCCAGAACATCATCTTCGCGGCGAGCGGCTATCTCACGCAGAAGGAGCTCTACAGGCTCGGCTTCTGGACGACGCTCATGTACCTTGCGGTGTTCCTGCTGGTCGGGACCCCGTGGGTGCTGCTCGTCGCCCGTTGACGAGCGCACGCCGCGCGCGGCGGATCCATCTCCTCTCGGCCGTTCCCGCTTGCCAAGCGGTGCGTCGCCCGCGACGACACCCCCGGCCCGCGCGGGCTGCCCCTTGCGGATGCCGCCTGCTCCGAGCGCTGGTCGGGCATGCTACAAGTCGTGGCGTCCAGACGCGCTAGGGAGTAGCCGACCAAGCCCGCCCCGAGGGGGCCGGTCACGGCCGGTGGAAGCTGCCGCCGCACAGCCACCGTGCGGTTCACCAGAGGTGGTGAAGGGAGCGCTCGCATGGCACGCATCGAAAGGGACTTCCTCGGCGAGAAGGAGATCCCGGACGACGCCTACTACGGCGTCCAGACCCTCCGCGGCAAGGAGAACTTCCACATCACCGGGATCCCGATCGCGAAGGAGCCGAACCTCGTCAAGGCGTTCGGCTATGTGAAGAAGGCGGCGGCGCTCGCGAACCGCGACCTCGGCGCCGTCGATCGGAAGGTCGCCGATGCGATCGCCGCCGCGTGCGACCGCCTGATCGAGGGCGAGATGCTCGACCAGTTCATCACCGACTTCATCCAGGGCGGCGCGGGCACCTCGACCAACATGAACGCGAACGAGGTGATCGCGAACATCGCGCTGGAGAGCCTCGGCCACCGGAAGGGCGAGTACGAACACGTCAACCCGAACGACCACGTCAACTTCGGCCAGTCCACGAACGACGTCTACCCGACCAGCCTCCACCTCGCGCTGATCTTCCGCCTGAAGAGCTACATGGCCGCACTGCGGCGGCTCCAGGATGCCTTCTTCGCGAAGGCCAAGGAGTTCGAGAAGGTCCTCAAGATGGGGCGCACGCACCTCCAGGATGCCGTGCCCATGTCGCTCGGGCGCGAGTTCCACGGCTGGGGCACGACGATCGGCGAGGAGGTGGAGCACCTCGCGGATGCCCACCGCCACCTCCTGCAGGTGAACCTCGGGGCGACGGCGATCGGAACGTCGGTCACCGCGGCGCCGGGGTATCCCGCGCTTGCCACGAAGTACCTCTCGCAGCTGACCGGGCTCCAGTTCAAGCTCGCCGGCGACCTCGTCGAGGAGACGTCCGACACCGGCACGTACGTGCTGATCTCGGGCGTGCTCAAGCAGACCTGTGCGAAGCTCACGAAGATCTGCAACGACATCCGCATGCTCGCGTCCGGCCCGCGGTGCGGGCTCAACGAGATCAACCTGCCCCAGAAACAGCCGGGGAGCTCGATCATGCCGGGCAAGGTGAACCCCGTGATCCCGGAGGTCGTGAACCAGGTCGGGTTCCTCGTGATCGGCCTCGACGTGACGGTCACGCTCGCGGCCTCCGCCGGCCAGCTCCAGCTCAACGTGATGGAGCCGGTGATCGCGTTCTCGCTCTTCTCGTCGATCGCGACGATGGAGCGGGCCGTGGAGAGCCTGCGCGTGAACTGCGTCCAGGGCATCACCGCGAACGCCGAGCGCACGCGCGAGATGGTGCTCAACTCCCTCGGCATCGTGACGGTGCTCAAGCCCTCGCTCGGCTACAAGAAGTGCGCGGAGATCGCCCGCGAGGGCTACGAGACGGGCAAGTCGCTCCACGACATCGTGGTGAAGGAGAGGAAGCTCCTCACGCAGCAGCAGTGGGACCAGGTCTTCTCGTTCGAGAACCTGATCGACCCGAAGTTCGAGCGGTAGCGGGCCGCGGAGGCAGCCATGACCGTCACCATCCTCTTCGAGTTCGCGGTCGTGCTGGGTGCGATCTGGATGGGCGCGAGGTTCTCGGGCGTCGGGCTCGGCCTGTGGGGAGCGGTGGGCCTGCTCGTGCTCGTCGTCGGGTTCGGGGTCGTGCCGACGTCGCCGCCGATCGACGTCATGCTCATCATCCTCGCGGTCATCATGGCCGCCTCCGTGATGGACGCGGCCGGCGGCATCGACTTCCTCGTGCGGATCGCCGAGAGAATCATCCGCGCGAACCCCAAGTACGTGACCATCGTCGCCCCGCTCACGACGTGGAGCTTCACGTTCGTGGCGGGCACCGGCCACATCGTGTACCCGCTGCTGCCGGTGATCTACGAGACGGCGCACCAGAGCGGGATCCGGCCGGAGCGCCCGATGGCGGTCGCGACGATCGCGTCGCAGCAGGCCATCACGGCGAGCCCGGTCGCCGCGGCCACCGCCGCGATGATCGGGCTCTTCTCCGAGAAGGGCCTGACCGGCTGGGGCCTGCCCCAGATCCTGATGATCTGCGTGCCGGCGACGCTCGCGGGCGTCGTCGCGGCGGCGATCGTCTCCATGTTCATCGGCAAGGACCTGAAGGACGACCCGGAGTACCAGGCGCGTCTCGCATCGGGCGAGATCCCGGCCCCCCAGCCCCCCTCGGAGCGCCCGCCGCTGAAGCCGGTGGCGAAGCGCTCGGCGCTGCTCTTCCTCGGCGGGGTCGCGCTGGTCGTCGTCTTCGGCTTCTTCCCGCGGCTCCGGCAGCTCCCCGGCACCGACAAGACGCTGGACATGCCGGTCGTGATCGAGATGGTGATGCTCGCGGTGGCGGCGGTCATGCTGCTGCTCACGAAGGTGCACGTGGACGAGATCCCCAAGACCGCGACGCTGCGCGCCGGCGTGGTCGCGGTGATCGGCATCTTCGGGCTCGCGTGGCTCGGCGACAGCTTCCTCGGTGCGAACAGGGAAGTGATCGTCTCCACGGTCCAGCGCTGGACGGAGGCCGCGCCGTGGTCGTTCGCGTTCGGCCTCTTCTTCGCGTCCGTCCTGCTCTACAGCCAGGCGGCGACGACGCGGGCGCTGATGCCCCTGGGCCTCGCGCTCGGCATCCCGCCCCAGTTCCTCTGCGGCATGTTCCCGTCGGTCAACGGCTACTTCTTCATCCCCACCTACGGGTCGCTGATCGCCGCGATCAACTTCGACCGGTCCGGGACGACGCGGATCGGCAAGTACGTGATCAACCACTCGTTCATGATCCCGGGCCTCGTGGCCACGACCGTGGCGGTCTTCACGGGGCTGGTCATCGCCAAGATGGTGTTCTGACGCATGCGGGCGACGGGCGGCGGATGGTGGCGCGGGCTCTGTGCCGCACTGCTTGCCGTCGCCGCGCTCTGCCGCACCGCCGCCGCCCAGGAGGCGCTGGCGGAGGAGGAGGCGCCGCCCACGTCGGTGGAGAAGAGCGGCGTCGCGATGGACCGCGCCTACGAGGCGCCGGAGGAACGCACGACGCTCCGCGACGCCGTGCGCGGGTTGCTGAAGGACGCGCCGCCGTTCTTCCGCGACGCGAAGCTCTCGCTCTACCTCCGCACCTACTACCGCTACTTCGACGGGTACGGCACGGGCCTCAGCGAGGCGTGGGCGATCGGCGGCGGCCTCGGCGTGAAGTCGGGCTACCTGCTCGAGCGCTTTGCCGTCGGCGCGGTGCTCTACACGTCGCAGCCCCTCTACGCCCCGGACGACCGGGACGGGACGTCCCTGCTGGGCCCCGGGCAGGAGGGCTACACGGTGCTCGGCCAGCTCTACGGCGAGTTCCGCATCACCGACGGGATCCTGATCGACCTCTACCGGCAGACCTACAACACGCCCTACATCAACCGGAACGACAGCCGCATGACCCCGAACACGTTCGAGGGATACAACATCACCGGCCACCACGGGGGCGAGGAGGGGGAGGCCGAGGTCTCCTGGGGCGCGGGCTACATCGCGAAGATCAAGGAGCGGAACTCGGACGAGTTCGTCTGGATGTCGCAGGACATCGGGGCAGCCGTGAAGCGCGGCGTGATCGCCGCCGGCGGACGGTGGAGCCGCGACGACACGAGCCTCGGCCTCATCGAGTACTTCTGCCAGGACGTCATCAACATCGTCTACGCGGAGGGGAAGCACTCGTTCGAGATCCGCGAGGGTCCCGGCATCCTCTTCGCGGCCCAGTTCACGCAGCAGGCGAGCACGGGGGACGACCTCCTGACGGGCGCGAGCTTCCAGACGTTCCAGCTCGGGTTCAAGGGCGAGGTGAGCCACGGGGGGGCGCTCCTCTCCCTCGCCTACACCACGACGGGCAGCGGAGCGGCGATCCGCAACCCGTGGAGCTCCTGCCCCGGCTACACGAGTTGCCAACTGCTCGACTTCAACCGCGAGGGGGAGCAGGCGTTCCTCGTGAAGGCCGTCTACGACTTCGGCAACATCGGCCTCGCCGGCGTCACGTTCTACGCGCTCTACTGCCACGGCTGGGACCGCGAGGACGGGTTCGACGAGGACGAGGTCGACCTCGACCTGCAGTGGCGTCCGACGAAGGAGTCGCTGAAGGGCCTGTCGATCCGCGTGCGGTGGGCGTACGTGTGGGAGCGGGGCGGCGCCGACGACACGCAGCAGGACCTCCGTGTGATCGTCAACTGGGACTTCTGACCCCCTCCCGCTAGCATGGGAGCCTCTTGAAGGCCCACGGCACGGAGGCGGGAGAGGCAGGCGGCAACGTGCTCGACCCGGTCGAGCGCCTCTCGGAGATCCTCTTCGGCCTCATCATGGCGCTCACGTTCACCGGGTCGATCCACGCCGCGAGCCTCGAGGACGAAATCCGCGCCACCCTCGCCGGCGCCATCGGCTGCAACATCGCGTGGGGCATCGTCGATGCGGTGATGTACGTGATGACCTTGCACGCCACGCGGAGCCGGGCGCTGCGCGCGCTGCGGCAGGTGCGCGAGGCCGCATCGCGCGAGGAAGCCGCCGCGCTCCTCTCGGACCTGCTCCCGGACGCCGCCGCGAAGGCGATGACGCCGCACGACTTCGAGAGCCTCCGCGGCTGGCTCAGGAGCCTCCCGGAGCAGCGCGTGCGCACGCTCACCCTGCGCGACTTCCGCGGCGCGTTGGGCGTCTTTCTGCTCGTGACGGTTTCGACGTTCCCCGTCGTCGTGCCGTTCCTCTTCGTGGACGACGCGGTCTCGGCGCTGCGGCTGTCGAACGCGATCGCGCTGGCCATGCTCTTCGGGATCGGTTGGGCGCTCGGCAAGCACGCCGGGATGCGACCGCTGCTCACCGGTGCGTCGATGCTGGCGGTGGGCGTCGTGCTCGTCGCCTTGACGATCGCGCTGGGCGGATGATGCGGATCGCACTCGCGCTCGCGGCGATGGCGGCGCTCGTCCGCGCGGATCTCGCCCGCGAGGTGGAGGCCGTCTGCGCCGCGACCGGCGACGTACCGCGCGCGTCGTCGCCGCTGCTGTGCGCCGCGGGCGAGGGGGAGGAGGGGGAGGGCTGGGCCTTCGACCTCACCGGCTACTTCACCGACCCGCCGGACGACGACCCCTACGGCTCGGCCATCCTGCGGGCGGACCGGGGCGCGCTCCACGTCGAGGGGCGCTACAACTACGAGGACAAGGACACGGGGTCGCTCTGGGCCGGGTGGACGTTGTCGTGGTCGGGGGAGGTCGAGTTCTCGCTCGTGCCCATGGCCGGGGTCGTGTTCGGGCACACGCAGGGGGTCGCGCCGGGGCTCGAGCTCGACGTCGTGTGGCGGGCCCTCGAGCTCTACGTCGAGGCGGAGTACGTCTTCGACACGGACGGGAAGGGCGACAGCTTCTTCTACATGTGGAGCGAGCTCACGGTCAGCCCGACGGAATGGCTGAAGGTCGGCCTCGTCGCGCAGCGGACCCGCGCCTACGACACGGACGTCGGGGTGGACCGCGGGCTCCTGGTGGGCTTCCACGTCCGCGCGGTGACCGCCACGGTCTACGTCTTCAACCTCGACCAGGACGATCCCTACGTGATGATCGGGATCGGCCTGTCGTTCTGAGGCTACGTACGCCTGGCCGTCGGCTTCCGGCGCCGGCGGCCGCCCTCGAAGGCCGCCTGCTTTCCTCCCTCGAGGAGATCCGCCGCCGAGGTGGTCGCGAAGACGTGCATGAGCGTAGCGACGACGCCGGTCCACCCGGTCTGGTGGCTGGCCCCGAGCCCCGCGCCGTTGTCGCCGTGGAAGTACTCGTAGAAGAGAACGTGGTCCTTCCAGTGCGGGTCGGTCTGGAACTTCTCCGCCCCGCCGAAGACGGGCCGCCGCCCGTCCTCCCCGCGCAGGAAGATCGCCCCGAGCCGGCGCGAGATCTCCTCCGCGACCTCGTAGAGCGTCATCATCCGGCCGGAGCCCGTCGGGCATTCGATCCGGAACGCATCGCCGTAGAACGTGTAGTACTGGAGCAGCGCCCGCACGATCAGGGCGTTCACCGGCATCCAGACGGGCCCGCGCCAGTTGGAGTTGCCGCCGAACATCCCGGTGTCGGACTCCGCGGGGTTGTAGCCCACGCGGTATTCCTGCGCGCCGACCCGGAAGACGTAGGGGTGCTCGAGGTGGTGCCGCGACAGCGCGCGGATCCCGTGGGGGCTCAGGAACTCCTCCTCGTCGAGCATGTGCGCGAGCACGCGCCGGAGCTTCCCCTCGTCGAGGATGGCGAGGAGCCTCCGGTCCTTCACGCCCCGGCGCTGCGGAAGCGCGATGTTCCTCACGAGCTCGGGCCGCTTCTCGAGGAACCAGCGCGCCCTGGCGACCAGCTCGGGCATCCTCTGGAGGATCGAGTCCTCGATCACGGCGACGGCGCAGAGCGGCAGCAGCCCGACCATCGACCGCACCTTGAGGCGCGTGGCGCTCCCGTCCGGCAGCCGCAGGAGGTCGTAGAAGAACCCATCCCCATCGTCCCACATCTCGTCGCGGCGCTCGCCGATCCGGTCCATGGCCGCGGCGATCCGGATGAAGTGCTCGAAGAACTTGTAAGCCATCCCCGTGTGCGCGGGATCCTCGCGCCCGAGCTCGAGCGCCATCTCGAGCATGCACTGGCAGAAGAAAGCCATCCACGCGGTCCCGTCGGCCTGCTCGAGGAATCCGCCGGTCGGCAGCGGCGAGCTGCGGTCGAACACGCCGATGTTGTCGAGGCCCAGGAACCCGCCCTCGAAGACGTTCCGGCCCGTCGGATCCTTCCGGTTGACCCACCAGGTGAAGTTCAGGAGGAGCTTCTGGAACATGCGGCCCAGGAACTGGATGTCCCCCTTCCCGTTCCGCGCCCTGTCGAGCTGGAACGCGAAGTTCGTGGCCCACGCGTGGACCGGCGGGTTCACGTCGCCGAAGTTCCACTCGTACGCCGGGATCTGGCCGTTCGGGTGGAGGTAGCGCTCCCGGAGCATCAGGTCGAGCTGCTCCTTCGCGAAGTGCTCGTCCACGAGCGCGAGCGGCAGCGCATGGAACGCGAGGTCCCATGCCGCGTACCAGGGGTACTCCCACTTGTCCGGCATCGAGATGACGTCGGCGTTGAGCATGTGCGGCCACTGGCCGTTGCGCGACGCCCTGCGCCCCTCGCCGCCGTGTTCGTCGATCCAGCGCTCGAGGTCGAAGTGGTAGTACTGCTTGCTCCAGAGCATCCCCGCGAGCGCCTGGCGGAAGACGAGCTTCCGGTCGGCGTCGAAGCCCGCGGGCGAGAGCGCCTCGTAGAAGGCGTCGGCCTCAAGGGCGCGCTCGCGGAGGATGTCGTCGAAGACGCGTTCGAACGGCGCGGACCGCCGCGGCGGGGAGAGGCGCAGCCGGAGGGTCCCGGTGGCACCGGGCGCGACCGTCGCGACGTGGTGCGCCGCGACCTTGGTGCCCTTGCGCGCGGGGTTCACCGCCTCCGTGCGGCCATGGATCACGTACTCGTGGAACGCGTCCTTGACATAGGGCGTCGCGTTCTCCCCGCCGAAGAGCTTCCGCGCGTTCGTCTCGTTGTCCGTGAAGAGGAGCGGCACGTCGCCCTCGACGTGCAGCTCCATCGCGCCGAGCTCCGGATGCGTCGCGCGGACGGCCTTCCGCCCCCGCGCCCCCTCCGCCTCCTCGAGGGAGGGACGCGCCGCGCCCTCCTCGGACGCCCACGTGTTCCGGAACCAGAGCGTGGGCAGCAGGTGAAGCTCCGCCGGGTCGGGCCCGCGGTTCGTCGCGGAGATCCGGACCAGGATGTCCTCCGGCGACGCCTTGGCGTACTCGACGAGCACGTCGAAGTAGCGATCCTCGTCGAACACGCCCGTGTCGAGGAGCTCGTACTCCATCTCGTGGCGCGAGCGTCGCGCGCTCTCCTGCCAGAGCGGCGCGTACGGGAACGGCGCATGCGGGTACTTGTACAGGTACCTCATGTACGAGTGGGTGGGCGTCGAGTCGAGGTAGAAGTAGTACTCCTTCACGTCCTCGCCGTGGTTGCCCTCGCCGTTGTCGAGGCCGTAGAGCCGCTCCTTGAGGATCGGGTCCTTGCCGTTCCAAAGCGCCACCGCGAAGCAGAGGCGCTGGTGGTCGTCGCTGATCCCGCCGAGGCCGTCCTCGCCCCAGCGGTAGGCGCGCGAGCGCGCCTGGTCGTGCGGGAAGTAGCGCCACGCGTTCCCGTC
>DASUFL010000116.1:0-16001 GCA_036274595.1 Candidatus Eiseniibacteriota bacterium | reverse complement strand
GATGTCGCCCGATGCTCTGGAGGACAAGCAACTCGACGCTGATGCGGATCACGTCACCGCGCGGGGCGACCTGCTGGTAGCCGAAGGCATTCATTCCTACGGTTCCGACCTCACCATGGAGATCGAGGTCCGTGAAGACGGATTCGAGCTGCCCGACGGCGAGATCACGGTTGTGTTCGAGGATCGCCCGTCCTCGAAGGGCAGGGTCGTGAAGGAGCAGAGCTCGCCCCGCGGGCCGCACCCGCGTGGAACGCGAGTCCGCCTCATGGTGCGTCTCGCGGACGGGGAAGGCTGGCCCGACCAGGCCCTCACGCTTGAATGGACGGCCAAATCCAAGAACGACTCCGTGCAGGTCGTTCGGCTCATCGTGATTCCGCCAAAGTTCAGGGCTGGCGGTTGAGTCGAATCGACGAGCTGTTCGCGGTGGCGCGCACGGGTGACGTGACCGCGTTCAAGAACTGGATGGGGAGCGTCGAGCTCCCCATCCGCCTTTCCTTGCGACGATTCGCGCGCGCGGTCGATGCGGAGTCGATCGTGCAGGAGACGCTGCTCCGGATGTGGGTGCTCGCGAATGACGAGGAACGGACGCTCGAAGGTGAAAACGCATCGCTTCGTTTTGCGCTGGGTGTCGCCCGGAATCTCGCCCGATCCGAAGCGCGGCGAATGGGACGTGAGACGCTCCTGCCACCCGAGGACCTTCCAGACATCGAGGTTCCGCCCGATCCGCCCTCGGACCCACGGCTTCATGGGGTCATTCTCGAATGTATCGAGAAGCTGGCGAAGAAGCCCCTGGCGGCCTTGCGGCTCCGGCTCACAGAGGGTCAGGCGCGCTCGGATCGCACCCTCGCGTTCCGCCTCGGAATGACGACCAACACCTTCCTCCAGAACATCGTCCGCGCGCGAAGGCAGGTGGCTGCATGTCTCGAGCGGCAGGGGATCACGGTGGAAGGGATATGGCTGTGAGCGCGACATGAGCGAGCGCGAGCGGGATCTGCTGCTCGAGGCGGCGGCGTCGGCCCATCGGGAGATCGACCGTGAGGGCAGGATCGTGCCGCCACCCGCTTGGTACGACATGGCTCCGGAGCAACGCGTCGAGTTGTTTCAGCTGCAGCTTGCGACCCGCGCGATGGAGCGCGCGGTGTCGGGAGCCAGCGGCACCGTGCGGTCCGTCCTCAGGCGGATCGCGGGCTTCTAGTTTCCCGACGCCCTCATCGGAGGTCGGAGGTCGTCCGAGAGGTCGCCACGCGGCCGAACTAGGGGCCGGCTCGAGAACTTCCGGCGAACCCGGGGTAGTAGGGGGCGTATCCAAAAGGCGATCCCCAGGTCCGAGCGCCTGGCGCTGCTCCCGCTTCCGGTGAGGGTAAGCCCATGAAACGGAACGCGTTGATTGCCCCGCTGTGCTGCCTCGCTGGTCTCTGCTTAGCCCAACCCCAGGTCGCGAAAGCCCAGGCTGTTTGGCTCGAGAATACCGAGCGCTCGAATAGTGAAGAGGTCTCGACCGAGTACGCGGCGGGCTCCGTCCTCGTGAGCGGGTTCAATGTCCTAGCCATCGTGAACAACACCGGTGCTCCCGACAGCTCACCCACATGGGGCTACCTTGGCGTGCTGGGCGGTGTCGTCGGCATGGGTCTCGGGGGCGCGAGTTTGGTGGATAATTCCTCCGATGACGCCAAGCCGCTCGCCATCGCCAACATCGCCATTGGCGCCCTGACGACCGTATCGGCCATGTCCGCGATCATTCACGCGAGGCGGGTCCGGCCCGAAGAGCAGGCCATGGCCACCGGCGTCCACTTCGCCGCCGGCGTGGTCGGGGCTCGGGGTCATCAACACGGGCTAGGGGTCCAGCTCACGTTCTAGCTAGGTGAGGCTTCAACTCGCCCCGGGGCGAGTTGACCACCACATAACCTCAGCTCGGCGGGGACATCCCCGCGACCGTTCGGCCTTGCGCCGCGGCTTCAACTCGCCCCGGGGCGAGTTAGACTCCACACAACTCGCCCCGGGGCCAGTTCGAGAGTTGCCACTCGTCGCCGGACCGCTACACCTTCGTTCAGGAATTCACAATCGCACCGCCTCGGGCATGGCATGCCGCATTCCGCTAGTATCGCCTCGCCATGCCTACCTGCACGTCATGCGTGACTGAGCTGGCGGCCGGGGAGCCGACCAGGGAGCCGAGTTGACCGCCAAGCGACCCTCACCGGAGCGTCCCTCCCCGGAGCGTCCCTCCCCGGGGCGACCCTCCCCGGAGCGACCCTCCTCGGAGCGTCCCTCCCCGGAGCGACCCTCCTCGGAGCGTCCCTCCCCGGAGCGGCCCTCCCCGGAGCGCCCCATGCACGGACACGTTACGCTCCAGCGCGAGGCGCCTACGCCGGAGCCGGGGCGCTTCACCTCCGCGCTCCCGCCAGACCTCCTGGAGCAGGTGCGAGGACGGGTGCAGCTCTTCTCCGCGCTCCTCTTCGCTGCGTTCGCGTTCGACATCGTCACCTATCTCATCGAGGGGTTCGTTGCCGCGGCCAAAGGAACTCCGGCACCCGCGCACATGGTGGACGCGGCCGAGTTCCAGTGGGTGAACCTCGCCGCGGTCGTTGCCTCCGCATCCCTGTGGTGGGCGGCGCGCAAGGGAATGTCGCCGTCGCGGCTTCTCACCCTCGGTCTCGTGTACGAGGTCGTGATCTGCGCCGTCATTTCGACCCTCGGAATATGGCAGCACTACATCCAGTTCCACATGATCCCCAATCTGACCTGGGTGCCGGCGATGGTGATCCTGTTTCCGCTCATCGTCCCGGTCCCGCCGCGCCGCATGCTGGCCGCGGCCATCGCCGCGGGAGCCACGGTGCCGCTGGCTCTTCTCATCCTGGATCGCGCGGGGAAGGTCGTGGCCGGATCGGGCGATTTCGTTCGCATGAGTGTGCACTCGGCGTTCGCGGTCGTGTTCGCGTACCTCGGTGCGCGTGTCATCTACCGCCTGGGTCGCGAGGTCACGGCGGCGCGCGAGCTGGGAAGCTACCGGCTCACGGAAGTGCTGGGGCGCGGAGGAATGGGTGAGGTCTGGCGGGCACGACATCGGATGCTGGCGCGCCCCGCGGCGGTCAAGGTCATCCGGCCCCCGTCGAGCGGCAACGGCCACTTCCGGATTCCCGCCGACGCGGCCGCCCGATTCGAGCGGGAAGCGCAGGTCATCGCGTCCCTGCGCTCGCCGCACACGGTCGATGTCTTCGACTTCGGCGTGGCGGACGATGGCGCCTTCTACTACGCGATGGAGCTCCTGGACGGGCTCGACGCCGATACGTTGGTCCGGCGCTTTGGGCCCATGCCCGCGGATCGAACGATCCATATCCTCCGCCAGATCTGCCACTCCCTGTCCGAGGCGGAATCGCTCGAGCTCGTCCATCGCGACATCAAGCCCGCGAATATTTTTCTCTGCCGCTACGGCGAGGATTGCGATTTCGTGAAGGTGCTGGATTTCGGACTGGTGAAGGCGCTCGGAGAGAGCGTGGGAGCCACGCCGGCCCTGACCGCGGAGCACATGATCACGGGAACGCCCGCCTTCATCGCACCGGAGCAGGCGCTCGGTCGTACCGACATCGACGGCCGGGCCGACATCTACGCGACAGGGTGCGTGGCATACTGGCTGCTGACGGGTCAGCTCGTCTTCAGCGCCGACACGCCGATGGCCCTGCTCATGCAGCATGCCCAGGCCCAGCCGGCGGCGCCTTCGACGCGATCCGAGGCTCCGATTCCGGACGCGCTCGATCGCGTCGTCCTCTCCTGCCTGGCCAAGGATCCCGCCGCCCGCCCGCAGACCGCGAAGGAATTGTCGCGCCGCCTTTCCGAAGTCGAAGGGTCGGACGCCTGGACCGGGGAGCGCGCGCGTGCCTGGTGGGACATCCATCTGCTCGCTGGCCCAAAGCAGGTGTAGCCCCGATCGGCGTGCAGCGCTATCGGCTGGCGGTCCATTTTTCGTGATTCGATAGGTGGGGCGAGGTGACGGCAGCACGGACATGCCCCGGGGCATGTTGGTGCGGCACCGTCCCTTGAAATTGTGTACGTGGTCTTACGTGTAATCCCGTCTGCGAACTTGACCCAATGGCGCATCGCTCCCGCCCGGCTATCGTAGTTCTTCGTGAGCCGGCGGGACTCCAGCCGGCTTACCGTGGTGACTGCTGGTGTCCAGGTCGCTGCTGCGGTGCCGTCCCAAGCTACCGACTCTACTGTGGCACTGCCGGGGCGAAGCAACGAGCAGCGACCGGAATCACCGGCTCCCCCGCCACGGTATCCGCGTTCGGCTCGGTGGCGCTCCGACGAGTTTCGGTGCGCGCCCAGACGAGCCTCGCGCTCGCCTCGCGCTCGCGCCCAGACGAGCCTCGCGCTCGCGCCAGACGAGCCTCGCGCTCGCGCCAGACGAGCCTCGTCGTACGCGCCAGGTGTTATCGTGTCCGTTCCGTGAGGACACTGGCGCGATCGAATGACCGGGCGGACATCCTTCGCCGTCTGCAAACCCTCCGGATCGACACACCTCGCCGCTGGGGCCGCATGAGCGCGCGTCAGATGGTCTGTCATCTCGCGGACAATGCCCGCGTCGCGCTTCAACAGATGTCCGTCAGCGAGTACACGCCGTGGTGGGCGCGAACGCTTCTCAAGTGGTACGCGCTCGGCGTTCCGATACCTTGGCCCTCGGGCAGGATCCCGACTCGACCGGAGCTGGATCAAGTCGGTGGAGCGGGGACGAAGCCGGCGGAGTTCGCGAGGGACGTGGCGGAGCTGGGCGAGCTGGTGGAGCGGTTGGCGGATGCTGATCTCGAAGGGCGAAGGCATCCGTTCTTCGGCGAGCTATCCCGCGCGGACTGGCTCCGGTGGACATACCTGCACATGGATCATCATTTGAGACAGTTCGGGGTCTAGCGCCGCCGAGGCCGCGCTACGGGCCGCGGCCGCGCTACGCCGCTACGCACCGCGCTACGCCGCCGACACCAACTCCCGCCCCAGCAACTGCTCGCCCCTGCGCTGCCGGAACACCACGAAGGCCTGCGCGCGACCGGCTTCCGCGTCGTCGAGCACCTTCCGGAACTCCGGCGTGCCGCGAACGCGATCGAACACGGGGCTCTGCACCAGCCGCTCCGGCGCGAAGTAGCCCTTGGCGTTTCCGCGCGCGATGAGATCGAGGCCGGTGGCGGGATCGCCGGCGTCGCAGAGCATGAAGCCCTCCTGGAACATCGCCTCGGGATCGTCGAGGACCTTGAGCCCCGCCATCTTGGCGCGAATCCGCACCATGTCCGCGGGGCGCTTCTCGAGCCACGCGCCGATGAAGTCGGCGTACACGTGGAACACAGGAATCTGATTGTCCCTCTTGATGGCGCGGAGCCGGGCCAGAGCCTCGTCGTTGCGTCCGAGCGACCCGAGCGCGATCACGCGCGACACTTCCTCACCGGGCTCCAGCTCCTCGAATTGGCCTGTGGCCAGGGCCGCCTCCATCTGGCCGTTCATCATCAGGGTCCCGTGAATGCTCGTGGTGCATTTCGGGTCGAGACGCTTCGCCTCCATGTGCGCCGCGATGGACTGCTCGTAGAGGCCGCAGTAGCGACAGGCGTGCACCAGACCCGCGAACAGCTCGGGATCGTTCGCATGACGATTCGCCTCGTCGAGAAGTCGCGAGAGCGCCGCGAGCGATCGGCCGCTGTCGGCTTCGAGGCCGGCGTAGTACTTGTGCGCGATGGAGAGCCGCGGGTTCAGCTCGAGGGCGCGGCGCAAGGCGGCCTCGGCGCGCTGGTCGCTGTCGTCTCCCTGTCCCTCCAGGAATTTCCCGGCCACGCGATAGCCGCGGCCGAGCTGCGCCCACGCGGGCGCGAACGTGGGGTCGATCTCCACGCACTCCTCGTAGAGCTTGATGGCCTCGGAGAGTCTCCGGATGTCGCCGCCGAGCGCGTTGGCCTGGAGGTAGAGCGAGTAGGCACGCGCGTCCTGCGGCGCGTCGGGCGTCGAGGGTTGTCCGTGGAGCGGTATCGCGAGGGCGTCCACGATGCGCCGGGCAAGCTCATCCTGCAAACGGAAGAGATCGCCGAGCGAGGACGTGACCGCGTGCGACGTGATGAGCGTGCCGCCGGGCGCCTCGACGAGCTGCACCGTCACGCGGAGCTGCTCACCGGAGCGGAGGAGCGTTCCCATCACCACGCGCTCCACGTCCGCCGCGGTCGCGAGCGCCTTGAGATCGGGCGCATCGCTGGCGAACTTGCTGGCGGTCGACGTGGATCGCACGATGAGCGAGTGGAATTCCGTGAGCGACGTCGCGATCGCGTCCGGCAGGCTGAACGCGAGGAAGTCGGTCTCGGGATCGGGCCTCAAGATGCGGAACGGGAGCACGACGATCCGCATGAGCGTGCGCGCGAGGCGCGGGGTCTCATCGTGCGCCGCGGCTCGCACGCCGCGAAGCTCCTCGGCCATCGCGTCCGCCGTTTGGGGCCGGTCCTTGGGTCGCTTGGAAAGCGCATGGCGAATCACGCGATCCACCGCCGCCACGGCCGGCGAACCCGTGAGCGCCGGAGGCTGGTCGTGGATCGTCGCGTGCAGGATCTCGATCAGATTGTTGCCGGTGAACGCCGGTCGGCCCGCGAGCATCTCGAACAGGATCGCGCCCGTCGCGAAGAGATCGCACCGCTCGTCGATCGCCTCACCGGTGACCTGCTCGGGCGCGATGTAGCGCGGCGTTCCCACGAGCATGCCCGTCTGGGTGAGGTTGGTGACGTGGGTGCGGTCCACCTGGGGGATCGGCCGAGCCAGCCCGAAGTCGAGCAGCTTCACGCCATGCTTGGTGAGGAACACATTGGACGGCTTGAGATCGCGGTGAATGACCCCGCGCGCGTGGAGCGCCGAGAGCGCGTCGAGGATCCCGAGGCCGATCGGGATCGTGTCCTTGACCGTGAGCGGGCCATCGTTGAGGCGGTCCGCGAGCGACTCGCCTTCCAGGAGCTCCATCGCGAGAAAGGGCTCGCCCCGGTGCTCGCCGATCTCATAGATCTGCGCGATGTTCGGATGATTCACGCTCGCGGCAGCGCGCGCCTCGCGGAGGAAGCGCGCGCGCGAGTCGTCACCGGAGGTGCCGGCGGCCGCGGAGATGAACTTGAGGGCGACGAGACGGTCGAGGTCGCGGTCGCGGGCGGCGTAGACGATCCCCATCCCGCCCCGGCCCAGCTCGCCGGTGATGGCGTACTTGCCGATCGACGTCGGGTGGCCTCCTTCGGGAAGCGGTGCGCTGGCCTGATCCGGGCGCGAGCTACCGCCACGCCGGAAAAGCTTGGCGAAGGCGCCGAAGGGGCCGGAGGCGGATTTCTCGTTAGGGCCGGGAGTCATAGGTGCAGATGATAGCCGAGCAGGAGGGGTGATATCCTGCCGTCACCCCATCAGCCTGCTAGTCCAATATCATCCCCGCATGAGGTCCAGGATTGCCGATCGAGCCGCATGCTAGGCGCGGAGAGCTTTGTGACCTCTTGGCTCAGCATCTCGAGCTCCATCGCACTTGGAGCGGAATCGTCTACAGGGGCACGCGGACCGAGTTCGCCGGAGACGATGATTTTCTGAGCGGCGACGGCAGCTTATTCCATGGTGGACGCTGGAATGCTCCCGAGGTTTGCCGTGCCGTCTACACGTCCCTCGAGCACACCACCGTGGTTGAGGAGGCGAGCGCGGGCGCACGCCAGTTCGGCATCCTCGATGCTCTCCCCATGACAATCCGGGCAGTACGGTGCGGCCTGCACTTGGTCGTCGATTTCACCACGGAGGCCGCTCCAGCTGCACTCGCTTTGGACCTCGCGGCGGTCATGGCTGAGGAATGGCGGGCCAGAAATCGGGAAGGCTCGGAGGCGCTGTCGCAGGCCCTCGGGTATGCCTGCGATAGCGTCGGCCTCGAGGGGATGGTTGTCCCATCGGCCCTCGGCTCCTCCTCCAATCTGGTGATTTTTCCAGATAACCTCAAGCGACATAGCAGGTTGACTCTGGATCCCAGGCGGTGAAAATTTTCGTGAATATTTTCCTGTTTTGCCCGATAATTAGTAGAGATTGGAGGTGAACGATGCCCGTACGACATGAAGCCCGGACGGCCGCCCCCTGGGTGCGCGAGATACGAGCCGTCCGAGAGGGATACGGTCTCAATCGGCCCGATTTTGCGTCACTCCTCGGCTACTCAGACCGAACGCTGGCCAAGTGGGAAGGGGGAGAGCGAGAGCCCTATCGGGACGCTCAACGGCGCTATGAAGAGTTGCGGCGGCTTCACCAGAGCCTCGGAACGATCATGCGCGCGGATTCGATTCCCGCATGGTTCCAGAGAAACAACAAGGCGTTCAGCGGGCAGGCGCCCCTCGATCTGATCCGACAGGGGAAGATGGATCTCATCTGGCAGATGATCTTCCAGCTGCAGTCGTCACCCTCGCTGTAGCTCGGGCCCCTACCGCCCCGCCTGCCTCCCCTGCCAATCCAGCACCACCGTGGTCGGTCCCACCGAGGTCGAGCCTCCAACCGCGACTACCAGGAACCGCTGCCCGTCCTTGGTCACGTCGAAGCGGTTGCGGATGGTGACGTCCCGGCTCACCGGGGCGGTGAAGAGCTCCTTCGGCAGGGAGAACTTGGGCGGCTTCCCGGCCACACCGGGCTCGACCGTCACCGACATGATGTGGCGGCTGTTGTCCAGGTAGAAGAGCTCGCGCCCGTCGGCGCGCCAGTGTGGCTCGCTGCCGGAGCTCGTCGAAATCCTCCATTTGCCGCCGGGGCCGGGGTACACCTGGACATAGATGTCGCCGTCGTTGCCGGACTCGGTCGAGCCATACGCGAGGAGCGTTCCATCGGGGGAGATGGCGGGCTGGTACTCGTGGAACTGCGTGGCGACGACCGAAGTGGCGCGGGCCGAGTCCTTCAGCTGCGTCGTGAAGACGTTCCACGTAGGTGTGCCTGCTCCCCGATTGTGTCCAAACATCCCATCCTTGGTCCAGTTCGAGAGCTCATAGTTCTCCTGCCCGCCGAGCAAGTGCCTCTCGATGCCGGATCCGCCGAACGGCTTCACGTCGAGATTCTCGAATCCCGAACGTGTCTGCGAGTAGGCGATCGCGGAGCCGTCCGGCGACCAGAGAGCATTGTCGGTATCCGATTCGTCGTTGAACGTGAAGCGGGATCCGACATTGCGCTCCACGTCGAACGTCCAGATCGACAGGGCGCCTGCCGGCGACCGCAGGGAAACGGCGACCTGGCTTCCGTCCGGTGAGATCACGGGGCAGCGGTAGGCGCCTGGCTCACCGGTCCTCCCGACCTCCTTGCCGGTGCGGTCCATCCACACGAGACTGCGGTCGGTTCCTCCGGCACCCGTGCGATAGACGAGCGTTCCCTCCGATGACGTCGAGAAGCGGGCGGAGCCTTCGGAAGAGGACTCCACGCCTTGAGCGACGGGGAAGGGATCTCCGGTGAACTTTCGGGAGCTCGCGTCGAACTTCCGTGCGAGGAGAACCGCGTTCTTCACGAAGAGGAGATGGCCCGACGCGTATTCGACACGGGAGCTGGCTTCACCCAGCGACTTCGTCTCCATGGTTCCGATCGAGCCTAACCGCAGGACGCGTCCCTGATTGAGGGAACCGTATGCGATATAAAGGAAGTGCTTTCCATCCGGAAGGAACTGGGGCCAGGCCGTGAATGCCTCACCTTCCTTGCGGTTGATGATCGTCGCGCCTGTCGGAATTCCGCCGGCAGCCGACACCCACTGCACGGAATCGGCCGATGCGGTGCCGTCGAAGAGGATGATGTTCTTCCTTCCCCACGATCCGTCGGCCCCGCGCGGCGCGTCGGCGATCGCGATCGGCGGGCCGCCGTTCACGTCCACCTTGTAGAGCTTCCCGTTCGAGAAGAAGGCGAGATAGCGGCTGTCGGGGGACCAGAAGGGGCGCGTGGATCCCTCGGTGCCGGGGATTCGTTGCGCGTCGAGCGAGTTCATCGCACGGACCCAGATGGAAACCGTGCCCAGGGAATCGACGGCATTGAACGCGAGCTTGCGCCCGTCGGGTGAAATGCGCGGGAGATCGATGCCGCGGACCTGCGGTGGGGCGATCAGCTCGAAGATCACCGGTTTGGGTACGGGCTTGGGTTTGAGCGCGGCAGCCGCGAGCACGAGCGTCGAGACGAGGAGCGCGCCCACCGAGATCCACGCGAGCCGCTCGCGGCTGCGCCGCTTCGCCGCGATCGGCGCCGGCACGCCCGCCTGCGATCCGCCCTCGGCGATCCACTGGAGCTGGAGCTTCACGTCGTGCGCGGTCTGGATGCGCTCGTCGGGGTCCTTCGCGAGGCACGCCTTCACGAGACGCTCGAGCGCGGGAGGCGTGAAGGGCGCCTGCTGCGCGATGGGCGTGGGCTCGGAGCCCATGATCGAGGAGATGAGCGAGGCCTGCGACTTTCCGGCGAACGCGCGCTTGCCGGTGGCCCTCTCGTAGAGCACGCCGCCGAGCGCCCAGATGTCCGTGCGCTCGTCCGATTCCTTCCCCTCGAGCTGCTCCGGCGCCATGTACTGGAAGGTGCCGATGATGGTGCCTTCGGTCGTGAGCGGGCGGCTCATCGTGGGGGAGTTGATGCCGGAGACGGCCGAGGCGACCGGCCCGCCGCTGCGTGCGAGGCCGAAGTCGAGGAGCTTCGCGCCGGAGCGCGCGAGCATCACGTTCCCCGGCTTGAGATCCCTGTGGATGATGCCGGCCCTGTGCGCACGGTCGAGCGCGTCCGCGATCTGGATGCCGTAGCGGAGCACGTCCTCGGTGGGCAGGGGGCCGCGCCCGACGCGCTCGGCGAGCGACTCGCCCTCGATCAGCTCCATCACGAGGTAGAAGTCGTCCCCCTCGTGGCCGACGTCGTGGACGATGCAGATGTTCGGGTGGTTAAGCGACGAGATGAGCCGCGCCTCGCGCTCGAAGCGGGCGCGGATCTCGGTCGTGCCGGCGAGGTCGCGCGGCAGGACCTTGATCGCGACCTCGCGGCCGAGCCGCGAATCGCGCGCGCGATAGACCTCGCCCATGCCCCCGGCGCCGATGGGCGCGAGGATCTCGTAGGTGCCTAGCTTGGTCCCGGGGGATAGCGGCATCCCTAATTCCCTCCCAACCGCGCCAGCCAATTCAGCACCACGGTCGTCGGGCCGACCATGGTCTGGTTCGCGACCCCCACCACCAGGAACCGACTCCCGTCCTTGCTGACGACGTACCGATTGCGGATGTTGGGATCCGTGCTCACGGGGGCGAGGAAGAGCTCGTGGGGGAGCGAGAAGACGGGCGTGCCGCCGGGGCCAGCGCCGGGGTCCACCCCGACAGCCATGACCTTCCGATCCGTGGCCAGGTAATAGAGCTCCTTCCCGTCACCGCGCCAGAACGGCTCCGACCCGCCGGTCGTCGAGATCCTCCACTTCCCGCCTGGCCCTGGGAACGCCTGCACGAAGATCTCGGCGCCGCCGGACTCGAACGAGCAATACGCGATCCACTTGCCATCCGGAGAGAATCGGGGCCCGAATTCCTGAAAATCGGAAACCACGACCGGGATCGTCCGAGCAGAATCCTTCAACGACACCGCATAGATGTCCCAGGTCGGCTGCTTGGCGGATCGCTTGTAGTACGCGAGCCAGGCCCCGTCCGGGGACCACCACGTGGGAACCTTCGCCTCGTCGGAACGGAGGACCAAGGACTCGACGCCGCTGCCCCCGACCGGCTTCTGATAAATGTCCTGGACCCCGCCGCGAATGATCCCATAGGCGAGGCGCCCGCCGTCGGGAGACCAGACAGGATTGCCGGCGTCGCTCGTGTCGAACGTGAATCTCGAGCCCAGATCGCGGGTGAGATCGTACGTCCAGATGGTCCTGGCTCCGCCCTGCGAGCGGACCGTCACCGCGAGCTGCCTGCCGTCGGGCGAGAGGGCGGGGGTCAGGTACTGGCCCTGGTTGCCCACGCTCCCGACCTGCTTCCCGCTGCGGTCGTACCACAGGAGACGTTGATTGCCGCCGCCACCGGCGGTGCGGAAGACCAGCGTGCCCTCGTTCGAGGCGGAGAATCGTGCCGAGCCGGTCGCTCCGACCTCCACGTTCTGAGCCACCGGGAACGGATCGCCGACGAACTTCCGGGAGTCCGCATCGAACTTCTGGGCGAGAAGGACGCCGTTGCGCACCTGCAAGAGATAGCCCGAGGCGTACTCGACTCTCGAGCCGGCATCCCCCAGCGACTTGGCCTCCTTCGAATCGATCGAGCCCACCCGGAGCGTGCGAGTATCGCCGCCCCCGTACGCGATATAGATGAAGTGACGTCCGTCGGGCAGGAATTGCGGCCACGCCGTGTAGGTCTCGCCCTTCGCGCGATCGATAACAGTCGCACCCACAGGTACGCCGCCCGCGGCGGGAACGCTCTGGACCGAGTCCGCGGCCGTGCCGTCGAAGAGGATGACGCCTCGCGCGCCCCAGGAACCGTCGGCACCGCGTGGCGCGTCGCAGATCGCGATCGGCGGCCCGCCGGAGACGTCGATCTTGTAGAGCTTGCCGTCCGCGAAGTAGGCGAGGAAGCGCCCGTCCGGAGACCAGATCGGCCGCGACGCCCCCTCGGTGCCCGGGAGCCGCTGCGCCTCGAGCGAGTTCATCTGCCGCACCCAGATGCTCTGCACGCCGAGCGAATCGGTCGCATTGAATGCGAGCCGCCGGCCGTCGGGCGAGATGCGCGGTAGATCAATGGATCGGACCTGTGAAGGGGGCGTCAGCTCGAAGATGACGGGCTTGGGCACGGGCTTCGGCTTGAGGGCGATCATCGCCAGCGCCACCGCCGCCACCGTCGCCGCTGCGGCCCACAGCCATGCGAGGCCCTCGCGCTTCCGCCGCTTGGCCGCGACCGGCGCCGGGACCCCCGCCTGCGAGCCGCCCTCGGCGATCCACTGGAGCTGGAGCTTCACATCGTGCGCGGTCTGGATGCGCTCGTCCGGATCCTTCGCGAGGCAGGCCCTCACGAGCCGGTCGAGCGCGGGCGGGTTCATGGGCGCCACCTGCGCGATCGGCGCGGGCTCCGAGGACATGATCGCGGAGATGAGGGACGCCTGGGATTTTCCGGCGAACGCGCGCTTGCCCGTCGCCATCTCGTAGAGAACGCAGCCGAGCGCCCAGATGTCCGTGCGGGCGTCGGCTTCCTTCCCCTCGAGCTGCTCGGGGGCCATGTACTGGAACGTGCCGACGATGGAGCCCTCCGCGGTGAGCGGACGGCTCATCGTCGGGGAGTTGATGCCGGAGGTGGTTTGGGCGACCGGGCCGCCCCCGCTTCGCGCGAGGCCGAAGTCGAGGAGCTTCGCACCGGAGCGCGCGAGCATCACGTTCCCGGGCTTGAGATCCCGGTGCACGATGCCCGCCCTGTGCGCCCGGTCGAGCGCGTCCGCGATCTGGATGCCGAAGCGGAGCACCTCGGCGGCCGGGAGCGGGCCGCGCTGCGTGCGCTCCGCGAGCGACTCGCCCTCGATCATCTCCATCACGAGGTAGAAGTCGTCTCCCTCGCGACCGACGTCGTGGACGATGCAGATGTTCGGATGGTTGAGCGAGGAGATGAGCCTCGCCTCGCGCTCGAAGCGCGCGATGATCTCGGGTGTGCTGGCGAGATCGCGCGGGAGAACCTTGATCGCGACCTCACGGCCGAGGCGACTGTCGCGCGCGCGATAGACCTCGCCCATGCCCCCGGCGCCGATGGGCGCGAGGATCTCGTAGGTGCCTAGCTTGGTCCCGGGGGTCAGCGGCATGCGGGCGGGAGTGTAGCGGTTCGGTGTGCGATGGGATAGGGGCTCCAGCAATGGGATAGGGGGCGCCAGCGATGGGATAGGGGGCGCCAGCTATAGGTCTGCCTTCCCGGTGCCGATACTTCAGGGACAGTCTGCGCCTTGCCTGGACAAGCGCTCCGCCCCTCAAGTGGAGGCTCCGATGGTCCTCTCGTTCCGGCTCCCCCTGCTCGCTCTCCTTCTCGCGATCTTCGCGCTCCCGTCCACGTGCTCGGCGCAGCTCGACTCCACCGGGGTGAATCTCATGCGGTCCATCGAGTGGCAGAAAGGACCCGCGACCGGCCGCCTGGGGGACCTCGCGGAGGTGCAGGTTCCCGCCGGCATGGTGTTCACCGGGCGTGAAGGCACCAAGAAGTGGATGGAGGCGACCCACAACCTGACCTCGGACGATGACCTGGGGGTCGTGACGGCCACGTCGGAGGACGAGAAATGGTGGGTCATCTTCACGAACAACGACGTGGGGCACGTCAAAGACGACGAAAAGGACAAGCTCGACGCCGACGCTCTGATGAAGACGCTGCAGGGCAACAACAAGGAGTCGAACAGGGAGCGGCAGAAGCGGGGTTGGAGCACCTTCGAGATCGTGGGCTGGGAGCGTCCACCCTTCTACGACGCGCAGACCAACAACCTGACCTGGGCGGTACGCCTCCGCGGCAGCAGGGGCGAATCGGTCAACTACTCCGTCCGGATCCTGGGCCGCGAAGGCTACATGAGTGCCGATCTGGTCCTGCGCCCCGACGAGCTGGCCGCCTCGATTCCTGCCTTCGAGAAGCTCCTCGCCGGGTACACGTACACCCAGGGTCACCGCTATGCGGAGTACCGGAAGGGGGACAAGCTCGCGGCGTACGGGTTGACCGCGCTGGTCGCGGGCGGTGCCGGCGCGGTCGCGATGAAGACGGGCCTGCTCGCGAAATTCTGGAAGCTCATCGTCGTCGGCGCGCTCGGACTGCTCGCCGCGGTGAAGCGCTTCATCAAGACGATCCTCGGCTGGGGCAAGAACGAGGAGACGATCCAGTCGAGCTGACCATGCCGGAATGGCTCTCCCTCTATCTCGTTCTCTGCTGGCTCCGGTTCTTCGAGTGCGCGACGTGGCGGCCCTCCGGGGCCGTCGTGTTCCGGGGCGGCTCGCGGCGCGCCTGCGATGCCGTGCCGCGCGATGGTGTCGACGGCCGAGCCGGATTCGTGATCGCGAATCCGCTTTGGCCGTTCCGGGGTGTCTTCGTATCCGGGGCGGCCTCGGACGGTGACTTTGATGTAGACGACCTGGGGCGGCGCCTGGAGGAGTACCGGCAGAGCGCGCGGTCGCTCCTTCGGGCCGAAGGCGCCCTCAGCGTCCATCTCTTCGTTGTGCTGCCCGTGGTCTGGTCGATTGTCGGCATCACGCGTGCCTGGCCGTATCTGCTGGTAAGCCTCCTGGTCCTCCACGTTCTCGTGCTCGTGACGTTCTTTCATGCGCATCGTCGTGTCTTTGGGTCATCAAGGATGGAGCGTTGGTCCGCGGCCGTGCCGTTCCTTCTGGCCCCGCCCATGGCGACGGCGGCGCACCTGGCCCTCACGAAGGGAATCGCTCGGAATTTTCACCCGGTGGCGGCCGGCTTCCACCTCTGTGACGACGAATCGTTCCGCGACCTGGCCCTGCCCTACGTCCGTCGGAGCGAGTTTCCGGTAGGCGACCCGGTTGCGGAGGACCGCTTCGAAACTCCCCCTGATCGCCGCGGGGATCTACGCGCCCTAGTTGAGGAGCGGCTGGGGTCGATTGATCTTCGGCCTTCGTCTAGGCAATCGGAGGCGGCCCAGGCGTACTGCCCCCGATGCCTCTCCGAGTACGCTGAGGGAGACCGGACCTGCGTCGATTGCGCGGGGGTGGCGCTGAGGGCGTTTCCCTCGAACTGACCGTCCGGACCCGCCGTTGACCTTCGCGTGCGGCCGGACCCGCCGTTGACCTTAGCGCGCGGCCGGACCCGCCGTTGACCTTAGCGCGCGGCCGGAGCATCCTCACCGCCTCCCATGAAGCTCCTCGACGGCACCATCATCCGCCTCTCGGCGACCGATCTGGCGAACCATGTCGCGTGCCGGCACCTCACGGCGCTGAATCGCGCCGTGGTGGAGAAACGCCTCGAGCCGCCGCCACGGCGCGCGGATCTGGCGCTGCTGCGGGATCTCGGGGAGAAGCATGAGCGGGCGTACCTGACGCACCTCGAGGCGCAGGG
>DASUFL010000115.1:0-3346 GCA_036274595.1 Candidatus Eiseniibacteriota bacterium | reverse complement strand
CCCCCCCACTTCCGCGCGCGTAACCCCCGCTCCCGCTACGACTTCGGGGCGTCCGGAAGGTCAACCGTTGACCTGCGGAGCTCCAGGACGCGCTCGCGGGCGGCTGAGATGCGGTCGAGGTGGAGCGCCACCACCTTGCGCGCTCCCGGCGGCAGGTCCTTCGCCAGCGCCTCCTTAAAGAGCTTGATCGAGGCGGCCTCGCCGCGGCCGCACTCCTCGAGGATCGCCGCGGGCGCCGCGTGCCCGAGCTCCTTCACCTGGATCCAGCCGCGGTGCAATGCCCCGGCCACGGTGCCGTGGCTCCTCGGCGCGGCGCCGTGCTCGAGGATCGCCCCGCGCAGCTCCTCGCCGAGCCTCTTCCGCTCGAGCGCGATCTGGCCGAGCGCACGCTTCATCCTCGAGTCCTTGATCCCCTGCGCCGCGATCTGGTAGCCCGCGTGGCCGTCCTCCAGGGCGTCGAGAAGTCCGCTGAGCGTCGAGATGAGGGCAGATTGCTCCATGGCGGGGCCTTTGCGACTTCCGTTCCGAAAGCGGGCGGGCTGCGGGGGCCGGCCCCCCAGCCCCCCCCGCGTAGGATTCCGCGAACTTCCGCGCCCTCCCTATACTCTCCTTCCGTGAAGGCCGTCGTCATTCGCGAGCACGGTTCCTACGACAAGCTGCTCCTCGAAGAGCGTGCGGCCCCCGAGCCGCGCGAGGGCGAGGTGCGCGTGCGGATCAGGGCCGCGGCGTTGAACCACCTCGACACCTGGGTGCGGCGCGGGATCCCCGGCTTCAAGTTCCCGCTCCCGATCATCCCCGGCTGCGACGGCGCGGGCGTGACCGATGCAGGCGAGGAGGTCGTCCTCGCGCCCGGCCTCGGCCACCCGCTCGACAAGGACTACGGGATCCTCGGCGAGACCCGCGACGGAACCTGCGCGGAGTTCATCGTCGTGCCGCGCGAGAACGTGCTCCCGAAGCCGGGGCGCCTCTCGTGGGAGGAGGCGGCCGCGTGGCCGCTCACGTTCCTCACCGCGTGGGCGATGCTCACGCGCCGCGCGCAGGTGCAGATTGGCGAGTGGGTGCTCGTGCACGCGGCGGGCTCGGGCGTCGGCGTCGCGTGCGTGCAGATGGCGAAGATGCTCGGCGCCCGCGTGATCGGGACCGCGTCGTCCGAGGCGAAGCGCAGGCGCGTGCTTGATCTCGGGGCGGATGCGGCAATCCCCTACGAGGACTTCGCGCGCGCGGCGAGGGGGATCGCGGGCAAGGCGGGCGTGGACGTCGTCGTCGACCACGTCGGGCCCGCGACGTGGGAGGGATCGGTCTCGGTCCTCCGGCGGGGCGGCCGGCTCGTCACGTGCGGCGGGACGACGGGCCACGAGATCAAGTTCGACCTCCGCCACCTCTTCTTCAAGAGCCTGTCCTTTCTGGGCTCTACGATGGGCACGCCCGAGGAGTTGAGGACGGTCCTCGGGCACGTCGAGGCCGGCCGGCTGAAGCCCGTGGTCGATTCGGTGTTCAAGCTCGACGAGATCCGGAAGGCGCACGAACGCCTCGCGGACCGCGCCGTCTTCGGGAAGGTCGTTGTCGTCCCGTGACCGAGGAGCTGCACGAGAACCCCGAGTTCCCCGTCGAGCTGCCCTACCGGCGCGTGCTCGACAAGGGGTTCGTCGCGCTCGTCGACGTGATGGGGAGCGACGCGTCGATCGTCCAGGCCGCGCGCGTGTCGTACGGCAAGGGCACGAAGACGGTGCGCAGCGACAAGGCGCTCATCAGCTACCTGATGCGCCACCGCCACACGACGCCGTGGGAGATGATCGAGTTCAAGTTCCTCATGCGGCTTCCGGTGTTCATCGCGCGTCAGGTCATCCGCCACCGGACGGCGTGCCTGACTGGCGATACGGTGTTGAGCTTCGATCTGCCGGGTGCTGAGAAACGCGGGCGTCGGCAGCACTTCTCGAAGACGATCGGCGAGTTCCATCGGCTGTGGCATCAGGGGCCAGCCCCCGCGTTGGGCGGCGCAAGGCGCAAGCCGACGTACATCGAGCGGGTCGACCCCGAGCGGATGTACACGGTTCCCGAACTTGCGCGCCTTGTCGACCGATATGGGGAGAATCTCCGCGTCATGGTGAAGCGCGGGCACCTGCAGGCTGAGCGTTTGGATGGTCGGATCCGTATCCGCGGGGCGGCCTGGCACGCCTGGGCCCAGCTCGATGCGAGGAAGCCGGTCGCGATGCGCGAACGGCTCCGGCGCATGAAGCTCAGAATGTGCGACGAAAACACCGGTGAGATCGCTCACACGCGCGTCTCGGACGTGTGGGAGACCGGGGTTCGTCCGGTGTTCCGCGTCACGCTGGAGAACGGGTACCAGATCAAGATGACCAAGGACCACCGCTGCCTGACCGAGCAGGGGTGGATGACGTTGGAGCGGGCAACCAGGCTGCGCGTTCGTCCGGACGGGGGCGTTACCTGGTCGGGGGATGCACCTGGGTTCGCCGTCAATGGCGTGCCCTGTCACAGGAGCACGGAGTGGCTCAGCGCGCAGCGCGCCGCAGGCGCCGACGTTTCCGAGATGGCGGCGCGGGCGGGTGTCTCGTACCACACGATCCGAAAGGCGCTTCGCGTGCATCGCCTGCAATTCACGGCCCGGGAGAGGGCGCGACTCTCCGGGCTCGCACAGCGGGGGCAGAAGCGAACGCTGCGTCCGCGCGTCTACACGGAGGAATGGCTACGGAGCATTCGGAAGGCCCGCAGCGGCCCGCGCTCCAACTTCTGGAAGGGCGGGATCACCCCGGAGCGCGCCAACATCGGACGCTGGACGCGCGAGCATGCCCACCGAGTGCATGCTCGCAACGGCTTCCAATGCGTGCTTTGCGGCTCAAAGAAATCGCTGCATGCTCACCACGTCGACCCCGCGTGGAACAACGTCAAGATGGCTCGGGAGGAGAAGAACCTGACCTCGCTCTGCCGGGCCTGCCACACGGACCTCCATCGTCTTGACTTGGAGATCGAACTGCTCCGGGACTGGGAGGCGGGGCGCCCGCTGTCGGGTTTCTGGGCGCGGCACCGTGAAAGGGTCCCCAGGCCGGCACGCAAACGGAAGCCCAAGGTCCATCGGCTGCTCCGCGGGTGGTCGAGGATCTCGCGCATCGAATTCGCCGGCGAGGAAATGACCTACGACTTGGAGGTCACGGGCCCTTTCCACAATTTCGTGGCCAATGGACTCATCGTCCACAACTCGGTGAACGAATACAGCGGGAGATACTCGCTCGTCCCCGACCGCTTCTGGGTGCCCGACCTCGGCGCGATCGCCGAGCAGGACACCGTCAACCGGCAGGGCCGCGCCGACCTGCTCCGCGAGCTCGCGGAC
>DASUFL010000114.1:0-35135 GCA_036274595.1 Candidatus Eiseniibacteriota bacterium | reverse complement strand
GAAGAGCGCGCCAAAGCCAGCGGCCGAAGAGGCCGCGCCCCTGACGATGACGAAGGAAGTGAGCCTGACGGAGTCCGCGAGCACGGATAGCACCGGTATGACGCTTCGCGGCGGTCAGGAGCGCACCGACTTCAAGACCATGACCATCGAGGGCGAGGACCGCGTGCACGTGGACGTGGAGCGCCCCAACCTCCAGCTCGACCTGGACGCGGCCAAAGTGCACGGGCTGGAATCCGGCACCGCGGGGGACGTCCTGAACCGGGTTTCCCCCGATCTCACGACGAAGTATCTCGCCCTCTCGGCGACCCAGCCGACGCCCTACCTCGGGCGTCCGTGGCTCCGGCAGTTCGCCACGGGACCGGTGGCGAAGTTCCAGCCGAACGTGAAGGGGGTCGAGCGGTGGAAGCTGGTGGTGGCCGACTCGAAGGGGGAGCTCGTGCGCACGTTCGAAGGCAAGGGCGATCCGCCCAAGGAAATCACCTGGGACGGCCGCACCCAGAACGGCAAGCTCGTGACGCCGGGGCTCACCTACTCCTACTACATGGAGGCCTTCGACAAGGCCGGCAACAAGCGCAACTTCGTCGGTGAGGGCTTCAAGGTCTCGGCCTACCGCGCGGACACGCCGGCCGGCCCGGTGCTCGTCTTCTCCGGCATGAGCGTCCTCGCGGGGCAGAAGTCGTCCTATGGCATGGCCTCGGCGAACCGCGCGGTGGCGCCGGTCATCCTCGAGACGGTGAGCTGGCTCAACCAGTCGACGCGCGTGCAGCAGCCGGTCACGATCGCGGTGTCGGCCCGGAGCTACGAGCAGGCGAATCTGATCGCGAAGCAGGTCGGCATGACCATGACCGACCTCGCGCTCGGCGATCCCTCGCGGATCAAGGCCGTGGCGGAGGTCGCTCCGGACGCCGCGGACGGCGGCGTCGTGCGCGTGTCGCTCGCCGGCGCGGATCCCACGACCGGCACGGCGGTGAATCTCTCCGCCCCGATCGACGGCAAGAGCAAGGATTCCAAGAAGGAGTCCAAGAAGGACTCGAAAAAGGACTCGAAGAAGGCCTCCAGCAAGGATACGAACAAGAAGTAGACCCGCGCCCTGATCGCGGGCATCATGGCGCGCCATGGAGGGCGCGCCTTCGTCGAGCGGCGGTGAGCCTGAGCGTCCGAAAGCGGACGCCGAACGCCAGTCGACCTTCATCACGACCCGATTCGAGCGCTGGGCGCTGCCGCGCCTCGCCGCCTCGCTTCCCCGCTGGGTCGTCCCCGACCACCTGACCGGGCTCGGGATCCTCGCGGCCACCGTCGTCGCGGTCGCGTACGTGCTCACCACGCGGAATCCGCACTGGCTCTGGCTCGTGAACGCGGCGCTCCTCGTGCACTGGTTCGGGGACAGCCTGGACGGCACGCTCGCGCGGGTCCGGAAGATCGAGCGTCCTCGATACGGGTTCTACCTCGACCACCTGACCGACGCGTACTCCACGACCGCGATCGGCCTGGGGCTGGGCTTTTCGCCCTACATGCTCCTCGCGGTGGGGCTCGCCATCGTGATCGGGTATCTCATCCTGTCGATCAACGTGTACCTGGAGACCCACGTGTACGGGAAGTTCCGCTACGGGTACGGCATCCTCGGTCCCACGGAGGCGCGGCTCATCCTGATGGGATTGAACCTGGTCGCTCTCCTGATCGGGCCCATCCCCTTCCACGTGAAGGGCATCGGGCTCACCGTGTTCGACGTGCTGGGGATCGCCGCCTCGCTGTCGATGGCGGGGCTCCTGGCGCGCCGCGTGTTTCGGAATCTCGCGGATCTCGCCCGGGCGGAACCTCCGCGCCGCTGACGTCGTAACCCCGGTTCGAAGCATCGCCTGGCCGGACCAATTCCCAGAACCAGCCCCCATCTGTTCTAGAATGGAAGGACGATGGCACCGGACACCGAGCGCATTCCCAAGCGCCTCCTCCACGCCCTGGGCCGTGCCGCCGCTCGCGAGAGCCAGCGGCGCGACATCGAGCGGCAGACCCGCCCCGACCAGCTCGAGCGGAGCGTCCGCGAGTACCTGGGGCGCACCAAGATCGTCATTGCCAGCAACCGCGAGCCCTACCAGCACGTGCGGCGGAACGGCTCGGTCCAGACGATCCGGAGCGCCGGCGGGCTCGCCTCAGCGCTCGATTCGGTCGCCCGGGCGACCGGCGCGGTCTGGGTGGCGCAGGCGTCCGGCGACGCCGACCGGGAGATGGCGGACGCGCGCGGACGCGTGTCCATGCCTCCCGGCCAGGACCGGTACACGCTGCAGCGGGTCTGGATCGACGACGAGGAGCGGGCCGAGGGCTTCAACCGGTTCGTGAACGGCTGCCTCTGGCCCCTCTGCCATATCGTCTACGTGCGTCCCCAGTTCGTCGCCGCGCACTGGCGCGCGTACCAGGAAGTGAACCGCATGTTCGCCGAGGCCATCGTCGACGCCGCGGGAGACGAGCCGGCCCTCGTGCTCTTACAGGATTATCACCTCGCGCTCTGCGCCGCGGAGATCCGGGCGCGGCGCCCCGATCTCACGATCGTCCTCTTCTGGCATATCCCGTGGCCGAACGCGGAAGTGTTCCGGATCGTGCCGTGGAAGCGCGAGCTCCTCGAAGGGCTTCTCGCTTGCGACCTTCTAGGCTTCCACATCCGCCACCACGGGATGAACTTCATGGAGACGGTGTCCCAGGAGCTCGAGGCGCTCATCGACCAGGAGCGCGGAGCGGTGCGCCGCCGGGGTCGGAGGACCTTCGTCCGCGACTATCCGATCAGCCCGGACGTGGCCGAGATCGCCGTGGTCGCAGCCGATCCATCGACCCAAGCGATCTGCCGCAGGATTCGCGAGCAGCTCGGGATCGGGGATGCGCAGGTGATCCTGGGCGTCGACCGGCTCGACTACACGAAGGGAATTCCCGAGCGCCTCGACGCGTACGAGCTCCTCCTCGATCGCCATCCCGAGTGGCGCGACCGGGTCGTGATGATCCAGATCGCCGTCCCGAGCCGCGTCGATCTCCCCGAGTACCAGGCGCTCGGTCGCGCCGTGGCCGAGCGGGTGGATCACCTCAACCAGCGCTTCGGCTCGGAACAGCGAAAGTCGGTCTACCTCATCACCGAGAACCTCGATTTCCGCGACCTCATTCCCTACTACGCGCTCGCCGACGTGATGGCGGTGACGTCCCTTCACGACGGGATGAATCTCGTGGCGAAGGAATACGTGGCCGCGCGCGTCCACAACGACGGCGTGCTCGTCCTCTCCCCCTACACGGGGGCGTCCCGAGAGCTGGAGCACGCGATCCAGGTGAGCCCGTACGATGTCGACCGGCTGAGCGGCGCCTTCCGCCAGGCGCTCACCATCAGCCCCGACGACCGCGAGCGGCGCATGAAGTCGCTCCGCGAGGTCGTGGCGTCCCAGAACATCTACGACTGGGCGAGAAAGCTCCTGCGCGACGTGCGCCGTCTGCACCTCGTGCCGGGAACGAGCTGGTCCGGCGGGCGGCATTGACGCGGCCGCTCCTCAAGCGCGGCGTCTGGGATCAGGTGGCACGCGCGATCGCGGAGGGCAACGGCGCCCGGCCCGGCCAGAGCGGGCGGAGGCCGCTCATCGCCTTCGACGTCGACGGCACGCTCGCGCCGATCGTCGTGGATCCGGCACGCGCCAAGGTCCCGGGGCCGACCCAGAGGCTCATCGCCGCACTCGCGGCGGATTCCGGGCTCGTGGTGGCGGTCGTGAGCGCCCGGCGCGAGCGGGATCTCCGGCGCATCCTTCCCGTGCGCGGTCTATTGCGGGTCGCGCAGTACGGTCTCGAGGGCGTGATCGCACCCTCCGCCGGCACCCGCGCGAGCTGGCGGCGCAAGGCTCGCAAGGTCCGGGGGCTGCTCGAGCCGATCGCGGCCCACACGCCGGGCTCCTGGGTGGAAGACAAGGGGATGACGGTTTCCCTTCACGACCGCCTCGTGGCTCCTCGGACGCTGACGTCGTTGCGGCGAGCACTCAGGCGCGCGGCCGTCAAGGCGGAACAATTCGGATTTTCTACGGAGCGCGGCATCCGCGTGACCGACTTCGTGCCGCGAGGGTACGATAAAGGACATGCGATCGAGGCGCTCCGCCGGGGTGCCCGGGGGGCTCCGGTGATCTACTTCGGAGACAGCGACGCCGACGAGCCCGCCTTCGCCGCGCTCGGACCGGACGATGTCCCGGTCCGCGTCGGTCCCGGCAGGACGCGCGCACGCTTCCGCGCGCGCGGCACCGCCGACGTGGCGCGATTCCTCCGCAGGCTTCTCGAGCTGCGGAGGGCATCCGCAACCAGGAGGTAATCCATGGATTGGCATCAGATCATTCCTCCCGATCTCGGATACCAGCTCCAGCAGACGCTCCTCGCGGTGACCGGAGGGCTCACGCTGATCCTGATCGCGGGGGCCATCGCCCTCATCGGATGGATCGTCGGCGCGCTCCTCTCGCGCGCCGCCCAGGGTCTCCTCTCCCTCGCCGGGATCGATGGGCCCGCGAAGCGTCTCGCCGCCGAGGGCGGGATCCGGGTGGACTTCCTGCCGAGCCGCATGGTCGGCTTCTCCATCTTCTGGCTCGTGATCCTGGGCACCGCGATCATCGCGCTCCGCGTGATCGGCCTCGACCTCGCGCCGTCGCTGGTGGCCCGGCTCCAGGACGTGCTCCCGCGCATCGTGACTTCGGGGCTCGTGCTCCTTCTCGGCATCCCGCTCGCGCTCGCCGCGGGGCGTCTCCTGAACGCACTCCTGATCCAGTCGGGAGTGCGGCCCAATCGCATCCGCGAGCAGAGCACCGGAGCGCTCCTCGTCGCGTTCACGGTCCTGATCGCGCTCGACCAGCTCGGACTCGCCGCGCACCTCGTGCTCGCGGTGGTCATCGCGCTCGTTTCCGCAGCCGGACTCGCGGTCGCGCTGGCGTTCGGGCTCGGCTGCCGGGACCTCGCGCGCGATTTGATCGTCGAGTACCTGCGCGCCTCGGACGAGTGGACCAGGCCCCACTCGCGGCCGTGAGCGAAGCGTTCACCTTCTATACGCCGTCGCCTCTCGAGTCGCCGGCGGGGCAGATCGCGACCGACATCCAGTCGCTCCGTGACGGGATCGCCGCGTGCTCGGATGCGTCTCTGTTCCAGCACGTAACCCGGATGCCAGTCCGCCACCCGCACGCGCGCGACGTTCCGGAGAACGACTTCGCGCGCTGGGCCGGCGACGCGATGCAGATGCCGGAAGTGAGCGAGCGGCTCGCCTTCGTGGGGTCGGGATCGTGCACCAGCTTCGACGAGCTGCGCGGCTCGCTGCTCGGCGTGCTCGATCGGGTGCAAACGAAAGAAAGGCGACGGGAGGCGCCCGAAGGCGCGACCTTCCATTTTCTCGAGGCGCACTCGGTGCTCGCGCCTCTCGGCACCGAAGCCCGGACGCCCGCCGAAGTCATCGAGGTCTGGCCCTGGATCGACCTCGGCTCGGCCTTCTACCACCTCGTCGAGGCTCCTCTTCGAGGCACCCAGGAGCACGCGCTGATTCCCTGGCTTCGCGCGCACGGCGGGTCGAGCATGGCCGACTCCGCGGAGCAGGTGGTCCGCTCGTCCCGGCCCCTCAACATCCTGCTGAAGGAGGTCGGCGCGCGATGGCGCCGCTCGATGATCGGCCGCCGGCTGATCGAGCGCGCCGAGGCGCCGGAGCTCGAGAGGCAGCGGGAAGCGCGCGCGGCCATGGCTCGTCTCGCCGGGCGCCTACGCGGACGGGGGGACAAGCAATGACCGTCGCCCGCGATCCCAGCACCGCCTACGCCCTGGGCGGAGGGTCCGCACAGGAGGTGGTCGCTCCGCGCGGAGGCTGGCTCGAGCGCTACGAGCAGCTGGTCGGCGCCCGCACGCTCCGCGCACTCGAGGCGCTCGCGCGGAAGCTCAAGGGTCACCGCATCGTCATGGTCAACACGACGAAGACCGGAGGTGGCGTCGCCGAGATCCTCCACCGGGTGGTCGTCATCCTGAACGAGCTCGGCATCCAGACGACGTGGGAGGTGATGGAGGGGGACGAACAGTTCTTCGGCGTCACGAAGAAGATGCACAACGCCCTCCACGGCCACACCCAGCCCCTGACCGACGAGGACCGCGAGGTCTACCACGAGCGGACGCGCATGGAAGCCGATCGCTTAGCACTCGACGGCGATCTCATCCTGATCCACGACCCCCAGCCCGCATCGCTCATCGAGCACCGGCGCGAGCCCGGCCAGCACTGGGTCTGGCGCTGTCACATCGATCTCTCGCGTCGGGACGAGGCGTACTGGGACTTCCTGAAGCCCGCCGTGTCGCGCTACGACACGGCGATCTTCTCGCACATCGAGTTCGTGCCGCCTTTGACGGTGCCCGCCGTTCTCGTACCGCCATCCATCGATCCCTTCGCGGACAAGAACCGGGACATGGCCGAGGAGGAGATCGAGAGCATTTGCGAGCGCCTCGGCTTGAAGGCCACTTCTCCGTGGATCACCCAGGTGTCGCGGTTCGACCGGATCAAGGATCCAATCGGCGTCCTCGAGGCGTTCAAGCTCGTGCGGGCTCGGAGGCCGTCGCATCTCGTCCTCGCCGGCGGGAGCGCGAGCGACGATCCCGAAGGGGCCGAGGTGCTGGCGGAGGTGCGGCAGAAGGCAAAGGACGTGAAGGACGTGACGATTCTCGAGCTGCCGCCCCAGTCCGATATCGAGATCAATGCAATCCAGCGGGCCTCGACGGTGGTCCTGCAGAAGTCGCTGCGGGAGGGGTTTGCGCTGACGGTGTCCGAGGCGCTTTGGAAGCGGCGCGCCGTGGTCGCGAGCGCGGTCGGCGGCATTCCGCTCCAGGTGTTGCACGAGCGGACCGGATTGCTGGTGCGGTCCATTGAAGGGACCGCGTTCCAGACGATCCGCTTCCTGGACAATCCCGAGTTGAGGCGGGATCTGGGCGTGGAGGGACAAGTCCACGTGCGCGACAACTTCCTGCACACGCGGGAGATCAGGGATTACCTGGCGGTGTTTGCGCGGCTGTTGGGGTGAAGTAGTGGGCGTGCATCTCTCGGCGCACGCCCACTCAGGTCAGCAAACGATGTTGGTCTGCGTCCCGCTCCACCCTTCGTCTCGCACAATCTTGAGGAAGTTGGCGCCTTTCTTGAGCTTGTAGGCCGCCTCAAGGTGCCTCTCAATCGCATCGGCGAGGTACGGATTGCGGATGAAAATCGCCCCGTCCGATCGAAAGTCGATGTCACCTGCATTCCAGCCGGCCGCGCCCTCCGGAATGGCGCGGCCACCCTTGTACGGGCCTCGGATCTTGACGTTCACCTGCACAGTGTCTTCGATCTTTGGCATTTCTTTGGTTGGAGACTCAGGCTCGACCGGATGATCCTCACCATAGAGTTCTTTGCCCCACTTCTCCAAGTCGACGAACCTGCGCGGCAGCGTGTAGCCATCAGCAGTCTTAGCTAATCCCATAGTCCCCCCTCATCTCCAGTCGCCTGTGGCGACGAAACCGGCCCAGTGAAAGGGATCCGTGCTGCGCGCCTGGGCCCTTCGCGCTCGCAGCACGTGTAGGTTTGCCTGCCGCACCGCATCGGCAGTGTCCAGCTTCTCCACGACACGCCCATGGTAGAGCGCTTCCATCCATTCTCGGGTCGATGCGTCATCCACCGCCCACAGGCTCATGATCACGGTCCGTGCTCCCGCGACCTGGAACGCTCTTCGCAAGCCGAGGACACCCTCTCCAACCTGGATCTTTCCTCTCCCTGTGTCGCACGCGGACAAGACTGCCCAGTCCGTGCCCGAGAGATTGAGGCTCGCGATCTCCTCCGCGGTCAGAATGCCGTCCTCAGAGTCCGGCCCCACAGTTGCACGCTCATTCGCGCCGGCCAGCGCCAGCCCGGAAAGTTGTGTCGGATTCACCGGACGTTTCACGAGAGGTCGATTGCCCACGGGGGATGTCCCTCCGATCCCTCGTGATTTAGGCATCACCGTTTCACAGTCCCCGCCAAGGAAGAATCCGTGCGTCGCCAGGTGGAGAACGCGATGCCCTGGAGCGTCTTTCTTGAACGACAGCTCATCAGCCCTCGCTCCGATCAGGACTGTCGTGTGGGCCGCGTCGTTCCAGATGCGCGCGATGTCCCTAGCCTCGTCCCCAGACTTCGGAAGTCTCGAGAACCGCACGGACGAGAAGTCATTGCAGTCAAATGCATCGCGATAGCCCGGGTCCCCATCGTTTGCCCCGCGTGAACGTGCCAGCCCCGGGCTGGAAGACCTCCGGTCGAACGCTGGATCCCCCAGAGCCAAGAGCCCAGTACCCGACGCCTGTTCGCTCGTGACAGTAACGAGATCCCGCTCCGAGTTGAGGTAATGCACAATCGGTCCGACCTCGGCGAAGTAGACACCAGCCTTGATTGGCAAGGCGTCGAAGTCGACGAGGAGAATGGACCCATCGCCTACGACGAATAGCCTCCGTGCACCCTGAACTCGTTTCTCGACGGGCGACCAAACAAGCGATGCCAGTGAATCCCCGGCAACCCGACTGGAACTGTTGGAAACCCGACCAGCTGCACTAACGGCGGCGAGCCAGCGGGTAACCGCTGCATCGATTCGAGAAGCGGAGCCTATTGGTACGAAAATCACCTCCTTGCTTTCCCCACGAGCCACCAACGCGACGTACGAGCGACCGGAACCCTCACCCGCTGCGGCGTAGGCGACAAGGGCAGAACCCGGAGGCAATGCTGACGCGACCTCGCGGAGTCCAACCCTGTCGCGCTTCTGGTCGTCGGAATACGCGTCGCTGCGTGCCGCCAAGGCGCGTTCGGCGTTCTCATTAGCGCCTCGAGCTTTGTCCAGTGCCGCACGGTATTGGCCGCCGGTCATTTCGCCTGGGCCGGAAACGATGAGATTCGCCAGATGGCGGCGCGCCGCGACCACATTGTCCATCAAGCGTTTCGTGTCCGGGTTGGTGGACTCCGAGGCCATGTGCATGCGGAGGGTCATCTCGTCGAGAACGAGCGTCCGCGACCGGATGAGCGAATCCCAGACTCGAGCAAGGGTCTCTTGTGATTGTTCGGAGACGTTCTTGAGGATCGACAGTGCGAGACGTCCGCCTGCCGGTCTCGACGCGGCGTAGGCCAGCGCTACCCTCTCTGGCATGCTTCGACAGGTCAGGCGTAGGTGCTCACGGCACACTTCCTCCCCTTCGAGCGCGGTTGTCAGAGCGGGCTCGAAATAACCAGCTACAGCCAGGGCGTTCGCATACTGCGTTAGCGTGTAGCCGACTTCCGGATGGTTCTGGCCTAGGCGATTTTCGAGGATGGCAAGCGCCTGGCGGTTCAGCTCGTTTCCTCGAGCTGTATCCCCCATTGCGGTGTAAGCCGACCCGAGAGCAGCCTTGGCTTCCCCGATGTCGGGATGGTCGGGGGGATCACCGGCCACGAGATTGGATACTGCACGTTCCAGAATGGGCACCGCTTTGTGAAATTCTCCTGGCGCCAGGTAAGTGTCGCCTAGTCGCTTGAGGGCGTAGCCAACCTCAGGGCTGTCGCGCCCAAACCTCCGTTCATAGATAGAAACAGCTTCCTCGAATTGTCGGCGGGCTTCACGCTTCCTCCCGAGCGCTGCCAAGCCCATTCCCATGTTGAGGCGTGTTGTACCCACAAGCTCGTGATTGGGACCGAGCGCCCTGACCCGGATCGAGAGAGCCTTCTCCTTGCAAGCCAGGGCACCCTCGTAGTCACCCGTGGCGTAAAGGACGCTGGCGAGATTGTTCCAGCCCGTTCCCACCTTGGCATGTGACGGACCCCAAGACCGCGACCAAAGGTCAATCGCCTCCCGAAAGAGGGGCTCAGCCGGGGCGTAGTCGCCCATTCTGACAAGAACGCTGCCGAGGCCGCTCAGACACTCAGCAACCGCGGGGCTGTTTGGGTCTGCGGACTTCCTGATGGTTAGAGATCGCCTGATCAGTGTCTCTGCGCCCGCGTGGTCACCTAGTTCTGTCCGAAGAGCTCCCAATAGGAAAAGCGACGAAGCGACATCGAGGTGGTTCGGTCCGAGCTTATCCTCACGGATGTGCAGACTGTTTTCGAGCAACGGTCTCGCGGTTTTGAATTCCCCGTTCATGTAGTACCAGCACCCGAGCTGGTACAGGCTAGCTGCGTACGCGGGGTCGTCTTTCCCTAGAACCTTCTCCTTGATCGCGACGGCCCGCTTGCAAATCTCCCCCACCTGCGCCTGACCGCCCTTCCCGCCCTGACGCATTGCTTCGGAAAGGAGGTCCAGCACATCCGCCACGGCCGCCGACTCGGGTCCGCTCTCCTGTTCCACGGCAGCGAGGCGCTTCCGTGCCAGACTCTCCGCCTCGGCGAACTTCCCCGCGCGCAGGCGAGCCTGGATGTCCTCGTTCCGGACGGTGTGCGGGCTAGAAGTCCTCGAGACGCCGCCTGTAAATACGAACAAGGCGAGCGCGAGGAAAACGAGAGTGCGGGGCCATGATCGACTCATTATTCCGCCACCACCCTCAATCGCTCGTCCTGACCCTTGCGAATCCCCCGCATCGGGCACTTGAGCTCCGTCGGGTCGCCGCTCTTCAACCCGCGCATCCAGAGCGTCATCGACGGCGGCTTGATCTCAACGGTGCCGTCGGGACGCAGCGCCCCAACTTGGTTGCTCGGATCCTCCAAAGCGATCGTGCATTTGTTCAGCCGGCCGTTCGCTCGCACCACGAACGAGTTCGCACGCGCTGCGTAGCAGATCGAATGACCCGGCTCGGCCTCGAACAGTCGAAGACCCATGGATCGTGAGGCCAGGTCTTTCAAGCGATCCATGATCTCGGCGCCCTCCTCACGATCGAAGACGGGGAGTGCCGCGTCGTTGGGACCGCCCAGTCGCGAGAGGCCACGGATGTAGACATCGTAGCGATCGTCGCCGCCGAAGGCATCGCGGACCTGCTCGAGGAATCGCGGCGCCACCTCCGCGTTGTCTTGACTTACGTGCAACCGGATCGTGATCGAGAACGCGCGGGGGACTTCGCGCGCAGCGAGAAGGTTGCTCCAGATGCGGTCAAATGTAGGGCCGCCGCCGGCTAGGACGCGCTTCTGGTCGTGGTGCTCGCGCGGGCCATCGAATGAGACTTGATAGCCCGTGACACCGAGGTCTACCAGCTCCGTGAGCACCGCGGGCGTCAGGAGATACGCATTGGTGGTTGCGTTGGACGTGACATGGAGGCCGGGGTTCGCCGCGCGAAGTGCGCGCGCGTCCTGCATGAGCGTCCGGATCACGCCGCGCGCAAGGAGCGGCTCGCCGCCGAACCACGACAAATGCAGCGACCGCAGCCCTGGCGCCCGACTCGCGATCCACTTCCTTACCGCCTCGACCACCCACGGCTCCATCCGCCGGTACTTGAAATCCTCGTAGCAGTAGACGCAGCGGAAGTTGCATGCCTCGGTGGGCATGAGGATGAGGTGAAGGCGCTCGTTGGAGAGCGAGCGCGCGAGGTCTTCCGGCGACAGGATCATCGAGCCCCACCGTTCGAGGTGTCCGTGTCGGTGCTAGAAACTCCCCTTCTGCAGATAGTTAAACGATGTTGGCGGTCAAAACTGAACGGAGAAAGCGGAAAGAAGCTGCGCGGACGACGGCCCCACGGCGGACGGAATTAGGAATTGCTCGGTAACATATTGCTACACATATAGATACGGCGACACTCGCCTACGTGTGCACGAATGCCAGCCGTGCGGCGAGCGCCGCGTAGACCGCCGCGACGACCCATCGTCCCCATCCAGCGGCCCCACCACCGGCCCGTCGCGCGCCAACCCGCCGGGTCACGTACCCCGCCGACAGCCCGATCGTCCCGAAGATCACGACCACGAGCGCGGTGAAGATCACGCCGTAGAGGACCATCTGGGCCCACACAGGCCCAGCGGTCGGACTCACGAACTGGGGCAGGAACGCCAGGAAGAAGAGGGCGACCTTCGGGTTCAGGACGTTCATGAGAATGCCTCGCAGGAAGAGGCTTCCGCCGGGTCGCGGTGTCGCCGGCGCTCCCTCGGCCGCCACCGTCGCATGCGGACGCACGGCCTTCCACGCGAGGTAGAGCAGATACAAGACGCCCGCGATCTTGAGTCCCTGGAACGCAACCGGGGATGCGCGGAACACGACCGAGATCCCCAGCGCCGCCAGACACGTGTGCACCAGGTTTCCGCACGCCAACCCTAGCGCCGTCTGGAAGCCTGCGCGCGGTCCCTGAGCGATGCTCTGCGAGACGAGGAAGATCACGTCCGGCCCGGGCGCGAGGATGAGTAGCACCGAGGCAGCGACGAAGACGCCGAGGGACGATGGATCGAGGATCACGCCGCCACTATAGCTCCTCGGCTCGAGTCCAGAGGTGCACCCCGATGATGATCATCCACACGCTCAGGAGCACCGCGAACGGAATGTAGAAGTCGAGGGAGACGAAGTATCTCGCGAAGAACATCGGTATCCCGCAGAGGAGGGATCCCACCCCGCCGATGAATCCCACCCATCCCAGCCACTTCGGATAGCGGCCGCTCAGGGCCACGGCGAGCCCGAAGAGGATGAACGGCACGCCGTGAAAGAAGGTGATCACGGCCGCCCATGTGCCGCCGAGGATGCGCTGGATGACCTCGCCGAAGGCCTCGTACCGAACCATGTCGGCGCCGGACATGTTCCAGTCCCGGGCGATCGTGCCGAGCGCGTACGCGCTGATCGAAGAATCGATGATGTGGATCGTCGCGCCGAGGAAGACCGCGGACACGGCGACACGGCTCAACGCCCAGCTCGTGCCGTCGGTGAGCGTACGCGTGAGCGCCGTCAAAGCGATCACCCAGAGCAAGGCCCCGAACGCAAAGCCCATCTGCACCAGCGGCCAGAACGTGCGCCCTCGCGACGCGATCACGCGGAGCACGGTCTCGGGATTGGACGAGTGGGTGAGATTGCCGAAGGCGATGCCCGCGGCGACAAAGATGACGGATCCGACGATGGCGGCCGCGCCGCCCATGCGGAGCAGGGACTCGCGTCGATGCCCCGCCTCAGCCAGTGCGACGAGTTCGACTTCCGGTGCCTTCATGACAGCCCCTTTCCGGCCGGGACGCAGAGTCCCGCGGGTGAATAGCGGCGAGGAACGAGCGTAGCACGTCGCGGCGGAGGGCAAGGTTTGCGGAAACGCGCAGCTAGAAGCGGATGATCGTCACAGCCTGGATCTGGTTCGCGGTTCCACGCTGACCGTCCTTGTTCTCGCGGGAGCCGTTGATGTACTCGAGCCCCACATCCACGCGGCCGGCGGGCGAGAAGACGAGGTTGACCGCGAACCGGTGGGTCTTGTTGTACGAGTCGGGCGCCTGGAAATCGAAGTTGCTCACGTCCACGAAGCTCCAGAGAAAGGTCGAGCGGAGATTCATCGTCTCCATCCCCTTCCACTCCTTCCATGCGTGCTCGTAAGCGATATACCACCCGACGGCCGGGAGCGAGTGGAGCTCGCCTGTCGTCGTGTCGAACACGGCGTCCTGCCCGCCGAGGGAGCTCAGGTCGTTGATGTACCGCGCGAGCCCCTTCCCGCCGTTCCCCTGGAAGATGATCCGATCTTGAAGCTCCTTGAACTTGAAGGGAAAGACTCCACTCGCGCTCAGCCCCCATCCCCAATCCATGCGCACGTCGCCGGACGTCGCCTCGCCGCGGATCTGGCGGCCGACGGCGGAGATCTGGAGGTGCCCGCCATTACCGTGCTCGCGCACGGCCCGCACGATGAGGTCTGGCATCAGGTTAACCCCGGTGCCGCCCGTCAGGGACACGGCCGGGGTCTCCACGGCAAACGCCACCCGCGTGCGCGGATCGGACCGCCACCAGTAGCGAATCTGAGGCTGACGGGTGACGTTCTCCGAGCTGATTCCTTCGAAATCGAGATCCTCGACGTTGGCCTGAGGATCCGAGAACGTGGACCATGTCTGGCCTACGATGAAGCCCATGAACTGCGCGTAGGCGTGGCGAAGGCGAAAGGCGTTTACGGCTCCGGCGAAGTCCCCTTCGAAGAACGCGCGGACTTCCTTTCCTCCGGCGGGGGTGCGGAATTCGGTGTTCAGCCGGCTCGCGCGGGCCGAGATGTTGGTGCGCTTCTCCTCGCCGCTCACGCCCCCCTCGCCGACGGGAATGGAGTTCGTGAGGAAGCGATCGTCGGTCCCGAGGGGATCGAGGGTGAACACGGCGGCGGTTCGGACGCGTCCCCCGAACTTGATGGCCGCGTCCGTGCCGGGAATGCGGATGGATCCCGGAAAGTCGCCCGCGGAGACCATGTCGGGGGGAAGCTCGGGCGCCTTCTTGGCCTCCTCCTCGACCTGCTTCAAACGCTGCTCGAGGAGGCTGTCCGGAATCGCCCGTCCCGCCTGCCGTTCGAGATCCGCGAGGCGCATGTTGAGGGAGATCATCTGCTCCTCGAACGCCTGGAGCTTCACGGTGAGCGAGTCGATCCGCACGGCCTGGCTGTCGGCGTGGGCGATCTGGGCCTGGATCGTCGCCTGCTGCTCCTCGATCCTGGCGCGCTGTTCCTCGATCTGCCGGCGCTGCTCCGAGAGCTGGACGGAGACGCTCGGCGTCTTCGCCTTCTTCTGAGCCTGCGCGGCCGCCGGGCTGAGGAGAAGTAGGAGCAGAACGGCCATCCCGATGGGCGGGACGGCCGTCCGCTGTCCAGCTATGCGGGGGATCACAGCAGGATGTCGGTCCCAAGTGAGATGGTCGTGCCGCTCTGCCCCGCCGTGTAATAGCCGAAGCTGGAGCCCGTGGGCGACTTCTCGACACGGATGACGTGGAGGTTCAGTCGCCAGATGCGATTGCCGTACGGGAAGAAGCTCGCACCTCCCGCGAACTCCCACGGCTTGCGCTTGAAGTCGTCCCAAACGTACCCGCCAGCCACGTAGAGGCCGAGCTTCCGGCGCACGACCATCTTCATGGCCTCTGCCATGAAGCCGCGGTCGGTGACTTCGCTCAGCGGGAGCGGACCCGTCGCTTTGAAGTTCGAGAGCTTGCGAACGTACGCCTCACCCTGGAAGGTGAAGCCCTTGTACTTGAGCCCCGCGTCGAACGCGATCTCGTCGTAGTCCAGCGTCTCCACGGTGACGGTGTCCGCGAGGGCGCCGGCTTCGAACGGGAAGACTCCGTCCGAAAGACGGATTTGGGTGGCGTTCGGAGGCTGGTTGAGCTGAGCGTAGCGGCTCTCCGTGCTGTGAGCGGTCGACATGCCGAACCGTGTGGCTATCTTGCGGTGCTCCTCGAGATCGGCCAGCCCGCCGCGAGGACCGAACTCACCCGTCGTGGGCATGGTCCAGATCGAGCCGCTCACGCCCATGTTGCGCGAGTCGTTGGCGGCGACGACGCCGAGCTGGCTCAAGTTGTTGGTGACCGCCACGGTGTAGTACCAGCGCGAGATCGCCTCTCCCGTGAGCCATGCCGAGGACGAGAATCCGCCCCGGAAGAATTCCTCGGACATCTGACGATCGCTGCCCGCCCAGTAAGGCCAGGATCCCTGCATGGAGCGGGCCGTGAGGTTGGGCCCAAGTCCGACACCGATCACGAGGGGCTTGCCGACGACGTAGCGGAGATTGCCGAACAGGAGTGTCTGCTGCGTCGTCGGCAAGGACCAGAGCGAGATGTTGTACCGGAATTTCGGGCTGTAGAAGAAGCCGGTCAGCCAGACGAAGGTACGGTGCCAGTTGAGCATGTTGTTCGTCTTGACGGTCCGTTCCCGCCCGAGATGATCCGTGAAGGTCTGCTCCGCGGGGAGCTGGTTGACGTAACGGAAAAGGCCGTAGAAGCTGATGTTCAGCGTCCCACGCTTGGTGCGGATGATGTCGAAGCCCGACCCGGGGCTGAATTGCCCCGCGTAGAGGTTCTCGAAAATGCGCGTGGTATCCGCGGGCGAGACCCCGATGCCGGTTGTGTCCGCCTCGCCGCCACCCACGGGAGCCTCGTCCTGGGCGCGGGCTGCGGTCGACAAAGCGAGGCACGAGAGCAGCATGATCCCCGCCCAGGCTGTCGCGGCACGGAGTCGATTTCGAGAAACGATGGCGCTTGCAGCCGTGGGGCATTTCATCCCGCGCGACCTCCGTGGAGAACTGGTGTTTGCAGGTATGGGGACGCACACCAGACCGCCCCCCTCGACGTTGATCAGAGTGCCGTCAGGAAGCGGCCCTGAAAGAACTGCGTGGTGCCGGTCCGGTCGAAGCGATCGAGCACTCCGTAGCCGTAGGCCAGCTCGATCCGCAGATAGTCCATCAGGTGCCACTTGAGCGCCGGGCCCACTCTCCAGAACTTGCCCCCTTGCAGAGTCCCGGCATCGAGATCGATGTAGGACAGGTTCACCGAGGCCTCCACGGCCCCGGGTCCGTGCTCGAACACTGTCTTTGTCGGTGACACTGCCTTGAAGTAGCCGCTGGCCGCGTTGTAACCGCGCGTCTCGCCGGTGATGAACCAGTCGAGCGTGAGGTTGCCGCCGTGGAACATCGGATCGCCGACCGTCGGCGCATCGAAGGTCTGCCAGCCGTATTCCGCGCCGAGGAGCACCGACTTCTTCCGGTAGTAAGCCTCGACTCCCAGCGTGGTCCCGTGATCCGTGGGGAATGTACCGGTATCGACGAAGTTGGGAGCCAGGTAGGCCTCCGGTTTGGACTTCGCCCGGAACGCGTCTTCATCGGGCTTGCCGTCGCGCGCCATGACGCCCAGATGGACGAGGTCCCCCTTCGCCTCGGAGAACACGGGGAGCCATACGAGGCGTCCGACGAGCTGGTGGTCGTACGTGGCGAATTTCTGATCCTCGGACAGTCCGTCGAAGTAGTACCCGAGGTTCCAGATCACCCTGTGGTGGTCGACGCTGCCCATCCACTTGATCCCGTCTCCCAGAATGGGAACGAACGCGTCCAGGAACGGGCTACGCTCGATCGTCCACAGGTCGTACCCCGTCATCACCTTGTACTGGGAATAGCCTTCCTTCGTTCGCCCGATGAAGAACTCGCTCGAAATCTCCGGCACACCCACCATGAGCCCGGTCTGCCGGAAGTTCCATTCCTCGGTACCCTTGTCCCACATGATGCCCGCGGACCAGGAGAGCGGCCGCTTGGTCTTGAACTTGCCCTTGAAGAGAAGGCGGAAGTCGCGGAGGTCGACGTCGGACTCGGCCTTGGCCTGCTGCTTCGCGTCCGCGTCCTGCGCGTAGGTCGCAAAGTCGATCAGGAAGCCGTACCCGATGCGGAGGGTGGTGAACCCGAGGTCGAACTGGTTGTACTTCGCAAGGCCTCGCGCGGCAGGTGGCTGCTGGGCATCCGATTCGCCGGCCGCGATCGTGGTGTCCAGGGCGGCGGGGTTGGCGGGCGCCTCCTGGGCCGAGGACGATCCCGCGGGCAGCGAAAGGAGACACATCAACAGCAACGGAGCGGCGCCACGAAGCGAAGCCAACACGGACCCCCTTACGCGGGGCCTGTGGGCTGGTTCACCCACAGGCCCTTCGCGGTTCCTGGATTCACCGGCACGGAACCCTAGTCGACCTAGTACCGGTCGAAGTAGCTCTGGATCTTCTTGGAATCCGAAGTCTTCATCAGCGCGAGCTGGAGGAGCACGCGCGCCTTGGACGGATTCAGCTCCATCGACGCCACGGTGCCGATCTGATCGTCGTTGACCTCGATGTTCCGGCGGATGATCCCGCCGTTCGTGCGCGACGAGCGGACGACCACCACACCCTTGGCGATCGCGGCCTTGACCGCGTCGAGGGCCGGCGCCGTCATGTTGCCGTCGCCGACGCCCGCGATGACCAGCCCCTTCGCACCGTTCTGAACCGCCGAGCTGATGATGTCCGGCGACATGTTCGCGTGCGCGTAGATGATGTCCACCCGCGGGAGCGACTTCGCGCCGGCGACACTCATCTCGCTCTTCGCGGTGTGCACCTGGATCGGCGACCGATACCAGATCGTCTTCCCGAAGAGCACCGCGCCCACCAAGCCGGCCTCGTTCGACCGGAAGGTCGCGACGTCGGTGGAATGGAACTTGATGATGTCGTGCGCCGCGTGGACGTCATCGTCGAGGGCGACCAGCACCCCGCGACCACGAGCCGTCTTGTCCGCGGCGATCGAGACCGCATTGAAGATATTGAGCGGACCATCGGCGCTCATGGCCGTCGACGGGCGCATGGATCCGGTCAGCACGACCGGCTTGTCGCTCTTCACCACGAGATCGAGGAAATAGGCTGTCTCCTCGAGCGTGTCGGTTCCGTGGGTGATCGCGACGCCGTCGACGGTGGGATCCGCCAGGATCTTGTTCACGCGGTCGGCGAGCTTGAGCCAGACCTCGTCGTTCATGTCCTGGCTGCCGATGCTCGCGACCTGCTCGCCCTTCACCTCGGCGACGTCCTTGAGCTGGGGCACCGCCTGGATCAGGATGTCCACCCCGACGGCGCCCGACGAGTAGCCGGCAGCCGTGGCCGACTCGGCCGACCCTGCGATCGTCCCACCGGTGGCTACGATCACCACCTTGGGCTTCTTGCTCGAGGAGGTGGCATGCTGAGCGCAGGCCCCCGCCACGATGGTGAAGATCAAAGCGGTTGTGATCAGCGAAACCTTGCGGGCGGTGCCCATGTTCCCCCCCCTCATTGGGGTTTCTTGTACTGGTTCGGATCCAGATTGGTCAGCTTGGCTGGATCCAGGATCTCCGCGATCTGCTGCTCCGTCAGGAGCTTCTTCTCCCGGATGATCTCGATGATCCCCTTGCCGCTCTTGTAGGCCTCGTTCGCGAGCTCGGTGGCCTTGTCATAACCGAGCACCGGGTTGAGCGCCGTGACGATGCCGACCGTCGTGTTCATGTAGTGGGCCAGGGTCTTTTCGTTCACCGTGATTCCGTCGACGCACTGTGTCCGGAAGAGCTGAGACACGTTGTAGAGCAGGTGCTGCGACTCGATGATGTTGAGCCCCTCCAGCGGTTCGTACGCGTTGAGCTGGAGCTGTCCGCTGTGCGCGGCGAGGGTCACGCCATAGTCATTGCCCATCACGCGGTACGCCACGCAGTTCACGACCTCAGGCACGACGGGGTTCACCTTGCCCGGCATGATCGACGAGCCCGGCTGGCGCGCGGGGAGATTGATCTCGCCCAGTCCCGCGCGCGGACCTGACGTCAATAGGATGAGGTCGCTCGCGATCTTGGAGAGCTTGATGGCCGTGCTCTTGAGCGCCGACGAGTAGACGACAAAGCCCTGCTGCTCCCAGGTCGCCGCGATCATGTCCGACGCCATCACGATCGGCTTCCCGGTCAGCGTGGCGAGGTGAGCCGCGCAACGCTCTGCGTAGCCCTTCGGGGCGTTGATCCCGGTCCCGATCGCGGTCGCGCCCATGTTCACACCGTAGAGATATTTCTCGGAGTCCTTGAGGAGCTGGATCTCGCTCTCGATGGACGATCCGAACGCGTGGAACTCCTGGCCGACGGTCATGGGCACGGCGTCCTGCAGCTCGGTGCGCCCCATCTTGACCACGGTCAGGTATTGATCGCCTTTCGCGTGGAAGGAGTCCGCCAGCTTCTGGAGCTCGGCGACGAGCTTGTCGTTCCGGAGCAGGACCGCAACCTTGATCGCGGTCGGATAGGAGTCGTTCGTCGACTGGGACATGTTGAGGTCGTCGTGCGGCTCGACGACCTTGTAGTCGCCCTTCTTGTGCCCCGTCAGCTCGAGCGCGACGTTCGCGAGGACCTCGTTCGCGTTCATGTTCGTCGAGGTGCCCGCGCCGCCCTGGAACCAATCCACCTGGAACTGGTCGTGGTACTTGCCGTCACGCACTGCCTTGCAGGCCTTCTCAATGGCCGCGAGCGTCTGCGGCTTCATGGCGCCCACATCCGTGTTGGCTTGGGCCGCCGCCAGCTTGACGATGGCCCACGCTTCGACGAACCCGGGATAGTGGTTGATGGCGACGCCCGAGAGCTGGAAGTTCTCGAGGGCCCGTGCCGTCTGGATGCCGTAGTAGGCATCCGCAGGCACTTCCTTGGAGCCGAGCAGGTCGTGCTCGGTCCGAGTGGCCGGAGCGGACTTGGTGGACTTGGCCGGCTTGGCGCTCTTTGCGGCCATGCCGGGCGTCGCGATCGCAACCAGCGCGAGCGCGGCAACCATCGACGCGAGGGCACCCGCGGCGCGGTGATTACGTTGTCTCATGATCGTTCTCCTGCCGTGGGTGCACGGCTGTTTGCGAGCGCAGGGTGAAAGGGGTTCCCGTGGCCGAGCCCCTGCACCCGAACGCCTGCGTTCCTGCGATCTACCTCGATGACGTCTGCATGCCCACCGGCTTGGGCGCGTACGGATTCCCGCCGATCGCGTTCGAGATGTCCGCGATCGCCTTCTGCGCACGCACGCTGTTCCCTGCCGCGTCGAGGGGCGGCGAGATCACCGCGATCCCGAACCGGCCCGGCGAGACGGCCAGAATGCCGCCGCCGACCCCGCTCTTGGCCGGAAGCCCCGTCGCATAGAGCCACTTGCCGGTGTCGTCGTAGAGGCCGGCCGTGGCCATGACGGCAAGGATCTTGGGGATGTTCGCTGTCTGAATGGCCTGCTTCCCCGTCACCGGATTCTTCCCGCCATTCGCGAGCGTGGCCGCCATCATCGCGAGGTCCTTCGCGTTCACGCTGATCGCGCACTGCTTTGTGTAGATGTCGCACGCTTGGAGCGGCTTGTCCTTGATGTGGCCGTAGGCGTACATGAGCATCGAGATGGCCTGGTTGCGCTGGTTGGTGGCCGCCTCGGAGTCGTAGACCTCCTGGTTCACGGAGAGCTGACGACCGGCGCAGTCGCTGTGGATGCCGATGATCTTCCCCCAGATCTCGTCGGGGGTGGCGCCCGAGATCATGCTCGTGGTCGTGATGGCGCCCGGATTCACCATCGGGTTCATCTCGCTCCCCTTGTACTGCTCGATCGCGACGATGGAATTGAAGACCTGCCCCGTCGCGTCGACCCCCATGTTGTTGAGGATCGCGTCAGGACCCTGCTCCTCCATGACCTTCGCCATGGCGAAGACCTTGGAGATCGACTGGATCGACACCTCGGACGTGATGTCGCCCATGGTGTAGACCTTGCCTTCCACGGTCACGAGCGCAATGCCGTAGATCTTCGAATCGACCTTGGCCAGTGCCGGGATGTAGTCGGCGTTCTTGCCTTCCTCAATGTCCTTGTACTTGGCGTACGCGTCGCCCATCGCCGTCTGGGTCGCGTTGGGCGCGGCGGTTTTCTTCGCCTTGGCCGCGAACGCGGCGCCGGCCCCGAGCGTGATCGCAAGGACCACGACGAGGGTTGAAGTAAGCTGGCTTCTGCGGATGCGAGTGAAGCGCATTATTCACCACCTCCAAACATGGTTGAGAAGCTGTACTTGAAGGAGAGCTGGACGTGCCAGTTCTCCGAAGAGAACCCGTCCCGGTTGTTCTCCCGTTTGATCCACCCGGTCTCGAGCCCCATCATCACTTTTGGAACCGGCGTGTAAAGGATGTTGGCCAGCGCGTACTGGCCGACATGGAACGCGTCGTCGCTCTGACCGTTCGAGTTCTCGATGATGAGCTGCGAATAGCCGATCGAGGTCGAGTACTTGTCGCTCCAGGTGTGATCGAGGAATGCGACCGTGCCGGTCATCGGCAAGGGCTTGCCATCGACCGGCTGGAGCGAATCGGCCGGATCGAACTCGATTCCCAGGTCGGCAGGGGCGTCGTTCATGTAATTCTCGACGCCCTCGCCGTGGACGAGCTGGAGCCTGAGCACGTTCTTGGGGCCGGCCTTGATGTTCGAGCTGAGGCTGAGGCCCCACCCCGTCGCATCACCCGATACGTTCGGGAACGTGGTGCCGTTGTCGATCCACTCCATCTGCCGCACGATTCCGGCCAGCTCGACATAGCCCCACGTCCGTCCGATGCGATATTCGGCCGACACGTCCGGCAGTGGGAAATGGGGCGTCACGTCACTCAGGTCGAAGCGCTCGCCGAAATCGCCCTGGTCGGCGCTGGCGCCCGGCCGCTCGAGCGCGACCGTCAGGCGCGTGTCGCCCTGGATCGGCATGTACCGGAGCTGGACGTTCCGGAAGAAGGCCATGCCATTCGGACCCCAGTACTCGAGCGTGTTCGGGAACACGTCGATGTCCATGAAGGGGCTCCAGGTCTGCCCCGCACCGAACTTGCCCAGCTCACCGTAGGCATGCCGCAGCCGTAGGGTGGTCTGACCCGCGTCCACGCCCGTCCCGAAGAGCTCCCACTCGAACGTCGTCTTGAGGTCGCCCATCTCCGTCGGGAACCAGTTCTTGATCCCGAAGCGGGTCTGGCGGACGCTGAAGAACACATCCCCCTTCTTCCCGAACTCGTTCTGGACGGCCGGTAGTTTGGTCGGACGCTGGACGTCGAACCAGGCGGGATCCATGGCCGTCTGGTTCTTGCCGGCGTCGGTCATGACAAAGCCGTAGATCTCGGTCCGGATCTTGGAGTCCTGCGCTTGCGCCATCGCCGCGGTTCCCGCCAGCCCTAGGGCCAGCACGCCTACGATTCGCAGCCACAGCTTCATTCCGAGCCTTCCTTTCGTTCGAGTGTCCGAGCCCGTCATCCCGCCATCACGGCCGGATGCGCCTTCTCCCAAGCGCGAGCGTTCTTCCTGCCTTCGTTGAAGACTCGTTCGTAGTTCTTCTTGAGCACTCCCTCCCTGGCCTCGGGCGTCAAGAGCTTCCAGAGCGGCTCGTACATGTCGTAGATGGCGTAATACGCCCTGTCATCCTTGGGGGCCACCGTGTCGGTGCCGAAGAGGAAGCGGTCCGGGTAGCGGTTGATCAGGTCCGCGGCCCTCCGTGTCGCCTCGGGGCTCGACACGATGTACTTGGCCACCTCGTCCCAGGAGATGTCGAAGTTGACTCGCTTGAATGCGGGCTCCTCGAGCAGATCCTCGAGCATGTCAATGTGATGTCCCACGGGCTGGACGATCCGGCCCAGACCGGTGTGGGCCCAGATGATCGAATTGTTGGGGTGGCGCTGGAGGAGCTCCCGAAATTGCTGGAAGAAGACGGCGGCTTCGCCCTTTCGCGGATACGGCCGGTCGATGTCGTTGTGGATGAGACAGACGAGTCCGACCTCGGCGGAAAACTCGAGAAGTCGATCGAGCGCAGGATCCGTGAGACTGGCCACGTCGCCGGCAACCTTGGACGAGACGAACTCCTTGTGGATGGAGAATTCACCGATTCCCGAGAACACTCCGGGGAACGTCTGGAGCACGCGCCGGATGTGGTCCGCCGCGTACATGTCGGTCGGATTGAATCCCGTGATCATCGGATCGAACCGGGCCTGGTCCGCCTTGGACAACGACTTGTATGCCATGGCGATCTGGGCGTCCGTGAAGGAGTAGTAGTAGAGGCGTGCATCGGAGTCCAGATAATAGGTGGGAGCCTTGTCGCCCGAGATGCGATAGGACCACTGCTGCTGCAAGGGAATCCCGAACAGCGTGGACCGGCCCACCCGCTTGCCCATGATCGAGAGGAAGCGCTGGACGGTGATCCCCTCCTGAACGTAGTTGGTCAGGTGGAAGTGGGAATCGTTGAATTCGTAGGCTCCCGTAGACCTCGGCCTAGGCTGGGCCGAAGCGCCGGGAGACCAGGACAGCGCGGCCGCGACCCCGATGGCCACGATGGCCGTCACCCATCCGTTGCTTGGAGCCCCGCGTGTCCCGATCCTCAAGGCGCTCCTCCCCCACGGACCGATTCCGCGTATTCGATTCCATGAACGCCGCCAGGCAGCGCGAACTCGATCTTCGGCTTTTCCGTCGCGCGCTCCATGAGCTCCGCGAGCTTCGAGAACCGTTCGGAGCGGAGCCGGCGCTTCAGGTCATCCTCCGCCATCCATTCCTCCGTGTAGCTGAGCCCGGCATGCTCCCCCATGTCGGTCGTGAGATGGCAACCGTTGCAGCCCGGATCCATGCGCACCGAGACCATGAGGGCGTGTAGAGCCGCGACGATCGACACCGATTCACCGGAAGGCACGAACCACTGGACGGTCATTCGAACCGGCATGGACAAGATCTCGATCCCCTCAATCGAAAAAGTGAAATGGTGGATGTGATCCCGTCGAATGCTCGAGGCACGCGCCGTGCCCACAGTCAAGTGGCACGTTACGATCGTTCCAAGTGCATTTCATCATTGAAATTGCGATGTGCGAGCGCATCGCGATTCACGCGCGCGACATGCATCCGAACTCCGACGCGATGGAGGCTCTCCGAAATGTCGGGTTGACGAAAAATGAGAAATAAATCTATACAGCGGCGCGAATTTGAATACTCTGTCGTTTAGCTGGGTCGGTGAGCGCACCGTAACTAGATCCCGGCAGGCCATCCCCAGGAGTTGCGGATCGAATTTTCGATTCGCGCAGCCGACGGGGATCGGCGCGACAAACCGGTGCTCCATGGGCACCATTTCGAGAAAGGTGGTCCTAACGGATGGCGGCACGCAAAAAGGCGCGCAAAGTACGTCGTAAGGTGCGTCGCAAGGTCCGTCGCAAGGTTCGCCAGACTCGCCGCAAAGTTCGCAAGGTGAGGCGGAAGGTCCGCAAGGCCGTACGGAAGGTCCGGCGCGTCCGCCGCAAGGTGGCCCGCAAGACCCGCCGGAAGGTGCGGAAGGCAGTCCGCAAGACCGTGCGCAAAGTGCGTCGGCGTCGTCGGCGGGCCGTCCGGAAGATGATGGCTCCTCCCGAAACGCCCATGATGTAGTCCATCCGTCGAAATCGACGGAGTCTCTCTGGCCCCGCGGCCGGGCGCTCACGGACGCGGGGCCGCTTTTTCTGCCTCGCTTCACCCGCCGCAATGGCTGGACTTCTCCCCCTCCCGGTGGTACACCTCCGAAATATCGGACCTGGATCTCCCCGCTCGCGTTGCCGGACGCTCTGCGGTTTCGAGCCATCCGGGGGGAGGCCCTTGACGTGAAAGCGGTCGTCGATCTGTCCGCGCGTTCCCTTTCCCATCCTCACGCGCTCCGCGAGGTCGCCGCGGAAGCGTCCCCCACGGGCATCCTCGTCCTCGACGATGTCGGCACCATCCTCTATGCCAATCCTCGAGTCGCCGCGATCTTCGGCCACATGCCGTCGGATCTCCTGGGACATCCCGTGGACGCCATCCTCCCCGCCGCGGCGCGCGACGAATCCTCGGGACAGCTTCACAGATTTTGGACGAGCCCCGAGACGAGACGCGCCGGAATCGCGCGCGACATTCGCGGGTCGAGGAAGGGGGGAGCCGCCATCTTCCTCGACTTGGGGTGGACGCCCGCTCTGAGCGAGGGCAGCCGGATGGTGGTCGTGTCCGTGACCGACGCCGCCGAGCGCCGGCTTCTCGAGCAGCGCGCCCGGGACCATGCGTCGGGCAGCTCCGAATTCGAGCGCCTCGTGGCCGACCTCGCCGCGCGCTTCGTGAGCCTGGGGCCGGCGCAGCTGGACGGGGCCATCGTGGACGCCCAGCGCCGCGTCGGCGAGACCCTGGATATCGATCGATGCGTCCTGTGGCAGCTCACCGAGCGGGATGAGAACCTGGTCGACACGCACACGTGGATCCGGCCCGGGCTGCCTGCCGCTCCTACCGCGCTCTCGGCGCGGGAGCTCTTCCCGTACCTCTTCTCGAAAGTCATCGCGAACGAGACCGTGTGGCATGACTCGGTCGACGACGTGCCGGCCGAGCCGGACCGTGGGAATTTGCGCCGCTTCCACATGAAGTCCCACGCGGTGGTTCCCATGGAAGTGAGCGGGAGGGTCGTGGGCGCGCTCTCGTTCGGCTCGCTCCGCAAGGAGCGGTCCTGGACGCCCGACGTCCTCGACCGGCTGCGGCTCCTGGCCGCCGTCCTCGCCCAGGTCCTCGCCCGGCGCCGGAGCCAGATCGATCTCGAGTACGCTCTCGCCGAGGTGGAGCGGCTCAAGGATCAGCTCGCGAGCGAGAACGTCCAGCTGAGGCACGAGGTGACCGCCCTCAAGGGGTCGCGCACCGTCGTCGCGGAGAGCGAGTCGATCCAGCGGGCGCTGGCCCAGGCCGATCTCGTGGCCGGCACCGATTCCACCGTCCTTCTCACCGGAGAGACCGGCTGCGGCAAGGAGGTCTTCGCCCAGGCGATCCACGATGCGAGCCGCCGCGGCGGCCGGCCGATGGTCCGCGTGAACTGCGCGGCCATTCCCACCGCCCTGATGGAAAGCGAGCTCTTCGGACGGGAGCGCGGCGCCTACACCGGCGCCCTCTCGCGTCAGATCGGGCGCTTCGAGCTGGCCTCCGGCACGACCATCTTCCTGGACGAAGTCGGCGACCTGCCGCTCGAGGCCCAGGTGAAGCTCCTACGGATTCTCCAAGATCGCACGCTCGAGCGTCTCGGGGGCACCCGGCCGATCCACGTGGACGTGCGCGTGATCGCGGCGACCAACAGGGACCTCCAGCGCGCGGTGGCCGAGCGCACCTTCCGCGAAGACCTCTTCTACCGCCTCAACGTCTTCCCCATCTCGATCCCTCCCCTTCGCGAGCGCGCTCCGGACATCCCGGTCCTCGTCTGGACCTTCGTCGACGAGTTCTCGAAAGCGTTCAACAAGACTATCCATTCCATCTCCAAGGAGAGCCTCGCCGCATTGAAGCGGCACGCCTGGCCGGGCAACGTCCGCGAGCTCCGAAACGTCATCGAGCGGGCCGTGATCGTGGCCCAGGGCCCGGTGCTCACGATCGAGCCTTTCCGGACGGACAGCGGGGCCGCGCCGGCGCGCCTCAACCTCGTCGAGGTCGAGCGGGAGCACATTCGCGACGTCCTGGACCGCACCCGGTGGCGCGTCCGAGGCGTGGCGGGCGCGGCCGAGATCCTGGGGATGAAGCCCACGACGCTCGAGAGCCGCATGGCGAAGCTAGGAATCCTGCGACCCAAGCCTTGACCGACAATTCGGAGGGGATCGAATGAACCGCCTTCGCTCGACGGGCACGGTCGTGCTCGGGGTGCTCTGCGTCGCGGGGCTTCTCTATGGCGCGACGCTCACCTACGCCACGCGGATCCTGTTCGACTCGAACGTCTTCTCCGCGCGCGTCGCGGAGAGCCTGGCCCAGCCTCCGGTCGCGCGCGTGGTCGCGAACCAGATCACCGAGCAGATCGTGAGCTACCAGCGCGAGCTGACGCCCTACCGGCCGATCGTCCTCGGCGCGGTCCAGCAGATCGTGGCGTCCCCGGCGTTCCGGGCTCTCGTGCGCCAGGCCGCGCGAAAGCTCCATCCCGTCCTGATCACCCATGGATCCGATCTCTCCCTCACGCTCACCGACGTCCAGGTGATCGCGAAGGAAGCTCTCGCGGTGCATCCGGGCGTCGCCGACAAGCTCCCGCCCAAGGCGAAATTCGTCCTGGGATCCAGGGAGAGCTGGCCGACCGGGAAGCTCCTGATGAAGATCATCGGGACGGGACACCGGCTGCAGCGGCGGGCCTATTTCTGGCTCCTTGGCGGCGTGGTGTTCGGGGCGCTCGGACTGATCCTCGCCCGGCGAAGGGATCGCTATCTCTTCTGGCTCGGCATCGGACTCACGTCCAGCGCGTTCGTGATCGCGGCGTTCGCGCGGTTCGGCGGACCGATCCTGGCCAACCTGGCCCGCACCGAGACCGGGACCGATCTCATGCGCGGCCTGTGGCCCGTCTTCATCGGCCCGCTCGCGTTCCGCATGATCATCCTGGGCGGCCTCGGGATCGTGCTCACCGCATCGGTGACGTCGCTCCTCGAGCGCCTCGACGCGACCGCGACGCTGAGCTACGTGTGGAGGATCCTCAAGCATCGACCGCGGCGCGCCACGACGACGATCCTCCGGGGCCTCGGGCTCATCGCCCTGGGCATGATCGTCGCCATCCACCCGATCCCGACACTTCAGATCTTGGCGGTCCTCGCGGGCAGCCTTCTCCTCTTCGTGGGAATCCAGGACGTGTTCACGACGGCGACGCGCTTCGCGAGCCGCCAGCGGGCGGAGGCGGCCGCCTCGCCGACCCGGGGGCACTCCCTCGTTCCCGCGGCCGTAGGGATGATCGTCGTCGCGTTTCTCGTCGGCGCTGGGATCTACTGGGTGACCCGTGACCCCGTGGAAACCCAGGCGGTGATGGGTCCGCGCCCGATCGTGGCCGTGAACGGCTACCCCGAGCTGCGCGACCGACGGCTGAACGAGGTCGTCTTCCCGACGACCCACAACTCGATGTCGGCGGCGTCCCTCGCGAACTGGATGTTCGCGAACCAGGAGCGCTCCATCGGGGATCAGCTCGAGGACGGCGTGCGCGGATTCTTGATCGATGTTCACTACGGAGAGCCCGTGAAGGGGCGGATCCGGACCATCATGGACGACGAGTCGAACGCGGTTAAGAAATACGAGGCGGTCCTCGGCAAGGAGGGACTCGACGCCGCCATGCGCATCCGGAACCGCCTCGTCGGCGAGCCGGAAGGAGAGAGGGACATCTACCTCGCGCACGGATTCTGCGAGCTGGGGGCGACGCGCTTCGTGGATGGGCTGGACGAGATGACGGACTTCCTCCGCAGCCATCCGGACGAGGTCGTGATCATCGTGATCCAGGATGAGGGCGTGAAGCCGGCCGACGTCGCCGCGGCGTTCGACAAGAGCGGCCTCATCGACATGGTCTACAAGGGCTCCGTGGCCGCCCCGTGGCCGACCCTCGGCGACATGGTCGCGCGCGACGAGCGCGTGGTCGTCTTCGCCGAGAACGACACGACCGGCGTGCCCTGGTATCACCGGATGCTGGGGAACATTCAGGAGACCCCGTATGGCTTCCACAAGCCCGAAGACTTCTCCTGCAAGCCGAATCGAGGCGGGACGACGGGGTCGCTCTTCCTCATCAACCACTGGATCGAGACCGCTCCCGCGTCCAAGCCGAGCAACGCCGCGATCGTGAATGCGTATCCGGTGCTCCTGAAGCGCGCGCGCGAGTGCCGCCGGGAGCGGAAGAGGGTGCCCAATCTGCTCGCGGTCGACTTCTACCGGACGGGCGATCTCTTCAAGGTCGCGCGGGCGCTGAACGGCATCCCGGAGCCCGACTCCACGGTGGCGGGGCGCTGATGGTGGACGTCGCGCTCCTGACCGAGGCGCGCTTCGCGGCATCCAGGGCGGAGGGCGACGGATACCTCGCCAACATCCTCCTCGACGACCGGCTCCTCGGCGACGCCCTCCGCGCCCTGGGACTCTCGTCCGTCCGTGTGGACTGGAACCGCTCCGACGTCGACTGGTCCACGTTCCGCTGCGCGATGTTCCGGACGACCTGGAACTATTTCACGAAATTCCCCGACTTCGTGGCCTGGCTCGCGCGGGTGGAAGGCCAGACCCGCATCCTCAACGTGCCGTCGATCGTCCGCTGGAACTGGGACAAGCACTACTTCGCCGATCTGGAAGCCCAGGGGATCCCCGTCGTGCCCTCGCGCTACATCGAACGTGGAGAGGCCCGGACACTGGGCGACCTGCTGGAGGAAACGGGGTGGGAGGACGCCATCGTGAAGCCCTGCGTCTCGGGCGGGGCGTATCACACGTACCGGATCCATCGCGGGAACGCGGCGGAGGTGGATGCGGCCGTGCGAGGCCTTCTCGACGACGGGGCGCTCCTGCTCCAGCCGTTCCAGGACGACATCGTCCGCACGGGCGAGGACACGCTGATGGTCCTCGGCGGAAGGTACACGCATGCCGTGCGGAAGAAGGCCAAGGCGGGCGACTTCCGGGTGCAGGACGATTTCGGGGGCACGGTGCACCGGCTCGAGCCCACGCTCGAGCAGAAGGAGCTCGCCGAGCGCGCGATGGCCGCGTGCGCCCGAGGCGCGCGGCCGGCGCCGGTCTACGGCCGCGTCGACATGGTGCGCGGGAACGACGGCCGCTACGCGGTGATGGAGCTCGAGCTGATCGAGCCGGAGCTGTGGCTGCGCTACCACCCGCCCGCAGCGGACGTGCTCGCGGAGGCGATCGCCCGCGCGCTGGAACACGGACCCGAAGCCGGCCAACCGAGCACCGCGGAGCCGCGGCCCAGCGGTTCAAGATAGGCGGCACGAAGTAGCTCGGGCTCGACCCTCCACCGTGTAGAGAAATCCACGGTAGTGGCGCGATCACCCCTCATTTTGGCTGCCGCCGACCAGCAACTGGCCACCCCTTCCGGGCTGCTTTAAAGCCAGTAAAATACCGTACAATAATGACTTACAAGCGTGGAACGCCGCCCCATTGCGAGTTGGCATACGCCATGCGATTGCCGATAGGTGAAGGCGGAAGGGAGGTGACCGGAGATGACGAACAGAGAGGCGGAGGACCGCGCTAGCAAGCTAGGGCTCACGGCCTGGGTAGTCCAGGCGGTGGTGGTGGGACCTCATTCGCACACGGTCGACCTGAAGTGCATCGGTTTCGCTTCGATCGAGTTTCCGCTGGCTGAAGCCGAGACGTGGGAGGAAGCCTTCCTGCTGGTGGAGAAGACGATCTTCAAAGCCTGACATCGAGACTTGAGTCATCCATCCCCGGAGCCCGGCGGCCCATCCGCCGGGCTCCTTTGCTTTGGGGCGGCTGTCAGGGACCCGCGATCAAACCGCGCTCGCGCAGACGCTGGATGCGCTGCTTGGGGTCGGGGTCATTCGGGATGACCTCCGCGGCCCGACCATAGAACGCCGCGGCCTCGGTATACCGCCCCTGCCGTTCACGAAGGGCGCCCAAGCTCATGAGCGCGGTCGGCTCCCGCGGATCGATCCGGACCGCTTCCTCGAGCGCGCGCGACCCCTCGTCGTAGCGCCCCTGCGTCGATTCGAGCACGCCGAGATTGACCCACGCCTCCAGGAAGTCGGGGCGCTCCCGGATGGCGCTCTTGTAGTGCTCCTCCGCCTGACCCCGCTTCCCTTCGTTGTGGAAGTGCTCCGCCAGGTTGTATTCCGCGTCGGCATTCATCGCCGACGCCATCGGGCCCTGTCCCAGATTGGAGACGAGGAGAAGCGCCACGAGCGCCGCCACGGCCGACGCGCGCCGTACCGTGGATGCCGTTCGGAGCCAGAGAGCTCCGCCGGTGGCGAAGATCGCGAGATACGGGACGAGCGGGACGCGGTAGCGCGCCGCGATGAAGAACGCGAGCACGGAGGCGGCGTAGAGGACCGTCACCAGGGCCAGGAGCGGCGCCCGCTTCCACGAGACGGCCAGCCCGACGAGGCCGATCGGGGCGAGCAGCCCGAAGGGAAACGCCAGGCCAGGGATCTTCCAGAGGAGGACACTCAACACTGGCGAGTAGCGGCGCGCGGGATAGATGGCCTGGTTCCGGTAGATCTCGTCGCCGCCCAGGAAGAGGTGGAGCTTCTTCACCTGCAACGCGGCGAACGCCACGGGATCGCTCGCCACCCAGCGAATCACGCGAGACGTCCAGTACTGGGACGCGCCGCTCTGCGTGGTGACGCCGTGGGCGAATGGCTCCTTCGTGAACTCGAGCCAGACGCGGTCCGGCCGGATCCCGACCGTGCGGTCGTACTCGGGATTGTTCCCGATGTAGAGGTTGATCCCCGCATTGGACGAGATCGGGACGAATTCCCCGCCGTGCGTCACGTTTCGGAGCGTCGCAGGAGCAATCGCGACCGCGGCGCCCGCGAGGACCGCCCAGAATCGCCGGCGCGCGGCCGCCGCGATGGCGCCCGCGATCACGAGCGACGTCGCCGTCACCAAAGAGGCAACGCCGGCGAAGAGACCGGCGGCGGCCCACAGGCGGTCCGGCTTCTCGGTGTCGAGGGCGCGAACCGCGAGGGCCACGGCCCCAAGCTGCAAAACGATGGTGAGGGACGCGGCCAAAAGCTCCCCGTCGAAGTAGATCAGCATTCCGTAGAAGGCGACGACGTACCCCGCGACGAGGCCCGCGCGCGCGCCGAAGTGCCTCGCTCCGATCCAGGCGGTGAGCACCGAGGACGCGGCACCGAAGAGCGCCTGCACGATCCTTGGCAGGAGGAGGTTGGGCGACCCCGCGATGCCGTAAAGGAGGGCGAGGAAGTAGGAGTATCCCGGCGGCTGCCAGAAGACGCGGTCCGGATGGCCCTGCCCCGTCGCGATCGAGACCGCGGCCTGGTGATAGGTGAGCGCGTCGATGACAGGATGGTCGAACCAGGGGCTCTGCCGCGACGCCAGGATGTGGATGAGGCGCAAGGCGAGCGCGGCGGCGAAGAGGACGGCGAGCTGTCGTGACGTGGGGCCCGTGGCCTGGGACGATCGGCCGGAAGCGCGTCTGGGACGCGGCCCCTTCTGCTGGGCCCGGCGGGCGGCGCGCCCCGGCTGCGCCGGGCGAGAGTTGGGAGTCACCGAGGATTCAGCGATCGTCGGGGCGGAAGAGGATCCAGGTTTCGAGCCCGGGCGACACGCGCTCGTGAAAGCGCACCTCGTAGCCGCAGTGCTCGTACAGGAGCACGTTCTTCGGATCCTCCGTGCTCAAGCTCACGCCTGTCGACTCCGGGTGCTCGCGGGAGATCCGGTGCACCTCGTCGAGGAGGAGACGGCCCGCGCCTCGGCCCGCGTGCGCGCGGCGCACGCCGAGCATGTTGAGGTGGAACTGCGGACCGGGAACGCTGAGTCGCTTCCAGACTTCCACCAGGCGCTCCATGCGCGCCTTCGTGTCCTGACCCAGATCCTGCCAGAGCGCATCGACGCGGGCCTCGAACGCCGCGGAAGGCGGCCCGGGATCGCCGGGCAGCGTGAGCGTCGCCACGCCGACGGCATCCCCGTCCTCCTCGATTGCGACGATGGGATGCGCATGGTCGACGCGCCGTGCGACGAAGACTCCGATCAGCATATTGAGGCGGCGATCGTAGTCCGCGCCGGCTTCGCCGACGACATGGCGCATGACCGGATAGTCGTGGAACGCGTCGACGAGCACGGCGACGGCCTCGTCCGCGCGATCCGCAGGGAGCAAGCTCAGGCGGCGATCCGTCATTCGACGGTAATCGGCCCTTCGGCACGCGCCAAGGTCAGCAAGTCCGCCACCGTGAAGCTCCCAGGTTCGGCGGCCGGCAGCTCGGGTCGCCAGTCGGGAGCCGCTACCCGGAACGAGCCAGGATCGTGATCCATGAGCCCCACCAGCACGTCTCCGACGATTCGCCCTCCGACCGCCCCGAGATGGTCGCCCTCGGTGCAGACCTCCGCCTCCTTGAGGATGTAGTACCAGAGTGGCGTCTCCCCCTCCCAACCGGAGGCCGCGAGTCCGGTCTCTTGCGCCGTGAGAGGCGTGATGCCCAGCCGGTTCGCTACCGCCTCGCCGGATGGGAGCGACACCGCAAGCCCGCGTTGAAGATCCCGCGCCGCCAGGGAGCGGTAGGCATCGACGGTGACCTCGCCCGTGATGGCCGCCGGCAGGGTGATCAGCGACGCGCAGAGGCGGCCGTCGATCTTCTTGGCGCGCTGCGCGGGCGGGTGGCCCGGGATGTCGAAGAGATAAGCCCAGTCGATCACGTGGGCCGCCGGTACCGGTCGAAAACCGAGCAGGTCGGGGAAGATCGGCCTTGGCGGCATGGCGCCGTTGAGCCGGTACGAGTGGCGGATCTGTGCATGACCGTAACGATAGGCGGCGTCGGCGAACTCGAGCGGCACATAGGGGTCGTCGCCAGGATGGTAGTAGCGCGCGCCATTCCCGAGAAGCTCCTCCGCGAGCGCCGGGCCGACCACTCTTGGAAGGAAGTCGTGCAGCACGACCCACTGGTAGTGCCAGCGCAGCAGGCGCCGCGCGCGTTCGAACAGATCGGCCTCGGGAACGCGCTGACTGCGGAGGCGATCGACCATGACGTTGTGCAAGCGGCAGAAGGCGAGGTGGAGCTGAGCCATCACCAGGTGGGTGTCGTTCCGCGGGTCTCCGATGATGGCGGTGCCCTGAGCGTTGCGCTGCACGTCGTCCGCCCGGCCCGCCTCATTCCGTCCCAGGAGGAGCTTGGCCGGATCGCTGGCATCGAAGAGATAGGGATCCCCCGCCGGTCCCGCGCCATAGAGAAACTCGAGATTGATCTTCTGTCGGCGCGCGTTGCGGAGTGCGGCCACATCGGCGTGGTGGACCAGGGCCGAGCGATCGCCGGAGATGTCGTGGGCGACGAGCTGCCCGAAGAAGGGCCAGCCGGCGGCACCGCGCGCGTCATCGGCGTCCCGCCCGGCGAACGACTCTCCGTCGCAGGCGCCACCCTGGCGTCCCATCGCGCAGAGGAGCTCCTCTTCGATCTCGAGGGGAGGGAGCTCAGGAAAGAGACGGGCGTAGGCCTGGTGCGGAGCCTCGGTCGCCGATGTCTGATCGGCCGGAGTTCCGGGTGCGCGCTTCCGCGTGGGGGCGAGGCACGAGTGCGCGGAGCCTCGAGCATCTGTCATGGAGCACCCTCGATTCCTTGTGCGGCGCCAGGCGCCGGTGATCGACTTCCAACGCCTCAATGGTTCTGCCCGTCCGTGACGCCATCTTATCGCTGACTCAGCAGCTCGTGCGCGGCCGAAATCAGGCAAAGAAAAAGGCCCCTCGCTTTCGCGAAGGGCCTTTCGATTTACTCCCGGCGGCGACCTACTCTCCCACACAGTCTCCCGTGCAGTACCATCGGCGCTGGAGGGCTTAACTTCTCTGTTCGGAATGGGAAGAGGTGTGACCCCTCCGCCGTAGCCACCGGAAAGTTCGGCTCGGTGCGCGCTCGCGCGCGACCGTGGTCAAACCAACCGAATACCGAGTTGACGGTGCGAACCACCTGACATCTAGAAGTCCGATCAAGCCGCACGGACGATTAGTACCGGTCGGCTGAACGCGTTAACCGCGCTTACACCTCCGGCCTATCAACCTCGTCATCTCCGAGGGTCCTTTAGCCAGCTTATGCTGGGGGATATCTCATCTTGGGGCGAGTTTCGCGCTTAGATGCTTTCAGCGCTTATCTCATCCGGACATAGCTACCCGGCAATACCGTTGGCACGATAACCGGTACACTAGAGGTCCGTCCGACCCGGTCCTCTCGTACTAGGGCCAGCTCCCCTCAAATATCCTGCGCCCGCGATGGATAGGGACCGAACTGTCTCACGACGTTCTGAACCCAGCTCACGTACCGCTTTAATCGGCGAACAGCCGAACCCTTGGGACCTTCTCCAGCCCCAGGATGCGATGAGCCGACATCGAGGTGCCAAACCCC
>DASUFL010000113.1:0-43247 GCA_036274595.1 Candidatus Eiseniibacteriota bacterium | reverse complement strand
TGGCGCTCCTCGAGTATCGTGCCCATGCAGACCCCCTTTGGACGAGCCTTCTCGTCGTGGCGGCGACGACGCTCTTGTTTCTGCCGGCGCTTCAATGGGTGCCGGGTCGCATGAGGCTTCAACTGGCGGGAGCTGCGGCGTGAGAGTGGCAATCGTTACCAATGTCACAGCTCCTTACAGGATCGAGCTATTCCGCCATGTTCAGCCTCTCGTGGCAGACCTCCAGGTCTTCTTCCAAGCAGATACCGAGCCATTGCGCAATTGGGAGAGGCGCCCGGCTCTACCCTATGCACACGACTACCTGAGGCCGTTTACGGTTCGCCTCGGATCAAGAAGAGTCCCCATCTTCGGAGGCCTTGGATCTCAAGTCGGCAGGCGTCCGTGGGACGTTCTAGTCTGCTACGGCTTCTCCATGGCGACCGTGGCGTGCTGCGGTCTCGCTCGTCGAAAGGCGATCGATCTCGTTATCGCCAACGACGGCACGCTGGAGACCGACGTATGTGGGGGGCCGGAGTTTCACTACAGGCGAGCTCTAGTCGCGAGGGCGTCGGGGTATGTGGCAGCTTCGACCGCCGCAGCCGAGTATTTTCTCAAACTTGGCGCCGATCCGGCCCGAGTCCATGTGATACCGCTCACGGTCGACCTCGCGGCCATCCGGGATCACCAGCCTTCCACGAAAACGGTTACGCATCTGAGGTCCAAAATCGGTGCTGGGCCAATCGCCTTAGTTGCCGCGCGATTGGTGCCAGGCAAGGAGATCTTAGATGCTTGCGAGGCTGTGCACCGAGTCGCACAGAAGATACCCGACATCAAATTGGTGATAGCTGGGGACGGGCCGATGCGCGATCGCGTCACAAGCTGGAAAGAGGAACGCGGTGCCAAGCACGTGGTCCTCCTTGGGATGGCGGAATGGGAAGAGATGCTCACACTTTACAAGATGGCCGACCTCGTCTTGTTTCCAGCCCGGAGAGAGAAGTTTGGCATGGTTGTTATTGAAGGGCTGGCCGCGGGCGTTCCAGTCATTGCATACCGCAAGATCGGTGCAGCTCGGGATCTGATTCGCGACGGGACCAATGGTTTTCTCGTCGACGAAGGCGATGTGAACGGCCTGGCGGAGCGGATTGAGGACATTCTGGGGACGCCCTCTCTGGGCCGCCGCTTAAAGGAACACGCAACAGACGTTGTCGAACATCACGATGTCCGGGTCGAGGCTCGCCGTTTCGTTGACGCGCTCCATGCTTCGCTGGCCGCTCGGGGGGAAGGAGTGCATCTGAGCGCATGAGATCCCTGACGCTGGACCTAGATACAGGGGGCTCGGTCGCGGCCCAGATCTACGCGGAGCTGCAGCATGCGTGACCCCGCACGAATCCGAACCATCGGTCTGGATCAGGCCGGGGGCCGCATCCTGGTCGAGTCGGCGCCGGAGCCACGCGCAGCACGAGGAACGATCGTGGTTCGGGTCGCACGGTCCGTGATCTCGTCCGGAACCGAGCGGTCCAAGCTCGAGCTTGCCGGAGCATCGACGCTCGAGAAAGCCCGACGTCGCCCCGACCAGGTCGCCAAGGTCCTCGACTCCGTTCGCACCGAAGGTCTTGTCGCTACGTACCAGAAAGTCACCGAGCGCCTCGCAACACCGCAGCCCCTCGGGTACTCGCTTGCGGGAGCGGTCCTCGACGTCGGTGAGGACTGCGACGGCTTCCACGCCGGCATGCCCGTCGCCTGCGGCGGCGCGAGCGCGAGCCATTCCGAGGTCGTGTCGGTGCCGAAGAACCTCGTCGTTCCCGTGCCGCACGGAGTCTCGATGGACGACGCCTGCTTCGCCACGCTCGCTTCCATCCCGCTCCACGCGATCCGCGTGGGCGAGATTGCGATCGGGGATCGAGTCCTCGTGATAGGGCTCGGCCTCATGGGACAGCTCGCGGCTCGCCTCTGCTCCGGGGCGGGAGCGCACGTGTTCGGGGTCGATCCGGATCGAAGCCGCGCCGATCTGGCACTTCAATGGTGCGCGGAGCGGGTCGACACGAGGCTGGATCGATCGACCGCCCTCCAGATCCTCGACTGGAGCCGGGGCCGTGGGGCGGATGTGGTCCTCATCACCGCCGGCGGCGCAGACAGCAGGCCTCTGGGTCTCGCGGGCGAGGCGGCGCGTGATCGAGCGAAGGTGGTCGTCGTGGGCGCGGTGGGCCTCGAGGTTCCGAGGGAAAGCTTCTACGAGAAGGAGCTGCAGCTCGTGGTCTCCCGGTCCTACGGGCCCGGTCGATACGACCCCGCGTTCGAGGAGAAGGGCTACGCCTACCCTCCGGGCTACGTGCCCTGGACGGAGCGGCGGAACATGGAGGAGATTCTCGACCTCCTCGCCTCCGGGCGGCTCGCGCTCGATGGACTTCGGGGCGCAACGATTCCCTTCGAGCGCGCGCCGGAGGCGTACGAGCTCCTTCGATCCGAGTCGCCGCCGATCTCCATTGTCCTCGACTACGGGATCCCAGGACCTTCGCCCAACGGTGGCGCCATCTCGCGCGGGCAGGAGCACGCACCGCACTCTCACGTGGAGCCGTCCACGCATCCGCCCCGCCCGCTCCGCGTCTCCTTCATCGGCATGGGGAACTTCGCCACCTCGCATCTCCTCCCCGCGGCGAAGCAGGCCGCGGAGTCGCTCGAGCACGTGGTCACGCAGACTCCGCTCAAGGCCGAGCACGCGCGCAAGCGCGGGGGCTTTCGCTCCGCATCCACCGACGGTCGCGCCGCGGTCGAGGACCCGAATACCGACGTCGTCTTCGTCGCGACGCGTCACGACACGCACGCGCGCTGGGTCGAGGCGGCGCTTCGCGCCCACAAGGCGGTCTTCGTCGAGAAGCCGCTCGCGATCACGGCCGGCGACTACGAGCGGATCGCGACGCTCCAGAGGGCGACCCAGGGGCGGCTCATGGTGGGCTTCAACCGGCGCTTCGCGCCGGCGACGATGTGGGCCCTCGACGCGCTGGGATCGAACCGCGCGGGGCTCCGCCTCACCTACAGGATCAACGCCGGCGCGCTCCCGGCGAACCACTGGCTCCTCGATCCCGACACGGGCGGCGGCCGTCTCATCGGCGAGGCCTGCCACTTCATCGACTATGCCTGCTTCCTGGCGGACGCTCTCCCGGTCTCGATCGACGCGCGGGCGCTGGATGCCGCGGGCGAGAGCTTCCACATCGAGATCGCGTTTGCGAACGGGGCTTCGGCCGGGATCGACTATCTCTCCGGCGGCGACGCGTCGCTCGCGAAGGAGCGGATCGAGATCCATCGCTCCGGCCTCTCGATCGTGATCGACGACTTCCGCTCCGCGGTCCTGCATCGCGGAGGGAAGCGCGCCCGGAAGCGCTGGAAGGCGCGCGACAAGGGGCACCAGGCGGAAGTGCGCGCGTTTCTCGAAGCGGTGGGATCGGGCGCCCCAACGCCCATTCCCGAGGAGGAATCGCTCCGCTCCACGGCGCTCACTCTGGCGGCCGCGATGTCGCTCCGAGAGGGCCGAGCCATCCATTCCGACGAGTGGCCCCGATGACCCGGGCTGCTCCAACGACGATCATCCCGCTCGATATCGCCCACGCACTCCTGGCCCGCACGCGGGCCCGAGGCTGGGCCGGCGCGGATCCGTACGACGGTCTCGAGGGCCCCATCGGAACGCTCGTCAGGCCGCTCGGGCCGCTTCCTCGGTTCGCGCTCAGCCAATCCGTCCTCCGCTCACCCCTCGCTCGCGCCGCGGCGATGCCGCGCGCGACGGTGAATCCCAAGGCGCTCGCGCTGTTCCTCGGAGCCGTGGCGCGCCTTCCGGCGGGCAGCGCCGGCTCGAGGACCGGGGCCGAGCTCGAGGAGGCGATCGCGTCGCGCGCGACCCCGCACAAGGACGGCCTCGGGTGGGGGTATCCGTTTGGCTGGCAATCGCGGCACTTCTGGGCGCCGCCGCACCTTCCGAACGCGGTCGTCACGAGCACGGTCGCATGGCATCTCTTCGAGTACTCCGACCGCCACGGATCGAACCGCGCGCAGTCGATGGCTTTGGCTGGAGCCCGCTTCCTCTCGTCGGCACTCGCCCGCAGCGGGGCCGAGGGGGGCGAAGCGATCGCCTACACGCCCAAGGACCGGACTCAGGTGGTCAACGTGTCCGCGCTCGCCGCGCGCGTTCTGGCCCGCGCGGCCGACGTGGAGGAATCGCCGAGACTTCGCGAGATCGCCATGCGGCTCGTGGGCTTCGTTCTGGCCCAGCAGCGTGAGGACGGCTCCTGGCCCTACGCCACGGATCCCCGCGGGCAATGGGAGGATTCCTTCCATACGGGCTACATCCTCGAATCGCTCATCGCGGTCCAGTCGTACGGCATCGACGTGTCGCACGCGGCGCTCCGCGCCGGCTTCGAAGCCTACGAGCGCTTCTTCGGATCGGACGGGGAAGCCAGGCTCCTTCCGCGCACCGACTCCGTGCTCGACGCGCACGCCGCGGCACAGGGAATCATCACGTATGCCGCCCTCGCGGGCTGGAATGAAGGACCGCGATCGCTGAGGGAGACGGCGGCCGGGCGCTCGCTCCGGATCTCCCAGTGGTCGGTCGAGCACCTTTGGCTGTCCGAGCGGGGCCACTTCGCCTATCGTGTCCGGCGGAGCAGCAGGGACGAGCGCGAATTCACGCGGTGGGTCACCGCCTGGATGTGTCTCGCCATGACGGTCGCGGCCGAGCTGACGGGGCGCGCAGGCGCGACGCGGCCGGCGGTGACGGCACGAGCCACGGAGGTCGCCTGAAAGTCTGGATCGACGTCGACAACGCGCCCCATGTCCAGTTCTTCAGGCCTGTCATCCGCCGGCTGCACGAGCTCGGCGCGGACGTGCACGTGACGGCCCGCGATCGCACCTACGTTCCTCAGCTCCTCCATTCCTTCGGCATCCGGCACACCGTCATCGGTCACGGCCGCCCGGAGAGCGCGATCGCGAAGGCGCGGGCTCTCGCCGCGCGCACGGCGCTCCTCATGCGCTACGCGGCCGGGAAGAAGTTCGACGTCGCCATGGGGCACGGCTCGCGCGCGCTCGCGCCCGCCGCGAAGCTCTCCGGCGTGAAGAACCTCACGATGTTCGATTACGAGCACGTCTCCACCTGGATCTTCCGCACGTTCTGCGACCGCATCCTGATTCCGCGCGCGACCATAAGCCGTATGACCCGGCTCGAGCCCGCGGGCCGGTGGGTCCCATTCGACGGCTTCAAGGAGGAGGTCTACCTCGCGGAGTACGTGGTGGACCCGAGCATCCGCGTCCGTCTGGGGGTGAAGCCGGAGGATGTCCTCGTGGCGCTCCGTCCTCCCGCGACGACCGCCCACTACCACGACCCGAAGAGCGAGGGGATGCTCCGCGCGATCACCGCGCGGCTCGGATCGTCCTCCAATGTTCGCACCGTCTGGCTCAGGCGGGATCTGGCCGATCCGATCCCGAATCTGGAATGGGTCCCGAGCTTCATCGTGCCGCGCCGGCCGCTCGACGGACCCTCGCTCCTCGCCGAGTCGGACGTCGTGATCTCGGGGGGAGGCACGATGACGCGCGAGGCGGCCCTCCTCGGAACGCCTGCTTACAGCATCTTCACCGGGCCGACGGGAGCCATCGACGAGGAGCTGAGCCGCCGTGGGTCCCTCGTGCTCGTACGGAGCGTGGAAGACGCCGATAAGATTCCGTTCGTGAAGAAGTCCGGACATGGCGCCGCGCCTGGATGTACGCCGGCGCTTCGCGAGTTCGTTCTCGATCAGATCCAGGATCTCGCGCGGTCGAAGGGCCGCGCTCGGGTGGCGGTCGCCGATGAGGCGAATGGGAAGGGAGGGCAGGTTGGGAGTTCCGTTCGTTGATCTGAAAACGCACCACAGGGCCATCCAGCGAGAGCTGGACCTGGCCGTCCGGGATGTCATCGAGAGCGCGGCGTTCGTCCTCGGCCCTGCGGTCCAGGATTTCGAGAGCGACTTCGCCCAGTACCTGGGCGTCGACCACGCTGTCGGCACGAGCAACGGCACGACCGCGCTCCAGCTCGCGCTCCTGGCGCTGGGCGTCGGCCAGGGGGACGAGGTCATCGTCCCCGCGCAGACCTTCATCGCCACCGCCGAAGCCGTCGCCCATACGGGCGCTCGCCCCATCTTCGTCGACGTGCTCGAATCCACGGCGTGCATGGACCCGGCCGCCCTCGACGCCGCGATCACCTCGCGGACCCGCGCGATCGTACCCGTGCACCTCTTCGGGCAGGCGGCGGAGCTCGAGCCCATCCTCGACATCGCGCGGGCGCGCGGCATCCCGGTGATCGAGGACGCCTGCCAGGCGCACGGCGCGACCTATCACGGCCGGCGGGTCGGGAGCTTCGGCATCGCCTCCTGCTTTTCCTTCTACCCCGGAAAGAACCTCGGCGCCTTCGGAGAAGGAGGCGCGGTCGTGACCCACGACGACCATCTGGCGACGCGCGTGAGGCGCCTGCGCGACCACGGGCAGTCGCAGCGCTATTACCACGCCGAGGTCGGCTACAACGCGCGCATGGAAGGAATCCAGGCGGCCGTGCTCGGAGTGAAGCTGCGCTACCTCGACCGTTGGAACGAGTCGAGGCGCGCGCACGCCGCCTACTATCGCGAGTGGCTCGAAGGCTCCGGAGTCCGGCTCCCGGTCGAAGCGTCGCAGCGCGAGCACGTCTATCACCTCTTCGTCGTGCGAAGCGAGGACCGGAACACCCTGCGCGAGCACCTGACCCACCAGGGAATCCAGACCGGGCTCCATTACCCGGTGCCGCTCCACCTCCAGCCGGCGTTCTCGGGCATGGGCTATCGCGTGGGAGCATTCCCGGTCGCGGAGGCCTGGGCGAAGGAGGGGCTGTCCCTCCCCATGTTCGCCGAGCTGACGCGCGCCCAGCTCGACGAGGTCGTCGAAGGGGTGAAATCGCACAATCTGGTGGCAAATATCCATTGACGCCGCGCGCGCGCGGCGATTCACTGCGAGGCGTGGGGGCCTGAGGCCCCTGCGTCACAACATCATCGGCGGCTCGGATGCCGCCGGGAGGAAGGGCTGAACCAGGAAGGAACCGCCCGTCTCGAGAGCGAACCCGCCTTGGCGCTCGCTCTCCCTGCACCCGCCTCCGTGACGCGTTCGCGTCACGTCGCCGTCGTTTCCCTCGCCATCCTCCTCGACCTTCTCGCTGTGTCGGCCGGCGTTCTCCTTCCGGCGCTCCTTCGATTCACTCCTGTCGCGCTCCTCGAGGCGGCGCTCGCGCCGAGCGGCGCGACGACGCTCACGCTCGGCGCCCTCCTCTGGGTGGCGATGCTGAGCGCGAGGGATGCCTACGGGGCGCGCGTGATGGTCTCGAAGGTGGATCAGGCGCTCCGGGTCCTCGCGGCGGGCGTGGCCGCCTGGGTGCTGACGCACCTTCTCGCCTTCGTGACGAAGACGCCGGTGCCCTTCGAGAGCCGCCTCGCTGTCGGGCTGTCGCTGCCGCTGGTGCTCGTCGCTCTCACGACCGTGCGCCTGGCTCTGGTGCGGCCGCTCGCGCGGCGGGTCTACGAGCGTCTCGTCCGCGGACCGCGGCTCGTCGTGGGGGATTCCGAGCGGGCCGAGCGGCTGGCCCTGGATCTCGAGGAGCGCGATCCCGAGGGGCGTCCGACGCTCATCGTCCCGCTCGCCCCCATGTCCGTGGACGACGCGTCGCGGCTGGTCGAGGCGTACGGCTTCGGCGAGGTGCTGATCGAGCCGACGGGGCGGAACCTCGAGGAGGTGCTCGACATCGCCTTCGCCTTCCTGGACGCGCGGGTCGACGTGCGCGTGGTCTCGAGCCGGTTCGAGATCGTCGTCGGGCGCTCGGCGATCGGCGCCCTCGATGGGGTCCCGGTGATCCGCTTCCGCCGGTTCGACCTGGCCGGCCCCGAAGTCGCGGTGAAGCGGCTCGTGGACATCGTGGGCGCGGCTCTGGGCCTCGTGCTCCTCTCGCCTGTCCTGGCCGCGATCTCGATCGCGATCCGCGCCACGTCGCCCGGTCCCGTGCTCTTCCGTCAGGAGCGCGTGGGACAGGGCGGGCGCCCCTTCACGATGCTCAAGTTCCGCACGATGGAGGACGGGAACGACCCGAAGGCCCACCAGGACTATCTGCGCCAGTACATGCACGGCGGAGAGGGCGCGGCCGCCGAGGTCGCGGCCGACGGGACGCGGATCTACAAGCTCACGCGCGATCCCCGCGTGACTCCGCTCGGGGCGTGGCTGCGCGCGCTCTCGCTGGACGAGCTGCCGCAGCTCTGGAACGTGCTCCGGGGCGAGATGAGCCTCGTCGGGCCGCGGCCCTGCATGCCCTTCGAGTGGACGATGTACCGGCCGTGGCAGAAGCGGCGGCTCGACGTGAAGCCGGGCTGCACCGGACTCTGGCAGGTCACGGCGCGGAGCCGTGTCGGATTCGAGGAGATGGTGATCCTGGATCTTCACTACGCGCACCATGGCTCGATCGGCGGCGATCTCGGCTTGATCGCCCGCACGGTTCCGGCGATGCTGCGCGGGCGAGGCGGATACTAGGGGGAGTGGTTGGGCTGCTCGAGAGCCGCGCGGGGGCGCGGCCGCGGGCGGATGCGCTTGGGTTGGGCTAGCGGGGAGGGGACGATGCGCGTCGGTGTGATCGGGTGTGGGTACTGGGGTCCGAATCTCATTCGCAATCTGCTCGAGAACCGGAAATGCGCGGGCGTCACCGTGTGCGATCCGGATCCCGCGTCCCTCGCGCGGGCGCGGCACCGATTCCCGACCGTGGAGTGCGTCGAGTCGGTGGACGATCTCCTGCGCGACCGCGCGGTGGAAGCCGTCCTCATCGCGACGCCGGTCACCACCCACTTCGCGCTCGCACGGGCGTGCTTGAGGTCGGGCCGCCACACGTTTGTGGAGAAGCCCCTCACGGCCACGACCGCCGAGGCCGAGGAGCTGATCCGGATCGCCGATCGCGCGGGAGTCGCGCTCATGGTGGGGCACACGTTCGAGTACTCGCCGCCGGTCGTGAAGATCCGCGAGATCATCGAATCGGGCAGCATGGGCGAGATCTTCTACATCTCGGCCATCCGCGTGAACCTGGGCATCCACCAGCGGGACGTGAGCGTGGTGTGGGACCTGGCGCCGCACGATCTATCCATGCTCTTCTACTGGCTCGGTGAAGTGCCGGCGGCCGTGAGCATGACCGACGGAGCGTTCGTTCAACCCCTGATCTCGGACGTGGCCTTCATCAATCTCCAGTTCGAGAGCGGGAAGATCGCGAACATCCAGGCGTCCTGGCTCTCCCCGTCCAAGCTGAGGCAGACGACCATCGTCGGCTCGCACAAGATGCTGATCTACGACGACACCAACGCGATGGAGCGCGTGAAGGTGTTCGACCGGGGCGTCGAGTTCAAGGATCCGCAGACGTTCAACGAATTCACGCTGACCTACCGGACCGGCGACATCGTCTCGCCGCACGTGAGCGCGGCGGAGCCTTTGGGGATCGAGATGGACCACTTTCTCGAATGCGCGAGAACCGGAGCGACGCCGAGAACGGATGGCGAGTCGGGTCTGCGTGTGGTCCGCGTGCTCGAGGCGATCGAGCGGAGCGGACGGAACGGGAACCGTCTCGAGCGGATCGACTGGGGGCGCACGGGGACGAGCGTCGCGCCGCGCGTGCTCGACGGCGTGGGCGCCGGGGCTGGCAACGGGGCTGGCAACGGCCGGCGGCGGGCCGCGGGACTCCCGGCGCTCGCTAGTGGCGCGATGGCTGCGTCGCGGGGAACCGACTCGTGAGCCCGGGCGTCGTGGAGGACGCGGTCCACGTGATCGAAGCGATCCGCCGTGCCGCCGCCGAAGGTGCGCGGGGGGCGGAAGAGCCGATTCCGGGCATCCAGATCTACCCTGGCGTGGAGATCGGGGATGGCGCGGTTCTCGAGCCGCCGCTCGTCTTGGGAAAGCCGCCTCGCGGACGGGAGCCAGGAGAGCTGCGCCTCGTGATCGGCCACGGCGCTGTGATCCGGCCGTTCACGACGATCTACGCGGGGACGACGATCGGCGATCGCTTCCAGTCGGGACAGGGCGCTTCGATCCGCGAGGACAACGTGCTGGGGGACGACGTCTCTGTCGGCACGAACGCGGTCCTCGAGTTCGGGAATCGCGTCGGGAACCACGTCCGCATCCACTCCGGATGCTTCCTCGAGATGGCCACGGTCGAGGACTTCGTGTTCCTCGGTCCGCACGTCGTCTTCACCGACGACCCGCATCCCATGGGCTGCCCGCACTACAAGGAGTGCCTCGGCGGACCCATCGTGCGCGCCATGGCGAAGGTGGGCGCGAACTCGACGCTCCTACCCGGCGTCGTGATCGGACGCGGGGCATTGATCGGCGCGGGCTCCGTGGTGACGAAGAACATCCCCGACGAGGTCGTCGCCGCCGGCAATCCCGCCGTCGTGATCAAGCGGATCGACGAACTCAAGTGCCACCCGGGATTCTTCGCGCGGCCCTACGAGTGGGAGCCGTACCGGTAGAGCGGGCAAGGCAACGAGGTGAAGGTCATGTCTGTGCGGCCCGGTACGGACCGGCGTACGTGTCAGCGCCTTGCACTGCTATCCCTCCTGACGCACCTCCACCCTGACGAAGACATAGTCGGTCACAGGCCGCCCCTTTACCTCTGCCGGGGTGAACTTCCAGTGGGTCAGCGCCTCCCGCGCAGCATCGATGGCACCTTGATCGGCGTTGATATCCCGTGCGATTTGGGCACCCCGAAGCGTCCCATCAGGGCCAACAAAGGCATAGAAGGGAAGCTGCACTGGGAAGTCTCCTTGGCAATGGCGACAAACTGCAACCTCCTCCTTTAGCACCAGAGCTCGTGGTGAAATCTCGCTCTGGAGCACAGCCTCCGAGCTGTCGATGGGAACTTTTACTATCCAACCACCATAACGATACCGCTGTCCTTTGAGCACGCTCTCATAACGTGTCGGATGGCTGGGTTCGTAGAGAATCGTATCCGCCCGTACATCTATGAGCTGTACAAAGTCGGTTTCAAACCTTCCATCTCGCCCACCTAGTTCGGCTCTGAACCAGCCCCTTACCTCAAATCGGCCCAGCCGCGAAAAACGAAGGACCAGGGGCCATTCGTTATCGTCCGGTAAGCGGTCCGCAAGCGAGACCCGTCGCCGGAGGTCTCCCGCGAGCCTGTGCACTCCGTCGGGGAGCTCCAACCAGACCTCGCCCGTGTCGGCTCGAGCGTATTGATCAGTCCGGTAGATCCTCACCCACGTGGAGCACGGCTCTCCCGGACGAGGAATTCCCCGAAACCCAAACCCTATGCCGCGCGACGGCGGCGTGCCTGAAGTCCTGTCCTTTGCCAGCGCCTGATGAACACAGGCAAACAGGAGAAGGCCCCCTAAGAGCGCTATCACTGGCGCACGCATTGACCCTTCTCCTTAACGAGTCAGGAGTGTCCCGGCGTTCAAAGATGTTTCAGTGCAGGATGAAACGCCTCTGCCTTTGCCGCTCGCGCCAAGTTGAAAGGACCTTCGAATTCAGGCCTGCCCTCCACTTGGCGCGACCAGACTCGAGCCAACCGAGTCCGGTTTCAGTGTATGGGCCCTGGAACTTGATTTCATCGAACAGGATCGCCGCTTCCACAACGGGATTCGTTCCGCTGTCGTGAAGTAGTGTCATGAGACTATCGGTCGGCAGAGCCTTGTTCGGCATATGACACGCGTAGTAGGCGAGGGCCAAGAGCCTCGTACCCTTCAGATAGGAAAGATGCCCGCGGCAACACGCAAACGGCGGTTCGGTCGTATTCGGGTACAAATAATCACTTAGCGTCGGCTTGAATCCACACTGCTCGACTAGGCTGTGTAGCTCTACAGAGTCCTCCGGAAACTTGGACCAGGGCCAGACTGAGAAGTGGAGGAGAGGTCCCCATAATCGGACCGATGATCTTGGTGCGGTCGGCCAGTCCATCTCGACTTGCAGCGAGTATCGACCCGGCTGCAAACGAAACTGACCGAAAACGCTCGCGACTGGCTGGTACTGGTGCGTCAGAAGGCCGCCGTACTCGAACAGCAGGTTGGTCGTTTCGACCTGGGCCGCTCCGGGCGGCAGCTTCAAACGGCCGGCTGGTCTCGGGGGCTCATCGGATGTCCGGATGGTCCGTTGGATTGGTCTCTCATCTCGAGCGATCCGGACATTGAGATAGCGATCATAGATCCTCATGGAGGGGATCTCGATGCTGTCCGACGAGGTGTTGCTGAGGCGAAGGAGAAGCAAGACAGGTTGGTCCACCGCATACGTACTATCGTCGAGAACGGCGTCCAGACGTAGTCCGATTTCGCTCCCATCCTGATACGAGATGATCTCGCCTCGCGCGATGGCGCAGCGCAAGAGCAGAACCACGGCCAAAAGCGCAACCCTCCCAATCATAACTGGGTCACCACCTCGCTTCCGCCTTTAACGCAAACGGCGTCTCCGAGTCCTCGGGCGCCGGCACGTGGTCCCGGTTCTCGATCCCGCTCGCTCCCACCGACGCGCTCAGCTCGAGCGATCGACTGGGGGAGTACACGATGGCGCCGCCGATCCGGACCTCCTTCTCGACCACCCCCTGAAATGCCGAGGCGTCCACCTCGCCGTCCTCCTTGAGCCAGGGATCGCCGACGTGACCTTCGCCCTTCCGCCGATACTCGCCCCGCACGCGGAATTCCCAGCTCGCGCCCCACTCGAGCGACGCCTGGCCCACCAGCAATTGCACGTCGGGTCCGAGGACGTAGCCCAGGGGGAAGCCGTCGAAGGCGAAGTCGTGGTGGTGATAGACCGAGTACGTGTAGTTGTGGACTCGCGAATATTCGAGCAGGAAGCCAACCGCCGCGTCGTGGCTCGAGACCGCCGACCCTACCGATCCCTCTCCCGCCAAGCGTCGATCGTTCCGGGATCCCAGCATGCGGCGCCACTCGAAGCCGGCCTGGTAGCCGATCATGTCGGGCTTGTAATCGGAGCTGAACGAGTAGTCGTCGAGAAGGAACTCGCCGTAGACGCGCCATCCCGGATGGGGGACCCAGGACGCATCCGCCGCCCACGCGACGTTGTTCTTGGTCAGCCGCTCGCCGCTCGTATCGGCCGCATCCACGCTCCCCGTCTTCGGGCGCTTCTCCCAGAACGAGTAGGGGACGAAGGGGATCAGGTAGAGGGGCGCCTGGCTGGTGCCATCGAAGCGGGCGATCTCCGTGAAACCGGCCAGGAGCCGCGGCGACGCGTGCCACTCGAGTCTGTGGCCGGCGAGATACGTCTGCGGGCCGGGATCCAACAACGACACGAACTGCTGGTAGCGGAAATTGCCGAACATGTCCCCCTCGAAGTGAAGGAGATCGAGCGCGGGGGCCGCGTCGGACAGGGCGAGCGTGCCGGTCTCGCCCGGGCCCCAGCGGAGCCACGTGTGCCCGAACATCACCCGAATCTTCGACACGGGGAACGCCACGTACGCTTCGTTCACCCACGAGTTGAAGTTCACGCCCTGGACGAGTGAATTGAACTCCCCGAAGTCGGGCGTGCCGCGCCCGCCCTGGGATGCCGTGCCCTCGTAGACATCGGCCAGGAAGACCGAGTTCGTGTCGAGCTGCCCCGCCATCACCAGCCCCACGCGATAGTCCCGATTGATCTCGGGGTGGTACCGCGGGTCCTCGGCGTAGAGCGCCGAAGCGTACGGCGAGAGCTCGATGCGCTCGCCGTCGTCTCCGTCGGCGGACACGAGCGGATGAACGCCTCCGGGCGCGTCGGGATCGAGGCCGCGCATCGCGCGGCGGTAGGCGGGATCCACGGCGGCGCCAGGGTGCTCCACGCCCAGCTCCGCCAGGTAGGCCAGGGCCTCCTTGCGCCGGAGCGGGCGGCTCGAGAGAAAGCGCGCGGACGAGCCGTAGCGCGTCGCGAGCCGCTCGAGGTCGCGATAGACCGCGTCGTCGGTGGGGATGCGCTCGTTGGGAAGGTAGGTGGCGGGAGCCGAGGTGGGCAGGAGGATGGAAGCGCCGAGGATCGCGGCCGACGCCCACCTCCTCCAAGCCCTCGACGTCCCTGTCGGGCGCCTCATGCCGGCGCAGGATAGTCGCTGCGATGCCACGCGTCTACGCTATGCTGGCGTCCATGCCCAAGCCGATCCGTCTCGAAGGACCGCGCGTCACGCTCTCGCCGTTCCACAAGCGGGACATGGAGGAGTTCACCCGGCTCAATCGCCGGAATCGGAGTCGGTTCGTCCACCCTCCCACCACGCCCAAGCGATTCGAGCGCTATCTCACGCGCGGCAAGGCTCCGGATATCTTCCGTCTCGCCGTGCGACGAAACGAGGATGGCGCCCTGCTCGGCTCGATCGAGGTGAGCCAGATCTCGCGCGGAATATTACAGGGCGCGTACCTGGGCTATCACATCGGGGCGGCCTTTCAGGGGCAGGGTTACATGAGCGAGGCGATGCGCCTCGTCCTCGATTTCTCCTTCGGCCCGCTCAAGCTCCACCGGGTCGAAGCGAACATTCAGCCGACCAACGCGCCCTCGATCCGGCTGGTGAAGCGGATGGGATTTCGAAACGAGGGGACCGCGGTCCGTTATCTCAAGATCCACGGGGTCTGGCAGGACCATCAGCGCTGGGCGATCCTGGCCGAGGAGTGGCGGGTCCATCGCCGCCGCGCAACCCGCCGCCGGCGCTGACCCGCGCGACCGCGACCGACTACCGAGCCCTCAGACCTCCGCCGTCGCGCGCTCCCAGCGGTCGCGCAGATCGCTCCGCTTGACCCTGGACGAGCGCTCGAGGTGCCCGAGGACGCTGCCCGTGCCGAGCACGAGCTCGCGGTCCTCATGGGGAACGGTGCGCGCATAGCGGCGCATGCGCCGGAGAAGCTGGGTCGTGTCCCTGTGGTCGCCGAGAAAATCCTGAAGCCCCGAGATGCGCTTCGCGCGGCGCGTGGCCAGCGGACCTTCCAGCTCCGCGAAATACTCGTAGGCATAGCGCGCCCGCTTGGCCGCGATCCGGAGCTGATGCAGGTCCTCCGGCTCCATCGTGCGAACGGCGGTCTCGTAGGCCTCACGCATCGCGTCCACCCACCGTCCGATGATCTTCGGAGCGGCGGCGTAGGCGGGCATCACCGCGTCGGGCACGGACGCGGACACCGGCGGGCCGGCTTCGACCCAGGTCCTCGCCTTCACGAGGAAGACACCGAATCGCTCGGAATCGAGCCGCTCGACGAGGCGGAGCCGGCGCCGGGCGCGGCGCACCTCGAGCGACTGCCGGAACACATGGAGCGCGGGGCGCTCGAACGGGGCTGCCTCCGCTTCCAGCTTGGCCACCTGCTCGAGGGCCACGTCCATGTCCCGGATGCGGCCCAGCCGGCGACCGACCCACCGGAGGTCCGTCTCGAATTCCTCGCGCACCGAGTCCGGATAGCCGCTTGCGACCACCTCGAGCGCCGTTCGCAGGCGGCGGGCCGCCACGCGCATGTCGTGCACGCGCTCGGGATCGATTCCGAGCCGCGAGCCGGGCTCGTTCCAGAGGAGCCGGCCCAGGTGGCGCCCGAAGATCTTGTGAGCGACATCGAGGAGGCGGTCTGCGGGATGGAGCGCGAACGGTCGCTCGTCCCGCTCGGGCAGCCGCACGCCCGCTGCTTCGAGCGCGGCCATGAGCTTGGTGCGCGCTTCGTGCGTGAGTCCGAGCTCTTCCTCGACCGCCCGCCGCACGAGGCCGAGCGCGTCCTCGGCGCCGTTGTCGAGCTCGAGCTCCACCTCGCGGAAGGCGGCCGGCGGCGCGTTCACGTGATCCACGGTCAGGAGTCCGATCACCGATTCCCCGCGCATCCAGCGGAAGCACTCGCGGTCGTTCGTCACGCTGGCGCGGACCAGAAGCCGTTCGAGCACGCGGAGTCCCTGGAGCGGCTGGAGGAGGCCGGCGACGGGGCCCGGCTCGAGCGTCTCCCACGGGGGATCGGAGGATGGAGCGTCCTGCGCCCACTCGAGCCGAGCGAGCACCTCGGATGACGTCGACGCGATCGACTTGGCCTCCAGCCTGAGGCGCGAGCCCTCGGCGCGAAGGCGCAGCGAGAGTCCAGCGCGATAGAGATCCCAGTCGTCGGTGTCGAGATAGCGATCGACGTGCTCGACCGTGCCGGTCGGCTCGAGTCGGAATCCGGCCGCTTCGATCACCTGGCGCACCTGCGCCGGGTCGCGATCGTCGGGGAGGCGGAACTTGATCTCGCGCTCCAGCACGGCGTTTCCGGTCGGATGACTCATGGACGGGCGCTCAGGATCCGGCGATGCGCCGGAGCACGCTGGGCTGGAGGAGCCATTCGAGGAAGCCGAGTCCAGGCGCGGGCTCGCTCGGGAAGCGGACCAGCGCGGTCGCTCCCTTGCGGAGCACGACCGACGCCGACTGGCGCGGACCGCAGAGCAGGTAGGACGCGAATCCGCTCAGGTGCGGCTCGTGCCCCACGACCGCCACGCACTTCGCTCCGAGCGCGGCCACGGCGCCGAGCGAATCGCCAAACTCGGAGTCCGGTTTCAGCTTGGGTGAGTAGGTGATGTCGAGCTGCGGGGCGATGGCGTCGCGCAGGATCTCCGCGGTCTGTCGCGCGCGGATCAGTGGACTCGACAGGATGTGATCGGGGCGCACGTCGAGCTTCTCCAGGCCGCGCGCAGCCAGCCGGAACTTGTGAATTCCCTCGGGCGTCAGAGGACGGTCGTCATCCCACGGATACGCGGGATCGCCCCGCTCGACCGCGATGGCATGGCGCACGATGTAGAGATCCACTGAGACTCCCTCGGCAAGTTGTTGTGATCAGGCCGCTTGGGGGAGCAGAGATACGCTGGGGCGGACTCATTGTCTCACTGCCGGGGATGCGCGGTCAACCAGGCCCGCCGCGCTGTTTCAGTGGGTCAATTGCTCGAGAAGCTCGTACTGGAGCGCGCGGAATTTCGCGAGCGCGACCAGCTCCGTGGGCCGGATCTCGGCCCGCTCGGGCGTGCGCCCGTCGCGGAAGACATAGCCCCGCTGTCCGGAGGTGACCGGCATCATGGCGTCGCCGCCGGATCCTTCGGGACCGGCCGACACGCCCCTCGCGCCCACCATGACCTCGCCTTCGAGCACGCAGACGCACGTTCCCGTCGGCTCCATGATGACCGCGAGGGTGGTTCCCTTCACCTGGATCATCGCGTCGGCGGTGTGGACCTCGAGCTTCGCCCCCTGGAACGTGGGGCCCGTGGTGAGGCGCAGCTCTCCTCCGCGCGCGAAGAACTCGGACTTGCGGAAGAACCAGCGCGGAGGGGCAGGCGGGATCGTGAGGCGCGTGCCGGGAAGGATCTCCATGGCGAGATCGCTGCCGGCGGCGATGGCGAGCGATGCGGTCTCCGGAAGGACGAGCTCCACGCCAGGGTGGATGCGCTGGGCGAGGAGCTCGGCGCGCTCGACCGGGATCGGCTCGCCGTCGGCCTGCACGAATCCGGTGCCCACCACCTGGAGCACGCGCCACTGCGGGCCGCGATTGCCCACGATGCCCACCGCGACGGCGATGGCCGCGGCCGCGGCGAGGACCGCGGTGAAGCGGGGCCGCGTGGGCTTCGGGAATCGGAAGGTCCGTCGAGGAGGCGTGGCCGGCCGGGGCGGCGGTGCGAGACGGGGCGCGCGGGATCGATGCGGCGTGCGGTCGGGCTCGTCGTCCGCAATGGGACCGATGCCGCCCCGTCTTGGTGCGTCATCCGCAATGGGACCGATGCCGCCTTGCCTCGGTGCGCCTTTGGGCTCGGCCTCGGAGGGCGCCGGCGCCCCGCGCTCCTCGGTGAAGCTTCCCGCGACGAACGTCTCCTTGAGCCGCGCGCGGAACCCGCCGTCGGGGCGCGGCGCTTCGAGCCGCTGCAGGAGGTCTCGCGCGCGCTTGGCCTCGACGCTCAAATCGATGTCGGGTTCGCGTTCCGGCTCGGTCATAGTCCCGCTTTCGTCACGTAGCGCCCCAGCTCGTCCAGGGCGCGCGAATATCGTTTGCGCACGGCGGTCGGGTTCTCGCCCGTGATCGCCGCGATCTGGTCGTAGCTCAATCCTTCGTACTCGCGAAGGATCACGATCTCACGGAACGAGGGCCTCAGACTCTGGATGGCCCGCTGCACGATCTCGGCACGCTCGGCCGTGAGGGTGTCGCGTTCCGGATCGGGTGCGCTCGACGGGAGCTGTTCCACATACCCGGGGTCCGCGTCGAGCGAGCTCGACGCGCGCTCGAACCGATACGCGGACGAGCGCCAGAGATCCCGCACCGTGTTCGCCGCGATCGTCACGAGCCAGGGCCCCGGATCCCGCGCGGGATCGAGCGACGGAGCCCCTCGGTGGACCTTGAGAAAGATCTCCTGGAGCGCCTCCTCCGTGGCCCCTCGGTCTCCGAGCATCCGGTAGACCATGCCGTAGAGGCGGTCGAAGTAGCGCTCGAAGAGCGCGGCCAGCGCATCGGGGTCGCGGCTCCGGACGGCCTCGAGATCGAGCGGCGGTTCTCCACCGCCCCTATTCGCTGGTACGGAGCCGGCGGGAGCTTGTGCCGATCTTTCTGGACCTGAGGTCACGGGCGCCGCGGTTTCCTCATGGCGCGAGGCTACCACAACGCCCCCGCCTTGACGTCCAGGCGCCCCCGCCCGCAGACTGAGGCAATGCCTTCGACGACAAAGACTTCCTTCCCCATTCGCTGCGCCGGCATGGACGTCGGCTCGAATGCGTTCCGGCTGGTCATCGCGGAGTTCAAGAGCCCCGACAAGTACAGAGTTCTGGAGAGAGTCCGGATGCCGGTCCGCCTCGGGGCGTCCGTCTTCAAGGACCAGCGGATCGATGCTTCGACGATGGACGCCGCGCTCGACGCGTTCCGGGAATTCCGGAAGAAGATGGAGGAGTACGAGGTCGTCCTCCACCGCGCTGTGGCCACCAGCGCCACGCGCGAGGCGAAGAACCGGGCCGCCTTCCTCGAGCGCGTCCACCAGGAGACGGGACTCGACCTCGAGCTGATCGAGGGAACCGAGGAGGCGCGGCTCGTCGCGCTCGGCGTGAAGAGCAAGCTCTCCCTGGGCCGCGGCCTGTCGCTCATTCTCGACGTGGGCGGCGGATCGAGCGAGATCGCGATCATCGGGAACGGCGAGATCCTGGTCGTGGAATCGCACGACGTCGGCGGCGTGCGGCTTCTCCGGCATGCGAATTCGGAATCGCCCGGGAAGACGCTCGGCATCGTGCGCCAGACGCTTCAATCCTCGCGATTCCCGATTCTCGACTTCTTCAAGCGCCGGCGCCTGTCGCGCTTCGTCGGCACGGGCGGGAACATCGAGGCCATCGCCGAGATCGCGTCGCCGAACGGCGATGCCCGCTCGAATGGCGAGCACGACGCGGCGCGGGTCACCTTGCCGCGCCTCAGCCGCACGCTCGCGCATCTCGCCAAGCTCGACCCCAAGGAGCGCGCCGAGGAATACGACCTCCGTCCCGACCGGGCCGACGTGATCGTGCCCGCGGGCGCGATTTTCGAGTACGTGGCGAAGCGGGTGCGCGCTCGGGAGATCTGGGTGCCCTTCGTGGGCCTGGTCGACGGCGTGCTCGTGGACGTGGCGCGCGCGGCGAGCACGGAAGGGAAGAAGGAGCTCGAGGTCTCGCAGACGCGGAACGCCGTGCTCGCGCTCCTCAAGAAGTACGACGTGGACGCGCGCCACGCGCACCGCGTCACCGCGCTCGCGGTCTCGCTCTTCGATCAGCTCAAGGCGATGCACGGGCTCGGCAAGCGGGACCGGCTCCTCCTCGAGCTGGCGGCGCTCCTCCACGAGGTGGGGACCTTCATCGGCACCTCGGGGCACCATCGCCATTCGCTCTATCTCATCTCGAAGACTCCCATCCTCGGGCTCAGCGACACCGAGCAGCAGGTGGTCGCGAATGTGGCCCGCTACCACCGGAAGGCGCCGCCCGACGCGAGCCACGAGGCCTACGCCGCCCTGGGTGAGAAGGACCAGGAGCGGGTCCGGTCGCTCGCCGCCATCCTTCGCGTGGCGGACGCGCTCGACCACGACCACAAGCAGAACGTGAGCAAGGTGCAGGCGAAGCAGCGCGGCTCGGATCTGAAGCTCCGGGTGAGCACGCGGGGGGACGTGAGTCTCGACGCATGGTCGCTGAAGGACAAAGGGGACCTCTTCGAGAACCAGTTCGGCTTGAAGCCGGTGGTGGTGCCCCGTGGCTGAAGCGCATCCGATCCCGCCCATCCCGGCCGGAGCGCCTCCGGTCGTGCCCGCGAGCCCTCCGGTGATGTCGGTCATCGACGTCGGCGCGAGCGGGATCCGCATGCTCATCGCCGAGCTCCTTCCGAGCGGTGAGATCCGGACGCTCGAGGAGCTACAGCGCCCACTCTCCCTGGGACGCGAGACCTTCCAGACCGGCACGCTCTCGGCGACGAGCATCCAGAAGGCGGTCGTGATCCTGCGCCAGTACCGCGCGGTGATGGACACCTATCACGTGACCCACTCGCGCGCGGTCGCGACGAGCGCCGTTCGAGGGGCGCTCAACCGCGACACCTTCGTCGACCGCGTGTTCCTCGCGACCGGGATCGAGATCGAGGTCATCGAGGGAGCGCAGGAAACCCTCCTCACGTTCGCCGCGGTCCAGCGCGCGCTCGAGGGCCACCCAGAGCTCGGGACGGGGGACGTGCTCCTGTTCGAGCTGGGCGGAGGAGCCACCGAGTGGGCGCTCATGCGAAACGGCGAAGTCGTGGCGTCGGTGACGCACGACATGGGTACGGTCCGCATGCGGGAGCTCCTGCGCGCCGCCGAGGGGGAGCGCCGGGCGCGCACGCGGATGATCCAGCACAACGTGAAGGACATGATGAACGCGGTGCGGCGCGCGCTTCCGTTCGAGAAGATCACGCAGCTCATCGCGATCGGGTCCGAGGCGCGCTTCGCGGCGCGCCACATCACGGGGACGAACGGCTCCCACTTGGCCGGCATGGCGCCGCATCCCGTCACCCCGATCGCGGCGAAGGATCTCAAGAAGCTGGCCGACCAGATCGCCGGCATGACGCCGGAGCAGGTGTCCGCCACCTACGAGATCCCGGCGTACGAGGCCGAGTCGCTCGGACCGGCGCTCCTCGCCTACGCGGAGCTGGTGCGCCTCGCCCAGGCCGATCCGCTCCTCGTCGCGCGGGTGAGCATGCGCGACGGGCTCGTCCTTCAGATGGCCAAGTCGATCCAGAGCGGGTCGACCGTCTTCTTTCCGGAGCAGACCATCGCCGCCGCGTTGAATCTCGCCCGGAAGTATCAGGCGGACGAGCGGCACGGCATCAAGACCGCGGAGATCGCGGCCGCCATCTTCGAAGCGACGAAGCAGCAGCATCGGATGGGTGACCGGGAGCGGCTCCTGCTCGAGGTCGCCTCCATCGTCCACGACATCGGCGGTTTCGTCGCGGCGCGCGGCCATCACCGCCACGCCTACTACCTGCTCGTGAACTCGGAGATCTTCGGGCTCTCGGGGATCGACATGGAGGTCGTGGCGAACGTGGCGCGCTATCACCGTCGCGCGGGACCGCAAGCCGACCATCCCGCGTACGCGGCGCTCCCGCGCCCGGCGCGCGTCACGGTGAACCGCCTCGCCGCCATCCTCCGCGTCGCCGACGCGCTCGACAAGGGGCACAACCAGATCCTGCGCGGGGTCCGCGTGACGGTGTCCGGTGAGGAGCTTCGGATCGAGGGGGAGGGGGCTGGGGATCTGGCGCTCGAGCGGCTGTCGCTCGAGGAGAAGGCCGGACTCTTCGAAGAGGTATTCGGGCTTAAGCCGGTCCTCGTGGAGCCTGCCGCTTCCTGAGCTGTACGGCCTGCTCGATCGGCCCGCCTTTACGCGCCGGACAGTGGGAGCACGCGCCGGGCACACCAGCGTCCGAGCCGCCGCGGGAGCCGCGGAACAACGAACGGCGCAAGAGCCAGCCCAGCGCGACGACCGTGCATGCGACCGCCACGGCATGCTGCCAGAAAGGCGCGCTCACCGGATCACCCCCATCCGAGCATCCTCCCGCCCTGATAGACCGCGAGCGAAGCCACCCACGCCATCACGTTCATCATCACGAGCATCCCGATGGGCCAGCGCCAGGAGTTCGTCTCCCGCTTCGCGACCGCCACGGTGGACATGCACTGGAGCGCGAGCGCGAAAAAGACCATGAGGCTGATCGCGATGAGCGGCGTGTAGAGCGGAAGCCCCGTCTTGGGATTGACCGCGCGAGGCAGGGCCTGGCGGAGCGACTCGGACGGGTCGGCCGAGCCGTCGAGGTTGTTCATGGTCGCCATCGTCGACACCATCACTTCGCGCGCGGCGATCGAGGAGAGAAGGCCCACGCCCAGCTTCCAGTCGAAGCCGAGCGGCGCGATCGCGGGCTCGATGAGATGGCCGAGCTGCCCCGCGAAGGAATGGCGGAGCGCCGAGCCCGACGCTTCCATCCGGAGCTTCGCCGCGTCCCCGGCGTGCCCCGCCGAAGCCGCCGCGGCTGCCCGTGATTCGAGCGCCTTCGTCTCGGGATGCCCTCCCGGATACGACGCGAGGAACCAGAGCACGATCGACACCGCGAGGATCACGGATCCAGCCTGGCCCAGGAAGAGGAGGCAGCGCTCCCGGATCGCGAGGAACACCGAGCGCACCGACGGCACGCGATAGGGCGGCATCTCGAGAACGTGCGCCGTGCGCGGCCCGCGAAGCACTGTGCGCCGCGCGACCCACGCCACCCCGAGCGCGGCCAGGATTCCGAGGAAGTACATCGAGAGGAGCGTGAGGCCGCGCAGACTCAGGATTCCAAAGTGCCGGTTGGGGATGAACGCGCCGATCAGGAGCGCGTAGACGGGGAGCCGCGCGCTACACGACATGAGCGGCGCGATCAGGATCGTGGCGAGGCGGTCGTTCCGGGACGGAAGGGTCCTCGTGGCCATGATCCCTGGGATCGCGCAGGCGAACGACGAGAGCAGCGGCAGGAACGCGCGGCCGGGCAGCCCGACCGAGCCCATGACGCGGTCCATCAAGAACGCGGCGCGCGCCATGTAGCCCGTGTCTTCCATCACCGCGATGAAGAAGAAGAGGATCGCGAGCTGCGGGATGAACGACGCGACGGTGCCCACGCCCGCGAGGATGCCGTTGACGAGGAGCGACTGGATCGGCCCCGCGGGAATCGTCGCGCGCCCCAGTCCCGCGAGCGCGCGGACGCCCGCGTCGAGCAGGTCCATGGCGGGCGTGGCCCAGGCGTAGATGCTCTGGAACACGGTCGCCATCAGGATCACGAAGATGAGGGGGCCGAAGATCCTGTGCGTGAGGACCGCGTCGAGGCGTCCGCGGACCGCCTTCTCCGTGGGACGCCGGCGGACCACCTGGCGCACGATCGACTCGACTTCCCTGAAGCCATGGGCGGGATCGAGCTCGGTCCATGGCGCATCGGCGGCGGCCGCGTGGCCGTTGCCGGCTTCCACGGCGTGGCCGTTGCCGTCAGCGCCGGCGCCGTTTCCGTTGGCGCTCGCAGCGTGCCCGTTCCCGTTGCCATTCGCGCGATCGATCGTCTGGCGCAGCCGGTCCACGCCCATCCCCGTTTTCGCGGAGACCGCGAGAACCGGAATGCCGAGGAGCCGCTCGAGCGCCGGGACGTCGATCTCGATCCCCTGCGCCTCGGCCTCGTCCATGAGATTCAGGACGAGCATCGCCGGGCGGCGCGTCCGGAGGATCTGGAGCGCGAGGTAGAGCTGGCGGTCGAGGCGCGTGGCATCGACGACGGCGACGACGCGATCGGCGTGCGCCGCGGCCCCTTGGCGCCCCTCGAGCACGTCGCGCACGAGGGCTTCATCCGGAGAGCGCGGGGTGAGGCTGTACGTCCCCGGAAGATCGAGGATCTCGACCTGCCGCCCCGAGGGCAGATGGCACGTGCCGGCGCGCTTTTCGACGGTGACGCCGGGGTAGTTCGCTACCTTCTGCCTGAGTCCGGTGAGGCGGTTGAAGAGTGAGGATTTGCCCGAGTTCGGGCTACCGACCAGGGCGATTCGCTCAGAGGGCTTTGACAAGGATGCGACGCGCCTCCTGACGCCGGATCGAGAAATGGGAGCCGCGCACGACCAGCTCGATGGGATCTCCGAGCGGCGCGCGCCGCACGACTTCGACTTCCGTTCCAGGGACGAGGCCCAGCTCGAGGAGCGAGCGCGTGAACGAATCCTCGGCTTCGATGTCGTGCACCACCGCGCGCGAGCCGGGAACGATGCCGTCGAGCGATCTCATGCCGTGCCTCCCGCGCGGAGCGTGGCCGCTGCTTCGTCGACCGCCGCCTCCACGTCTTCGATCGTGTTCCTGAGACAGTGTCCGCGGCACACAGGGCAACCTTCGCCCGCCGAGCCCGCGCGGCAGTGGCTCTGGTAGTCGCGGAAGGCGGTGCGGAAGCGCTCGGCGGCCGGATCGTCGGACGCGAGGAACGCCGTCATGCGAAGCAGCTCGACCATCGAGGAAACGCTCACCAGGTGCTCGATCATGCATGCGTCTTCCTCGGCGGCCGAAGGCTCCACGCCGAGCGTCTCGACGAAGAACCGCGTGAGCACGTCGCGGCTCCGCTCCGTGCGCATGGCGAGACGCTGTCCCACTTTCGTCAGCTGCACGTCGCCATAGCGCTCGTGATCCACGAGGCCGCGGGTCTTGAGCGTACGCAGCATCGACGTCACGCCCGCCTTGCTCACGCCGAGGCGCTCCGCGATGGCGCTCACCGAGGCGCCTCCGTTCTGGCTGAGCGCCGAGATGGCCATGAGGTAGTGCGCCATCGAATGGGTCAGCTCTTTCTCGTTGAATCGCTTCCAAACTTCCATGTCGTACCGCTCTCCCGGGGTGGTGGACGGCTGAGACGGATCTGGATTCACCCGGAATTTAAGCATACTTAACATCACCGATCCAGCACGGAACCTCCATGGTCCGGAAGCCTCAGGGGCAGGGGGCCCTTGAAGTCGGGGCTCCAATGGGCGTAACCTCATTTGCCTATTTCAATTGGGCAGGACTTTCCGTCCTCCCGCACCAGGTCCGGAGCCAGCATTCCATGGTCGACGGCAAGTCCCTCGAACCGCGCTACCTGAACCGGCTCATGACCTGGCTCGGGTTCAACGAGCGCGTCCTCGAGGAGGCTCAGGACGTCTCGAACCCGGTCCTCGAGCGGGCGCGATTTCTCGGCATCTTCGCCTCGAACATGGACGAGTTCTTCATGATCCGCGTGGCGGGCGTGCGCGAGCTCGTCCTCGACGGATCGCAGCTCGCCTACCCGGACGGACTGAGCGCGCCGGAGCTTCTCGCTCGTCTCGCCGAGCGGGCGCACGATCTCGCGGCGCGCGCGGCCGCGGTCTGGTCCGATGGGATCGAGCCCGCGCTGCGCGACGCCGGCGTGCGCATCCTCGCGCCGGACGATCTCGAGGAGCGGGAGCGCAAGGGAATCGAGCGCACGTTCCGGCGGGAGCTCTTCCCGATGCTCACTCCGTCCGCGCTGAATCCCGCTCTCCCGCTGCCGCACGTCACGAATCTCGTTCTCTACCTCGCGGTGCGCCTCCTCGCTCCGGACGGCAACGAGCGGCTCGCCATCGTGCAGCTCCCGCGCACCGCGCCGCGCTGGATCGCCGTCTCGACGAAGGCGCCGCGGTACGTCCTCATCGAGGACGCCATCCGCCAGAGCGTGGGGGAGCTGTTCGAGGGCTACACCCTCGTCGAGGTCGCCGCGTTTCGCGTCACGCGCGACGCGGATTTCACGCCCGACGATCAGGAATCGGAGGATCTCGTCGACGCCGTGGAGCAGGTGCTTCGGAGCCGCGTGCACGGCGATCCGGTGCGCCTCGAGATCGAGGATACGGCGAGCGATCCGCTCGTCGAGGACCTGACGCGCGCGCTCGAGCTGGACCAGAGCGCGGTCTACCGCGTGCCGCGGCCCATCGATCTTCGGTTCCTCGCCGACTTCTCGCGCCTGCCGTCCTTGCCCGCGCCGCGCGCTACGCCGTGGCCCCCGCAGCCGCAGCCGGGCATCCCGGCCGGAGAAGGGCTCTGGGCCGAGATCGCCGAGCGGGACATCCTCCTCTTCCATCCGTACGAGAGCTACGAGCCCGTGCTCAGGCTCCTCCGGCTCGCGGCCGAGGATCCGGCCGTGCTCGCGATCAAGCAGACGCTCTACCGGACATCGTCCGGCAGCGAAGTCGTGCGCTCGCTCGAGCGCGCGGCCGAAAACGGGAAGCAGGTCACGGTCCTGATCGAGCTGCAGGCGCGGTTCGACGAGGAGCGGAACGTGAACTGGGCGCAGCGGCTCGAGGACGCGGGAGCGCAGGTGCTCTACGGGCTCGCCGGCTTGAAGACGCACGCGAAGGCGCTCCTCGTGGTGCGACGCGGCTCGGAAGGCATCGAGCGCTACGCGCACGTCGGGACGGGGAACTACAACGAGCGGACCGCGATCGACTACTCGGACCTGAGCATCCTCACGTCCGACGAGGATCTCTGCGCCGATCTCACCTCGTTCTTCAACGTGGTCACCGGATACAGCGAGCCCCTGCCCTGGCGACGCATCGCGATGGCGCCGCTCGGGCTCAGGCAGCGCTTCCTCACGCTCATCCATCGCGAGATGGAGCGCGCGCGCTCGGGAGAGCCGGCGCGCATCCGCGTGAAGGTGAACGCGCTCATCGACACGAGACTGGTCGACGCGCTCTACGAGGCGTCGCAGGCGGGCGTCGCGATCGATCTCAACGTGCGCGGGTCGTGCTTGATCCGTCCCGGTGTTCCCGGGTTGAGCGAGACGATCCGTGTGGTGTCGGTCGTCGATCGGTTCCTCGAGCACAGCCGGATCTTCGAGTTCGGCGCGGGGAGCGACGCCGAGGTGTTCCTCGGCAGCGCCGACTGGATGCCCCGCAACCTCGACCGGCGGGTGGAGCTGGTCGTGCCGGTGCTCGACCCGCACCACAGGGCCCGGCTGGCGCGAATTCTCGACACACTTCTTGCTGACAACGTGAAAGGTAGGGACCTCAAGCCCGACGGGACGTTCGTCCGGAGGGAGGGCCGGCGGAAGCCCGTCCGGGCCCAGGAGTCGTTCTGGATGGAGGCGCGGGAGCGGGCGCTGCGGTCGCCCGATCCGGAAGAGGGCGCGTTTCGACCGATACGGAGGTCCCCACAGCGCGTGGAGCCGCCCACGCTCTAGAACCAGGGAGGTGTCATGTCTCTGCCGCTTGCGGCGCCCGCGCGGCGCCTCGTCATTCCCCTCGCTCTGACTCTCTCCTCGCTCCTCGGCTGCGCTTCGAGCACCACCCTCACGAACATGTGGCGGGATCCCCAGTATTCGCGCCCCATGCACGGCGTCCTGGTCATCGGCATGCTGCGGAATCCGGCCGCGCGGCGGAACTGGGAGGACCAGATGGTGGGCGAGCTCTCCGCCCGAGGGGTGAACGCGAGCCCGTCCTATCAGATGTTTCCGGGCGAGCTTCCGGACACCGACGCGGTGATCACGGGGGTGCGCCGACAGGGCTTCGACGGGGTCATGCTGATCCACCCGCTGGGCTTCCAGAGCCAGTCCCACTATGTCCCGGGCTACGTCCGCACGGTCCCGTCCCTCGGCTACAATCCGTGGTACGGCGTCTATTACAACTACTACCGCCATATTTACGAGCCCGGATACGTCGAGACGGAACAGGTGGTGCGCCACCAAATCGATGTCTACAGTACGGGTTCGTCAGGCCGGCTCGTCTGGACGGGTACGAGCGAGTCGGTCGATCCCGCGTCCCGAGAACAGGTTCGCCAGAAGGTCGCGACCAAGGTCGTGGCGGAGCTGGCGTCCGCGGGGGTGATCGGCAAGGGCTAGCGGAGGGACAACCGATGGCGTCGTGGGTTCAGCGGATGATCGGTGCGGCGAAGCTGGACGCCGCGACGTACGAAGAGGTGGAAGCGGACAAGAGCGCGACCGGCCAGGCGCTCGGCGTCGTGGTGCTGTCGTCGATCGCCGCCGGCGTCGGTGGGCTCTCGGCCGGCGAGCGGGGACTCCTGGGTGGAATCGTCGCCGGGCTCGCCGGCTGGGTCGCGGCGTCGTTCCTCACGTACATCATCGGCGCGAAGATGCTCCCCGAGCCGCAGACCCGTGCGGACATGGGAGAGATGCTGCGCACGCTCGGCTTCGCGGCGTCGCCGGGCATCCTTCGCGCGCTCGGATTCCTCCCGATCGTCGGCGGGATCATCGTGCTCGCTTCGCAGGTCTGGATTCTCTTCGCGACGGTGGTCGCGGTGCGTCAGGCGCTCGACTACACGAGCACCGGGCGCGCGGTCCTCGTGTGCGTGATCGGCTGGTTCGTGAATCTGCTGATCTGGGTCTGGATCGCGGCGCTCGTCGGGGTCGCGTTCCTGGGCCTCGGAGCGATGGGGCAGTAGCTCAGGCGGGGCAAGGCGGCTCGGCGGCGGGGCGCCTCAGTACCGGAGCTCCGCGCCGAGGCGTCCGAGCCACGCGGTCTCATCCCGGCCGTCCACGTTGTCGGCGTTCTCCCGGCTGCGATAGCCCGCGCCGACGAAGAGGTCCACGTTGTCGCGCGGGAGCCAGCGCACGTCGCCCCATACCTCGCGCCGTCGCTCCACGACGCCGGTGAGGCCGGAATTGTCGACGGGGCCGAGATCGGGCGTCCAGGGCACGCCGATCCGGCCCTCGCCCTTGTTGACGAAATCACCGGTCCATCGGATCTGCCAGTCGCGCGAGAGGTCGTAGCCGACTTCGACGAGCAGGTTCGCCACATCGGGGCCGAGCGTGTAGCCCAGCGGGCGATCGCGGTACACGAAGCTCTCCCCGTAGTAGACGCTGTAGGTGTAATTCCGCACCGTCGTGAACTCGCCGAGCACGTGGATCGATCCCGCGCCGAACGGACGGTCGCTCCGCACCCCCACCTGCCAGCCGAAGCGGTCCGGCATCGACTCGTCCTCGGTCGTGAAATCGTCGACGAGGAGCTCGCCGTACAGGGTGAGATCGGGGGACACGCGCAGAGTGACGTCTCCCGAGGCCATCACGTTCGATCGCACCCCGTTCCGCACGGAATCGGTCGAAGCCTCGCGCACGTGGATCCGCTCCACCAGCGAGTAGGGAAGGAGCCCGATTCCGTAGAGGAGATCGATGCCATGGGACGAGTACCGCACGGCTTCGGCGACGCCCAGGGTGAGCCACGGCGTCGCCGCGAACTCCAGCCGATGCGCCGCGGCCATCCTGTCCTCGGCCAGCGAGAGGTATCCGTTCCACGCGGTGGCGGTGAGCCTCCCGGCGACCGTGCCCTGCAGCATGACGTAGCCCATGGGGAAGGCCGCGTCGGAGAGGAGCAGCGTGCCGCGGCGACCAGGCCCCCATCGAACTTCGTCGTATCCGGCCGAGGCCGTGATCGGACCGGTGCGACCGACGAGACCCGCGTGGAGCATCGCGAACTCGACGTCCGTGTTGACCGCCAAGGGATCGATCCACTCGCGCTGGCCGCGGATCCGGGTGATCCCGAGCTCCTCGTAGGCCGTGAACGCGGGCCAGAGCTGCAGCGCCATGCGCGCGCTCACCGACGTCTCGTCCCGGAGCCGGTACTTCGGATCGCGGGACTCGTCGTAGTCGCCGCGCACGTGGGCCGCGCTCTGCAGGCGGAAGCGCCGCTCGCGCGGCCCGAGATCGACCAGCGGCCCGGTCTCCTTCGGCGCGTCGGGCACCTCGAGGTCCTTAAGCTCGCGCGCCAGCTCGCGCTGGAGCCGCCCGAAGCTCGGGCTCGGCACGGCTTCGGGATGGAGGCGTTCCGCTCGAAGGAGCGCGCGCGCGACGTCGACGCGGGCCAAGGGCCGCGTGTAGATGGAAAGCGAGTCGAGCCACCCCCGGGCCGCGAGGAACTCGATCTCGTCGTACGCCGCGTGACCCACGGGCAGGTACTCGGCCGGTTGGGCAGGCGCCGAGCGCACGAAGATCGCGAGGAGGAAGACGCCGAGGAGCGGTGCGAGCCATCGAAGGCGGGGAGTCATGAGTCGCCGATCCTACGGGAGTGCCCCGAAACCGTCAAAGCGGGCATACCCCCTGCATAACACCCGAACCCGAGTAGCGCTCTGGGGTGTGACCTGAAAGCTACAGAGTGCTGAACCGGCGTCACGGATGAGGCCGTGGCGCGTGGCCAACAACAGCTAAGTGATGGAACGACAAGGAGCATCGGCGTGGCACGTGGTCTGCAAGATGCCCTGCTCATGGCAACCGTCGTGTCATCCTAGGAGGGCATCATGCGACCGCGCACCGCAGGCTCACGGGGTCCTTTTTTTCGTTTGTTCACTAGTGCTGGAGCCGGAGTCGGCGCCGCCGCCCTTGCGGCCGTCGTGTCCGTCACACCCGCTCCGGCCCGAGCGTCCGAGGGTGGAGGGTCGACCGTGACGCTCGTCCGGAACGAGTTCCCGGTCAGCGCCTCGTACAGCTCGAGCTCGAATCACCCGATCCGTCGGAGGGCGCCCTATCACTACTACGAAGAGGAGCGCCGCCGCGATCGGACCTATCCGTACGGCTTCATGAGCATCGGCGGCGGAGTGTTCGATCCCAAGAATCAGCCCGGGAACGGCTTCTACGCCAACTTCGACATCGGGAGCGAAGTCTCCGCGCCGCTCGACATCGGCGGCCGGGTCGCCTGGTATCATAGGAGCTCGAATGGCGAGCAGGTCCTTTCCTCATACCAGCTTCCCAACGGAACCGTCGTGCAGCAGTCGGTCGAGACCCAGTCGGTCGACACCGATCTGCTTCCCGTGATGGGCATCGTCCGGCTCAAGTTCCCCGTGGCTCCGCAGTTCACGCCCTACGTCGGCGGCGGCGCCGGATACGAGTGGCTCTGGGTCGAGGGGACCGATTCCGACGGCCGTCCGTTCAGCAACGACTACAGCGGCTTCGGCGCCCAGCTCATGGGCGGCGTGAACCTCATGGCCTCGGAGACGGTGGGGCTCTACGGCGAGGCTACGTACAATTTCAGCACGCTCGACTTCGACTACTTCGATCCCACCCTCAATGCCCAGATCAAGGAGTCGGTGGACATGGACGGGCTCGCGGTCCATGGAGGCCTCCGCTTCCGGTTCTAGTTGTCTCCGAAAGATTTCGTGAGTTACCTTCACCCGAGAAGACCCCGGTCCCGAGGGCGGGACTGGGGCGTCTCGGCGTGGGTGTAACCAGGGAGGTGTTCGGTGATGGCTCGATCGTATCCGCGTTCGTTTCTGATCTCTCTTCTCGCGGTCGGCCTCGGGGTGGGGGTTGCATCGGCGGCATGGGCGCAGTCGGGAGCGCCGGCGAGCTCGCAGGCACAACCTCCGAATAACGTCGGCCTCGGCTTCAAGGGCATTGGCGCCCGCATCGGGTTCGTCGATCCCGAGGACGCGAGCGGCACGCTCCTCCTCGGAGGCCACGTCGACGCCGGCACGTTCGTGAAGAACGTCCACGTCATGCCGTACGTCGAGTACTGGAGCACCGGCGCCGAAGCCGGCACCGTGCACGTCGACCGGAGCGACTTCACGGTCGCGCTCGACGTCGACGTCGATTTCCCGATGGCGGGCCAGCGCATGACGCCGTATCTCGGCGGCGGGCTCGGGATCCACTTCCTGAGCGTCGACACCAACGCACCGGGCGAAGAGAACAACGACGACACGAAGGCCGGACTCAACATCCAGGGCGGCCTGCGCAACCAGTTCATGCCGAACCTGAGCCTCTTCGGCGAGGCCCGCTACTCGTTCGTGTCCGATGCGAACTCGTTCCGACTCCTGGGCGGGTTCACCTACAACTTCATCTACTAGCGCCCGAACACCAACCGAGGAGGTCGTGATGAAAGCGATCCGTCCGGCCGGCGCGTTCCTGCTCGTCCTCGCGCTGTCCGTGTGCCTCTCCGCATGCTCGAAGAAGGAGGAGGCCGCCACGTCCAGCGTGGACAGCCTGAGCTCGACGGCCATGGGGGCGGACTCGCTACCCTCGGATGGCGTGGTGGTGCCGACGGCGGAGACCAACCCGGAGCCTCCGAGCGGCGCCGCGACCACGCCGGCCAAGTCCAAGCCGAAGACCCGCACCACCCCCACGGCCGCCGAGAAGCGCACGGTCTCGCTCCCGACGGGGGCCACGTTCATCGCGGAGATGATCACTCCGATCAACACCGGCACCTCGAACGTGGGAGACAAGATCGAAGCCAAGCTCGTGGACCAGCTCTCGTCGCCGGATGCTGGCGGAGCGGTCATCGCCGAGGCAGGGTCTCGCCTGAAGGGCGAGATCGTGGAGCTGAAGCGTGCGAGCCACGCCAAGTCCGAGGACGATCGCGCCATGGTCAAGATGGCCTTCACCTCGCTCGAGACCGTGGACGGCGAGAAGACGCTCGAGGCTACCGTGACGAACGCCGAGGGGCGCATGATCGCGGGCTCCACGACCAAGCGTGACGCGCTCATCATCGGCGGCAGCACCATCGCCGGCGCTGTGCTCGGCAAGGTTGTCGGGAAGGACACGAAGGGCGTCGTCATCGGCGCCGTCGGCGGCGCCGTGCTCGGGACGGGCGCGGTGATGGCGGCCAAGGGGTACGAGCTGGACGTCCCCGCGGGGAGCAAGGTCTCGCTCCGCGTCGACGCTCCGATTTCGGTGGTGGCGCGCTAACACGATCGTGGCGCCGGCCCTGACCCGCGCCCTCCTCGATGTGGCGGTTCGCTCCGCCACCGTCTATCTGGCGCTCCTCGTGGGGCTGCGACTCACGGGGAAGCGCCAGGTAGGGCAGTTCACTCCGTTCGACCTCCTCTTGCTCCTCCTCCTCGCCAACGCCGTCCAGAACGCCATGGTTGGCCCCAACGAGACGCTCTGGGGCGGCCTCGTCGCGGCCGGGACGCTCCTCGCATTGAACGGCGTGGTCGCCTCGGTCGCGTGGCGTACGCGCGGCGCGGCGAAGATCCTCGAAGGGATGCCGACGATCTTGATCCGGCACGGGCGCGTGCTCGAGCCGAATCTGGTGCGGGAGGGGATCTCGCACGAGGATCTGCAGCGGGCGCTCCGCGAGCATGGCATTGAGAATACGGAGCTCGTCCGGAGCGCGATCCTCGAGGTGGACGGGGCGATCAGCGTGTTGCGGGAGGACGAAGTTCCGCCGGTCTCGAGGCCGCACCACCGGATTCGCGGGCTGAAGCGGCGGATCTAGCGCGCGCCCGGCGCGGCTGCGCGGCTCGCGCGGCGCGCCTAGAAGATGCGCTTGCCCAGCAGGCTCTGGGCCAGCTCCACGGCGAGGATCCCGGTGAGATTGCGGTCGTCGAGCACCGGGTTCACCTCGACCAGGTCGAGCGACGTCACGTTCGCCCGCTCGCTCAGGATCTCCATCGCGAGGTGCGCCTCGCGGTAGGTGATGCCGCCCCAGATCGCGGTCCCCACGCCCGGCGCGTCCTCCGGGTCCACCACGTCGAGGTCGAACGAGACGTGGATGCCCGCCGTGCCTTCGCCCGCGATCGAGATCGCCTGCGTCACGACGTCGCGCATCCCGCGCTCGTCCAGGTCCCGAATCGTGAAGACGGTCGCCCCCGATCCCTTCAGCACATCGCGCTCGCCCGGATCCAGATCGCGCACGCCGATCAGCACCACGCGGCGTCCGTCTACCTTGGGCGCTCTCCCTCCGAGCTGGACCAGGTCGGGATCGCCGAGTCCCATCGAGATGGCGAGCGCCATGCCATGGATGTTCCCGGACGGAGTGGTGTCGGAGGTGTTCGAGTCGCCATGCGCGTCGAACCAGATGACGCCGATGGATTGATTCTGCTGGGCGTAGTGCTGGCTTACCCCCGCGATCGATCCGATCGCGATCGAGTGATCCCCGCCGAGGACGACCGGCAGGCGCCCCGCGCCCAAGCTGCGCTCGACCTCGGCGCGCAGCGTGTCGCACGCGGCGAGGATGGCCGGCTTGTACCGGAGATTCGAGGAGCCGATCTCGAGCGTCTCGGGAATGCGGACGTCGATGTCGCCGCAGTCGACCACGGCGTGGCCGAGCGCTTCGAGATGGGGCTCCAGGTCCGCGATGCGGATGGCCGAGGGCCCCATATCGACGCCGCGACGCCCCTGGCCCAGGTCGACCGGGGCGCCGATGATCTCGATGCTTCGCGTTCGTGCGCTCATGGAGCGTGAGAGGGTAGCACCGTCCGCGCGCCTGGGCCATACTGCCGGCGTGCGCGCCCCCTTGGCGGTCCTGATTGCTGTCGTCGCGTTGCTCCTGCCATCGAGACCCCAGGCACGGCTCGCGCCGGATCCCGGGGCGAAGGCTCCGGTCGCCTCGCGAGGCGTCCAGGCGAGGGAGACCGTGCTCGAGATCGTGAATCAAGGCTCCGTCCAGCTCGAAGGGCACTACGCGCGCCCGGGCGATGTCAGGCGCTTCGAATCCAAGCGCCGCTTCCTCGCCGATGGCAAAGGGGCGCTTCGGCTCGAGTGGACGACCTGGGCCGAAGGGGATTCCGAGCGCATTCCCGAGACGATCCTCCTCGCTCGAGGGCGCGTCTACGACCAGCAGAGCCCCGGCGCGCACTGGGACGAGCTCGTAGGGAGCGCGGCGGACCGCGCGCGGCTCCAGGTGCTCTCCGGATTTCCGACGGTGCTCGTCGAGAGTGGCGCCCGGTTCGGCATCCAGGTCGAGCGCGCGAAGGACGGCCGCGTGACCGCCGGACGCGCACGGCGCTCCCATCCGAGGCTCGGCGACGTGGTGGATTCGGTCGCGTATCGCTATGGCGAGACCGCCGCGCCCGTCGCGACCGTCCTTCGGATCCACGAGCGGGACCAGGCGTGGACGCTCGAGGAGCTTCGCATTTCCTCGCGGGAGACCGCCCTTCCCGATTCGCTCTTCCTGCCGCCGCGCGAGGTGACGCGCGCCTCGGTCGATCCCGACAGCCTGAGCGGACCGGCCGTCATCGGCCCCCCACTCGCGCCCGGCGTGTTTCCCGTCGACATGGACGACGTGGATTCGAGATCGCTCGTGGTCGAGTTCTCCGATCATCTCGCCGTCATCGAAGCGGCTGTCTCGAGCGCGAACGGCGAGCGGCTCGTCGATGCCGTCAAGCGGCGCTGGCCGTCGAAGCCGATCCGGTACGCGCTCGTCAGCCATCACCACCCGCACTACGTCGGCGGGCTCAGGGCGCTGATCGCGGAGGGAGCGACCGTCGTGACCACCCCCGGGAACGAGGCGCTCGTGCGTCGGATCGCGGAGTATCCCTTCCGGCTTCGCCCGGACCGGCTCGCGCGCTCGCCGCGCCCGCTGTCGCTGCAGACCTTCGACAAGCGATACGAGCTCTCCGACCCCACGAATCGCATCGTGGCGGTCAACATCGGCGACCGCTCGCAGCACACGGCGGAGTTCGTCGTGTTCTGGCTGCCGCAAGCTCGCTTGCTCTTCGAGACGGAGCTCGGATGGGTCACCGTGAACGGAACGGTGCGGGCGTCCCGTCGAGCCGCGAAGCTCCTCGCCACGCTCGACGAGGAGCATCTCGACGTGGACCGTCTGGTCCAGTCCTGGCCCATGCGCGGAAACCGGGCGGAGGTGTCGCGGGCCGACCTGGCCGCGATGGTGGAAGCCCAGGCGCGACCCCAGACGGGGAAGTAAGGGCCCCCCGCAAGACCCAAGAGGAGCGCGCCTTGACAGCCCCGTACCCGGGGCGGATACTGGCGCATTCTCGTTCCCACAATCACAAACCCCAAGGAGCCTTGCGGATGGACGCGACCTACATGCTGCTCAAGAACCTCACGGAAGCCTTCGGACCCCCAGGGCACGAGGGTGAGATCGCCGGTCTCATGCGCAAGGAGCTGAAGGGCCTCGGCGAGATTTCGCAGGACGGGCTCGGCAGCATCATCTGCAAGCAGCGCGGGAGCGCCGACGAGCCGCGGGTCATGGTGGGCGGCCACATGGACGAGGTCGGGTTCATGGTCAAGGGCATCACGCCCGAGGGATTCATCAAGTTCCTCCCGATGGGCGGATGGTGGGGGCACGTCCTTCTCGCGCAGAAGGTGCGCATCCGCACGAAGAAGGGAGACGTGATCGGCGTCGTGGGCAGCAAGCCGCCGCACGAGCTCCTGGACGAAGAGCGCAAGAAGGTGATGGACCTGAAGGACATGTTCATCGACGTCGGCGCCACGACGTACTTCGACGTCCGGAAGAAGCTCGGCATCTCGGCGGGCGATCCCATCGTCCCGGAAGCTCCCTTCACGACCATGGCGAACGACCGCCTCTACCTCGCGAAGGCGATCGACAACCGGGTCGGCTGCGCGATGGTGGTCGATACGATGAAGAAGCTGAAGAACGTGGCCCATCCGAACACGTTCTACGGCGTGGCTTCGACCATGGAGGAGGTCGGCCTCCGCGGCGCGACCACCAGCGTCGCGTCGGTGAAGCCGCATGTCGCGATCGCCGTCGACGTGGGGATCGCGCACGACACGCCGGGATCGATTGGCGACGGCGACGAGAAGCTCGGCGCGGGCGTCGGCATCCTCGTCTACGACGCGAGCATGATTCCGAACCGCCGGCTGCGCGACCTCGCGGTCGAGGTCTGCGAGAAGAACAAGATCACCTACCATCTGGGCACGGTCGAGCGCGGCGGCACCGACGCGGGCCGCTTCCACATCTACGACACCGGCGTCCCCTCGCTCGTGATCTTCATCGCCACGCGCTACATCCACAGCCACTCCACCATCATGGACCGCAAGGACTACGACGCCGCGGTCAAGCTCTTGGTGGAGCTCACGCGGCGGCTGGACAAGAAGACGGTCGCCAGCCTCTAACAAGAGGGGGAACGGATGGGCCACGGGAAGAAGTTCCTGGCGGAGCTGATCGGGACGTTCGCGCTCATTTTCTTCGGGGCAGGGGCCGTCCTGACCCACAACGCGAGCCAGATGGTGGGCATGACGGGAATCGCGGTGGCGCACGGCCTCGCGGTCCTGGTCATGATCTACGCCTTCGGCGCGATCTCGGGTGGCCACTTCAATCCGGCCGTGACCATCGGTTTCCTCGTCACGCGCAGGCTCAGCTTCGGAGGCGCGATCGTCTACTGGATCGCACAGCTCGTGGGAGCGAGCCTCGCCGCCTGGGTGCTTCTCTGTGCCTGGCACGGCCCCACGGAGGCCCATCTCGGCGTGCCCACCGTGGCCGCGGGGGTGAGCCCCACGCTCGCCATGTTCCTCGAAGGGCTCATGGCGTTCATCCTGGTGATCGTGGTCTTCGGCTCCGCCGTGGACCCCCGCGCATCCAAAGGTTTTGCGGGACACGCCATCGGATTGGCCATGGTTGGAAACATCCTCGCGGGGGGCACGCTGACAGGCGCATCGTTCAATCCAGCCCGGGCCTTCGGTCCCGCTTTGATCTCCGGCTACTGGCAGGACCAGTGGCTCTACTGGGTCGGCCCGCTCCTGGGCGGAGCGATCGCCGGCCTCCTGTACGATCGTTTCTTTCTGGAACGCGCCTAACCGACGGGCGCGCCGCGGCCCCGTGGAGCGCGGCGGTTGGAACGCCGCGCTCTGAGCGCGGCACCATGACATCATGAACCGACCCGCGGACGCCTCTGCCGCTTCCGATCCCATCCTGCGCGACCTTGCTCCCTTGATCGAGGGGGAGGTCCGCACGGATCCCATCACGCGCTCCCTCTTCGCCACCGACGCATCGATCTTCCGTCGCTCGCCGCGCGCCGTCGTTTCGCCGAAAACCCCGGAGGACGTGGCGCGCGTGGTGGCGTATGCGCGCGCACAGGGCTTGTCGGTTACCGCGCGCGGCGGGGGCTCGAGCCTCGCCGGGCAGGCCGTGGGCGAGGGGATCATTCTCGACTTCTCGACGTACATGAACCGCGTGCTCGAGGTGGACCTCGAGCGGCGGCTGGTCCGCGTGGAGCCGGGCGCGATCCACACGAAGGTGCAGAAGGCGGCCGCGCCGCACGGGCTGCGCTTGGGCCCCGATCCTTCCAGCGGCGACTTCTGCACGATCGGCGGCAACGTCGGGACGAACGCGGCGGGGGCGCACACGCTGCGGCACGGCTCGACGCGGGATCACGTGCTGTCGCTGGATGTCGTGCTGTACGACGGCTCCATCGTGACTCTGGGGAAGGCGGGCGCCGAAGGATCGGCGATGTGGTCCAGGCTCGATGCCGAGCTGACGTCGTTGCTGCGTGAGGGCGCGCCCGAGTTCCTGCCGGAGCGGGTCGAGGCGAACAAGAACTCCTGCGGCTACGACCTCTGGGGCGCGTGGAACCCGGGGGACCCGGTGTCGTCCATCGCGCCGCGGTTCGACCCGTTGCGATTGATGGTGGGGAGCGAGGGAACTCTGGGAATCGCGACCGAGGTGACCATGCGGCTGGTGCGGAAGCCCCTGGCCACGTCGGTGGCGCTTTTGTATTTCCTGAGCTGGACCGACGCGAGCGAGGCGGTCCTCGAGGCCCGACGTCTGGGCGCCTCGGCGGTCGAGGCGATGGATTACACATTTCTCGCGTTCGTGCGCGAGCATCGGGGGGATCTGCGCGACCTCGTGCCGGACAAGTTCGTGGCCGGTTTGCTGGTGGAGTTCGAGGGGGATACCGACGAGGAAGCGCGGACCGGGCTCGCCGCGATCGAGGAGTGGGTCGCGCCCAGGCGGGGCATGGTGCTGGATTTCCGCGCCGCTCGCAGCGCCGAGGAGCGTGCCGCCTTGTGGTCGGTGCGCCGCGCGGCGCTGCCTCTGGTGTATCGCACGTCCCCCGTCGAAAAGCCCATGAACTTCATCGACGACACGGCCGTCCCGGTGGAGAAGCTGGGGCAGTACATCGAAGGGCTTCGCGCGATCTTCGCCAGGCACCGCACGCCGTACGTGATCTTCGGGCACGCCGGAAATGGGAACGTTCACGTCACGCCCTTGATGGATCCGCACGAGGCCACGTTCGTGCCCCGGATGGCGGCCATGACGGAGGAGGCGTTCGAGCTCACCTGGCGGCTCGGCGGCACGATCACCGGTGAGCACGGCGACGGGATCCTCCGCGCGCCTTACTTGAGGCGCCAGTATCCGCGGTCCTACGAGACGATGGCCGCGGTGAAGCGCGTCCTGGATCCCGACCGAGTGCTGAATCCCGGCGTGGTGATCACGGACCAGGCGACCTTCCCGGCCTCTCATTTGCGGTACACGACCACCTTCGTGCAGACCGGCACGGTCTTCGACGAGCCGGACTATCGAGACATGATCGAGATGTGCCACGGCTGCGGCACGTGCCGCGACTACTGCCCCGTCGGGAGCACGACGGGGAGAGAGCCACACACCGCGCGCGCGAAGGCGGCGCTGTTGCTGGAGATGGTGCGCGGCGCGCTCGACCCGAAGGCGCTGACCGGGAAGCCGTTCAAGGAAGTGATGGACTCCTGCTTCAACTGCAAGCTCTGCCTGAGCGAATGCCCGAGCCAGGTGGACATTCCAGGACTGGCGATCGCCGCGAGGAAGCAGTTCGTCGAGGCGAACGGAATGCCTTTGAGAAACTGGGTGCTCGGGAAAGCCGCGGATGTCGCGAAGGTGGCGTCTTTGGCTCCCGGCCTGGCGAATCTGCCGATCGGAACCTCGGTGGAGCGCGCGGCGCGGGAGCGGGTGGGAAAGATCGCGGGGCGCCTGGATCTGCCACGGTTCCAGCGGTCGTTCGGAACCGGGGATGCGGCGTCGAAGAAGGCCTTGCTGCTTCCGTTGCTGCCAGCGAGCGCGCATGGGGCTGGCGCGCGCGGGGCGGGTGGCCACGCGCCCGGGGTGCACGCGGCGGGGGGGGCGCACGCGGCGTCGGGGGCGCTCGCGTCGGGGGCGCACGGCGGCGGCGCGCACGCGACGGGGGGCCACGCGGCGGGGGCGCACGCGGCGCCGGGGGCGCACGCGTCGGGGGGCCACGCGCGGCTCGGTCCGCTCCCGCCTCGCGACGTCGCGATCACGAAGAAGGTCGCCTACTTCGCCGGCTGCTTCGCGCGCTTCCACGATCCCGAAGGGGAAGCGGCCGGCACCGTGAAGGTCTTGGAGGCGAACGGCATCGAGGTCGTCGTCCCCGAGCAGCGATGCTGCGGCATCGCGCTCGTGACGATGGGAGCCGAGAAGGCGATGCGCGCCGACGCGGAGCGAAACGTCGCGACCCTTCTGCCGCTCGTGGATCGCGGGTTCACCGTGGTCGCCAGCGCTCCTTCCTGCGGCCTCGCGCTGATCGAGGACTATCCGAGAATTCTCGGCACCGGGGAGGCGCGCCGCCTCGCGGATCACACGATCGACATCCACCAGTACCTCTGGCGGCTTTATCTACGTGGGGAGCTGCGCACCGACTTCCGCCCCGTGCCGATCTCCGTCGTCTATCACAACGCCTGCCACTCGATCGCCCAAGGCATCACGGAGGAACCGATCCGGCTGCTCCAGCTCGTGCCGGGCGTGGACATCCGCCCCATCGACGATTCCTGCTGCGGCATCGCCGGCACCTACGGCATGCGCGCCGAGAACTACGATCGTGCGATGGCGATCGGCGACCCTCTGTTCCGTGAGATCGACCGTACCAAAGCCGAAGCCATTCTTACCGGCTGCGGCACGTGCAATATTCAGATCGCGAATGGCGTGAAGCGCCCCGTCGTGCACACGATGACGATTCTGAGACGCGCGTACGGAGTGTAGTCGGGCAAGGGGGCGTTGACCGGCGTCGAGCGGACGCTCGACCGGCGTCGAGCCGTGTTGACTCCAACCAAGGGGGGGACGTGCTCTTTGGACTCGAGATCCACCCATCGGTAGTCCACTTTCCCATCGCGCTCACGATCGTGGGCGCACTCTTCTCCGTTCTCTACGTCTTCACCAAGAAGGACTGGTTGCGCTGGTTCGCCCCGCTCCTTCTCTCCCTCGCCCTTGCGGGGGCGGTGACCGCGTATTTCACGGGACAGGCCGCATCGGACCGAGCCGAGAAGATCGGTGTCCCCGACAAGGCAATCGAGGAGCACGAGGAGTCGGGGCTCTGGGCCCTCGGCTCGATCGCGGTGGCCTGTCTGCTGGGGTGGGCGACGCACGCGCGAAGAAAGGGAACCTGGATCGCGATGATCCTGACGCTCGTCGCCGCGAGCGTCGTGGCCAGGACGGCGCACCTGGGCGGGGAGCTCGTCTACCGCCACGGAGCCGGACGGGTGCAAGGCGCGCCCGGGGTGCCGGGGCAGACACCAGACGGTGGGGAGGACAAGGACTAGGCGGCTTCAGTGGTGCAAACCCGCCCCGGGGCCAGTTGAGCGAACTCGCCCCGGGGCCAGTCATACGAACTCGCCCCGGGGCCAGTTGCGCGAACTCGCCCCGGGGCCAGTTGAATGCGGGTGAGGCGAGGCTGTACCGAGACGTGTTCACACTCACCGAACTCGCCCCGGGGCGAGTTGCACTCCCGTAACTCACCTGATTTCAACAAGCGATTGACGCTGAGAGGGGCCGGGACCGCACGCGCCTACGGTCGACTCGACTCGCTCCACCCTAACCACTAAAATCGTGAATACAGGTTAGAATCACTGGTCCCGGGCCAGTTAATGGCTGCCGGCGCCAGCCAGCGCCATCACCGCGAACGCCACGATCACGAGCCCCGAACCCACGTTCACCCACCGGAGCGCTCGGGCGTCGAACCGCGAACGGAGCATCGAGACCACGGCGCTCAGCCCGAGCCACCAGAGCGCGGAGCCAGCGAACACGCCCAGCACCAGGCTCGCTGCGGCCATCGGCTCCGGGTGTGTGGACCCCAGCCCCAACGCCGCGAACACGGCCAGGAACGACAGAATGGTCATGGGATTCGTCAACGTGAGGACGAACGTGGAGAGGTAGGCGCCGGCCAAACCAGACCCCGAAGCCGCCGCGGCGCGCTCGCCCGGCTTCGCGAGCAGGGTCCGCAATCCGAGGTAGAGCAGGAATGCTCCGCCCACTAAGCGGATCCAAAACCCCGCGCCGACCAATAGATCCGTGAGCGCCGTCAGCCCGAACGCGGCCATGCATCCGTAGATCGCATCCGCCGTCGCGGCGCCCAGCCCCGTCGCGAGCCCGACCACGCGTCCCTCGGCCAGCGTGCGACGGATGCAGAGGACGCCGATGGGACCGACCGGGGCCGCGATGGAGAAGCCGATCGCGATGCCGCGCAGGATGAGGCCTAGCTCCATCGAACCGAGCACCGTCCGACCGGCAACGCCATCCAGTTGCCCCCCTGAGGTAAGCCGGGTATACTAGCCGGCTGCCACCGATTTCCCAACACTGAGGAGACTATTTCCGTGATTGCGGCGACCCAGATGAAGGTCGGCATGGTGATCGTGCACGACGGCAAGCCCTGCCGCGTGACGAACGTCCTCCACGTCACCCCCGGCAACTGGCGGGGCATGGTCCACGCCAAGATGGTGAACCTGATCACCGGCTCGCAGGTGGAGCACCGGTTCCGTTCCGAGGACAAGGTCGAGCGCGCCGAGCTCGATCATCACCCGCTCCAGTATCTCTACCGCTCCGGCGAAGAGTTCACGTTCATGAACACGGAGAATTACGAGATGCACAACGTCTCCGCGGAGAACTTGGGAGACGCCGTGAACTACCTCATGGACGGCATGACCGTGGAGATGTCCTACTACGAAGGCAAGCCCGTCGCCGTCGACCTGCCGATGTTCGTCGAGCTGGAGATCGTGGAGACCGATCCCGTCATGCGGGGCGCCACGATCTCGTCATCCCCGAAGACGGCGAAGCTCAACACGGGCCTCGTCACGAAGGTCCCCCAGCACATGTCCATCGGCGATCGCGTCAAGATCGACACCAGGGACGGGAGCTTCGTCGAGCGGGTGTAGCACCACGCGGGGATTCTGTTTCGGCCCCCGGGGGAAGAGGAACGAATGCTTCGCGTAGCCGCAACCGTGTGCTTCCTCTGTCTGTTCGGGGCCTCCAGCGTGGCCGCCCAGACCGCGCCGGATTCGACCACCGCCGTCCCCCCGTCGGCGCCCGACTCCTCGGCGACGGTTCCTGAAGCAGCCGTCGTTCCCTCGCCCGAACCCGACTCCTCGGCGACGGTCCCTTCATCGACCCTTCCGATCACGGTGGTCCTCAAGGATGGCACCGAGCACCACTACGTACGAGTGGAGCGCTCTGGCAGCTACCTCATCGCATGGCGGTTGGATGGAGGAACGGACAACATCCGAGTCAACAAGATCGACCGGATCTTGGGGGACCAGACCAGCGATGTTCTCAAGGAAGGGGTGACGGCTGGGAAGCAGAAAGAGAAGAAGAACAAGGCTTCCGGGAAGCCCTTCCTCCGCGGGCAACCCTTACCCGAG
>DASUFL010000112.1:0-5178 GCA_036274595.1 Candidatus Eiseniibacteriota bacterium | reverse complement strand
ATGTCGCGCAGGGCAATGCGAAACACACGCTCGAGACCGGCGTCACCACGGTTCGCGACCTCGGCTCGTGGGATTACATGGACATCGCCATGCGCGATCTCATCGCCAGCGGCGCGATGCCCGGCCCACGGATGTTCGTCTGCGGATACGGGCTCCATCCGACGCTCAGTCCCAACCGCCCTGGCTACATGGAACCGCCGGGTGGCAACGCCGACGGAGCCGCCGAGGTGATGCGCGTCGTGCGGCAGAACATCGCGGCCGGAGCCGATGTGATCAAGATCTACGGCTCGACCGGAAGCGCGGACGACGTGACCGGCGACGAGACCTACACGTATGAAGAGCTGAAGGCGGCGGTCGACGCGGCGAAGGGACGGGGCAAGCGCGTCGCGGTCCACTCCTATGGTCCCGACGGCGCGCGCGATGCCGTTCGGGCGGGCGCCACGTCGATCGAGCACGCGACCGACATGGACGATGCCACCCTTCGCGAGATGGCGAAGCGGGGCACGTTCTACGTCCCGACCATCGATCACAATCGCTATTACGCCGAGAACGCTTCGATCTTCGGCTACGACTCGTCCGCGGTCGCGCGGCTGAACGAGTATCGCGGTCGAAATCTGGAGACGCTTCGCCGCGCCGTGCGCGCGAAGGTGAAGGTGGCGATGGGCTCCGACGCGCTCTTCACGATGTGCGGCGAGAACACGCGCGAGCTCGAGTGGTTCGTGAAGGCAGGCATGACCCCGGCGCAGGCGCTCGCCGCCGCGACCTTGCACGGCGCCGCGCTCCTCGGCCAGGAGAAGCTGCTCGGCGCGCTGGCGCCCGGCTACACGGCGGATATTGTGGCCGTCGAGGGGAATCCGCTCACGGACATCCGGGCCGTCACCGCCCGCGTCCGGTGGGTGATGAAGGCGGGGCAGGTCGTCGTGGACCGGAGGCTAGGTACCGCCGAGCGCTGAACGCTGAGGGCGGGGCGCAGGGTGCTGAGGGGCTGGGGGCTGAGCGCGCGGCGCTGAGCGCGGAGCGCCGGGTGGTGAGCGCTGAGCGCGGGGCGCTGAGCGGCCCGCGACCCGCCACCGTGTGCCGGTGCCTTCAAGTTTCTCCCCGATTCTGCCGATGATTCCGCCATGCGCCACTTCAGCGTCCGCGGCTTCGGCATTCGATTCGCCCTCGCCCTAGTCCTTCCCATCACGGGCATCGGGCTCGTGCTCTGGACGGTGGCCCAGCTCATCGTCTACCAGCTCGCCCACGCCTGACCTGGCTCCGCCCGGGGCTTGGCCACCGACCCTGGCTCGCCACCACCAGCTCCCCGGCTCATCGAGCACCCCGGCTTCCCCAAGCACCGGCGAGCACCCTGACCCCCCTGGCACCGCGCAGGTGCCCCGGCCCCCCAGAGCACCCCAGCCCCCCCGGCACCCCACGAGCAGCCCGGCCGCACCAGCACCCCGTCCGGTTCCCGCCGCCCTGAATGCCGCCATGCACCGCGACGGGGTCACGCTCGCACCTTGCTTTCAACTCGCCCCGGGGCGAGTTAGAGCCCGAATCGTTGCGGCCTTGATCCTCGCGATCCCACTGCGAATGAAGAGCTAACGCGCGAGCACGCCCCCCTCGTGACTTCCACGGCTGTGCGTGGTTCCAACTCGCCCCGGGGCGAGTGGGTCGGGCGCCCACTGCACCTGGATGCTCCCTCGAGCTACCCAGATCGCTCGCCCCGGGGCGAGTGCCGGGGACAGTGCCGGGGGCTCGATTGCTCCCGCCAGCAGGTGGCCTCGGTTCTCAACAACTCGCCCCGGGGCGAGTAGGCGGGAGCGGTGGGGATGCTAGATCGGTCAATCCACTCGCCGCAGCGGCCCCTCAACAACTCGCCCCGGGGCGAGTAGCGTCAACGTTCGTTCACGGATCGCAGGCGAGTCGGAGCCACGACATCCCCCCAGCCTCCCTACGTCTCCGCGCCCCTACGTTCCGGTAGCCCCCGGCCTCGCGAAGAACGAGACGCCCCGCAGATTCTCATCCACCTTGAGCGGCTGGTAGATCGAGGGGAAGGCGCGCGCCCGGCAGTCGAGGCGCTCGCACAGGCGGCACGTGATCCCGACCGGTGCGGCGGCCTGCGGGTTCGTGAGGTCGAAGCCGTCGGCGTACACCAGCCGCTTCGCCGACTCCACGTCGCACCCAAGGCCGACGGAGTACAAGACCTCCGGCGTGTGGTAGCCGCCGCGGTGCTTCCGGATCGTGCGCGCGAAGGAGAAGTAGAGGGTTCCGTCGGGAAAGCGGTCGAGCTGCGCGCGGATGACGTTCGGCTGGAGGAAGGCCGCGTGCACGTTCCATAGGGGGCAGAGGCCGCCAAACCTCGGAAACCGAAGCCCGGTGGCGCTGAACTTCTTCGAGATGTTTCCGGCGATGTCGACCCGCACCATGTGGAACGGGATGCCGCGCGCACCGGAGCGGTTGAGCGTCGTGAGGCGATGGCAGATCTGCTCGAAGTTGGCGCGGAAGCGATGCTCGAGGAGGTCGGTGTCGTAGCGCTCCTCCTCGGCGGCGCGAAAGAAGGCGTCGTAGGGCATGAGGAGCGCGCCGGCGAAGTAGTTCGCGAGAGCGACCCGGCAGATCGCGCGCGACTCGGGCGACGTCAGCCGCTCGTCCTGGGCGATGCGATCCAGCGTGTCGGGGCAGGTGAGGAGTGCGGCCTGGTGGGCGAGCTGGAAGCCGCGCGAGCCCCGCCGCAACACCTCCGACAGGTGCAGCTCGCGCCGTTCCGGATCGAAGCGCCGCACCGCGTCCCCCATGTCACCCAGACGGAGCACCCGCACGCGCACGCCGTGGCGCCGCTCCATGTAGTGCGCCATTCCCTCGAAGAAGTCCTGATCCTCGAGCTTGGCGTCGTTCCAGATCCGATCCGCCTCGGCTTCGAGCTCGGGGAAGTGGTTCACGTGCCGCTGGACGAGATCCGATACCTCCTCGGACGCGAGTCCCGCGCGATCCACGCCGGAGAGATCCTGCCGGTCCACCACCTCGGCGGCGATGGATTCGGCCGATGCGCGCGCGTCCGTGTAAGCGTGATGGAGCCGCACCACCGCGCGGGCGATGGCGGGACTCGACGATACGAACTCGCGAAGCTCCCGCTCATCGAGGCGGCGCTCGCCGAAGAGCGGATCGCCGAAGGCTTCGGCGAGGTCCGACACGAGACGCGCATCCTCGCCGATGGCGAAGCTCCTGAGGTCGACATTGAACGCTCGAGCCAGCGTGAGGAGGAGTCCCGCACTCAGCGGGCGGCGGTCGTTCTCGATGAGATTCAGGTACGACGTGGAGATTCCGAGCCGGGCGGCCATGGCGGCCTGGGTGAGCCCCTCGGTCTGGCGGAGGGCCCGAATCTTCCGCCCAAGCGGGGCGGCCTTCAAGTTCGCATCCACCAAGGAAGTTTACCATAGTTACAGATAGTGCATATGTAAAACCCTCATTAGTAAACACTGTAATTTATTGTAATACAATAAATTACTGGCTTCAATCCACAGATTCTGTCATTCTTGTTACATGAACGTGAGCGCACTCACAACGACGGGGGCCACAGTGGAGGCCCCGATCCATCCGGGATACGAGCGACTCCTGACGCCCGAGGCTCTGGCCTTCATCGAGGGCCTGACGCGAGCCTTCCGGCCGACCCTCGAGCAGCTCCTCGCGGATCGCGTGCGCCGTCTCTCACTCGCGGCGCCACTCGAGTTCCTCGACGAGACCTTGTCGGTGCGGCAAGGCGACTGGGCGATCGCGCCGGTCCCGCGCGATCTCACGCGGCGCACCGTCGAGATCACCGGACCGGTCGACCGCAAGATGGTGATCAACGCGCTCAACTCCGGCGCGGATTGCTTCATGGCGGACTTCGAGGATTCGAACTCCCCGACGTGGAGCAACAACGTCGAAGGGCAGCTCAACCTCATGGACGCCGTTCGCCGCACGATCGGCTACGTGGATCCGGCGTCGGGCAAGGAGTACCGGCTGGCCGAACGCACCGCCACGCTCATCGTTCGCCCGCGCGGCCTCCACCTTCCGGAGCGGCACCTCCATGTGGACGGTCAGCCCGTCCCGGGAGCGCTGTTCGACTTCGGCCTCTACTTCTTCCACAACGCCCAGGAGCTGATCCGGCGGGGAACCGGACCGTACTTCTATCTCCCCAAGCTGGAGAGCCATCGCGAGGCGCGCCTGTGGAACGAGATCTTCCTCGCAGCCGAGGAGACGCTCGACATCGCGCGCGGAGCCATCAAGGCCACGGTGCTCATCGAGACGCTCCCGGCCGCGTTCCAGATGGACGAGATCCTCTACGAGCTGCGCGAGCACGTGGCCGGGCTCAACTGCGGCCGCTGGGACTACATCTTCTCCTTCATCAGGCAGCGGCGGAACGATCCCACGGCGGTTCTGCCCGATCGCTCCCAGGTGACGATGGCGCAGCCCTTCCTTCGCGCGTACACGCAGCTCTGCATTCGCACCTGCCATCGGCGCGGCGCGCACGCGATGGGGGGCATGGCGGCTCAGATCCCGATCAAGAGCGACCCGGAGGCGAGCCACGCGGCGCTCGAGAAGGTGCGGCAGGACAAGCTCCGCGAAGTCACGGACGGTCACGACGGCACCTGGGTCGCGCATCCGGGGCTCGTTGCGGTCGCGCGCGAAGTGTTCGAGGCCGTCATGGACGGCCCCAATCAGCTCGACCGCAAGCGCGAGGACGTGGAGGTCACGGGGAGCGACCTTCTCGCCGTGCCGCGCGGAACGCGCACCGAAGAGGGCCTCCGGCTCAACGCCCGGGTCGGAATCCAGTACCTGGAAGCCTGGCTCGGGGGGCACGGCTGCGTCCCGCTCTACAACCTCATGGAGGACGCCGCGACCGCGGAGATCTCCCGCGCGCAGGTGTGGCAGTGGGTCCACCACAAGACGCGCCTCCAGGACGGAACCGTCGTCGACGCCCCGTATGTCCGCGCGGTCATCGAGGACGAGATGCGCCAGGTGGAGCAGGAGATCGGTTCCGAGAGGTTCCGGAGCGGGCGGTTCGCCGAAGCGTGTGACTTGTTTCTCGGGCTCTCCACGGCGGAGACGCTCGAAGAATTTTTGACCATTCCGGCTTACAGCCGGATCGACTAGAGAGCGATCCGGCTCGAAGTCGTCGAGATCAAGGGGGCACATCATGGCAACGACGCGCTTGAA
>DASUFL010000111.1:0-33270 GCA_036274595.1 Candidatus Eiseniibacteriota bacterium | reverse complement strand
CCTGCGCCGCCTGGTTCCACAGGTGCCAGGCATAGCCCACCCCGCCCACGAAGATCAGGGGCACGAGCCAGTGCGTCTGCGGGGGAGGCTCGGCAACGATCGAATCGCGATTCGGGGCGGGGGCGACGGCTTCCATCGGGTCCTCCGGGAGCTGGGGAACTGTCCATACGGCTCCGGGAGACTTATCGGCGGGTTGGGCGTCCTTCTTGGGTGGAATGCAGGCACCGCTCGGGGCCACCCCGTGAGGCGATGCCTAAGTAGTGCGTCCCCTACTCGAGCAGGACAACCTTTCTAGACGTGGTGGATCCATCTGATTGCCGAACGGAAATGAAGTAGATCCCTGCGGCGACTCTCTTTCCGCTCGCTTCGCGGCCGTCCCATCTCGCGTCATACGCCCCTGGGGGACGAACTCTGTCTTCGATAATTGCAACCTCACGCCCCTGCACGTCGTAAACGGCTACGATAACTCGGCCGCCATGTTTGATCTCGAAGGAGAAATCTGACGCGGCCCGGAAGGGGTTGGGCCGTCCTTGAGATAGCCACAGTGCTCCCGGGCCTGGTGCGGGGGACAGGAGCCCATTCCAGCGGGCGATTCCAAATGAGCTCTTCCCGCCCGCTGCGGAGAAGTAACCTCCCGCGTACAAAGACCCGTTGCTCTCCTGAAATGCGAGGATCTGCCCGTTCACGCCCGATCCCATCGGGCGCCACGCTTGTCCGTCCCACATGACTGCGCTCGTCTTTTCGTCAGACGCCTCAAGCTGGAGGTCACCGCTCAGGAAGAGTTTCCCGCGAATCAAGCTCAACGCAGATGCCCGGCCACGGATGCCGGGAAATGCGTCCCAGGTTTTCCCGTCCCAGACCATCAGAGGCACTCCTCCGGAGGAGTCTAGGAATCCACCGGCGGCGATCAGCTTTCCGTCATGGGACACGAGGCCAACAACGTTTGGACGGGGTTGATAGGGAACCGGTCCTACGCCGAAGGATTGCCAGGACGTTCCGTTCCATGCGGCAACTCCGTTCGCAGGAATCCCGCCGATCGAAATGAAGGAGCCTCCCGCAACGAGAATGCCGTCGTGCACGGTTAAGGCTTGAACGCCATGGAACTGATTCACGCCTGCAGTAAGTCCTACCGCGTGCCATTTCGCTCCAGACCATCGGTACACGCCGGCGTCCGGCGGGCCGGGTGAGCTATTCCTGCTGGTCCCAAGCATTAGTTCACCGCGATAACGGATCAAGCATGTACCGGTTGCAGACAGCGTATCGAGGTTGGCCCATTGATCGCCGGTCCACCGGAGAACAGGCGTTCCAATTTCTTGTGGATATATCCGGAAGTCTCCGGTCGCGTAGAGGGCATCTTCTTCCGCGAGGAGTGCGTTTGGAATACCGAACGAATAACCCGGACGGTCAAAGAAAATGCCAGTCCACTGGGAGCCATCCCATGCGCTGATTTCGCTGGTCACCTTCCAGCTTTCACCAGTCCCTGCGTAGTTGATCAGACCTCCGGCCACGAGGTTTCCCTTGTATGAGGCAAGGCACTGGATTGGAGCGGAAAATCCGCCGAACATAGCAAGCCCTTTCATTCGCGGACTCCATGGCTGATAGCCGGCCCAACGTGTGCCATCCCATCTAGCAATCTCAAAAGCCTCGACGATCCCAGCTGGATCTCCCCAGAGCCTATGGTTCCCTATCTCGATTGCCCCAGCTGCGACCAAGGTTCCATCGTCCGGAAGGAGTACCCAAGGCTCGCCGCTAAACTCTTGAGAGACGTTCGACCAGACCGCGCCATCCCATCGAACCAGATCAGGGAATCTCGCAACGTGTAGCTGGTTATCGTACACGGCAAGGGCGGAGACCCACCCCGGTTCAAATCCAGGTACGGGACTCCAGCTCGTGCCATCCCACAAGGCAAGCCCACCAGCCGCCGCGCTTCCCGCACTGTCGAAATCGCCACCCGCAAACAGGTGCCCTTGGAACTGGGTGAGTGCACGCACTCCCCATCCCCAGCTCTTTCTCGGGACACCGGGGCCAAAAGGCGCCCATGTTGAACCATTCCAGATCGCGACGCTCCGGGCGGGAACGTCTCCCGCGACATCAAATCTGCCGGCGACGTAGAGGGAATCTCCCACGACAAGCATCGTCTGCACGGGGCCATCGACCCCGGTGCCCAGCGCCGCCCACGTGGTGCCATCCCACCGGCGAATTCCCCTAAGAGCTGGGGGCTCGCTATACCCGAAATCCCCTGCGGCGACGAGTTCGTCCCGGTAAACCGTCAAAGAGTTCATCGTGTAGCAACAGTTGTAACTTCCCGTGAACGCGCCTACGGCGAACCAAGAGGCACCATCCCATCGTGCAAGGTGAGGCGAAAATGTTCCTTCAACGAATTGAAAGCTGCCTCCCGCAAAAAGAGAACCGTGATAAACAGTCAAGCATGAGACTCCGACATCGAGCCCGTTGCCCAGGGCGTGCCACATGACGCCGTCCCATCGGGCGATGTTCTTTGCAAACACTCCGCCGATCTGTTGGAACGTGCCCCCTACGATGAGATCGCCTCCGAACTTGACAGCGCAATAGATGGACCCGTCGACAGGAGGGAGCCCGAACTGGTCATCCCAGAGGTAATCGTCGGGTTTCGGGGGGGAGGGGGATCCGAGTTGAGGTGGTTTCGTCAGGGCCGCGTGCCCTGGCGTACCCCAGATCAGTGCAGCAACGAGAACGAGGAACCAAATCCCGCGGCCACGAATACTGGACCCCAATCGAAGACCTCCGGAGGTGCTTCGCCGTACGTGGGGCACGAATGGTACGAGTAGCCCTGGGAGACTTATACGAGGCTTTCCCTAGGACACGAGATGACCCTGGAAGGGAACCTATCAGAAGCGTAATGTGTTGTCAAGACTTGTGATAGGCTGGCCGGCCCCTTCCAGTTATGTCTGACACCACCGACCATGCACGTTACAATGCGCCAGCCACCTAGTCCGCGTCCGCGATGTAGCAGGTGGGCCGGCAGACAGAGGGGACTCAACCAGCCTCGTTCGGACGCCTCGGCAAATAGGGAGACAGCATGACCATCGCCAAGACCTACCGGCAGGGAGCGGTCGGCGCGCTCATGGACGAGTACGAGCGCGCCGCCATGGAACTGGTCACAATCCTGAACGGGATCACGGACGAGGAATTCGAGAGGGTCCGCGACACCAAGACCCAGGACGAGGACTGCCGCTCCATCCAGACGATCATGCGGCACGTGGTCCGGGCGGGTTACGGATACGCGGGCTACATGCGAACGGCGTGGGGGAAGGAACCGGTCACCAAATGGGACCAGACGATCTCGCGCGCGCAGGTGCCGGGCGAGATGCGGAAGATGCTCGACTACACGATCGAGACGCTCGACTCGAAGTGGGATATGAGCGAGAAGGAAGCGACCGAGATGAAGATGACGGTTCGGTGGGGACCGGTCTACGACTTCGAGCAGCTCTTCGAGCACGCGATCGTCCACGTGCTCCGGCACCGTCGGCAGGTCGATCGATTCCTGGGGCGCTGATTCCGGCCCCAATCGCTCACTTCCCCGGCGGCTTCCACGCGGGAGCCTTTGGATCGTAGGGCTTGCTCGGGTCGATCCGCTTGCCGTCGACGATCCACGGGCCGGGCTGAACGTGGTCGACACGCCATAGCCGCCACGCACCGTCCCGCAGAATCCACGTCTCCCGCTGATGAGCCCGCGTGTCGACATGGCGCCGCGCGCCGGCCTTTTGCTGCTGCCGGACCCAGTGCTGATCGATCTCGGCTGCGGCGGTGTCGCCCTGCACTTCGATCGTGCCGATGTCGAAGGTCAGGCTCAGGGTCGTATCCACCTGCGCGAACCCAGCGTGGGTGTACTGGGCGGATGCCGCGGCGTCCCAGCGCTCGCCCGAGGGCATGATGGCGTGGAAGTCCTCGGTTCTCATGCGCAGCACGGCTTCCGGATCCTTCACCCGGTACGCCTCACGGATCTCGGCGTAGCGGACCTCCAGGGCCTTTCGCACCGGCTTCGACTTGTCCTTCACCTTCGTTCGGCCGGAGATGATCATCCCTGGAGGCGGCGGCTCGCTAGCCATCGGAGCGGAGGATGGGGTGCCCGCCAGGAGGACGACCAGGGCGGCAAGGGCTGCCATGAGGAGACGTACTCGGTAGCTTCCGCGGCTCGCGTTCATTACTGCGTTGGACAGGAGTATCGCCGAGCAGGTTGGAAACGGCGATCCCCCCGCGGGCGGTCTATCCGGGCCGTTGCACCCAGGCCTTCAACGGCGGATAGTCGAGCCTCGCCTCGGCTTCATGCCGCGCGGACGCGGGGTCCGGCGCCCATCGGAAGATCTCGACCGTAGCTTGGTCCTCGGCGATCCGGTGCGGCGGGGAATGGCCGAGAAAATCCTCGAGCGGCGGATCCTGGAGGACTCCAAGACACGTTCCGCCTCGATCGAACCGCACGACGTAGGGCTTGTCCCCGACGCGGAAATCCTGGTCGAGCCCTTCGGCCACCTCCTCGACCCAAACCGCCTCGCCATGGTGCTTGAACGCAGCCGCATAGGACTTCGCGAACGGCGCCAGGTCGAACGCGGCGCAGATCCGGAACTTCGTCTTCTCGCCGGCTAGAACCAGAAAGATGGTGTTCATGCGCTCATTGTAGCGACGGCATGGCGCGGGTGGCCAGAGGCAGATGCCCCGCACACGGCGCCACCCTAGAAATACGCACTGAGATAGATCCTCGCCGGAAGCGTCTCGAAGGCGACAATGTCGGACTCCACCCGACTCTCGAACTTTTCGTAGGCGGGGCCCGTTCCACTTCTCTCCACCGTGGACTCGTGCCTGGCGCCAAACCGGCCGCCAACACCCGCGGCACCGCCCAGGCTCAGGCGATCGACGAAGTGCCACTCGGCCCCGATCAGAACCTCCAGGCCGAGCGTGGCCGTCTCATACTTCAGTTCATAACCATTGAAGGCGGGGGTTCCACCACCTGTCTCGGACCGATACATGCTGCGGGAGAGCTGCACCGAGGGGCCGACCGCAAATGTGGCGGTCACATTGCTGCGAATGGGTGCGAAGCGCATCCAGTCCAGTGATGCCGTGATGGCGTTCTGCTCCGAGAGCTCATCTCGGGCACGGTCCGGAAAACCAGGTCCTACGGTGGTCCCGTCACCGTCCTCCTGATCAAAGGACCATGCGACACCGAGACGGAGCGCGTTGGACGCTCCGAGGTGCCGACGGGTGGAGAACTCGAACGTGGATGCCGACCCGAGGCGGGTTCCCATCTCGAGTGACCAAGCTGAAGTGCCGAGCTGCGCGTTCGCATAGGAGGGACCAAGGGCGAGGGCGGCGAGAATCGCGATGCGAGTCAGAGTCTGCATGAGTTCTCCTGGCCGAGAGGACTGTCAGTTCGGTGGGTCGGTCCGACCGGGAATCCGATCGCCTGGCCAGAGTGTGGATACCGAGGGGAGGATCCGGCAAGGCGCGTTTTGGCCATTGAATTGCAGGCCCAACCCAAACCACTACCGTCGGGTCCGCCCAAATGGTAGGGTCCGCCCATGAATTCCTTCCCGCGGTGGGGCGCGGGCGCCGGGACGGCGCGCATGCTCGGGTGCCTCACGATCCTCCTCCTCACCATGCCCGCCCGGCCCGCCTTGGCTCTCTACGAGCACGTTCGTGACGGCTGGGTCGCGGGCATCGGCGTCGGATTCAGCAAGGCGAAGATCACCGCGGGCAGCCTCGGGAATCACTTCGAGACTGACTGGGAAGAGGGGACGACCCCGCGCCTTAGGCTCGGCCACATGCTGGGCAAGCGCGCCATGCTCGGCTACGAGCAATTCCAGTGGGTGGACGAGCAGGGCTACGGCGACGCCTCGGTGCGCGTCAGCATGCAGACCTTCGGCGCCGCGCTCACCTACTTCCCTGGGAAGCCCAAGTCCGAGACGGGCGGGATCTACCTTCGAGCGGGGGCCGGGCTCTCGATCGCACGTCTCGCGGTATCGCCGCACGCCATTGGCGGCGTCGATTCCACGCACACCGAAGACCACGTCGACGAAGGCGGCACCGCGTACATGGTCGGGGGCGGCTACGAGTTCCGGGTCGCCAAGCCCTGCGCCATCGCGCTGGACGTCACCGCGAACTACCACACCGTGGGCAAGGAGTTCTTCGACAAGGCATGGTTCATCCCGGTCACGCTCGGCTTGAACTGGTACTTCTGACGTGATCGCTCGCGCCCTCGGCCTCTCGCTCGCGATCGCCGTGCTCGCCCCGGCCACGGCTGCGGCCGCGGGCAAGAGCCCGATCGTCCTCTCATTTCTCTATCCCATCGCGACCAACCGCGATCCGCAGGTCGCGACCTCGGTGCACCTCTCCGTTCTCTACGGACGCGTCGGCTCGGTCGACGGTCTGGGCATCCATGGCATCGCCACGGTGACCGGGGGCGACGTTCAGGCGCTCCAGCTCACCGGCGTCTATTCGCAGATCTACGGCAAGGCGAGAGGCATCCACCTCACGGGCGCCGCGAGCTACGTGAAGGGGGACGAGAGCGGCATTCACGTGAGCGGCCTCGCGAACATCGCGGGGGGCAAGCTCCGGGGACTCCAGTGGGCCGGCCTCGTCAACATGGCCGGGAAGGGCATGACGGGAATCCAGGCGACCACACTCTTCAATCTGGCCGACGGCGACGCGCGCGGGTTCCAGCTCTCGGGCATGGCCAACTCCTCGGGCGGCTCGTTCGACGGATGGCAGGTGGCGCCCGGCTTCAACTACGCGAACGGCCGGATCGTGGGACTCCAGCTCGGCGGCGTGAACGTAGCGGTGACGAGCGAGGGGACGCAGATCGGCGTGGCCAACTTCACGACGACGGCGCACGGCCTTCAGATGGGCGCCTTCAACTCCGCGACCGAACAGAAGGGCGTCCCGTTCGGGATGATCAACCTGGCGAAGAACGGCGACGCGGACTGGATCACGTACGGGAGCAACCTCGCGGCCGTGAACATGGGAATCTGCACCTCGATCCGGCGCTTCTACTCCATGCTCACGGCCGGCGTGCCGGACGTGCAGGGGGACGTGTCGAAGACCCTGATCCTGACCTGGAACTACGGCTACGCCATTCCGGCGGGCCGCCGGACCAGCGTCGGACTCGACCTCGGATATGCCCATTACATCCCCGAAAAGACGGACGATCCCAACGAAAACGACCGTTTGCACTTCTCACTACAGGCACGGGCCATGGTGGAGCGCACATTCAGCCCGAAGGCGAAGGGCTTCATCGGCGGCGGCGTCGCCCGGATCTCGGATGAGTACCGGATGGACGCCCCCTTCGAGACGGAGCCGCTGGTCTTCGGGGGGGTCGCCCTCTACTGATGGAACGGAACCGGATGAGCGCGCGTAGTCGGGTGGAGGGCTTCGCCGCCCTTCTGGCCCTGATCGCCGGCCTCGCCGTGCCGTGCGCGGCGCGGGCGCAGGAGGGCGGACCGGCGATCCTGGCCGACAGCGCGGCGGTGGCCCGGGCCCTGGGCGAGCCGGGCGGGAACGGAACCTACGTGGCTGAGCGGCGCCCCTGGTTCGCGGCGGGCGAGGTGTTCGCGACGAATCTCGTGGTATGGGTCTACGACCGGTACATCCGCGAGAACGGCACGAATCCGGGATTCCGGATCGGGATCAACTCGTTCGAGGAGAACATCCAGAACGGATTCGAGTACGACGACAACAACTTCGCGACGAACATGTACGCGCACCCGTACCACGGGAACCTGTACTTCAACGCGGCCCGGTCGAACGGCATGACGTACTGGGAATCGATCCCGTACGCCTGGGCCGGCAGCTTCATGTGGGAATACTTCGGCGAGGTGCACCATCCGGCCGTGAACGACTGGATCGCGACCAGCATGGGCGGGAACACCTTGGGTGAGACCTTCTTCCGGTTCTCCCAGATGGTGACCGACAACACCGCCACCGGGTCCAAGCGGACCTGGGGCGAAGTGGGCGGAACCTTGATCAACCCCGTGCGCGGCTTCACGCGGCTCGTGACGGGTGAGTGGTCCCGCGTGCATCCCAACCCGCCGGATCGCTTCCCGCACTCGAGCCACGTCTCGTATCGCGTGGGTCTCCGGACCGTGGGGAAGGAGCACCTCTGGACGGCGGACACGACGCGGGTGTTCATGGAGCTGGCCGCAAACATGGGCGATCCGTTCCTCGGAGACAACAAGAAGCCGTTCGACTCGTTCGAGTTCGGCGGTCAGCTCAACTTTGGGGACAAGAAGACGTTCGGCCGCATGCAGGCGGTCGGGCTGCTCGCCGCCACGCCGATGATGGGAAGCGCGAGCTCGAAGCACCTGATCGGGTTCACCCAGCACTTCGACTACTTCAACAACAACGCGTTCGAGCTGGGCGGGCAGAGCCTCGCGGCGACGCTCTACTCGCAGATGCGGGCGGGTGAGTCCTTCGCCATCCGGACCCAGTTCCACCTGAACGCCCTGATCCTGGGAGGCACCAAGTCGGACTACGAGTCGATCTCGGGCCGGTCCTACGACTTCGGACCTGGCCTCGGCTACAAGTTCGGCGGGACGTTCTACTACAAGAACCATCCCTTCCTGCTTCTCTCCCAGAGCCAGTTCTGGATCCACTCGGTCAACGGCACGGCGGCCGATCACGTGGTCAGCGCGACCCGCGCGCGGATCGATATCCCGATCACGCATGGCCTTTCCGCGGGCGCCGACTACGTACTCTACCGTGCTGACCGCAATTACCGGGATTTCACGGACGTATACGAGCGCATCCCCGAGCTTCGAACGGGAGTATCATTCAACCTCTAGGCGCCCCCCGGACGGGGGCGACTACGCCGGATCACCCAACGAAAGGAAGATTATGAAGCGCATCGTCATGGTGGTGGCCGTCCTCCTGATCGCGGTCGCGGCCGTCTCGTGCGGGACCACCACGTCGCTGAGCCAGAGGTGGTCGGATCCGGCGTACGTGGGCCAGCCGGGGCAGAAGATGATGGTCATCGCCCTCGCGAAGAGCGAGCGGAACCAGTTCGTCTGGGAGACCGCCTTCTCGCAGGCGCTCGAGAAGCAGAAGGTCACGCCCCTCGTCGGCTCGAAGTTCCTGCCGCCGAACAACGCGGCCGACGAAGCGACCCTGAAGCAGGTGGTCAAGGAGTCGGGCGCGAATCTGGCGGCCGTGACGCGTCTCATCGCGGTGGACAAGGAGACGTCGTACGTTCCGGGGATGACCTACTACACGCCGGCGCCCGCGTACTACGGGATGTACGGCTATTACAACAGCGCCTACGCGATGGTGCACGACCCGGGCTATTACCAGGAGAACACCATCGTGAAGCTCGAGACGAACGTCTACGACGTCGCCAGCGAGAAGCTCGTCTGGAGCGGTGTCACCGAGACGCTCAATCCCGAGACGGCGCAGGATGTGGCGAACTCGGTCGCCTACAAGGTCACCGAGGACATGGTGAAGTCGAAGGTCATCCGGAAGTGATGTCTGTTCGCCCGTGAAGCATTCCGCAGGCTGACGCGGGGGCGCCTCCTCTCGAGGCAACCCCGCCGCCGCGGGAACCCTCGCCGCACCCATGGGTTTTCCTGGATCATGTCCCTTCCCGTCGGACTCCGCCTCGCCAGCCTCGCCCTCGCGGTCGGCGGCTGCGCGGCCCACAACTACTCCGATCCCTCGGGCCCACGCTTCGCGGGTGGCCGTCCCGCGCCATCCAACTCGGACACGCTTCGCGTCGTCAGCTTCAATGTCGAGTTCGGCCGCGAGATCGACCGCGTCATGGATCTGTTCCGCCGCGAGCCGGCCCTCCGCCGTCCCGACGTGATCCTTCTACAAGAGATGACCGCGCGCAGCACCGCCAAGCTCGCGGCAGGACTGGGCCTCGCGTGGGTCTACTACCCCGCGACGCGTCATCCCGCGACGGGGCAGGACTTCGGCAACGCGATCCTCTCGCGATGGCCGATCGAGTCGGACCGCAAGATCATCCTTCCGTATCGATCCCGAGTGGGCCGCACGCAGCGAGCGGCGGTCGCGGCGACGATCCGAGTGAAGGAGGAGCGGATCCGGGTCTACAGCCTCCACCTCGCGACCTGGGCGGGGAACGGTCCGAAGTCGCGACGCCACCAGCTCGAGGCGGTGCTCGCCGACGCGGACTCCTTCCCGAAGGCGATCATCGGAGGGGACTTCAACAGCGAGACGGTTCCCGAGGTGGCGGAGCGGCGCGGCTACGCGTGGCCCACGCGGAGGCTTCCGGCGACGGCGTCCTTCTGGACGCTCGACCATCTCTTGTTCCGGGGGCTCGATCTACCGAGTTCGAACGGGACCGGCGTGATCGAGGAGACGCGGGGGGCGAGCGACCATCGCCCGGTGTGGGCGAGGGTGGTTCTCAGCCGCCATCCGCGGTAGCCGCGCGCGGAGCGCTTTGCGCCGCTAGCTGATCGTCTGGAACATCCGGCCGAGGCGCACGGCGTGGTGATCGCCGTCCCACGAAAAGTACCGGATGGCCGCCTTCCCCTTGATGAGACCGACCGGCAGCGGGCCCCAGAAGCGGCTGTCGTGGCTGTTGTCCCGGTTGTCGCCCATCATGAAGATCGTGCCTGGTGGCACCTTGAAGGGGCCGTAGTTGTCCCGGTGACTCATGTCGGCCGGCATCACGCGCGGATCGATGTGGATGACGTAGGGCTCCACCTGCCGGATCCCGTCGACGTAGAGCTCCTTGTTCCTGATCTCCACCGTCTGTCCCGCGAGCGCGACGCAGCGCTTGATGAAGTCCTGCCGCGGATTCTCCGGATACCGGAAGACGATGATGTCGCCCTGCTCGGGCTGCCGGAACGCGGGGAAGCGGTAGTAGAAGAGCCGGTGCCCGCCCATGCCGATGTCGATCTCCGAGCCGTAGAGCATCTTGTTGATGAAGAGATAGTCGCCGACCAGGAGCGTATTCTCCATGGAGCCGGTCGGAATCTGGTAGGCCTGCGCCACCACCCCGCGGAAGGTCACGACGAAGAGCACGCTGAAGACGATCGCCTTCGCCCACTCGCCAAAGGTGGACTGCCCGGACTTGCTGGACTGTGCGGCGGCCGTCGTGCGGCTCTTGGCGGTGCGTGACGACATCGGCGGTTCCCTCGTGCGATGGGGTGAATGGTTGCGTATGGCCAACCATTATACCGTACGAGGGGCTTCCCGGTTTCGGCGGGAGGCGACCTAGAGCGGCGAGGCGGGCGGGCTGAGCCAGGCCATGACCTGGTTCATGATCCAGACCCGCTGGTACATCGCGAGATAGACGACGACGGCGATGGCGAGCCCGCCCAGGACGACCGCCCTCGCCCGCTGCTGACGCATGCGAGCCCGCTGGTCCAGCTCGTAGAAGCGCCACAGGAGCTCGGCCTTCTCCTCGGCCGTGAGCGGCCGCCCCGCGACCAGCTTCTGGACACACTTGGGCAGCCGCTGCGGGTCGCCGAAGTAGCTCCCGTTCCACTCCGGGAGCGGCTTGTCGGGCCGGCCTGGAATCCTCTCGATACCCTTTTCGTGTCGGTCCATTGGGCATGCGCCGTTTGCGCTCCGCAATGCGGCACGCAACGCGGAACGCAACGCTCCCCGGGGAAGTGGTTGTCGTCGTGGTTGGGTAACTGACCCGGCCATCACGACCTGCACGATCCGTGCCTTCTGGCCTACTGCTTGCTTTTTAGCCAGTCAACATAGGCAGCCCCACGGATGGGGATATGCAGGTCCATCCGACAAGGGGAGAGCCATGAACCGCGTATCGGTTACGCTCCACTTCAAGATCGGAATTCTCGCGCTCCTGACGGGCCTCGTGGGCCCGGTTTCGATCGCGCTCGCCGCACCGCCTACCCTCACGGTCCCGGGATCGCAGACCGTTCAAGAGGGTCAGCTCCTCACGTTCAACGTGAGCGCCGTGGATCCGGAAGGCCAGTCCATCCTTCTCTACACGACGTCGCGCCCCTCGGGGTCGACCTTCTCGGATCATCACAACGGCACCGGCACCTTCTCCTGGACGCCGAATCAGGGAAGCGCAGGAAGCTACGGGGCGACGTTCGTCGCGGATGACGGCTTCGGCGGCACCGACACGAAGTCGGTCGCGATCAGCGTGGTCGTGGGCAACGACGCGCCGGTCCTCTTCGCCATCGGCGACCGGACGGTCGAGCGGGGCACGCAGCTCATCCTATCGCTGACCGGCTACGATCCGAACGGCGACGCCTTGACCTATTCGGTCGCGGGGCTGCCGGCGTTCGGCACGCTCTACGACTTCGGCGATGGCAGCGGCGCGCTCTCGTTCGAGCCCGTCAACACCACGCCGCTCGGCGACTACACGATGACGGCCACCCTGTCGGACGGCTCGCTCCAGGCATCCGAGACGTTCCGCATCACCGTGGTCACGTCGGCGTCGCAGCAGCCTCCGGCGCTCGCGGCGATCGGCTCGTCGACCGTCCAGGAGGCGTCGCCGGTCTCCGTCTCGCTGACGGCGACCGATCCGGACGGAGATCTCCTGAACTGGACGTTCTCGCTCCCGGGCTTCGCGAACGGCGTGGTGCTGACGAACTCGGGCGGCAGCTCGAGCGCGCGCCTCGACCTCGCGCCCGGCTATTGCGACGCGGGGAGCTATCCGGCGTCCGTGTCGGTGAGCGACGGCGCGATGAACGACAGTGAATCGTTCACGATCGTCGTGTCAGACAGGAACCGCGCTCCGGCGTGGAACGCGCCTCTGGGCGGGTACGCCCTCGCGGTGGCCGCCGGCTCGTCCGGCACGCTGGCCGTGTCCGCCAGTGACCCGGATCAGGCCTGCAACGGCCCGGCCCCGGCCCTCTCGGTCGTGGGCTCGAGCGGCGGCTCCGCGCTTCAAGCGTCGCTGAGCGGCGGGGTGCTTCAGATAAGCGCTTCGGCCGACGCGGCGGGCTCCTACACCGTCACGCTCCGCGCCGCCGACGGCGCCTATCCGGCGACGACGGTGGACGCTGCGGTGGCCGTCACGGTCGCGCCTGTCCAGGGCGGCCTGGCCGCGCGCGCGTGGACCGACAGCGATCCGATCCGACTCGACATCGGGAAGCCGCGCGAGCGGTTCTACCTGGAGCCGGTCGAAGGCTCGTTCACCATCGGCTCGGTCGTCCTCGCGTCGGTCCAGCTCTCCTCGGAGCCGGGCGCCGGCACCGTGGCCTCGATCCAGCCGCTTTCGGATCGCTTCTTCCCGGGCTCGGACCAGGATCACAACGGCGCGACGGAGCTGCGCATGGAGTTCAGCAAGGAGGATCTCCGCAGCCTGCTGGCCTTCGTGGATGCGGGCACCGCGCCCCTCACGCTCACGGCGAGCTTGACCGACGGGCGTACCGTGACGGCGATGGTCTCGTCCAACGTGGTGCCTGAGCGTCCGCGCGCGCTCAAGCGCGTGGGCCCGAACCCGCTCAATCCGGAGGCCGTGCTGAGCATTCACATGGCTACGGACGGACGGCTTCGCGTGCGGGTCTACGACGTGACCGGACGGCTCGTGCGCACGCTCGTCGACGATTCGTGGCGCGCGGCGGGCGAGCACGAGATTCGATTCAACGGCCGCCGGGACGACGGCTCGTCCCTCTCGTCGGGGCGGTACTACCTGCGAGTGGAAGCGGCGTCCACGGTCGACACGGGCAGCGTCACCATCATGAAATAGCGAACGAGGCGGCGGGGGCGGCGATCAGCCGCTCCCGCCCGCTTCGATTCCCGCGCTCGCGCCGAGGAGCGCGCGGAGCAGCTCCCTCCAGATCGGCGCCAGCCACCACTTCAATCCCACATCGAGCCCCAGGAGCACGAGCGAGAACAGGAGCATGCGCACGACCGGCGTGCGCGGCATGTCCTTGCGGTAGAGCCTGGGGAAACCCCAGAGCGCGCCGGCCGTGCCGGCGAGGATGAACGAGCCCACGCGGCAGATGGACCATGGCGGCCAGGCGAGCGCTCCGGCGACCCAGTGGGAGACCGACGGATCGGCGTGCGACACCACCCACCCGACGTATCCGTTCATGTACCCGAGGAGGAGCCCGCCCAGGATCAGCGCCGCCGCACCGACCGAGACCGCGCTCAGCAGGAGCACGAGCGCGTACTCGACGAGCAGGCGGGGAAGGAAGAGGTGGATGTTGCCTTCGGGGCCCCGGCCGGTCGCGATCCAGGCGAGCATCTCGTCCCGGTAGGCGCCCGCGTGCCAGATGGCTTTCGTCGACGCCTCGGAGAAGAAGGCGCTCGCGGCGACCGTGGAGAGGGACAGGCCCACGGCCCAGAGCCCCGCGCCGGCGAGCGCGAGGCCGGCGCGGCGCGACGCGATCCAGCGCGCGTAGACCAAGGCGAGCGGGATCACGGGGAGGAGGGCGAAGAGGAGCTGGCTCCGGAGCGGAATGAGGATCCACGGGAGCAGGACGCCCGGGATGACAGCCAGGAGCAGAGCGGATATCATGAGGGGCGCAGTATCCTCGAATCCACCGACCCCCGACAAGGAGAAGTGATGCTTCCGGAGTACACGAGCACGGCCCTGCTCGATTACGCCCTGCCCGCTCACGAGAACGGCATGCGCGCCGCGCTCGAGAGCGTGCGGGCCCGTTTGGGGAAGACCTATCCGCTCGTCATCGAGGGCAAGCGGATCACGACCCCGGACCACTTCCAGAGCGCGAACCCCGCCAACCCATCCGAATGCCTCGGCAACTTCTCCAAGGCGACCGTCGAGCACGTGAACCAGGCGGTCGAAGCGGCCGCGCGAGGCTTCGCTTCCTGGAGCGCCATCCCGGCCGAGGAGCGCGCGAACGTGATCCTGCGCGCGGCGGGGATCCTGCGCCGGCGCCGCCACGAGATGAGCGCGATCATGGTGCTCGAGGTGGGGAAGAGCTGGGGCGAGGCGGACGGCGACACCGCGGAGGCGATCGACTTCCTCGAGTTCTACGCGCGCGAGATGCTCCGCTACTCGGACCGCCAGCCCATCGCGCCGAATCCGGGCGAGAGCAACGTGTTCGAGTATCTCCCGCTCGGCGTGGGGGCGGTGATCCCGCCCTGGAATTTCCCATGCGCGATCGCGATGGGCATGACGGCGGCCACGCTCGTGACGGGCAACACCGCGATCCTCAAGCCGAGCAGCGACGCTCCGCTCACGGCCTGGACCATCTTCGAGATCCTCGAGGAAGCGGGCGTCCCTCCCGGAGCGCTTCACTTCTTAAGCGGCCCCGGCGGCGCCATGGGCGACGCCCTCGTCGAGCATCCCAAGGTGCGCTTCATCGCCTTCACCGGCTCGATGCCGGTCGGGATCGGGATCAACGAGAAGGCGGCGCGCGTGCAGAAGGGCCAGATCTGGCTCAAGCGCGCGATCCTCGAGATGGGAGGCAAGGACTTCACGATCGTCGATGAAGGCGCCGACCTCGAAGCGGCGGTGAACGGCGTCTACGCGGGAGCGTTCGGGTTCCAGGGGCAGAAGTGCTCCGCCTGCTCGCGGGCGATCGTGCACCAGAGCCTCGTCGGGGAGTTCGAGGAGCGGCTCAAGGACAAGGTCGCGGGCATGACCATCGGCCCGACCGAGAAGCGCGAGAACTACCTCGGCCCGGTGGTGAGCGGGCGGGCGGAGAAGACGATCCTCGAGTACATGGAGATCGGGAAGGGCGAGGGGAGGCTCCTCTCCGGAGGCGGCAAGCACTCGGATCCGGGCTTCTTCCTCCAGCCGACCGTGTTCGGAGGCGTGAAGGCGAACGCGCGGATCGCCCAGGAGGAGATCTTCGGACCGGTGCTCGCGATCATTCCGGCCGCGTCGTTCGAAGAGGAGATCGCGATCGCCAACGGGACCATCTACGGCCTGACCGGCGCGTATTACTCCAGGGACCGCGCGAAGATCGTGGAAGCCAAGCGACGGCTCTTCTGCGGGAACCTCTACATCAACCGGAAGTGCACAGGCGCGCTCGTCGGCATCCATCCCTTCGGCGGCTTCAACATGAGCGGGACGGACTCGAAGGCGGGGGGACGCGACTACCTCGGGCTCTTCATGCAAGGCAAGGTGACCACGGAGCTGGTGGGTTAGGCTCCGCGCCGTAGCGGCACCGTCGACCGGCGTTGGCGCCCCTGCCAACGCCGGTTTGCGCTTTGGGGCCACGGGATAGGTCTCGGGTCGCCCTGCGCCGGCCTTGCGCTTCTCGATCGGCCGCATACCCTCGCGATTCTCCTCTGGTTCGGTCGTCGGCACCCCGTTCCGGCACATCCTTCGCTTTGCCCCGCTCGCCCCCTGCCTCGAGTCCCATTCCATGGAGGTGAGCCGCGTGCCACGCTGGATCCGCTTCATCCTGGTCGTCTGTCTCCCGCTGTTCGCGTTCTCCACGGCTCACGCCGCCGTCCTTTCCTTGACCCTTGTGGGCGGCGCGATCGGGATGGACGGCTCGACCGTCCTCGTCGATCCGCTCGCGCAGGAATCGCTCACGGGCACCACCCTGTCCCAGATCGGCGTTCCGGCGATCTACGACCTCACGGCTCCGTTTCCGATGGACCTGACGTTCCGCCTCACGAACATCTCCGACGTCGATCTTCTCTTTCCCGACGCGCTCCCCGGCGTGTCGGTGCTGACCGAGGTCTATGGACTCGCCGGATACACCACGAAGCAGAACATCGCGGCTGGAGGCGCCCGAGGATCGAATGGCGCGGCGGGAACGGACGGCGCCGTGAGCCGGACCGCTCTCGACATGACCGAGACGCTGGACGCGATCATGAGCGCCGCGTCGGGATCGAACGGAGGCGGAGGAGGAGCCGCGACGGGGGTCGCCAACAACTACATCTCCATCACCGGCGCGTCCGGAGCGGAGCTGGCGGCCTACCTCGCGAACCTGACGCTCCACCCAGGCGAGTACGTGGACATCGCGGGATTCGCGCACGTCCTCGCGTTTGGTCGCGTGGATGACGCGGCCATGATCGGATTCGGGTTCGATCTTCCGACCTTCAGCTTCGGCGGGACCAGCTTCACGACGGGCGCGTGGACGGCCACGTGCGGAGGACCAAGGCCGGACGTCGTGGATCCGCCCCCGGTGACCACGTCGACCACCACGGCTTCGGCGCCTGTTCCGGGGACGTCCGGACTGATGCTGATTGGGGGGCTAGCGGGAGCGCTGGGCCGGCGGCGCGACTTCGGCCGGCTGCTCAATCGCGCGTAGCACGTCGCGCGCGAAGCCGGGGAGCGTGTCGTCACGCGCTCCCATGACGACCGCGCGGTCGCCGGGGCGCGAGCCTTGGGCGATCGCGCGGGCGGCCTCGCCGCGTGTCTCGGCGAGCGTCGCGTTCACACCGAGGCTGCGGAGCTCCTCGACCAGATGCTCCGACCGGATGGAGCGGTCGGCCGTGCCGCCCGCGTCGTAGATCGGCGCGAGGAGGAGATGGTCTCCGGGGCGGAACGAGGCGCGGAAGGTCTCGACGAGCTCCTTCCGGAAGAAGCGCGTGGGGCCATAGCCGTGCGGCTGGTAGTAGACCCAGAAGGCGCCGTGGGGTCGAAGGGCCTCGAGCGCCGCCTGGATCTTGACCGGGTTGTGACCGAAGTCGTCGTAGACATCCACTCCGCGCGCGGCGCCGATCCGCTCGAGGCGGCGGCGCACGCCGGCGAAGGTTCCCATGGCGCGGGCCGCGTCCGCGAGAGGGACCCCGGCGCAGGTGGCCGCGGCGATCGCGAGGAGCGAGTTCTCCACCGTGAGGATCCCTGGGAAGGGAACGCTCACCGCGACGTCGTCGATCTCGAAGCGGACCGAATCGGGCTCGAGCACGATCGCGCGCGCGATCAGGTCGGGAGGAATCCACGCCGGCCGCCCTTCGAGGGCGACGTAGGTGTGGGGGAGCGATTCCGGTCGCCGGATACGGCCCAGGATCGGATCGCCTGAATGCACGACCGCGCACTCGGTGGTCGCTGCGAGGAGCGCCTCGAACATGCGCGCGACCTCCTCGATCTCCTTGTGGTCGCGGCTCAGGTTCGTGAGCACGGAGATGGCCGGCGCGAACTCGGCCACGCTCCCATCGCTCTCGTCGGTTTCGATCACGAGCCAGTCGCTGCCGCCGACACGGATGCTCCCCGGCGGGATGGCGCCGGGCAGCGACACCGCCGCGCCCCCGCCGAGGAAGGAGGGATCGAGCCCGGCCTCCACGAGGATGTGCGCGATCATCGTCGTCACCGACGACTTGCCGCTCGTCCCGGCGACGGCGATGGTGCGGTGCTCGGACGCGACCTGTGCGAGGAACGAGCCGCGGCGGATGCGGGGGACATCGAGCTCCACCGCCCGGCGGAAGTCGGGATTGCCGGTTTCGACCGCGGTGGAGTGCACGAAGGCGGTGAGGCCGGGCGTGATGCCGGATCCGTCCTGGGGCACGAGGCGCACGCCCGCGGCGCGCAGCGCGTCGAACACCGGCAGGGCGAGCCCGCGGTCGTGGTTCCGGTCGGAGCCGGTCACGATGGCGCCCCGCGAGGCCGTGAGGATCGCGAGAGGAGCCATTCCGCTCCCTCCCACGCCACTGAAGTGATACCGCCGCTCGACCGCGTTCGTCACGGCCGCAGTCTCGCGGGGGATCTGCCCGGGGTCAAGGAAAGTCGCGGACGGACGCGCCGGAATGCCCCTGGGGCCGAGGGCCACGCAGGGGTCCCGCGGTTGACGCTCGGTCCCATCCCGGTTAGATTTGCGCCTGTCGGCACGGGATGGGGCTGTAGCTCAGATGGGAGAGCGCTTGACTGGCAGTCAAGAGGTAGCGGGTTCGATCCCCGCCAGCTCCACCAACCCTGCCTCACCACACGTTTAGGCTTCACCAACGAGTCCTCCCCTCGACGAAGCCCTTCGGCACTCCTGTGACGCACCTTGAGGTCCCCCGCGGTTCTGGGCTAGCCGGTTTCGAGGTTTCCATGACCCCCAGGTACCTGAAGGCGATGTTGCTCCTTGTCCTTGGAGCCATGTCCCTTGTCGCGGGTGGATGTGCCCATTCCAAATCCCGAGTCGGCGGAGAGGAAACTTCGAAGACTGGCACCCTCATGGGCAAGGTGATGGACGAAAATCACAGGGGAATTGAAAACGTACGTGTCGCTGTGTCGGGCATAGCCGCAGAGGTGCTTACTCACGCCGACGGCAGTTTTCTCTTTGCCAGGGTCACTCCAGGTTCATATACCGTCCAGGCGAGAGCGACCGGGTACGTTTCCAGCTCCCGTGCCGGGGTGCTAGTTGACATAGGTCGCGCGACCTTCGTGGAACTTGAATTGAAAGAGGTAGCGGTGCGCCTGCTTCGGTCGAATCTCGAAGATCCCGCGCGTCCTTCGGGTAATGGAACGGGGACTGTCCGCGGGATGGTCACCGATGAGAATGGTGGCGCGGTTGCATACGCCAACGTGACCGTGACCGATACCCAGTCAGGCATGCTGACAGACGCGAATGGGAGATTTCTGATACAAGGCGTGCCGGTGGGAACGCACACTGTTCGAGTGAAATTGATTGGCTTCGTATCGATGGCTCGTGAGAGCGTTCAGGTAAGCGAGGGAGACTCGACGACAGTTGACTTCAAGCTCAAGCAGGCCACGGTAAAAATGCGAGAGATTGAGCAGCGCGCCGAACCCACGCGCTGATCAGGGCCCCTGGTTGATTCCGACTCCGGAGGCCCCCATACTCACAACCCCGCTCCGCCACGCCACCGCGGCCTGCAGCGCGCGGTCCGCATCGACGAAATTGAACCCGTTCGCCCCGTCCATCCCCACGTAGTTCCAGCGCAGCGACTCGATCAGATAACGTAAGCCGCGCTCCATCGCGAAGGCGGGCGTCCCCGGACGCCTGAGCCCGGGGGCGGTCGCGAGGAGCGCGGTGCGCAGGCTGTCGGCCTGCACGAAGAGATCGAGGATGCGGTTGCCGAACGCGGGCTCCTCGAGCATGCCTGTGCGGAGCTCCTCACGGGCGTGGGCGAGGTCGGAACAGATTCGGTTGAATTCGGGTACTTGGGCGGTAGGGTCCACCGCGCCGTGCGCCGCGCCCGGCATGAAGAGGGCGAGGCCGGCGGCCGCTGCCGCGGCAAGGAGAAGCGCGCGTTGGGCTCGGGGCAGGGCCCCGGGCGCGGTTCGGACTGGGTTCATGTTGGCCTTCCTTAGCGAGGCCCCCCGGCCTCACACATAAAATTTCGGTAACGAGGCACGTATCCTTGACTAGAAACCGATCGGTTTTTTGCATCCGCCTCTCGATTTGCACGCGGCCCGGCCCTTCGATTGACGGAGGACTGGCGCTCTGGTAGCCTGCAGGCCCATGTTCCACAGGCCGAATCCCATTCATTTCAAAGGACTTTCCTCGGTTCTGGCCGGTCTGGCCCTAGCCCTGGCCACGGCCCTGCCGGCCCAGGCCCAGGACCGGGTCGTGCCGAACACGCCGGCCAAGCCTCGGGTGCCCATCTACGATCCGGGACAGCCGGTCGAGCGGAAGGTTCTGAAGAACGGGGTCCGGATCCTCGTCCAGGAGCAGCGGACCAGCGAGCGGGTGGGCGGCGTGGTCGCCCTCCGGATGGGGACCCTGTACGAGAACGAGGACGAGAGCGGGCTCAGCCAGGTGCTCATGAAGTCCATGCTCGCGGCCACCAGCACCCGGACGCCGGTGCAGATGCAGCTCGAGCTGACGGGCGCGGACAACGCGAAGCTCGCTTCGGGCGCCGGATCCGACATCGGCCAGATCTCCATCGGCACCACCCGCGAGCGCGCGTCGAAGGCGGTCGAGCTCCTCGCCGACGTGGTGCTCCACCCTGCGTTCCCGGATACGGCGTTCGAATCGGCCAAGGCGCTCTACCTCGGCAAGGCGACCGATGAGCTCGAGAGCCCCCTGGCTGCCTCCTACGCCCTGTTCCTCCGGACGATGTACCGCGGAAGCTCGTTCGAGCGTCCCGCCTATGGCCTGGTCCACTCGATCGCGGCGGCGCGGCGCAGCGACATCGTCGCGCTCTACCGGAAGCTCTTCGTCGGTGGAAACGTCACCGTCGCGTTCGTGGGGAACTTCGACGGCAAGAAGCTCATGGCGCAGCTCGAGAAGGCGTTCGAGGCGCTGCCGGACGGCGCTCCGCCCGCGCGCGTGGGTGGCGACGCCGCGCTGGCGACCGCGGACACGCTGGTCCAGGAAGAGCGGCCGATTCTTGCCAACGCGGTGACGTTCGGCTTCCCGGCTCCCGGCTATGACGACCCCGACTATCCCGCCTTCATGGTCGTCGATTCCTATCTGCGGTCCGGCGATCGCTCTCCGATCACCTACTGGCTCCCCGAACGGCAGCTCGCGACCGGGGTCGGCGTCCTCTATCCGCCGTATCCCAAGCGATCCTCGGTGGCGATCTACTACGGCGCGACGTCCGCCAACCTCCCGGCGGCGCGCGATACGGTCCTGTCGGTGATGCGCGGCCTGACGAAGAATCCGCTCGACGAAGGGGAGTGGGGCGTCCAGATCCGCCGCGTGCAGAACGGCTTCTTCGACGATCAATCGAATCCGCTCGTCCGGGCGCGCAACCTGTCCCGCTACGAGACCGAAGGCGTCGGGCTCGACTATCCCAATCGCTTCGAGACCCGGCTGCTCCAGCTCAAACCCGAGGACGTGCGCGCCACCGCCGAGAAGTGGTTCACGCACTCCGTCGAGGCCATGCTCGTACCGACGCAGAGTGGGTCCCGCCCCTAGCGCCATCCGGCGCGTCGCGGGGCGAGGGGAGGGGGAGTGAACGATCCGGTCGGCCTGATCCTTCTCCTGCCGCCGCTTCTCTTCGCCCTCACGTTCCACGAAGCCGCCCACGGATGGACGGCTCTTCGTCTGGGCGATCCCACCGCGAAGCTCCTTGGCCGCCTCACGCTGAATCCGCTCGTGCATCTGGACCCGCTCGGCACGCTCATCTTCATCATTCCGCCCCACATCGGGTGGGCGAAGCCGGTGCCGGTCGACGTCCGCTACTTGAAGCACCCTCGTCGCGACATGATGTGGATCGCGCTCGCGGGCCCGGTCTCGAACGTGATCCTCGCGTTCGCCTTCGGAATGCTCCTCCGGGGAATGAGCGCCCTCTCGCACGACTTCTCGAGCCCCGCCGAGCGCGCGCTCGTCAACATGGTCGCCTGGAGCGTCGTCCTGAACCTGAGCCTCGCGGCGTTCAACCTGATTCCGATCTTCCCGCTCGACGGCTCGAAGGTCCTGACCGGGCTCCTGAGCCCGACGGCGGCCGCGCGCTACCAGCAGCTGGAGCCCATGGGACCGATCCTGCTCCTCGGGATCATCCTCATCGGCTCGTTCTCGGGGGTGAGCCTGATCGGCAAGGTCATCTCGCCCTTCACGAGCACGCTCGGCTCGCTCTTCACGGGAGGCATATTGTGACCGCTCAGCCGGGGAAGCCGCGCATCCTGAGCGGCATGCGGCCGACGGGGAAGCTCCACCTCGGGAACTACCTCGGAGCGCTCCAGAATTGGGTCGCGCTCCAGGACACCTCCGAGAATCTCCACATGGTCGCCGACTGGCACGCGCTCACCACCGACTACGAGCACGTCGACCAGCTCCAGCCGAACACGCGCGAGATGGTGATCGACTGGCTCGCCGCAGGCATCGACCCGGAGAAGAGCCCGGTGTTCATCCAATCCCGCGTGAAGGAGCATGCGGAGCTCCATCTGCTCTTCTCCATGCTCGTCACGACGGCCCGCCTCGAGCGGAATCCCACCGTGAAGGAACAGATCCGGGATCTGAACCTCGAGGAGACGGTGAGCTACGGGCATCTCGGGTACCCCGTTCTCCAGGCGGCGGACATCCTCCTCTACAAGGCGAATCTCGTCCCGGTGGGCGAGGACCAGGTGCCGCACGTCGAGCTGACGCGCGAGATCGCGCGCAAATTCAACACCCTCTATGGCGAGGTCTTCCCGGTGCCCGAGGCGAAGCTCACCCGCTTCCCGCGCGTGCCGGGCCTGGATGGGCGGCGGATGAGCAAATCGCTCGGCAACACGGTGCTCCTCTCCGACTCGCCCGAGGAGATCGCGGCCAAGATCCGCACGGCCTACACGGACCCGAAAAAAATCCGCGCGACCGATCCAGGAAATCCGGACGGATGCGTCGTGTTCGCGTATCATCGCGCCTTCAACGCGGACCAGGCGCCCCGGATCGACCAGCTCTGCCGGGCGGGACTGCTGGGCTGCGTGGCCGACAAGAAGGATCTCGCGCAGGTGCTGGCGGACCAGCTCGCCCCCTTCCGCGAGCGGCGGAAGGAGCTCGAGGCGCACCCCAAGCGGGTGGCCGACGCTCTGAAGCACGGCGAGGAGAAGGCGCGCGCGATCGCGCAGCGCACGATGGCGGAAGTCCGGGAGGCGATGAAGCTGCCATGAGCGACGGACCGGACGACAGAGCGGAGGTCGCCACGGAGACGGCCTCGGCTCCCGAGGGCCACTCGTCGATTCGCGTGCACGTCCCGGCCTTCGACGGCCCGCTCGACCTTCTCCTCCACCTCATCCAGCAGAACGAGATCGACATTCGCGACATCCCGATCGCGAAGATCACGAGGCAGTACCTCGAGACGCTCGAGCTGATGCGCGAGCTGGACCTCGAGGTGGCGGGGGAGTTCCTCGTGATGGCGGCGACCTTGATGCGCATCAAGGCGAGGATGCTCCTCCCTCCGGCGGTGACGGAGGAGGAAGAGGAAGATCCGCGCGAGACCCTCGTGCGTCAGCTCCTCGAGTACAGCCGCTTCAAGGAGGCGGCGCAGGACCTGCTGAAGCTCGAAGCGGAGCGGCGGCTTCACTGGGAGCGGGGCGCTCCGGCGCAGCTCGAGGATCCCGAATCGCGCGAGCTCCTCCCGGTGAGCATGTTCCGGCTCCTCGACGCGCTGAAGGGCGTGCTCACGCGGCAGGTGCCTCCCATCGTGCACACGGTGCAGGCGGAGCCGATCTCGCTCGAAGAGGCGATCGGGCTCATGCGCACGCAGCTCGGTACGAAGCCCAAGCTCCTGTTCGAGGAGCTCCTCGAAGCCTTCGTGACGCGCATCGAGAAGATCACCGCATTCCTCGGCCTCCTCGAGCTGCTGAAGCAGGGGACCATCCACGCGACCCAGGAATCGCTGTTCGGCCCGATCTGGATCGAATGGCAGGGCGACCAGCCGCTGCTCGAGGAGGATCAGCCGCAGTTGGAGGAGCCCGGCGACCGGCCGCGGCTCGACAAAATCACCGAGACCGAACTCGCGGGGGAGGAGGTGGACACGTGACGCCGACACCGAAGCAGATCCTCGAGGCCCTTCTCTTCGCAAGCGACGCGCCGGTGCCGCTCTCGGCGCTGGTCGAGGTCCTGGACGGCCCTGGGCCGTCCGAGGTATCCGCGATCCTCACCGAGCTCGGACGGGAGTACGAGGAGAGCGAGCGCGGCGTGGCTCTGGCCGAGATCGCGGGGGGCTATCAGATCCTCTCGCGCCGCGAATGCGCTCCATGGATCGATGAAATGCTTCGCTCGCGGCGCAAGGCGCGGCTCTCGCGCGCCGGACTCGAGACCCTCGCCATCGTCGCCTACAAGCAGCCGATCACGAAGGTCGAGATCGACGGCATCCGGGGCGTCGACTCGGGCGGCTCTCTCCACACGCTCCTCGAGCGGAATCTCGTCCTCATCCGCGGCCGATCGAAGGCCGTCGGCCGTCCGCTCCTCTACGGCACCACGCCCGACTTCCTCTCGTACATGGGGATCAACGAGCTCGCGGATCTCCCCGAGCTGAAGGAGCTGGGGAGCGTCCTCGAGGAGCGGGAGCGCGCTCACGGCGAGCTGGAAGACGGGTCCTCGGCAAGGACCGTCGAGGGTCCGGATCTCTTCCGTCCCGAGGCCGTGACGGAGCCCGCCGGCGACGCCGAGCCGTCCTCGAATGCCGAGGCCCCCGAGGAAGCGATGAGCCCCGAGGGTGCGGCTTAACCAATTCCTCGCTCGCGGCGCGGGGGGCTCTCGCCGCGAAGCCGACGGCTGGATCCGCGACGGGCGCGTGCTCGTGAACGGGGCGCCGCCCAACGGCATGGGGGTCGATGTCGATCCCGCCCAGGACCGCGTGACGCTCGACGGATCGCCGGTCCGCCTTCCCGAAGCCCACCGCTACGTCGCCTACCACAAGCCGGCCGGACTGCTCGTGAGCCGGAGGAGCCAGGGCGGAAAGCGGACCATCTTCGAGTCGCTCGGGGCCCGCATTCGCGGTCTCCACACCATCGGGCGGCTGGACCACGAGTCGGAAGGGCTCCTCCTCCTCACGGACGACGGCGATCTCTCGGAAGCGCTCCTTCATCCGCGGACCGGCCTCGTTCGCCGCTATCGCCTCTGGGTCGCTCCGGTGCCGGATCCGTCCGCGCTCCGCCTCCTGATCGAGGGGACGGAGGTCGAAGGCGTGCACGTCGCGCCGATCCACGTGGAGCACGAGGGAGTCGATCGCGGCCGCGGGGTGATCGTCATGGATCTGGGCGAAGGGAGGAAGCGCGAGGCACGCCGCCTCGCCCAGGCGGCGGGGCTCGGCGTGACGCGACTCCTCCGGATCCGCTTCGGCCCGGTCCAGCTGGGCACCCTTCGCCCCGGAATGCTCCGGGCGCTGACCGGGGCCGAGATCGACGCGCTCCGCCGGATCGCCTTCCGACCCGGAGGGCGCGATGCTACACTGCGATGACGCTACTCTGACGCGGAACGGAGAGATCCCGATGGCCCTGCCGGCAGTCGATTCGATCCGAAGCGAAGTCCGCTCCCTCCAGCCGTACGTTCCCGGCAAGCCCATCGAAGAGCTCGAGCGAGAGCTCGGCATCGCGGGCGCCATCAAGCTGGCATCCAACGAGAATCCGTTCGGTCCGTCGCCGCTCGCTCTCCAAGCGATCGAGGAGGCGGCTCCGTACGCCAATCGCTATCCCGACGGGAGCTCCTATTACCTCCGCGAGGCGCTGAGCACCCACTGGGGCGTGCCGTCCGAGTGGATCGCCGTCGGCTCAGGATCGAACGACCTGATCGACCTCCTCTGCCGGATCCATCTCGGTCCCCGGGACGAAGCGATCATGTCGAATCCGTCGTTCGTCATGTTCGCGATCGCGGTGAAGGTCGCGGGCGGCGCGCTCGTCCGGGTGCCGGGACGGGATCTCCATCACGATCTCGGCGCCATGCTCGATGCCGTGACGGAGCGCACCAAGATCGTGTACATCGCGAATCCGGACAATCCCACCGGCACGATCGTCGGGCGGGAGGAGCTCGAAGCCTACTTCAGCCGCGTCCCCGGCCACGCGCTCACGATCCTGGACGAAGCGTACTTCGAGTACGTGACCGATCCGCGGTATCCGGACGGACTCGAGCACTTGCGCCGCGGACGCCGTGTCGCCGTGCTGCGGACCTTCTCGAAGATCCACGCCCTCGCCGGCCTCCGGGTCGGGTATGGCTTCTTCCCGCCCGATCTCGCGTCGATGGTCCACCGTGTGCGGCTCCCGTTCAACGTCACCACGGTGGGGGAGGCCGCGGCGCGCGCCAGCCTCCGCGATCCCGACCAGGTGAGCCGGAGCCGCGAGCGGAACGGGGCGGGCCTCGACTACTACCGGGCCGAGCTGCCGAAGCTCGGCCTCGAGCTCACTCCGAGCTGGGCCAATTTCGTGCTCGCGAGATTCCCGCGCTCCGTCCTCGACATCTCGAGAGCCCTCGAGCACGAGGGCGTGATCATCCGCCCCATGGCCCCGTTCGGCCTCGCCCACGAGTACGCGCGCATCAGCGTCGGCACGGTGGCCGAGAACGAGCGGCTGGTCGAGGTCCTTCGCCGGATCGTGTGATCGCTCCCCGGATCCTCATCATCGGTCTCGGTCGCGAGGGAATCGCTCTCGGGCTGGCGCTCCGCGGGGCGTCGCGGGTGACGGGCTACGATGCCAATCCTACGGCACGCGCCGCGGCGCTCGAGGCGGGGGCGGTCGAGGCGGTTCTCGACGACATCGATCCAGCCTCGAGCGATCTGGTCGCCCTGGCGCTACCGGCCGCGCAGACGCCGGCGATGATCCAGGCGGTCGCTCCGCGCCTTTCAGCAGAGTCCATCCTCATGGACCTCGCACCCGTCATGCAGCCGTCCGTGGCGGCCGCCCGGGACGCGGGCATTCTGCACCGTTTCGTGCCCGCGCACCCGATCCCGTCCGCACCAGACGCGACGGATGCCGGGCGCTTTCGTGGCGCCTCGGTTCTGATCGGGGTGTCCATCGATCCAGGCTCGCCCGGCGCGACGGTGGCCGATCTCTGGTCCTCGATCGGAGCGGTGCCCGCGCCGGTCGCCCCCACGATCCACGACGCGCTCTTCGCCCTCACCCACGATCTCCCGGTCCTCTCGGCGGTGGCGCTCGTGCGCACGCTTCGACGGACCGGAAGCCTCACCCGTCTTCTCGCGCCGGCGTCGCGCTCGACGCTCGACGCCGCGACGCGCGCGGCGGGGGCGGGCTCGTCCACCGAAACGCTCGCGATCAACGCGCCGAAGCTCCTGCCGGCGCTCGAGCTCCTCGAGCGGGAAGTGCGCCGGCTGAGGCGCGCGCTCGAGGACGGTGGGCCCGAGCTCGGACATCTCCTCGACGAGGCCCGTCAGTTTCGCCAGGAGCTCGTGCGTTGAGCCGGGCGATGCTGCGTCCGTCGGGGCCGCTCCGGGGCGCCTGCGCGGTCTCGGGAGACAAGTCGATCACCCAGCGCCTCATCCTGCTCGGCGCGCTCGCGCGGGGATCGACTCGCATCGAGGGGGGAAACGAAGGGGCCGACGCGCGGGCCGCGCTCGGCATCGTGAAGGCGCTAGGGGTGCCCGTGCGCGCGACCGGCGCGGGCTCGTGGACCATCCGCGGCGGCGCGCTCCGCGAGAGCGACCGCGTGCTCGACGCGAGGAACTCGGGGACGGCGCTCCGGCTCTCGATGGGGATGCTGGCGGCGCAGCCCTTTTTCTCCGTGCTCACGGGGGACGCGTCGCTCAGGCGGCGTCCGCTCTCCCGCGTGATCGAGCCCTTGCGCGCGCTCGGCGCGGATCTCGCCGCGCGCGACCAGGACCGTCTCGCGCCGGTCGCGATTCGGGGACGGCGGCTTCACGGCGCTTCGGTGCGCACGCCGGTCGCGAGCGCCCAGGTGAAGAGCGCGCTCCTCCTCGCGGCGATCCAGGCCGAGGGGGATTCGATGATCGAGGAGGCAGCTCCGACGCGGGACCACACGGAGCGCCTGCTCCCGCGATTCGGGGCACCCGTCACGGCGGAGAACGGCCGCATCGCGGTTCGCGGACCTGCCTCGCTCCAGGGGATCGAAGCCCGCGTTCCCGGCGATTTCAGCGCCGCGGCGTTCCTCTGGGCGGCCGCCGCGATCGTTCCGCGATCGGACGTGACGGTGCGCGGCGTCGGAGTGAATCCCACGCGTCGCGCGTTCCTCGATCTCCTCGCGCGTGCGGGAGCCCATGTGGAAGAGGTCGACGCAAGGGACGAGTCGGGCGAGCCTATAGCCGACGTGCGGGTGCGGGCTCACGCGCTCGCACCGATCCGCGTCGATCCCGACGAGGCGCGCGGGATGATCGACGAGCTTCCGCTCGCGGCTGTCCTCGCCGCGTTCGCGAAGGGGGAGAGCGTCATCCGGGGCGCCGAGGAGCTTCGCGTGAAGGAGTCGGACCGGATCGCGACCGTGGCGGCGGGACTCCGCGCGATCGGCGTCCTCTGCGAGGAGCGGCCCGACGGCTGGGTGATCCAGGGGACCGGCCCTCCGCGGGGCGGGTCCGTCGTCTCGGAGGGCGACCACCGGATCGCGATGGCGTTCCTCGTCGCCGGGCTTCGCGCCAAGGACGGCGTGCGCGTCCTTGGCGTCGAAGCGGCGGCCGTGTCCGACCCCGGCTTTCTCCCGCGACTGAGGGGTCTCCTTCGATGAAGCCCTTCGTCGTCGCGATCGACGGTCCCGCGGGAGCGGGGAAGAGCGTCACCGCCAAGGCCGTGGCGGAGCGCCTCGGGCTCAACGCCGTGGATTCGGGCGCGATGTACCGGGCCGTGGGGTGGCACGCGCTCCGATCGAACGTCCCTCTCGACTCCGAAGCCGCGCTCCTGGGCCTCCTCTCGAGCGCGCGGATCGAGGCCAGCCCTCGGGGGCTCACGATCGGGGGCGAGCTGGTGGAGCCGCACATCCGAACCGCGGAGGCGGGCGACGCAGCCTCGCAGGTCGCGGTCCATCCGAAACTGCGGAAGCACCTCGTCAAGATCCAGCGCTCGCTCGCCCGGGCGCCCGGGCTGGTCATGGAGGGACGCGACATCGGAACCGTCGTGTTCCCGAAGGCGGACCTCAAGATCTTCCTCACCGCATCGGCCGAAGCGCGCACCGAGCGGCGGGTCGCGCAGCTCAGGGCGGCGGGGCTTCCCGCCGATCCGGCCGCGATCGAGGCCGCCATCCGCGAGCGCGACCGGCGGGACAGCGGCCGGGAGGTGAGCCCCCTCGCGCCCGCCCCCGACGCGTTCCCGCTGGACACGACCGCGCTCACGCTGGAGCAGCAGGTGGATCTGGCGGTCCACTGGGCCGAGCTGGCCCGGCGGGGGCCCGGGAAACGGACCCTCTTCTACCTGTTCGGGCACCACACGTCGGGGATCTTCTGCCGGACCTTCCTGAGGCTCCGGGTCACGGGGATGGAGCACATCCCGGCCAAAGGGCCGGTCATCATCGCCTGCAACCACATCTCCTTCTGGGACCCGCCCATCATGGGGGGCGTGGTCCCCCGGAGGCTCCTTTTCCTGGCCAAGGAGGAGCTGTTCCAGAATAGGTGGTTCGGAGCCCTCATCCGGGGCTATAATTCGATCCCGATCCAGCGAGGGCCTGGGGCCCGGTCCGCGCTTCGCGGCGCCGAGCGGGTGCTGGAGGAAGGTGGAGCCGTACTGATCTTTCCGGAGGGCACCCGCAGCAAGACCGGGTCGTTCTTGCCGCCGCGCGCCGGAATCGCGCGCCTCGCGGCGACGGCCCGCGCTCCGGTTCTACCCGCCCGCATCTCGGGATCGAGACAGATCCGCCGATCCATGGCGCGACAGGTCGAAATCAGGCTGGCCTTCGGCTCCATGATCATGCCCCCGGTGGGGCAGGTCGAAAGCCGTGCCGGGGCCGACGCGTTCGCGCGACGGGTGATGGACGCCATCGGGGATCTTCCAGGAGGAGCGTACTAGCGTGGACGTGATCGTGGCCGACAACGCGGGCTTCTGCTTCGGCGTGAAGCGCGCGATCAAGATGGCGAACGAGGCGATGGACAAGGACCCTGGGACCGTCAAGGCCCTGGGCCCTCTCATCCACAACCCTCAAGTCGTGGCGTCGTTCCGGAACCGCGGCCTCGAAGTGGTGAGCGAGCTCGAGCAGGTGGACCAGGGCTCGACCGTGATCATCCGCTCGCACGGCGTCGGGCCCGAGGTGAAGGCAGGCGCCGAATCGCGAGGGCTCAAGATCGTCGATACGACCTGCCCTTTCGTGACCAAGGCGCAGCAATACGCGGCGAAGCTGATCGACGAGAACTACAAGGTCGTCATGATCGGCGACCAGCACCACCCCGAGGTGATCGGGGTGATCGCGCACACGGGCGGCAAGGCCATCGTCATCGACACGGTGGCGGAGGCCGAGGCGCTCAAGTTCATCCCGCGAATGGGCGTGGTGTTCCAGACCACGCACGCGATCGGGCACGTCCAGGAGATCGTGGGCGCGCTCCTCAAGCGCGGGAAGGAAGTGCGCGTGTACAACACGCTCTGCGGGGCGACCACCTCGATGCAGAAGACCGCGGTGGAGCTGGCTCCGTCCGTCGAGGCGATGGTCATCATCGGCGGACGTCAGAGCGCGAATACCGCGCAGCTCGCGGAGGTTTGCCGCAAGGTGAACCCGAACGTCTTTCAGATCGAGTCGGCGGACGAGATCGTCCCCGACTGGTTCCAGGGCATGCGCCAGATCGGCGTGTCCGCGGGAGCATCCACTCCCGACGAGGTGATTGCCGAAGTCGTCGATCGCCTCACCCAGATCGAGCCCGCGCAAGCGGCGGGCGCCTAACGGACGGCACCACCGGCCCTCGAGGCCGAATTTCATAGAAATAGGGGGAAACACAGACAGATGGTTCGAAGGCATGACGAGGATGTGGACCTGAAGGACGACGCGGCGGACGAGGCCGAGGTCGAATCGAAACCCCGCAAGCGGAAGGCCATCACGAGGCTTGTCCACGAGGACCTGGGCGAGGAGGCCGGCGGTGTCGCGGTCGGAGTCGGTGAGCTCGATCCCGACGAGGACGCCCAGAGCTCCATGGGCCAGTGGCTCCAGCTCTACGAGGATTCGCTCAAGGACCTCGAGGAAGGGGAGATCGTCCGCGGCCGCGTCCTCAAGATCGACGACAAGGAAGTCACGGTCGACGTGGGCTTCAAGTCCGAGGGCGTCATCCCGGTCGAGGAGTTCCCTGACCTCGAGGGTGTGAAGGTCGGCGACGAGATCGAGGTCTTCCTCGAGAAGACCGAGAACCAGGACGGTCTGGTCGTCCTGTCCAAGCAGCGCGCCGACTTCGTCAAGGTGTGGGACCGCGTCAAGACGGCCTCCGACAACGGAGAGCTGGTCGAGGGCAAGCTGGTCCGCAAGATCAAGGGCGGCGTGGTCGTGGATCTCTACGGGGTGGAGGCCTTCCTCCCCGGGTCGCAGATCGCGCTCCGCCAGGTGCAGAACGTGGACTCGCTCATCGGCCAGTCCATGGAATTCAAGATCATCAAGCTGAACAAGAGGCGCCGGAACATCGTCGTCTCCCGCCGCGCCGTCCTGGAGGAGCACCGCGCGAAGCAGAAGAGCGAGATCATCCAGGAGCTGGCCAAGGATCAGATTCGCGAGGGCGTGGTGAAGAACATCACCGATTTCGGCGCCTTCGTCGACCTGGGCGGGATCGACGGCCTCCTCCACATCACCGACATGTCCTGGGGCCGCGTGAGCCACCCGTCCGAGCTCGTCTCGATCGGGGACAAGGTGCGCGTGAAGGTGCTCTCGTTCGATCCGGAGAAGGAGCGCATCTCTCTCGGCATGAAGCAGCTCACGCCCTACCCGTGGGAAGACGTCGACAAGCGCTACACGGTCACCCAGCGGGTCAAGGGCAAGGTGGTCTCGATCACCGACTACGGCGCCTTCGTGGAGCTGGAAAAGGGGATCGAGGGCCTCATCCACATCTCCGAGATGTCCTGGACGCGCCACGTGCGGCATCCGTCCAAGGTGGTCGCCATCGGCGATCAGATCGAGGCGATGATCCTCAAGATCGACAAGGACAACGAGAAGATCTCGCTCGGCCTGAAGCAGATCGAGCCCGATCCGTGGCTCACGCTCGACGAGCGCTTCCCGATCGGCACGCGCCTCACGGGGAAGGTTCGGAACCTCACCAATTTCGGCGCCTTCGTCGAGATCGAGGAGGGGATCGACGGTCTCGTCCACATCAGCGACATGTCGTGGACGCGCCGCGTGGTCCATCCGAGCGAAGTTCTGAAGAAGGGGGACAAGGTCGAGGTCGTGGTGCTCTCCATCGACAAGGACGCGCGGCGCATCTCGCTCGGCCTGAAGCAGGTGAGCGACGATCCGTGGCCCACCCTGGCGGAGCGCTATCTCCCCGACATGATCGTCCGGGGCAAGGTCGTGCGTCTGCTCGACCGCGGCGTCATCGTGGATCTCGAGGACGGGCTCGAGGGCTTCATTCCGCTCTCGCAGCTCGGCATCGACGGGTTGAAGAAGCCCTCCGACAGCTTCAAGGCGGAGGACACGCTCGACCTCAAGGTGACCCGTGTCGATACCCAGGCGCATCGAATCATCCTGAGCGTGAAGGCGTGGCTCACCGACCAGGACGCGGCCACGCAGGCCGCGTTCGCGGAGAAGTACAAGCCCACGCCGTCCGCGGATAACGAACCGGTCGCGACCGAGGAGACCAGCGACTCCGGCGCGGCTTCGTAGCCGTTCGGTGATCCGAGGGGATCGCCAGACACCCGAGGGGTTGAGTTCCGCCCCTCGGGTTTCGTTTTTGACGCTGGGCTGCCGGCTGAATCAGCACGACACGGCGGCCATGCGGGCCCGGCTCGCCGACGGCGGCTGGAGCGACGCCGACGCTCCCGAGAGTGCCGACGTCGTCGTGGTGAATACGTGCACCGTCACGGCGCGCGCGGATCAGGAGGCGCGCCAGCTGGTCCGATCGCTCGCGCGTCGCGCGCCTGGGGCTCGCATCGTCGTCACCGGGTGCTATGCCCAACGTGCTCCCGGCGAGGTGGCCGCCATTCCCGGCGTTTCGCTCGTGCTCGGCACTGCGGAGCGTGAGCGCATCGAGGAGTTCGTATGGGCCGGGAGC
>DASUFL010000110.1:0-2780 GCA_036274595.1 Candidatus Eiseniibacteriota bacterium | reverse complement strand
CGCAGATCAGCGCGGCTCTTGATGTAGCCGTACTTGGCCTCCGCCCATTCCCGAGCCTCGCGCCGCGTGTGGAACAGGAGCGGCTTCGTCTCGTGCCACATGATGTGCCGGTCGTTCCCGTTCCAGCGCAGCGTCCAGCGGATCGGGTGCCGCAATCTACCCCTCCTCCCCTTCGGGCTCGTCCGCGCCGATCAAGTCCTCCGCGTCGATGCGTTCCCCGTCCGGGTTGCAGTACGGGCACGGTTCCAGCGGGTAGACCGTCGCGCCCGTCTCCGGGTCATAGGCGGCGTCGTTGAGCGGGTCGCTTTCGTCCTCGATCCATCCCTCGCCGCCGCACTCGGGGCAATCCTCATGCTGGTCGTCGTCGTCGTCGAAGAACCCGTCATCGTTCCAGACTATGCCGGGTTCCATCTACGCCTCCTCGTCCGCGCCGAGACGCTCCAAGGCGGCCCGCACCTTGTCCCGAGCCTCCCACGCGATGCAGTTGCCGCTTCCGTCCCGCTGGGCGGTTGCCACCTCCACGGCGCGCTTCCGGGCGGCGAGCCAGCCGGCGCGGAAGCCAGCAGCACGAGCCGAGTACGGCTGCACCTTTTTGGCGTGGCACCACGCTCGGTACTCCGCTTCGATCACGTCCATCTACGCCTCCACCCGCGCCGCGTCGAGGGCGGAGAGGGCCTTGAACAGGCAGTCCACCGATACGTCCTCGCCGGCCAGCCATGCCCGGATACGCCCTTCCACTTCCCTCAGCGCCGCGCGCTCGGAGAGGAGGAGCGGGGCCGCGTTGAAGGCAGACGAGATGAAGTCGGCGTTGCCCTCTTGGACCCTGGGCGACCACCCACCTACGGCGCAGTCCGCTACGTAGCCAGGAAACACGGCGTCCGCCGGGGCAAGCACGCCGGCATCACCGCTGTTTTTCCACGGCCCCGGGGTCGCCTTCTCCAGCTTCCGCGCGAGGTCCGCGGCGATCTCGTCGTGCCTCACGGATTCACCTCCCGAGCCCGGCGAGCCTTGGCGAAACAAACAGGCTCGTCCATGTCACTCCTCCCATCGCAAAACGGTCACGCGCACGCTGTCGCCGTCGTCCTCGTCCATGAGCACGGGCCACGTCCCGCCCTTGTTGTGGCGCATCAGCCACGCCGTCTCCGCCTTCGACATCGCCGCGCGGAGGAGGGCGAGGGCGGCGCGGGCCTTCCTTGCCTCGTCTACCGTGATCGTGATCTCGAGGTGCGCTGCGGGGTTGTAGTCGGGCTCTCGATAGGACTGGCCGTAGCGGCTCGTGACTTCGCGGAGGACCGGGCGCAGCGCCTCCACGGCGGCCACGACCGCGGGGTGCTGGGCGGCGTGGGTCATCGCGGCTCCAGGTATTCGACAGGCTTCCACGTCCGCTCTGCGTAGGCGATTTCTCTCCGCGTGCTCTCACCGACGTAGCCGCCGACGTTGAGCACGCGCACGTAGTCCGCGAGGTCGATCTTGCGGAGGTGCAGCTCGTCGAGTCCCGCCTTGACCTCGGGCGCGATGTGCTGGGGGTCGTTCTCGCGCGAGTACGTCACGACCTCGGGGCGGACGACGATCTCGCCCGCAAGCGTGAGCCGCGCCGCATCCTCGTTGAACGTCTCCGCGAACCGCGTAGAGCCGCAGAGGCAGACGACACGCGGCCTGTCCTTGCTCCACGTCCCCGCCCCGGCGGCACGGAGCAGCGCGGCGAGGGAGACAACATCGTCCAGCGTCGGGAGTATCCCGCGCGAGCGCCAGAACTCCTCGGCCTTCGCCCTTGCTTCCGCGTCGCTCACTTGGGCCGCGCTCCTTTCTTGGGGATGTCGTAGCCGCGATCGATGCGGTCGACGATCTCGCTGTAGGCAAGGAAAAGGATGTCCCTCGCCCGCTTGTATTCCGCGCGGAATGTCGGCTCGTCCTTGATGCACTCGTCGCACCACCAGAGCCACGTCCGGAACACGCGGTCGATCGTGGAGCGGGCTACCTTGGGTTTCGTCACTTGGGCGCCTCCTTCCGGGAAGCGATGAAGGCGTCGATGTCGTTCAGAACCTCGGCGTTGCTCAGCCAGCCCTTGGCCCGCTCCAGCAGCCGCACCGCCGCCGCGAGGTCGGTTCGGGCGGCGTCGCGCTCATCACAAGCAAGGCGGTACTTCTCGCGCTCTACCGTGATGCGCTGCTGGATCGTGCCGCACGGGGCCGCAAGGGCCTCCAAGTCGGACTCGGTCTCCGCTAGCGCCTTCTTCGCCTCGTCCCTCTCCCGCCGCAGCGCAGCGGTGTGCGCGGTGATGATGCCGCGCGCCTCGTCGCGGGTCGGCACGCCATCGGCTATGGGCAACAGCGCGTCCAGCAGCGCCTCCACCCCCGCGTCAGGGGCGGCGGGCTCCCGTGAGATCGGGCCGCAGAAGCCCGGCGAGCCGTCCGCGTTCGGCACGGGATGGCCGCGACCCTGCGGCGTGCTCGGATCGGGCTCGACGTACTCTCCGCAGCCCTCGCACCGCCACCGGCCTTGAGGGGCGGCGGGCTCCGGCGAGCACCACCGCTCGTAGATGTCCCGCGCGATACGCTGGCGCGGCTCCCTGCCTAGATTGCCGAGCAGGTCCGATGCGATTCGACGGACGATCTCCTCCTCGACCTTGTCGCCCCCCTCGCTGCTCATCAGCGCGTTGTTGATCTGTCGAAGCTCGACGACCTCGGATTCCAGTTCGGCGACACGCTGATGCAGCGCCGCGACTCCGGCGGGCAGGCGGGTGCGGACCAACGCAAGCAGGCCGTCGCGCGCCGCACGGA
>DASUFL010000109.1:0-4820 GCA_036274595.1 Candidatus Eiseniibacteriota bacterium | reverse complement strand
CCGCGCGCGCGCATCGCGTCCGCCTCGCGTCCCGCCTCGGGGGGCACGGGCACATCGTGGCGGCGGAACAGGGGATCCCGTCCGACGCCGACCCAGCGGCCGTCGGCGTGCGCGTGCACGCCCTCGCCGACGTGGCTCTCGAACTCCGTGACCCTGGGCCACGTGATCCGCCGCCGCGTGGCTTCGGCGACGACGGCCCGTCCCGTGTGATGCTCGCTCCGGGCCTCCACCGCGGCGGCGTAGCGCAGGAGATCGTCCTCGCGCGCAGGCGCGACGGCCGCCACGCTGAGGACGCGCGGGCGCCCCTCCGTGACGGTGCCGGTCTTGTCGAGCGCGAGCGCGGTGACCTGCGCGAGCCGCTCCAGATGCACGCCCCCTTTGAAGAGGACGCCGTGATGCGCCGCGTGCGTGATCGCGGAGAGGATCGCGGCGGGCGTCGCGATCACGACGGCGCAGGGAGACGCGGCGACGAGCAGCACGAGACCCCGATAGGAGGCGGTCCACGCGTCCACTCCCTGCGCGAGCGAAAGCCCGGCGGCCAGCCCCGCGCCGAGGAAGACCGAGACGACGTAGGGAAGCTCCCAGCGCTCCACGAACGTCTCGGCGGTGGACTTGGCCTTCCGCGCCTCGCCGACGAGATGGATGATCCGCGCGAGCGTGGTCTCTTCCGCGGCCTTGTCGACCCGTACGATGGGGGCGCCGCGCAGGTTCATGGTTCCCGCGAACACGCGGCTTCCCGGCCCCTTCTCCACGGGGATCGACTCGCCCGTGATCGTGGATTCGTCCGCTTCCGACTGGCCCTCGACCACGATGCCGTCCACCGCGAACCGCTCGCCGGGAATGGCGCGCACGCGGTCGTCCAAGCGCACGTCCTGGACGGGCACGCGCTCCTCGCGTCCGTCGCGAAGGACGAGCGCGGTATCGGGGCGGAGCTCGATCAGCCCCTCGATCGTCCGCGTTGTCCGCTCCATCGCGCGCCGCTCGAGCGCGCCGCTCAACGAGAAGAGGAAGAGGAGGACCGCCCCCTCGCCCCAGTGTCCGAGGACCGCCGATCCGGTGGCCGCCGTGACCATGAGAAGATTGATGTCGAGGCGGCGGGCGAGGAGATTCCGGATCAGGTCGAGGCCGGGACCGATGGCCCCGGCGAGGTAGGAGATGACGAAGAGCGGAATCCTGAGTCCCGCCCCGGGCGCCCACCGGTCGGCCGTCCCAGCGGCGATGCCGGCGACCGCGCAGATGACGGTAAGGGTGAGCTCCTGGTCGCCCGAGAGGAGCGTTTTCAAGCGCCCCTTGACCCCGCCGGGCGCCCGGCGCCGAACGGCTCCGGTCGCGCTTGCCGGCGCTCCGGCGCTCAGCGGTCCGCCGATCCCAGGAGCCGTCGGAGCACGTAGGGGAGGATCCCGCCGTGCTCGAAGTAGCGCGCCTCCTGGGGCGTGTCGATCCGGACGATCGCGCGGAACTCGCGCGTGCCGCCTTGATCCGGGTGCACGCGCACCGTGATTTCGGCGCCGCGCGTCGCGCCGGAGGCGATGACCGGACCGAGCCCGACGACGTCGTATCGCTCCCGGCCCGTCAGGCCGAGCGTTTCGGCCGTCTCTCCGGCGCGGAACTGGAGCGGCAGGATGCCCATGCCGATCAAGTTGCTCCTGTGGATCCGCTCGTACCCCTCGGCGATCACGGCGCGCACGCCGAGGAGCTTCGGGCCTTTCGCCGCCCAGTCGCGCGAGGAGCCGGCGCCGTATTCCTTGCCGGCGAGCACGACCGACGGCACGCCTTCCTTCTCGTAGCGCATCGCCGCGTCGTAGATCGCCATGGTCTCGCCGTCCGGGAGGTGGGCGGTCATTCCTCCCTCGACGCCGGGCACGAGCTTGTTCCGGATGCGCACGTTCGCGAACGTGCCGCGCACCATCACCTCGTGATTGCCGCGGCGCGAGCCGTACGAGTTGTAGTCGGCCGGCCTCACCCCTTGCGCCTCGAGGTACTGCCCGGCGGGGGACGCGCGCTTGATCGATCCGGCCGGCGAGATGTGGTCGGTCGTGACGCTGTCGCCCAGGAAGGCGAGGACGCGCGCGCCCGTGATCTCGGTGACCGGCTTCGGCGTGCGCTCCATGCCGTCGAAGTACGGAGGAAGCTTCACGTAGGTCGAGCCCGGCTCCCACGCGTAGCGGTCTCCCTCGGGGACGGGGAGCGTGCGCCACGTCTCGTCTCCCGTGTAGACGTCCTTGTAGGTGGAGCGGAACGTTTCCGACTTCACCGCGGTTCGGATCGTGTCCTCGATCTCCTTGCGCGACGGCCAGACGTCGCGGAGGAAGACCGGCTTCCCATCTTTGCCCTGGCCCAGCGGCTCCGTGCCGAGGTCGACGTCGATGCGTCCCGCGAGCGCGAAGGCGACGACGAGCGGAGGAGACGCGAGATAGTTCGCGCGCACCTCGGGGTGGATGCGTCCCTCGAAGTTCCGGTTTCCGCTCAGGACCGACGCGACCACCAGGCTTCCTTCCTCGATGGCGCTCGAGATCGGCGCGGCCAGGGGGCCGCTGTTCCCGATGCAGGTCGTGCAGCCGTAGCCGACCGTCTGGAATCCGAGCTTGTCGAGATAGGTCGTGAGCCCGGCCTGGTCGAGGTAACCGGTCACGACCTTGGAGCCAGGCGCGAGGCTCGTCTTGACCCAGGGCTTGGTCTTGAGCCCCCGCTCGACCGCGTGCTTCGCGAGGAGCCCGGCGCCGACCATCACCGAGGGGTTCGAGGTGTTGGTGCAGCTCGTGATCGCCGCGATCACGACGGAGCCTTCGTTGAGGGGGAACTCCTCGCCCTTGTGCGACACCCGAGGGGCGGCCGGCGCCATCGTCGCGAGGATTCCGTCCCCCCCTTCGTTCTCCCAGCGTGTCTCGCCAGGGAGCGGCTTGGCCGCGGCGACGGGCGTGCTCTTCATGCTCGGGAGCGCCGTCTGGAAGTTCTTCCTCACCTCGCGCAGGACGACCCGATCCTGTGGCCGCCGCGGCCCCGCGAGCGATGCCTCGACCGTCGCGAGATCGAGCCCCAGCGTGTCCGAGTAGGACGCTTCGGGTGAGCCCGGCACGTGGAAGAGTCCCTGCTCCTTCGCGTACGCCTCGATCAGCCGGAGCTGCTCGGCGGGACGCCCCGTGAACTCGAGATAGCGGAGCGTCTCCGGGTCGATCGGGAAGATGCCGCACGTGGCTCCGTACTCGGGAGCCATGTTCGCGATGGTCGCGCGGTCCGCGACGGGAAGCGCGGCCAGGCCGGGGCCGTAGAACTCGACGAACTTTCCGACCACGCCCTTCTTGCGGAGCATCTCGGTGACCGTGAGCACGAGGTCGGTCGCGGTCGCGCCATCGGGGAGCTTGCCGTCGAGCCGGAACCCGACCACCTGCGGAATCAGCATCACGACCGGCTGGCCGAGCATCGCGGCTTCGGCCTCGATCCCGCCCACGCCCCATCCGAGGACGCCAAGGCCGTTGATCATCGTGGTGTGGGAATCGGTGCCGATGAGCGTGTCGGGATAGGCGCGGGGATTCTTCCCCTCGGTGGCGAAGACGACCCGCGCGAGGAATTCGAGGTTCACCTGGTGCACGATGCCGGTCGCGGGAGGCACGACGCGGAAGTTGTCGAACGCGCGCTGGCCCCAGCGGAGGAAGAGATAGCGCTCGCGGTTCCGCTCGAACTCCTTCTCCGCGTTGATCAGAAGCGCGGCGCTCGAGCCGTACTCGTCCACCTGCACGGAGTGGTCGATGACGAGATCCGCGGGCTGGAGCGGGTTGATCCGCTTGGGATCGCCGCCGAGCGCCGCCATGGCGTCGCGCATGGCGGCGAGATCGACCACGGCGGGCACGCCGGTGAAGTCCTGGAGCAGCACGCGGCTCGGCGTGAACTGGATCTCGCGGTTGGGCTCGGCCGTCGGCTCCCATCGCGCGACGGCCTCCACGTCCTCCGCCTTCACGTTTCGTCCGTCCTGCGTGCGGAGCAGGTTCTCGAGCAGGATCTTGATGGAGTAGGGGAGGTGCTCGACCGGAAGGCCCGCTTGGGTGAGGGCGTCCAGGCGATGGATCTCGTAACTGCGGCCGCCGACCTCGAGGGTCGCTCGGGAGTCGAAACGATCGGTCATCGTGATCTCCGGGTAAGCCCCCTTCGGGGGCGCGGGAAAGGGATCGTCGATCGAACCTAGGATAATCGACCACGGCGCCGTCCGGAACGGACTTCCAGATCACGCTTTCGGCGCATGCAAGGGTGCCGTAGAGTCCGCGCGGTGAGCGACCGGAACTCGGCAGCGCGACGTCGTTGGCTCTGGATTGCGATCGCTGTCGTGGCCGCGGGCCTGCTGATCGAAGGAAGCATCCTTCTCGCGCCGCGCCTCCATCGCGCGGAGATCGAAGCCTGGATCCGGGGCGCCGGCGTCTACGGCCCGCTCCTCCTCCTCGCCATCCAGGCGGGGCAGATCCTCGCCGCCCCCATCCCCGGCGTCTTCGTCCCCGTCATCGCGGGCGTCCTCTACGGTCCCATCGTGGGCCCGCTCGCCACGTCCATCGGAACGATCCTCGGCTCCGCAGGCGCCTACGCCATCGGCCACTGGGGCGGCCGCCCCCTGGCGGAACGAGTTGCAGGGAAGGAGCAGCTCCAGCGGGCCCAGAACCGAATGGGCGGAAAGCGCTGGCTGATGCTCATCCCGCTGTTCATGATCCCATTCTCGCCCGCCGACGCGCTCTGCTTCGTGGCCGGCATCATCGAGATGGGATGGCGGCGCTTCCTGACCGCGGTCCTACTAGGACGAATCCCGAAGGACGCATTGGTGGCCGTAGCCGCGGCCC
>DASUFL010000108.1:0-17962 GCA_036274595.1 Candidatus Eiseniibacteriota bacterium | reverse complement strand
CTCCACTTCGGCCCCCGCGGCCGACGCCCGCGCGCGCGCTTCGGCGTGCGAGCGCGCGACGCCGGTCAGATCGAGCGCGAAACCCGCGGTCGAGCCCGCGGGACGCGCGCCTTCCGCGAACGGGGCGAAGGGCGAGAGCCGCTCTCGAATGGAGTCGGAGAGTCCGGCGTAGAGATCGCGGTCGGGAGGAAGCGCGATCAGGTCGCGACAGGCGCGCCGCGCGACGACGAGCGGCGTGCCGGGCCTTACCCCGGCCGCGCGCGCCTCGCGCGAGACGGCGAGCACGCGCGGCCGGGGCGAATCGGCGGGCGCGAGCGCGAGCGGGCGCCCCACGAGCTTGGGGCAGCGAAGCCGCTCGGCTTGAATGGCGAAGGAATCGATGGAGAGATGGAGGATGGTCGGTTCCATCGCACGCTCACGGCGCGTACCGTCGAAACAGGCCCACGAGCACGCCGCGGATCTCGACCCGATCGGCGCGGACGCGAATCGGCTCGAGCGCGGCGTTGGCGGGCCGGAGCTCGACTTGCCCGCGCGCCGGGTGGAATCGCTTGAGCGTGGCGTCGCCGTCCACGATCGCGACCACGGTCTCGCCCGGGTCTGCACGCTGAGCGCGGCGGACGACCACGATGTCGCCGTCCTGAATTCCGTCTTCGATCATGGAGTCGCCCTGGACGCGAAGCGCGTAGCGCTCGCCCGCGCCGAGCATGGACGCGGGGACCTCGATGTCCTCGGCGGTTTCGACCGGCTCGATGGGATGGCCGGCCGCGATCGTGCCCAGGAGGGGGATCGCGCTCGAGGAGGCGCGGGCGAGCCGCGCGGGCCGGCGCGCCGCTCGCGCCGGCTCGGGCCGTCGCGCGGTTCGCACCGGCTCGAGCCATCGCTTGGCATTGGGAGGCGCCGGGACGAGCTGCCCGCGTCGACGGAGCTGCGCGATGAGCTTGGCCACCGCGTTGAGCGAAGCCAGCCCCAGATGACGCCGGATCTCGTCGTAGGAGGGAGCGTAGCCACGCTGCGCCCGGAAGCTCTCGATGAAGTCGTACGCGGCCCGCTGCCGCGGAGTCAGCATGATCGGTCCTTTCCGGGTTCCCCGCGGCGGCCGCGTGGCGCCCTGTCGGCGGCCGTCCGGGAACCCGCCCCGGGGCGGTACTCGCCCCGCAGGTGATGCAGATCGTAGGTGAACAAAAGGTGAAAGTCAATGGGCTGTTTTTTGGTTCCCGTCCCGCCCTGCTCGTCGAGACAAGGACGGTCCCTCCCGGTGAGTCGCTCCAGGGTGCCGTGTACTTCAAGTCCCCTGCTCCCGAGCTGGGGCGTCGCGCGCCTGCCGACGCAGCGTATGCGTACGACCTCACCCTCCACTTGCCGACGCCCGATGGCCCGAAGCGGATCGCGCTCCGGCCGGTGCCGGCGAGGACGTGAGCGACGCCTGACTCCAGCTCCGTGCGCGAGAACATTTTTATTCGTCAACGCGATTTCTTGTTGACGCGTTTGGAGCAGCATTCGGCGAGCTGGGCCCTGCTCCCACTTTGAATGCATCCGAGTGTGAATGCCACGCCCCAGGGGCGACGATCGCGCCTCGTTCGCATTTCCTCGATTCACAGGTAGTCGCTCCGTCGCGACAGCGCGCGAGGCCCTCCGCATTCGTCGTGATATAAAGGAAACACCCTCAAACTGAAGGCGCCGATCGAGCGCCACGCGTTGTTCACCTGCCCCGAAGCAGGTACATCATGCAAAGCTACTCGTTGACCCATGTCAGCGACGCGGCGCTGTTGCGTGATCTCGCGGCACTGGTTGTGCGCGATCGCCTGACGATGGCGGAGATCCTCGCCCACATCGCCGGGTCGACGTCCGGCGTCTGTATGCTCCGGCTGGCTATTCCTCGATGCACGCGTATTGCGTCGCGGATCTGCGCCTGTCGGAGGATGCGGCGTTCAAGCGAATCCAGGCAGCAAGGGCGGCACGGCGGTTTCCGGAGCTCCTCCCTGCCGTCGCGGATGGCCGGCTTCAACTGATCGGAGTCTGCCTGCTCGCACCTCATCTCACGCCCGAGAACGCCCGGGAGCTGATCGAGGGCGCCTCACATAGGTGCAAGCCGGAAATCGAGGCGTGGCTTGCGACGTATTTCACAAGACGAATCGGGTCGATCGACCTTGTTGCCTGTCAACTTGCGACGTCGCAAGTTGGGGCGGACGATTCAGTGGGCGCCAGGACTCCTGAGGTTGCGACGTCGCAAGTTGAGTCTCTCGTCGAGACTCCAACTGGTCCTGGCGGTCCCGAGGTTGCGACGTCGCAAGTTGAGTCTCGCTCCCCCAAGGCTCTCCTGGTGCGAGCCCGATTGTCACGAGCCAAGCTTCGGTACGCACAGGCGCTCCTGGGCCACGCCCTTCCTTCGGGCGACGTCGACCAGGTCCTGGACCGAGCCCTGGACGCTCTCATTCAACAGCTCGAACGGCGAAAGATTGGAATCACGGCGCGACCCCGAAGCTCCCGACCGGGGATGAGCAAGCGCCACATCTCGGCCGATATTCGTCGCGCGGTGTGGGAGAGGGATCGCGGGCAGTGCACGTTCGTGAGCGTCCACGGGAAGCGCTGCGATGAGAGGCGACTCCTCGAGTTCGACCATATCGAGCCCGTGGCTCGTGGGGGTCGTGCGACCGTTCAGAACATCCGTCTACGGTGCAGAACCCACAATCAGTACGAAGCGGATCGTATCTTTGGCGCGGAATTCATGGATCACAAGCGGGCAGGAAGGGATGTCCATTCGAAATGGACCACTGAAACGAGAGACATTCTGGCAGGCCTTCGCAATCTCGGCTGCCGTCCTGGCGACGCGCGTCGCGCAGCCGAATACGCCGCGGGTCTGCCCGTTGCCGGCATCGAAGAGCGCATGCGCGCTGCTCTGCAATTTCTCGGCGCGAGACACGTGCTGCATCGTCCCCTGCCAGCCGGGTAGTCGGCTGCGGCTAGCCTGACGCTGATCTCGAGCCGGAGCCGGGGGCCGGCGCGCCGCCCGCGCCGTGCCGTGGGTTGCCACCAGCACCGTCGCGCGACCTCGGGCCCGCCGCCAGCCTTGCCTCGTCCGCCGCGAAGGCCTCGCGCTCGAACGCGTTTCCCCGGTAGGGATCGCGGCCGCGGGCCCAGGCCCAGAGTGATGCGACGCCATAGGCGGGCAGGAACAGCGGGCCCCATCGCTCGCACTGCTGGACGTGGACGCGCTCGTGGACGCCGTGGCGCTCGAGATCCTCCTCCGTCATCGCGAGGATCACGTGGCCAAGGGCCATCGCCGCGGCGCCGGGCGGCCAGACGCGGAGCAATCCAGCCAGCCAGCCGCCCCAGACTTCCACCGTTCCCGCCCTCACTCGCGCCCGCCCGCCGAAGAGCGCCGCCCCGGCCAGGACCAGCCCCACCAGCGTCGTCGGAAGCGCCCACAGCCGCACGGCAACCAACCTCAGCCCACCCAGAAATGCCATGCCCGGAAGCCTAGCACCCGCCGCGACAGCCGTCGTCCCATCGGGTACGATGTCGCGCGTGAGCGCCCCGCCCTCATCGGTCACACGCTCGTTTCGAAGCCCGGTTCTCGATGTATGGGCTCATCTCACCCGGCCGGAGCTCCTCGCTCGGTGGCTCGGACGGGGCGATCTCGATCTCTCCCGCGGCGCGGAGTTCACGATCGAGCACGCGAATGGGGATACGACCCGAGGGCACGTGATCGAGGCCGTGCCGCCGGTGCGCCTCGAGCTTGCCGTGCGGGGATCGACGACGGGCCGGGAGCGCGGTCTCACCATCCTCCTCGAGGGGGACGGGCCGGGGTCGCGCGCCACCGTCTTGGAGCAGGATCTCCGCGAGATCGAGCGCGCGCGCGAACGCCGCTTCTGGAGTCAGGCGCTCGCCGCCCTCCGTTCCACGCTCCATGACGGGGCGGACGCTGTCTCCTGGGGCGCGGACGTCCCGGTGCTGGCCCGCGCGGTTCTCCCCCGCGCCGCCGCGGATCTCTGGCCTTTGATCTCGACCGGACCCGGTCTCGACAAGTGGGTCGCGCACGTGGACCGATTCGACGCTGTGGCGGGAGGAGCCTTCAGGCTCACGTCGCGCTACCAGGGACGCCAGATCGTGGAGGAGGGCCGCATCGAGGAGATCACGCCCGAGTCGCGCGTCGTGCTCTCGTGGGAATGGGCGGGCGAAGGATGGGGCGCGCCGACGCGGGTCGAGTTCCTGATCGAGCCGGAAGCATCGGGATCGTCGCTCAGCGTGATCCACTCGGGATTCGAGAACGTAGCCGCCGACCGGCGGCTCGCGGCGAGGAAGAACTACGCGGTGGCCTGGCCCGACGTGCTCGCGGATTTGCGCCGGCTGGTCGCGCCGGTCGTCCACTGACCGCTACGTCCGCAGCACGATCTTCCCGACGTTCCCCCGGGACTCTAGGATTCGATGTGCTTCGGCCGCCTCCGCGAGCGTCATCACCCGGCCCGGCTCCGGCCGGATCTCGCCGGCCGCGGCCCAGCCCACCAGTGTCTCGATGATCTCCCGCACGAGGCCCGCATCCTCCATGAGGCGTCTCAGATTCACGCCGTAAAGCCCGCGGCTCGCCGTCAGCAGTTGCAGATAGGTGAACCGCGGCGCACCCAGCAGGAATCCGAGCGCCCCGAGCAATCCCCGTCGCGAGAGATCCGCTACGCCGAGACTCACGACGCGCCCACCCGGTCGAAGCGACCGCATTCCATCCGGAATCGACCGGCCGCCGATCGAGTCGAGCACGATGTCGAACGCGGGACCGCCGAACAGGCGGTTCGAGACCTTGTGGACCCGCATGCGCTTCGCCGGAACGACGAAGCGGACGCCCTCGGCCACCAGTCGCGCGCGCTTGAAATGGGTGCTCGCCGCCGCCACGACCTCGAGGCCGGCGCGCCGCGCGAGATCCACGGCCGCCATCCCGACGCCGCCGGCGGCGGCGTGGATGAAGACGCGCATCCCGGGCTCCACCGGGCCCGTGCGATAGAGCGCGACGTACGCCGTTCCGTAGTTGAGCGGGATCAGCACGGCCGACTGGTACGGAATCGAATCGGGTATCGCGAACACCTGGGTCGCGGGCACGGCGATCCGCTCGGCGTAGCCGCCGCCCAGGTGATACGCAAGCACCCGCTGTCCGGCATGGAATGCCGTGACCTCGCTCCCCACGGCCACCACGTCCCCCGCCGTCTCGTGACCGAGGATGCAGGGGGGATGCGGCGCTTCGGGATTCAATCCCTGCCGCGCGAGCACGTCGGTGAAGTTCACGCCGACCGCGCGAACCTGGATCAGCACTTCGTTCGGCAGGAGGTCGGGCTCGGCGCACTCGGTCATGCGCAGCGTGCTGGGGTTGCCATGCTTGACCAGCGTGACCGCGCGCATCGATCCAACCGTCATCGCGCCGCCCCCTCCCTGGAAAGGCTCGCCACGAGCGCCTCGACGCGCGCGCGAAGCTCGTCCCGGATCTCCCGGACTCTGTCGATCGGCTTCCCCGAGGGGTCCTCGATGGACCAGTCCTCGACCTTCCGTCCCGGATAGTCGCAGACGGCGGGATCGTCACAGCCCATCGAGATCACGCGGTCGGCCCCGGCGAGCATCTCGGCGTCGACCTTGCGCGGGACCCGTCCCGCGAGGTCGATGCCGACCTCACGCATCGCATCCACCACCACCGGATGGATCGCGGGGGCGGGGCTCGATCCGCCCGATACGCCGACGTTCCCGGAAGGAGCCATGCGCTCGAAGAAGGCCTGGGCCATCTGGCTTCGACCCGCGTTCTGACGGCAAAGAAAGAGTACGGTCATCATCGGGACTATAGCCGATCGCGGAGGGTCCGGGCGGTCGTGAACAGGGAGCGCCACATCGGCGCGGTGAGCTTCCCCGTGCTCGTGTTCTGCTGGCTCGGATGATAGGAGGCGAGGAGGAAAACGCCCTCGGGCAGGCGGCAGACCGAGCCGTGGCCGAACCGGGGCTTCGGCAGGACGGGCGGCCGGCCCAGCTCGCGCCGCGTCTTCAAGAATGCGTCGAAGCCGATCCTTCCCAGCGCGAGCACGACCTTCACGCGGTCGAGCGCTTCCATCTCCCGCGCCAGGTACTCGCGGCAGCGATCGAGCTCGACGGGAAGGGGCTTGTTGTCCGGAGGAGCGCAGCGCGCGGCCGCGGTGATGTAGACGCCGTCGAGCAGGAGCCCGTCGTTCGCGCGCAGCGAATCGGGGCGACTCGCGAGGCCCTGCCGGTGGAGCTCGCCGTAGAGCCACTCTCCCGACCTGTCCCCCGTGAACATTCGCCCCGTGCGGTTCGCGCCATGCGCGCCAGGCGCGAGCCCCACGATCAGGAGCCACGCCTTGGGGTCGCCGAATCCCGGAACGGGCTTCCCCCAGTACGTTTCGTCGCGATAGGCAGCCCGCTTGAGGCGGGCGACTTCGCGGCAGTACGTCCGGAGGCGCGGACAGCGCTCGCACTGGATGACGTCCAGCGCGATCTGGTCGAGCGCAGGGACATGGCGGGCTCGTGGCATCTCGGCGCCACTATAGCGCCCACACCGGGGCCGCAACCGAAAGGCCGCTGCCGGGTACTACCCTAGAGGCCCGAAGCACCCACCGGCTCCGCCCCAGGTCCTTGTAAAATCGAGCGTTTGGCGGGACAATGAACCCTTGCCTGGGAGGCTTGAGCCCATCCGATGCAACCCTTGATTCCGCTGTTAACGACGATCTTGCCCGCCCTCTACGCCCTGAGCGTGGCGGCGTACGGGAGGGCCTATGCCGACGAGGCCTCGACCGGCGGCCGCTGGGGCCCCGTGGCGCTGCGGGTCGCCGTGCTCGTGCACCTGCTCTATCTCTCGGCGCGGGGCGTGACGGAGGGGCACCTGCCGCTCGCCTCGGCCTACGACTTCCTCTCCGCGACGGCGCTGTCGCTCGCCGCGGTCTACACCTATCTCGAGCTTCGTCAGGGGGTTCGCACGACCGGAATCTTCGTTCTCCCGCTCGTCTTCCTCATGCAGGTCATCTCGTCGGCCTACGGCAACACGGTCCCCGCGAGCCAGCCGCCGCTCTTCCCGTTCTGGTTCGAGCTTCACACGATGACCGCCGTGCTGGGATATGGGGCCTTCTTCGTCTCGGCCATCTACGGTGTCCTGTTCCTGCTCCTCTACCGCGAGATCAAGGCGAACCGGCTCAGCTTCTTCTTTCGGCGCATGCCCCCGCTCGAGACGCTCGGGCGGATGAACGTGAGCGCGGCGTCGGCCGGACTCGTGCTCCTCGGCCTCGCGATCCTCATGGGGATCGGATGGGCGCGGATGGCGAACGTCGCGCTCGCGAAGGATCCCAAGACCTGGCTCACGGTCGGCGCCTGGCTCCTGCTCGGGTTCGCGGTGCTCGCGTATCACCGTCTTGGCTGGCGAGGGCCTCGCGCGGTCTACGCCTCGCTCGCCGGATTCACGACGCTCCTTCTCTCGAGGGTGGTGACGGATCTCTTCGTGAGGTCGTTCCACACGTGGCGATGAGCACAGCCGCCGGGACCATGGCTCCGGAGCTCGGCTTCTTCTGCGTCGGTCTGAACCACGAGACGTCGCCGCTCGAGATCCGGGACGCGCTCGTCCTCTCCGACGAGGAGGTGGGGCGCGCGATCCGGGCGCTCAGGGAGCGCGCCGGAGCGAGCGAGGCGCTCGTCATCTCGACCTGCAACCGGACCGAGGTCTACGCGCGCGGCGCGGAGCTTCCCAATCCGCCCGCCTTCGTGGCGGCGCTCCTCCAGGAGATCAAGGGCCTCGACCTGGCCGGCTCGGGCAAGAGCTACCTCTACACCTATCGCGAGCCGGAATCGATCCGGCATCTCTTCCGCGTGGCGTGCGGCCTCGATTCGCAGATCCTCGGCGAGCCGCAGATCACGGGACAGGTGAAGGACTCCCTCACGCTCGCCGGCAAGCTCGGCGGCTCGGGGCCGGTCATGGAGCGGCTCCTCGACGCGGCGCTCCGCTGCGCCAAGCGCGCGCGGACCGAGACCGGCATTGGACGGGGGCCGGTGTCGAGCGCGTACGCCGCGGTGAATCTCGCCACCAAGGTCCTTGGATCCCTCGCGGACAAGAAGGTGCTCCTGATCGGCGCGGGGGAGATGGCGGGGCTCGCCGCATGCCACTTCATGGAGGCGGGCATCGCCCAGTTCATGGTCGCGAACCGGAGCCGCGAGCGCGCCGAGAAGCTCAGCGCCACGATCGCCGCCCGCGTGATCTCGCTCGAAGCGATCCCGGTCGCGCTCCCGGGCGCGGACATCGTGGTGAGCGCGACGTCGGCCCAGGAGCCGGTCGTGCGGGAGGCGATGGTCCGGAACGCGATGAAGATCCGGAAGAACCGGCCGCTCCTCTTCCTCGATCTGGCGGTGCCGCGGGACGTGGATCCGCACGTGGCCAGGCTTCCGAACGTGTTCGTGCACGATCTGGACGCGCTCGGCCAGCTCGTCGCGCAGAGCCTCGCGCAGCGGCGCGCCGAGGTGCCCAAGGTGGAGGCGATCATCGAGGCGGAGATGGCGCGCTTCCTCCGCTGGCACCGGTCGCTCGCGGTGAAGCCGACGGTGACCGCGTTCCGGAGCCACTTCGAGGAGATCGCGAAAGAGGAGCTGGACCGCCATCGCGGCCGTTTCCGTCCCGAGGATCACGCGGCGCTCGAGGCGCTCGTGCACGGCATCGTGCAGAAGCTCCTCCATCGCCCCACCACGCGGCTCTCCCGCGCGGACGGCGAGGAGGGGGGCATCGCCCGGGTCGATGCGGTGCGGGATCTCTTTGGAATCGACCAGGAGGATCGGGATGCGGATCGGGACGCGCGGTAGCGCGCTGGCGCTCGCGCAGAGCGGGTTCGTGCAGAAGCTCCTCCCGGGGGGCGAAGCCGGGAACATCCTGTCCGTCATCGAGACGACCGGAGACCGGAATCCGCTCGCCTCGCTGCGGCGCATCGGCGGCAAGGGGATCTTCACGAAGGAGATCGACACGGCGCTCCTCGACCGCCGCATCGATCTCGCGGTCCACTCGCTCAAGGACCTGCCGACCGAGGAGACGCCGGGGCTCGCGATCGGGGCGCTCTTGACGCGCGTGGATCCGAGGGACGCGCTCGTCTCCCGCGGCGGCTTGGGGCTGGACCAGCTCCCCCACGGCGCGGTCGTCGGGACGTCGTCGTTCCGCCGGCGCGCGCAGCTGCTCGCGCGGAGGCCCGACCTCACGGTGGAGGATCTGCGCGGCAACGTGCCGACGCGCATCGCGCGCGTCCTCTCGGGCACGGTCGACGCCATCGTGATCGCCGCGGCCGGCCTCATCCGTCTCGGAATGGAGGGCGAGATCGCGGAGATCCTGGACGAGTCGGTGATGCTCCCCGCCCCGGGCCAGGGGATCGTCGCGGTCCAGATCCGCGCCGATGACGTGGAGACGCGCGAGCATCTCCGCGCCATCCACGACCCGGCCGCCGAAGCCGAAGCCACGGCGGAGCGGACCTTCCTGTCCGGGCTGGGCGGCGGATGCCTCGTGCCGGTCGGGGCGCGCGCGGTCGCGAGGGACGGAATGCTCGCGCTCTCCGGCTTCGTCGGCCATCCGGAGGGCCGCCCTTCGATCCGGAAGTCGATCGAAGGGCCCTCCGCTACAGCCGCCGAGCTCGGAGCGGAGCTCGCGCGCCGCCTGCTCGCTCAGGGGGCCCGCGAGATTCTGGACGCGGTGCGAAGCGACGAGGTCTTCCCGTGAGCGCGCTCCTCGTCGTGGCACGCATGGATCCGCGCGACGACAAGATCGTCGAGGCGGCCGAGGCGTGCTCGTTCCGCGTCGCGCGCCTCCCGCTCCTCGCGACCGAGCGGGGGCGGGACGCCGCGCGGTTCGTGGCGTGGCTCGAGCGGGCGCCGGAAGGAACGGCGATCGCATGGACCAGCCGCCGAGCCGCGGAGGCTCTCGCCAGGACCGTGCCGCCCGAGCATGAAGCCGCGCTCGCGGGACTTCCGCTCTTCGCCGTCGGTGAGGAGAGCGCGGCGCCGATCGTCGAGCGGCATCTCGACGTCGAGTACGTCACGGTGGAGCCCTCGGCCAGGAGCCTCGGCCGTCTCATCGCGGACGCGCGCGCGTCGCGGGGCATCCACCGGGTCGCGTTCCTGCGCGGCGACCGCTCCCTCCCCGACCTTCCCGACATCCTCGAACGGGCGGGGATCGAGGTCGAGCCGTTCGAGCTCTACCGCACGACGTTCCAGGACGTTGACGTCGATGTGGTGCGCTCCGCGATCGCGGCCAACGACCCGGTCGTCGTCCTCTACTTCAGCCCGTCGGGGATCGAGGCGCTCGAGCGGCTCCTCCCCGACGTGCTGGAATCGCTCCGCCGCCGCGCGCAGGCGGTGCCGATCGGCGACACCACGCGGCGCGCGCTCACGACTCGGGGCTACGCGTCGATCTCCGAGCCGGGCGTCGACCCGTTCGCGGGGACGGCTCTACAATCGGTGAAGAGGATCCCTCGGTGACCTACCCGACCACGCGCCTTCGCAGGCTCCGCGCCACTCCGGCTCTTCGCGCCATGCGCCGCGAGACGACGCTCGCCGCGTCGAACCTCGTCGCGCCGCTCTTCGTCTGTCACGGATCGGCCGTGAGGAGGCCCGTCGCGTCCATGCCCGGCCATTTCCAGCTCTCCGTCGACGAGCTCGTGCGCGAGGGCGAGGCGATCGCGCGGGACGGCATCGGCGGCGTCATCCTCTTCGGGATTCCCGCCGCCAAGGACGCGGAGGGGCGCGAGGCATACGACGAGAAAGGCATCGTCCCCACGGCGCTCCGCGCCCTCAAGAAGGCGGTCCCGGATCTCATCCTCTGGGCCGACGTCTGTCTCTGCGAGTACACGAGCCACGGCCACTGCGGCGTCCTGAATGGCGACAGGGTCGACAATGACAGGACGCTCCCGCTCCTGGCCCGCGCCGCCACCGCCTATGCCGCGGCAGGCGCCGATCTCATCGCGCCGAGCGACATGATGGACGGCCGCGTCGCCGCGATCCGGAAGGCACTCGATATGGGCGGCTTCCCCGACACGCCGATCGTCTCCTACGCCGCCAAGTACGCGAGCGCGTTCTACGGCCCGTTCCGCGAGGCGGCCGAATCCACCCCGCAGTTCGGCGACCGGCGCGGCTACCAGATGGATCCGGCGAACGCGGTGGAAGCCCTGCGCGAGGTGGCGCTCGATCTCGAGGAGGGGGCGGACATGGTGATGGTGAAGCCCGCGCTCCCCTACCTCGACGTCATCCGCCGCGTGAAGGAGCAGTTTCAGGTGCCGGTCGCGGCGTACAACGTGTCGGGCGAGTTCGCGATGATCAAGGCCGCGGCGCAGAACGGCTGGATCGACGGCGAGCGGGCCGCGCTCGAAACCCTCGTCTCGATCCGGCGCGCGGGAGCCGACGTGATCCTCACCTACTTCGCGCGGGAGATCGCTCCCCTGCTCGCGAAGGGGGCGACGGCGTGAACGAGACCCGCCCCGCCGTGACCACGAAGAAGAGCGAGGCGCTGCATCGCCGCGCGCTCGAGTTCTTCCCCGGCGGCGTGAACTCTCCCGTGCGCGCGTTCCAGGCGGTCGGCGGCGTGCCGCGCCAGATCGTAGCGGCGCACGGCGCCTATCTCACGGACGCGGACGGCCAGGAGCTCCTCGACTACGTGCTCGGCTGGGGGCCGATCCTCCTCGGACACGCGCATCCCGCCGTCATCCAGGCCATCGAGCGGCAAGCGCGGCTCGGGACGCTCTACGGCACGAGCACGCCGCTCGAGGCGGACCTGGCGGAGCGCGTGCGCCGCTTCTATCCGGCCGCCGAGCGCCTCCGCTTCGTGTCGACGGGAACCGAAGCGACGATGAGCGCGCTTCGCGTGGCGCGCGCCGCCACGAAGCGGTCGCTCTACGTGAAGCTCGAGGGCTGCTACCACGGCCATGCCGATCCGTTCCTGATCCAGGCCGGCTCGGGCGCGGCGACGCTCGGCGTGCCCGATTCGCCCGGCGTCCCCGCGTCCGCGCTCGCCGACACGCGGCTCGCGCGGTTCAACGATCTCGACTCCGTGCGCGCCCACTTCGACCGCGAGGGAAGCGCGATCGCGGCGGTCATCGTGGAGCCGGTGGTCGGGAACTACGGCGTCATCCCTCCCCGGCCCGACTTCCTCCCAGGACTCCGCGCCCTCTGCGATCGGCATCAAGCGATCCTCATCTTCGACGAGGTGATGTGCGGCTTTCGCGCGGCGCGCGGCGGAGCGGCGGAGCGGTACGGCGTGAAGCCCGACCTCGTCACGCTCGGCAAGGTGATCGGCGGCGGATTGCCCGTCGCGGCGTTCGGCGGGCGCTCGGACCTCATGGCGCTCGTCGCTCCCGAAGGCCCGGTCTACCAGGCCGGCACGTATTCGGGGAATCCGCTCGCCATGGCGGCCGGCCAGTCGGCGCTCGCCGAGATGGAGAAGGATCCCGATTTCTTCCGCAAGGTGGAGGCGCGCACGTCGCTCCTCGCCGCGGGACTCAAGGCATCGCTCGACCGCCACCGCGTCCCTGGCGTGGTCAACGCGGTCGGCTCGATGTGGACGCTTTTCTTCGGCGTGACCGAGGTCTCGACGATGGATCAGGTGCGCCGCGCCGACCGCGAGCGCTACGCCCGGTGGTTCCAGGGAATGCTCGAGCGCGGCATCTACCTCCCGCCTTCCGCGTTCGAGGCGGCATTCCTCTCGGCCGCGCATACCGAGACCGAGATCGATCGAACGCTCGAGGCGGCGGACGAGGTGCTCGCGTCGTGACCCAGGGCCTCGCTCCCGCGTTCTCGTTCCTGCGCGCCTGCCGCGGCGAGCCCATCGCGGAGACACCGATCTGGATCATGCGCCAGGCCGGGCGCTATCTCCCCGAGTACCGGGCGCTCCGCGAGAAGCACTCGTTCCTCGACGTCTGCAAGGTTCCGGAGCTCTGCGCCGAGGTCACCGCGCAGCCGATCGACCGATTCGGGTTCGACGCGGCGATCCTGTTCCAGGACATCCTGATTCCCCTCCTCGGCCTGGGCGTGCCCCTCGACTTCGATCCCGGTCCGCGGCTCGGGCTCAGTGTCACGCGCCGCGAGGACGTGGACCGCCTCCGCTGGGAGGGCATGGACGCGATTTCCCACATTCGTCCCGTGGTGCGCGCCGTGCGGCAGCGCCTCGCGGGGCGCGTGCCGCTCATCGGCTTCGCGGGGGCGCCGTTCACGGTGGCCGCCTACCTCGTCGAGGGCGGAGGAGCGCGCGATCTCTCGAAGACCCGCGGATTTCTCGCGCGGGATGCCGATGCCTTCGCGCGGCTCCTCGATCTCCTCGCCACCGCGACGATCGACTATCTCAAGGCGCAGATCGGAGCGGGCGTGGACGCGGTGATGCTCTTCGATACGCAGGCGGGATGGCTTCCGCCGGTCGAGTTCGCGCGCACCGCGGCCGCTTCGGCGGACCGGGTGCTCCGGTCGCTCCCGAAGGGAACGCCGACCATCTACTTCGCGCTGGCTCCGTCGGTCGGGCATCTCGAGGCGCTTCGCGCCGTGCACGCCGACGTGTTCGGGCTCGACTTCCGGGTCTCGCTCGCGCAGGCGCGCGCCATCCTCGGCAACGGCAAGGCGGTCCAGGGGAACCTGGACCCCGCCACGCTCCTGGGCCCGGGGGAGGAGATCGTGGTGGGAGCCGAATCGGTGTTGCGGGAGAATCGAGGACGGCCCGGGCACATCTTCAATTTGGGGCACGGGATCTTCCCCGACACCCCTGTCGAGAACGTGAAGCTCCTCGTGGACACCGTGAAGCGCTACCGCGCGCGCGGATAGGAAGGATATGAGCCGCACCACCGCCCAGATCACCGCCGAGCTCCTGGCGAAGTACGACCGTCCCGGGCCGCGCTATACGTCGTACCCGACGGCGATCGAGTTCAACGAGAGCTTCACGCCGGAGCGCTACCTCGAGAAGCTCGACGAGGCAGCGCGCCGCCCCGAGGAGCCGCTCTCCGTCTACGTCCACCTTCCCTTCTGCCGCGAGCGGTGCAGCTTCTGCGGCTGCAACGTCATCATCACGCAGAAGCCGGGCGTGGCGGCCGCCTACCTCGACGACCTCGAGCGCGAGGTCGCGCTCGTCGCCGCGCGGCTCGGAACGAGGACGAAGGTGGTGCAGTACCACTGGGGCGGCGGCACGCCCACCTATCTCGATCTCGACCAGATGCGCCGGGTGTGGCGACTCTTCGCCGACCGGTTCTCGTTCGAGCCCGGCGCCGAGATCGCGATCGAGGTGGATCCGCGCGTCACGACCCGGCGCCAAGCGGAGCTCTTGAAGGAGCTCGGCTTCAACCGGATCTCGATGGGGGTCCAGGATTTCGATTCCGACGTCCAGGAGGCGGTGAACCGCTACCAGACGTTCAACCAGACGCGCGATCTCCATCTCTACCTGCGCGAGCTCGGATTCGAGTCGATCAACTTCGATTTCATCTACGGCCTCCCGCACCAGACGCCCGAGACCTTCCGGAAGACGATCGAGCTGGCGCTCGAGCTCCGCCCGGACCGGGTGGCCTGCTACTCCTACGCATTCGTGCCATGGATCAAGGCGCACCAGAAGGCGATCCGGCTCGAGGATCTGCCGCCGCGCGACGTGAAGCTCGAGCTCTTTGGGATCGCCTACGAGCTCTTCACCGGCGCCGGCTACCAGCAGATCGGGATGGATCACTTCGCGGTCGAGGGCGACTCGCTCGCCCTCGCCGCGCGCGAGCACACGCTCTTCCGGAACTTCATGGGATACACGACACACCCCGCCAAGGACTCCGTCGGCTTCGGCGTCTCGGCGATCGGCGATCTCGGGGGTGCGTTCGCGCAGAACACGAAGAAGCTGAACCGCTACAAGGACGCGCTCGACCAGGGGCTCCCGCCCATCGAGCGCGGGTTCGAGCGGTCCAGGGACGACGAGATCCGCCGGGACGTGATCCAGAGCCTGATGTGCAACTTCCATCTCGACATCCGGGCTCTCGAGCGCGCCTACGGGATCGACTTCGCCTCCTACTTCGCCGACTCGCTCCGGCGCCTCGACGAGGGTCCGGGCGCGCACGGCTTCGTGACGCGCACGCCGGATGCGATCCAGGTCACCGAAACGGGACGCCTCTTCGTCCGGAACGTCTGCATGGAATTCGACGCCTATCTTCCCGGCCGCGAGGCGGAGAAACCGATCTTCTCGAGGACCGTCTGAAGACCGGAATCCTGCTCCTCAACCTGGGCGGTCCCGACCGGCTCGACGCCGTGCGCCCGTTCCTCGTCCGCCTCTTCAGCGACCGCGAGATCATCCGGCTTCCGGGCGGTCCCATCGGGCAGTTCGTGATCGGCCGCATGATCGCCTACAGCCGGACCAAGGAAGTACAGGAGAACTACCACCGGATCGGCGGAGGCTCGCCCATCGTGCGCTGGAGCACGCTCCAGGGGCGCGGCATGGTCGAGCGCCTGAGGAAGCGCGGCCACGACGTCGAGTTCGCCCTCGCCATGCGCTACTGGAATCCGACCACCGCCGACGCGCTGGACGAGCTCGAGGGGAAGAAGGTGGACCGGCTCTTGGCGCTCACGCTCTACCCCCACTACTCGGTCGCCACGACGGGCTCGAGCGTGGCGGAGCTCGAGCGCGTGATGAAGCGGCGCGGAACGAAGCTCCCGCTCGACGTGATCGACGCCTGGCACGACCACCCGACCTACATCCGGGCGATGGCCGAGCGCGCCAAGGCGGCTCTCACGACGATGCCCGCCGATGCGAAGCCGACGATCCTCGTGAGCGCGCACGGACTGCCGCAGCACTTCATCGACGACGGCGATCCCTACTGCGCCCACATCAAGGCGTGCATGGACGCCGTCCTGGCGCAGCTCCCGCCTCTTCCGAGCGTTCTCGCCTACCAGAGCCGGGTCGGCCCCGTGCCCTGGATCGGACCGAGCACCGACGAGATGATCACGCGGCTCGCGAAGGAGGGCGTGCGGGACGTGCTCGTGATCCCGATCAGCTTCGTCTCGGACCACGTCGAGACGCTCTACGAGATCGATCTCCTCTACGGCGAGCAGGCGAAGAAGCTCGGATTCCGCACGTTCGCGCGCGCGGAATCGCTCAACGACGACCCCCTGTTCCTGGACGCGCTCGCCGACGTGGTCGAGCCCCGGCTCCTCGGATGAAGGTCGCGATCCTGGGCGCGGGGATCGCGGGCCTCTCGACCGCCCATTTCGTCCGCCGGGAGGCGGCGCGGCGGAGCCTCCCGCTCGAGCTCCTCGTCTACGAGGCGGGCGCGCGCGCCGGCGGCCGCATCCGGACGCAGGAGGACCAGGGTTATCGCCTCGAGTGGGCCGCCAACGGCATCCAGGGGACCGAAGGCGCCGCCTCGAGGCTCGCCGACTCGCTCGGCCTCAAGAGCGAGAAGGTCGTCGCGCGCAAGGACGCGGCGCGGCGCTACATCTTGAAGCGCGGAAAGCTCCATCTGCTCCCCCTCTCGCCCCCGGCGATCCTCGGCTTTCGGGCCCTCTCCGCGCGCGGCATGCTCCGTCTCGCCGCCGAGCCCTTCCTGGCGCGTCGCGCCTCCAAGGACGAGAGCGTGCACGCGTTTGCCGCGCGCCACATCGGGGAGGAGGCCGCGTCGACGCTCGTGGGCACGTTCGTGCGGGGCGTCTTCGCCGGGGACGCGACGAAGCTCTCGCTCGAAGCCTCGTTCCCCCTGATGCGCGAGATGGAGCGGAAGCACCGCTCGCTCGTCCTCGCGATGATGCATGGAAAGCGAAACCCGCATTCGCGGACGCTCTGGAGCTTCGCGAGCGGCATGGAGTCGCTCGTCCGCGCGCTCAGCGCGGAGGTCGGGGCGGGCCTCAGGCTCGGCGCCCCAGCGCTCGCGCTCGCGCGGCTCGCGGATGGCGCGCGATCGAAGTGGCAGATCCGGTTCGCGAGTGGAGAGGAGACCCATGCGGACGCGGTGGTCATCGCGTCGCCCTCCCACGCCGCGGCCGCGCTCCTCCGCTCGCTCGAGCCCGAGATCGCGCGGCCCCTGGCCGCCCTTCCCTGCGCGGGGCTCGCCGTCGTGGGCCTCGGCTTTCGCCCCGAAGCGTTCCGGAGGACGCCCGACGGCTATGGATTCCTGGTCGCTCCCGGAGACGAGCCGGGCGTTCTGGGCGCGCTCTGCGAGACGAACCTATGGCCCGGACGCGCTCCGGAGGGACGGATCCTGATCCGCGCCATGCTGGGAGGCGTCGGCGCTGAGAGCGTGGTCACGCGGAGCGACGCGGAGCTCGTGGGGCTCGCGATGAAGGCGCTCGATCGGGCGTGGGGGCTGAGCGGCGGACCCGAGCGCTCCTGGGTCGTCCGTCAGATGGATGCGATCCCCCAGTATCCGGTCGGCCACCGGCACGCGCTCGGCACGATCGCGGGACGGCTCGATCTCTGGCCGGGCCTCTATCTCACGGGGAGCGCCTATCGCGGCGTGTCGGTCGCGTCCTTGATCGAGGACGCGGAGCGCGTCGCGTCGCGGGTCGCCGAGCGCTCGGCATAGCCGATTCCCATCGGGCTGCTCCAATCGCGTCGAAGCCAGATGGCGAGGCCGCCGGCCAGCACCAGCGGCACGACGAGGAGCACCAGGGTGGCCGCGACGTAACCGGCCCCGCCCTCCCTGGCCCGGGCGCCACAGGAAGGACACGCCTCCCCCGAGCCCGCCGCCAGCACGATCGCCGCTACGGCCGCAAGCGCCAGGCGCCACGCCCCGGGAATCACCGAATCCCCCACGGCTGGTACAGGAGCACGTACAGGAACGGCCAGACGGCCACGACGAAGATCCAGAAAAGGGCGCCCACGACCACCGATTCCCGGCGGACTGGCGACACGAGGCCGCGCGCCGCTCGCCGCCACACGACCGCGAGCGCGATGAGGGCCGCGACGACGTGCGCGGCGTGGATGCCGACGACGGCATAAAAAGTGGCCCCGTAGACGCCCGACCGCGTCGTG
>DASUFL010000107.1:0-7807 GCA_036274595.1 Candidatus Eiseniibacteriota bacterium | reverse complement strand
GACCGCGACGCCCGGGAGCGGCTCGAGCGGTACGGACGCAACGAGCTGGCCGCGGACAAAGCCGTGGCGGCCTGGCGACAGTTTCTATCCCAGTTCCAGGACCCCCTCGTCGTCCTGCTCCTGGTCGCCACAGCGATTTCGGCGGGCCTCTGGACTTACGAGCGCGACACCGCCCTGCCCTACGAGGCAATCGCCATTTTCGTGGTCGTGGTGCTGAATGCGGTGATGGGCTACGTGCAGTTGTCGCGCGCTGAAGCAGCGGTCGCCGCCCTGCGGGCGCTGACTGCGGACGACGCGGAGGTCATCCGCGACGGTGAGCGGCGTCGCGTCCCAGCGGCTGAACTCGTGCCCGGCGACCTGCTGCTGATCGAGGAGGGCGACACCGTCCCCGCCGATGGGCGCCTTACGGAATCCACCGCATTGCAGACGACCGAAGCGACACTCACGGGCGAGAGCATGCCGGTTTCCAAGGTCAGCGCGCCGATTCCCGGCGAGGTCGCGCTCGGTGACCGTTACAACATGGTGTTCAGCGGTACGACTGCAACGTACGGGCGTGGCAGGGCGATCGTGACGGCGACCGGGATGCGCACGGAGATGGGGCGTATCGCCGGCTTGTTGAAGGAAACGCGCGACAAGCCGACGCCACTGCAGCGGGAGCTCGCCCACACAGGCAAAGTGCTTGGCATGGTCGTCGTCGCCATTGCCATCGTGATGATCGCGACGATCATCCTCGTCGAGGACGTGCGGGGCCTGTCGGCGATCCTCGATGTGATGATCCTGGGCGTGGCGCTCGCCGTGGCTGCCGTGCCGGAGGGGCTGCCGGTGGTGGTCACGGTCGTGCTGTCCATCGGCGTCCGGCGCATGGCACGCCGAAGCGTCATCGTCCGGCACCTCGCGGCCGTCGAAACCCTCGGCTCCGCCAGCGTGATCGCTTCCGACAAGACCGGGACGCTCACGAGGAACGAGATGACCGTCCGTGCGGTCGTCACCGCGAGCGGGCGCGTGTCCTTCGGCGGGGCCGGGTACGCACCCTTGGGCGAAGTTCGGCGCGACACCGGCGGGCCCGTCGAAGACGCACTCCGCGTCGAGCTTGAACGGGCACTTACGGCTGCCGATCGCGCCAACAATGCCTCCGTTCAGGAGCGTGACGGGCGATGGACCGTGCAAGGCGACCCGACCGAAGGAGCGCTGCTCGTGGCCGCGCGCAAGGCCGGACTCCAGCCGGAAGCGCTCGATGTACGGCTCCCGCGCGTGGGCGAGGTTCCCTTCTCCTCCGAGCGAAAGCTGATGAGCACAGTCCACAGCGATACCGAAAACGGTCGCCTGATCGTCTTCACCAAAGGCGCCCCCGGCGTGCTGATCGCGCGGTGCTCGCACGAGGTCATCGGCGCAACACAGCGCCACCTGACACCGGAGCGCCGCGCGGAGATCCTCCGCTCCAACGACTCTCTCGCTGACGAAGGGCTCCGTACACTCGGCGTCGCCGCTCACTGGCTGGCCCCCGACGCCGTCATCGGGGACGGAAGCGCCTTCGGGGAGGCGTGGGTGGAGCAGGACCTCGTTTTCACGGGGCTGATCGGGATGAGCGATCCGCCGCGTGCCGAGGCGGCCGACGCGGTCGCGCGGGCCCGCCGCGCTGGAATCCGTCCGCTGATGATCACAGGTGACCACCCGAAGACCGCCACCGTGATCGCACGCGAGCTGGGCATCTCCCTCGATGGGCGCGCCATCTCCGGCACCGAGATCGAGCGGCTCTCGGACGAGGCGCTCGCACGCACCGTCGGCGACGTATCTGTCTACGCGCGCGTCAATCCTGGTCACAAGCTGCGTATCGTGAACGCGCTTCAGTATGGCGGCGCTATCGTCGCCATGACTGGCGATGGGGCCAACGATGCGCCGGCATTGAAGACCGCAGACATCGGCGTGGCCATGGGCATCACGGGGACGGATGCTTCCAAGCAGGCCGCCGACATCGTGCTCGTAGACGACAACTTTGCCTCCATCGTCGCAGCGGTCGAGGAGGGGCGGGCGATCTTCGCCAACATACGGAAGTTCTTGCGGTTTCTCCTGTCATCGAACTTTGGCGAAGTGCTCACGATGCTTCTCGGCGTGCTGCTGGCGGATCGCATCGGCCTCCGGTCGGAGGGAGACGGCATCGTACTACCGTTGCTTGCGACGCAACTCCTCTGGATCAACCTTGTAACCGATGGCGCGCCTGCACTCGCGCTCGGCGTTGACCCGGCGGACGAGGGCCTCATGCATCAGGCACCGCGCCCGCGCGCGGAAGGAGTCATCACCGGCCGCATGTGGCGCGGCATCTTGTTCGTGGGCATCGTGATGGCCGCCGGCACTCTCTTTGTTTTCGACGCGGCACTTCCGGGTGGGTTCGTCGATGGAGCGGGCAATCTACGCCAGGCGCAAACCATGGCCTTCACGACGCTCATGCTGTTCCAGCTCTTCAACACCGTCAATGCGCGCTCGGACGAGCGAAGTGCGTTCGTGCGTTTGTTTACGAACCGTTGGCTCTGGGGCGCGATTGGGTTGTCGTTCGTGCTACAAGCGGCGGTGATCTACGTTCCGGCCCTGCAGCGGGCGTTCGGAACCGTGGCGTTGGGAATGGCGGATTGGTTGCACTGCATTGGGGTGGCAAGCTCGGTCCTGTGGCTCAGGGAGGCAAGCAAGCTCCTGACGCGGGCCACGGCCCATCACTCCACTCCGAGAATGCGACGCGGCTACCCGCCTCCGGTCGCGATCATGTAGCCGCCGAGCAGCAGCAACAGAACCGCGACCAAGTGGCGGAATACCCCCTGCGGGAGTCGGCGCAACAACCGCGTGCCCAAAACCGTGCCGATCACCACGAATACGGAGGCGACGAGCAGGGGCCGCCACAGACCGGCGATTTCGCGGCCCTCTGTCGCCAGATAGACGGGCAGACGAGCCGCGTCGACGAACAGCCCGATCGCAGTGGCGGTGGCAACGAACGATTCCTTGGGCACCTCGAAGCCCAGCATCGAGGCCGAGCGGATGCCTCCCTGATTGCCCACCAATCCACCCAGCGCACCCGATACGGCCCCGGCGACCCATGCCTCCCGCCGACCCCAGCGCCTGCGCCCCATCCATCCGGTGAGCTCCGAGACGCCGGCCAAAATGAGCAGGATGCCGAAGACGACACCCAGCGCTCTACCTGATACCCACGTGTGGAGAAGTGCTCCGGCAAGCCCGCCGGCTGCGCTCATGATCCCGAATCCCAGGACGACACGGCGGTCTACGTGTCGACGCAGGGCCCAGAAGCGCAACGCCGTGCCGACGAAATGCGGGATCGCAATGGCGGCGACCGCGAGTTTGGTGCCTACCTCGAGGCCGAGTACAGGCGTCAGCAGGCTCCCAATACCGAATCCAGTTATCGCCGCGATCGCGGAAGAGACCAGTGCAGCAGCGGCGAGGAGAATGCTGAAGGCCACGGTCTGAGAGGTGAGCTAACGGCCCAGCCTCGATCCCTCTGGACGGTCGCTCGGCTGCCGTTGGCCCGCCTTACTCCTCATGGTGAGCCGCCGTCTCAGCCTCCGGTTCGTGACCTACGACCGCAGTCGTCGCCGACAGGTACAGCCTTTCGACATAGTGGATGAAAGGCACGTATTTCCCGATGTACTCCTGGCCCGCCTCCACGTTGCCTGCCGGGTAGCTTCGGGCAGCGCGCGCCTCCGCGAAGTGCTGACGGATGCCCTTCTCTGCTTCGCCCACCAGCAATCGCACCAGTGGCTCCACGTCGCCTGTCTCCAACGCGTGGTCGGCGGCGGGGATGGCAGGCCCGAGATCACGTCCGGCAGGCTTGAGCCCCGTGTACGGGGCACCCTCCCCCGCCCGGTGCACGCGCACAAGGGTCTCGAAGAAGTAGGTGTCCGCCAGCTCTCGCGCCCGCGGGCTCAACTTGCGCACGGCAAGCGTCTGGTCGAATGCCTTGCGGATCTCGGCCTCATCCTTCTTTTGGACCCAGATGAGCACTCTCTTCACATCGTTCTTCTCGAGCGCCTGTCGCGCGGCCGTCACGACGGGACCATCCAATCCGTCGCAGTGGGCCAGCGCGCGGCTCGGCGCGAACTCCGCGGCTCCCAGGAGCAGGGCGGCGGCCGGCAGCATCAGCTTCATCCATCTCATGAGCGTGGTCACGTTCTCCTCCATCTTCAGACGGCCGTGTATCCTCCATCGACGAGATAGTACCCGCCCGTTATGAACGATGCTTCGTTCGACAGGAGAAAGCACACCATCGGTGCGACTTCCTCGGGCCGCCCGAGCCTGCCCAATGGATGACGCGCCACGAGCCCAGTCCGAATCTCCGCGGGGAGGTTGGACAAGAGCGGCGTGTCGATATAAGCCGGCCCAACGCAGTTGATCCGGAGTCCCTTGGGTCCGTATTCGGCCGCCGCGTTTTTTGTCAGCCCCACGACACCGTGCTTGGCCGCCGTGTACGCGCCGTTTCCGATCGCGGCGACGGTGCCGTGGATCGAGGCCATGTTGACGATGGCGCACTCGCGCGGACCGGTCTTCAGCATCGCCGGGATCTGATAGCGCATGCCGTAGAGAACACCGTTCAGATTGATGTCGATGACGCGTTGCCATTCCGCGAGGTCCGTTTCCCCGGCGGGGGCCACGGCCCCGGCGATTCCTGCGTTGTTGACGGCGAAGTGAAGAGCACCGTACGTCTCCAGTGCGTAGCCGACCACTCTCTCCGAGTCCTCGGGTCGAGCCGTGTCCTGCTGTACAACACTGACGGTGCCACCCTCCTCTCTGATTTCGGCGGCAACCCGTTCCGCACCCTTGATGTTGATGTCCGAGAGGACGATCTTCCCGCCCCGCTTGGCCAGTCCCTTCCCGATTGCCTCACCGAGGCCCGATCCCCCGCCCGTCACGATCGCTACTTTTCCGTCCAAACCAGTCATGTCGCCTCCTCGAGCTCATCCTTGCGCCCGGGTACCAGTATAGCCTTTGCTTCCGATCCTGCCCTTGTCCTGCCATGCTTGATCGTCCAGGGCCGCTCCCTTCAATCAAGAGTAGGGACCGCGGGCTCGTTCTCCAAGGAGGAACGCCCATGGACACGTTCAAAGTAGGCTACTTGGTCGGGAGCCTGGCCAAGGCTTCGATCAACCGCAAGCTGGCTCGCGCTCTGGTCCAGCTCGCCCCGCCAGAGCTCACTCTGTCGGAGATCCCATTCGGCGATCTACCTCTCTACAGCTACGACCACGACGCCGACTACCCCGCAGTCGCCAGAAGCTTCAAGGAGAAGATCGCCGCATCCGATGCGATCCTGTTCGTCACGCCGGAGTACAACCGGTCGATCCCCGGCGGGCTCAAGAACGCGATCGACTGGGCGAGCCGTCCGTACGGCCAGAACGCCTTCGCCCGCAAGCCGACGGCGGTCATAGGGACGTCCCCGGGAAAGATCGGGACCGCGGTCGCCCAATCACACCTGCGCAGCATTCTGGCGTTCTGTAACGCGCCGCTCATGAACTCCGTCGAGGCGTATGTCCAGTTCGAGCCCGGCTTGATCAGCGATGATGGCAGTGTCACGAACGAGGAGACGGAGAGCTTCCTGAGGAATTTCATGGCGGAGTTCGCCGGCTACGTGGCGCGGGTCTACACCGTGCTGCCCCGTAGCGCCTAGCGTGACCTGCCCCCCTGGCGGTGCCGTGTCACTCCAGGGTCAGCAGGTGTCAGACTCGTTCGCACGATGGAGTTGGGCCCGTTTCCACAAGTGAAAGAGAGGGTGGCATGAGCTTCTGGTGCAGGCGGTTCCGTGCGGTGGCTGGTGTGGCGATATCGATCCTTGTCTTCCCGGCATGGGCGGGTGCTCAGACGCCCCCCGACTCGACCCGTGTCACGAACCTCGTCCGTCCCGTGCCCACCGCGTTTCCGAGCGGACCGATGGAGGAGCTCCTGTCCGTGTACGTCCCCCGCGACGCCACCAAGGTCCAGGCATTCCTGGATGAGGTCCGCGAGATGGAGCGGACGGCAACCGACGAGGTGAACGACGCCCGGCGGCTTGCGGCTGTGGCGGATGGCCGGCAACGCGTCATGCAGGAGGAGATCCGGACGACGAAGGTCCGCCGCGACGTGGCGAAGAAGGACAAGGACGAGGCGGCGCGCACAGAGCTCGACGCGGCCATGAAGCGGCAGGAAAACGAGAGGAAATACCTCGAGCATCTGCGGGACGCGCTGCAGGCAGACGCGGACTACCTGGACACCGAACGGGACGCCGCGGCGAAGCGGGCTACGGCGCTCGAGCTGGAGCTGCAGGCCGCGGAGAAGCACGCGGCGATCAGTGCCGGAGGGCAGGACCCGGCGAAGGTGTCCGACTATCGCGCCGTTCTTCGCCGGCTGCTCGAGGCTCAGAAAGCGTCGGCGGAGCGGTGGCAGGACGCGTCCGCCAAGCGGAAGAAGGTCGCCGAGCGGCGCCTCAAGCAGCTCGAGTCCCTCTCGAAGTTGTGACCGCTCGACGCAAGAGATCCCCCGGGAGGATTGCCTCGTCCTCGAGCGGCCGAGGTCTATACTTGAACCGGAGGACTGAGACGGTCCAGCTCCCCTGCCTGGCGGAGGCTCCTTGTCGATGCCGGGCTCAGGTAACCGGTTCATGCCCGCCGCGGACTCGACGGAAGATAGATATGCGCCACCGGAATCCTACAGGAGGTACCACATGCCTACGACCGTGGAAGCAACCAACATGGAGTTGATGCAGACGCTGGACGACGCATGGAATGCGCAGGACCTGAAGGTCTTCCGCGAACGCCACAAGCCCAACGTGATCGTGCGCTGGCCGGGGCAACCCAATCCTACGGTTGGCATCGAGGACCACTCGGCCGAGTCGATCGCGTTCTGGAAGACGTTCCCCGATCAGAAGCTCGACAACAGGCCCTATCGCGTGTTCTTCGCGTCAGGCGACTGGACATGCTCGATCGCCCGCTTCCGTGGCACGATGAAAGGACCGATGTTCATGGGCGGCAAGGAGATTCCACCGACTGGCAAGCCGTTCGAGGTGGACTTCTACACGATCGCCAAGTGGGACGACGGTCAGATCGTGGAAGAGAATCTCATGTACGATCTGGTGGGTTTCCTCCAGCAGATTGGCCTGAGCAAGTAGCTGCGGGAGCCAGGCATGCGGTCACGGACCAGCGCCGCCCGCTGAATCCGTGACCGCAGTAATGAATCAGAGGCCACTTGTCCATGCAGCCCGGCCTGCTTAGCTTGTTTACTCGGCCCCCTGCATGATGGTCGGAACGGACTAGGCGAACGCTCCATGGCCCACGACCACGCTCGCGCGGCTTCCAGCCCGCAGGGTCACCAACCTCCAGCCGCGATTGGCCCGCAGCAGGCGGAACGCAATCCAGTGCACCATGTCGAGCATTCCACGGCCACGCCGGGCTCGCATCACCCCCACGCGGACCCCGATCGCCATGCCGGCCACACGGTCGCGATGTTCCGTGATCGATTCTGGGTCTCGCTCCTGCTCACACTGCCCACGCTCGTATGGGGGCACATGCTGCAGGGGGCCCTCGGCTACACGGCGCTCCAGTTCCCGGGCTCGCGGTGGATCACCGCCTTGTTCGGCACGCTAGTGTTCGGCTACGGCGGCGTGCCGTTCCTCCAGGGCGCCGTCCGAGAACTGAGAGCCAAGCTTCCGGGGATGATGACGCTCATCGCCCTGGCCATCACCGTCGCATTCCTCTTCAGCGTAGCGGTGGCGCTCGGCTACCGGGGGATGCCGCTGTGGGAGGAGCTCGCCACCCTCGTGACCATCATGCTGCTCGGCCATTGG
>DASUFL010000106.1:0-3411 GCA_036274595.1 Candidatus Eiseniibacteriota bacterium | reverse complement strand
GAGGAGTCGGAGGCGGCGTTACGAAAGGAGCTGGAATTGGCCCCGCAGGGCCGCGCCACGCTGTCTCTGGCCTTGCTCGCGCTGGGCCGGGGCGAGGAGGCGCTCGAGGAGGCAGTGCGCGAGCAGGATGAGCCGTTTCGCCTCTGGGCGCTGGCCGTGATCCACCACGCCCTGGGTCATCCGCCGGAGTCGGAGGCGGCGCTCGAGGACCTGGTCGAGAAGTACGCGGGGGATTCGGCGTTCCAGATCGCAGAGATCCGCGCGGCGCGCGGAGAAGTGAACCCAGCGTTCGAGTGGTTGGAGCGGGCGTACGCGCAGCGAGACCCGGGGCTAGGCGCACTCAAGATCAGCAGGCGCCTGCGCCCTCTCCATGATGACCCCCGGTGGGGCGTGTTGCTGAGGAAGTTGGGCCTGGCAGGGACGGGCGCCAGTGAGTGACGGAGCCGAAGAAAACCGAGCCGAAGCGATAGGGCCGTAGCCCCGTCGCGATCGTGGACCACGTCGTCAGCGCGGAAACGCCTCGGGGAGACCGCCGTCGACGGTGAGGACATCGCCGGTGGTATAGCGGAATCGCTCACTCGCCAGCAACGCCGCGAGGTCCGCGACGGCCTCGGCCGGTATGAGGGAGACGCCCAGAACGTTGCGCCGCCGGTACGTCTCCAGTTGATCCTCGATGGAGACGCCCCGCATGGCCGCACGTTGCTTCACGAACGCCAGGAAGAGCGGGGTCTCGATCTGGTCGGCGTTGATGGCGTTGACTCGAACGCCGTCGCTGCCCAGCTCGACCGCGGCCACCCGCATGGCCTGTAGCAGCGCCGCCTTGCTCCCACCATAGGCGGTGGCATCCCGACCCGGCGCCATGGCCGCCTTCGACACCGACGCGACGATCGAGCCACCCAACCGCTGGGATCGCATGACCGACGCCGCGCGGCCGATGGCCAGAACGGCACCCATGTAGTGAACCTCCAGCTGTTCCTGAAGGTCCTCGCGCCGAATCTCAGTCACATCCGCGAATCGGGGTGCCCGGCCCGCCGTGTAGAACAGGGAATCGAGACCGCCGAATTCGAACACCGTCTGCCGAATCAGACGAGCGAGACTCTCGTCGTCCCGCACGTCCAGGTCGACGCCAAGGGCGCGGCCAGGGTACGCGGCCACGATCTCCGCCGCGACCGCGTCCGCGGACGATCGGTCGAGATCAGCCACCACGACGTGCGCGCCCTCCTCCGCGAAGCGCAGGGCGGCGGCCTTTCCGATACCGCTGCCAGCGCCGATTACGATCGCGACGTGGCGGGGGAGGAGCAGGGAGGCGCGCTCCCTTTCGTCCTGCTCGTCGACCTTGCGCCGCTCGAGCGGCCAGTGCTCGAACTCGTATATGTCCGCCTCGGAAAGAAACTGGAAGGCGTCGATCGCCTCGGCGTTCGCGATCGTCTCGAGCACGGCGCGATAGCAGAGGTTGGCCGTGACGGCGCCACGCTTGTCTCGGAACGCGGTGATCATGCCAAGCCCTGGAGCGAGCACGACCTTCGCCCAGTCGCCAAGCGGACGCTCGCCCTCCGGGGCGTGACGGGCATGGTAGTCCTCGTAGTCCTGGCGCTGTCGCGCGAGCTGGGAGCGGACTGCTTCGGCCATCGCTGCCGCCGGGGCGGACAGATCGAGGTCCAGCCAGACTGGAAACGCGCCCGCGCGCAGGATGTGCTCGGGTGTCGCCATCCCCCGGCGGGCGAGCGCGGGCAGGCGAGGGTCGGCGAGCGCGGTCAGGACATCGTCGGTGTCATCGAAATGCAGGATCACACGATTCGTCGAGCCAAGGGCGCCGCGAACGACGGGCAGCACGAACTGGGCGGAGCGCCGTCGAACGTCTGCCGCAGGGATCTGGGACAGCGTGACTCCCGGGACCGCCTGGCTGCGTCGCTTCGTGGCCAAATAGTCCTCGATCACATTCACGGCGCGGAGCAATCGCGCGTAGCACTTCCGTGGTTGCTCCCCCCACACCACGATGCCGTGATGCGCGAGGGCGAGCCCGATGGTCCCGGGCGGCAACCGATCCACGATCCCGCTGATCGCTCGGGCGAGCGGGAACCCCGGCCGCACGTACGGGACGTACGCGATCTCTCCAGCAAACAGCTCGGTGACGAGCTGCTCCGCCGTGGTGTCGCTCACGTTGGTGAGGCTCATTGTTGCGATGTCGTGAGTGTGCGCGATGACCCGAGCGGCGAGGAGTGAGTGAAGCGGTGTCTCGACGCTCGGTGTAGGTCCTTCCGTCAGCATCGCGCGCGCCATGAGTCGCATCATGTCGGCGTCGAGCATGGTCTCGACCGTGCGTAGGGCGGCCAGCGCCGAGAGGGAGAGGCGTGTGAATCCCTCCCGCCCGATCGTGCGCAGGTCGGTGCCGCTTCCCTTGACCAGCAACGCATCCCCGACCTTGATCGACGTGTTGCCGCCGCCTGGCTGTACGAGGCGGGGTTCTCGCCCGATGAGGTTCGAGAGGTAGACGAGCTGTGCGAGGTCGTCGGCGCCAGAGGCGGGGCCGTCACCCCAACGATCTTCCATTCGCGCGGCGGATCTGAGCGTCAGCATGCGTTGGCGGAGGGGGAAGGGAACATGGCCGGGCGAGTCTATTCCCCGGAGGGTCGACCTGTCACGCAATTGGGAGGTGCTTTGGGGGTCTTCTGCGAAGGAGCGTAATGCGCTAAGCCCCAGGAGGATGGGTCTCCTGGGGCTTCCTTCTTTGGGTCGAGATCACGCGGTCCGCTTCAGTCAGTCCGTGGCTTTACCTCCGCCCCACCCTTGGCACGATGCTCCTTCGCCATCTTCTCGTCCCAGCGTTTGAGCATGGCGCCATACCGCGGATCCCCTCGTAGCGCATCCAGGTCGCTGTCCGAGCCCACGTGCTCACCGATCTCCATCCCGGCCTGATCCGCACGATCGAGATATTTGAAAGCCCCATCGATGTCACCGGATCGGGCCGCGCAGCAGGCGAGGTTGTATAACGTCGTCGGCTTCTCGTAGCCCAGATCGAGCGCCTTCTGATAGGCGGCCACGCCGCCCTTGGCATCACCAGCCTCCAGGCGCGCAAACCCGAGATTGGCCCAGGCACGGCCGATGCCGGGGTGTTCGCGCGTGACGCGCTCGAGGCGAGGCAGCAGGCCGCTCCAATCCTTCTCGTCGTTCATTCCGCCGAAATGCCCCGAGTTGAAGAGCTGCAGATCACGGGCCAATCGAACGAGCTCATAGAAGTGGGGATCGCCCTGAAGTGAACGGAGATCCTCGTCTTCCGTCATGTGGTGGGTATTGTCGAATCCGTTTTCGATCGACTTCTGCAAGGCATCGAACGCGAGCTTCTTGTCCCCCTTGAGCGCATACGCGCATGCAAGGTTGTACATCGCGTTGGTGCTTCCGGTCTGTCGGATT
>DASUFL010000105.1:0-3877 GCA_036274595.1 Candidatus Eiseniibacteriota bacterium | reverse complement strand
GTTCGGCGACATCTCGCGGGCCGAGTCGCTCCATGCGTCGGGCGTGCACCAGGCGTCCGTCGTGGTGCTCGCGATCTCCGATCCCTCCGCCACGCGCTTCGCCGTCCACCAGGTGCGCACGGTGAATCCCGACGCGCACATCATCGCCCGGACCCGCCAGGTGGCCGAGGTGGCCGAGCTCACCCGGCTTGGAGCGGACGAGGTGATCCCCGAGGAGTTCGAGACCTCGATCGCGATCCTGGTCCGCGTGCTCCGCCGCTACCACGTGCCGGCCAACATCGTGCGGATCCAGGAACAGGCGCTGCGCCGGGAGGGATACAGCTTCCTCCGCGGTGGGGACATCACGGGACAGCTCATGACCTCCGTGTCCCAGATGATCGCCGGGGCCACGACCGACACCTTCTACCTCGAGCCGGGCTCTCCGGCGGTCGGCCAGAGCCTCGCATCCCTCGACTTGCGCGGAAGGACCCGCGCGCTCATCATCGCGGTCGTGCGGGACGGTGCGCACACCCTCGGGCCCGGCCCCGAGTACGAGCTTCGGCCGGGGGACATCCTGGTTCTCGTGGGCGACCACGAAGCGCTCGACGCGGCCTTCGAAGCCCTGAGTCCTCCTCGGTCGGGCTGACGCTCGAGCGGTCGGGTCGCGCCTTTGGCGCGGCACAGGCGGCGCTCCGTGTCTCCGCACGGCGCTCGCGGCTCCGTGTCTCCGCACGGCGCTCGCGGCTCCGCGTTCTCGCGCGACGCTCCCTCGCGCCGCGCACGTTTCGGCGTCCGTGGGGGAAGCCGAATGCCCGACCTGCCGCAGGACGAGTCGCGCTTCCAGCTCGGCGCGAAGCTGGGCGAAGGCGGCATGAGCAAGGTCGTCGCGGCGATCGACCTTCATCTCGGGCGACCGGTCGCGATCAAGACCCTCCGCCAGGAATTCGCCTCCGATCCCCAGCGCGTGGCGCGCTTGAAGCGCGAAGCCCGCGCCCTCGGGAAGCTCCACCATCCCAACATCGCCATGATCTACAGCTCCGAGGTGAACCGCAGGGGCGAGCACCTCCTGATCCTCGAGAGGGTCGACGGCGAATCGCTCGCCGACCGGCTGAAGCACGGCCCGCTCGACGTGGGGACGGCGCTCCACGTGGGCGCGCAGATCGCGTCCGCGCTCGAGGCCGCGCACCAGCGCGGCGTGGTGCACCGGGATCTCAAGCCGGGAAACGTCATGGTCACGCCGCAGGGCGTGGCGAAGGTGCTCGACTTCGGTCTCGCGAGGATCACGACCGACGAGCTGGACAGCGATACGGCCGACCTGATCGTGGCGGGATCCACGGCGGGAACGCCTGGGTACATGAGCCCGGAGCAGGTGCGGGGCATCGGCGAGGACCGGCGGAGCGACGTCTTCGGCTTCGGGTGCACGCTCTACGAGTGTCTCTCCGGCTCGCGGGCCTACGGCGGCACGCCGAAGCACGCGATGGACGCGGCGCTCCGCCGCGACCCGAACTGGTCGCTCCTTCCGCCCGAGACTCCCGAGCCGGTTCGCGATCTCCTTCGCTCCTGCTGCGAGCGCGACGCGGCGAAGCGGCTTCAGGACATGGCGATCGCGCGCGGCGTCCTGGAGCGCGCCTCCGCGGAGCACGATCTGGCCGCCGGCCTCACGACGCGCAGGCCCGACGAATCCACGCGCCGGCTCACGCCCCATCTCCTTCCCGATCCGGGCACCAGCTTCGTGGGACGGCAGCGCGAGCTCGCGCACATGGCCGCGCTCCTCCGCCAGAAGCGGCTCGTGACGCTCACCGGCGCGGGCGGCGCCGGCAAATCGCGGCTCGCGCTCGCGCTCGCGCGCGAGCTCCAATCGGAGATGAAGGACGGCGTGTGGTGGATCGACCTCGCGTCCGTGATGGATGCCGAGCGCGTCCCATCCGCGATCGCCACCGCGCTCGGCGTGCGCGAGCGCGCCGGGACGTGGATCCTCGACACGCTCGAGGACTACCTCGCGCCGCGGTCGCTCCTCCTCGTGCTCGATTGCTGCGAGCACGTGCTCGGCGCGTGCCGTGGATTCGCCGAGGTGCTTCTCGCGCGCGCTCCGGATCTCCGGATCCTCGCGACGAGCCGGGAACCGCTCAGGGCGCCGGGGGAGCACATCTACCGCGTGCCGCCGCTCGCCGAGAGCGTGAATCTGTTCCTGGAGCGCGCCTCCATGGTGCGGCCCGACTTTGCGCCGGGCCCGAAGGAGCTCCAGGGGATCGAGGAGATCTGCCGGCGCCTCGACAGCCTTCCCCTCGCCATCGAGCTGGCCGCCGCGCGCGTGCGCGTGCTCTCGATCCGCGAGATCCGGGAGAAGCTCCTCGATCCGCTCCGGCTTCTCGCGGCGGGCGCTCCCAGCCCCGAAGCCCGGCACCAGACGCTCGCCGCGACCATCGGGTGGAGCTACGACCTCCTCCGGCCGGAGGAGCAGCGCTTCTTTCGCGCCCTCTCGGTGTTCGTCGGCGGCTGGTCGCTCGAGTCCGCGAGCGAGGTGGCGCGGGACGCGGGGGACGAGTTCGAGGTGCTGGATCTCCTCTCCCGGCTCGTTGACAAGTCTCTGGTCGTGACGGAGCCGGGCGGCCGCGAGCGGCTCCGGTTCCGCTTCCTCGACACGGTGCGTCAGTACGCGCTCGGACGGCTCCGCGACGCGGGCGAGGAGCGCGTGGCCCGGCTCCGGCACCTCGAGTACTTCGTCGATCTCTGCCAGCGCTCGATGTCGGGCCTCGTCGGTCCCGAGCAGGGCGCCTGGCTCGACCGGCTCGAGGAGGAGCACGAGAATCTCTTGTCGGCGCTCTGGTGCTGCGGGCAGATCGAGGGAGGAGCGGTTCCCGCGCTCCGGATCGCAGGCCCGCTCTGGCGGTTCTGGTTCGGTCACGGCCACTTCGAGCTCGGGCGCTCGGTGCTCGCCACGGAGCTCAACCTGCCCGCGGCGAAGGCGCCGACGCCCGAGCGAGCGCAGGCGCTTCTCGGCGCGGGCGCGCTCGCGTTCCATCAAAACGCCTTCGAAGCGGGGGACGCGGCTTACGCCGAGGCCCTCGCCATCTATCGGGCGCTCGGGGACGAGACCGGGATTGCGCTCTCCATGGGGGGCGTCGGGAATCTGCGGATGAGCCAGGGACGGCTGGAGGAGGCGCGCGAGGCGTATGAGGACGCTTTGGGTCGATTCCGCCGGGCGGGGCACCGGCGAGGCGAAGGTCTCATGCTGAGCAACCTCGGCCGGCTCGCGCTCTTCGAGAAGGATCAGGAGCGCGGTCGGGAGCTGAGCCGCCAGGGAATCGACATCTTCCGGGAGGTGGGAGATCTCGGCTCGCTCGCGCTCCGGCTCTCGTCACTCGCGGAGCTCTCGATCGCGCTCGGACTGAGGGAGGAAGCGCGCGCTCTCTTGATGGAAGGGATCGAGGTGGTCCGGGAGCTTGGGGAGCCGCACCCCGCGGCCTACGCGCTGGAGCGCTCCGCTCTTTTATTGGCCGCCCTCGGGGATCCGGTGCGCGCCGCGCGGCTCTGTGGCGCGGCCGACGCGCTTCGCACCCAGATCGCCTCGCCGAGGTCCCCCAAGGAGAAGGAGGATCTCGATCAGTTCCTGGTCGGCGTGCAGCGCGCGGCCGGCGGGAAGGCGTTCGGCGAGGCCTGGAGCGCGGGCCTCCTGGTCCCGTACGAGCAGGCGCTCGACGAGGCCTTGCAGGCGCTCGCGGCCGTGGTTGCTGGGTGAGAGGGTGGGGTCGCGGGCGCGCTTGTTGGGTTTCAACTCGCCCCGGGGCCAGTCCGCGCGGCCCCAACTCGCCCCGGGGCCAGTTCGCGCGGCCTCAACTCGCCCCGGGGCGAGCTCCCGCGGCCCCAACTCGCCCCGGGGCCAGTTCGCGCGGCCTCA
>DASUFL010000104.1:0-5144 GCA_036274595.1 Candidatus Eiseniibacteriota bacterium | reverse complement strand
GCGGCCCTCTTCTCGAGTCCGCGCGTGCCCCAGAGTGGAAGGCTCTGCGAGAGGCCGATCTGGTATCCCGGCACCCCGACATCCCCGTTCCCGATGGCCTGGGGGGCGACCATCCCCTCGAGCACCGGGCTCATGAAGCGTCCGGTCGCGTCGGCGCGGGCCGCGGCCTCGGCTGCCGCGGCGGCCGCCGCCGCGAGCGTCGGATTCCTCTGGAGGGCGGCCCGCTCGAGAAGATCCAGCCTCATCGCGGGGGCGACCAGAAGCGTGTCGAACGGGGCCGGACCCGCGGCGGTCCCCGAGCCGGCGGCCCATGCCGGCGCGGAGCGGCCCGGCAGAACCAGCCAGCCGGCCGTGGCGAACGCAACGCAGGCGATACGAAAAACGGGTGAAGCCATGATGGAACCCACCTCCCGTGGGCAGGACGGCGCTCGAGGAGCGCGGGGCTTGGCTCGCCGGCGTACATCGGCCGGCGGCCCGAGACGAACGGCTAGAGGGAGGTGAGGATCAGTTTCGGAGAATGGTGGTGCGGGAGAGGCGTTCCGAGCCGGGCGGTCCTGCGGAAGGAGTCCATGCGGCCCGGTGATCCGCGTCGAGTGCCATGAACGTGAGCGACGCTGGCTGCATCATGGAGGGAAGCAGATCGTGGCTCGAGGCGGCGCGCGCTGCCGGGACGATCGGTGTCGTCTCCGAGTCCGACCGGGGCGAGACGCGGCAGCAGTCTGCGGCCCGAATCGATCCGTTCGCCTCGCTCGCCCTCGGAGCGTCGCAGCGCGAGCAGGCCTCCGTGCGCGCCGGAGCCTTCATCTTGCAGAGCATTTGCCCGGCGCGGGCCGGCGTCGTCTGCACGGCGAGGAGCGCGCCCAGAAGAACGATCGAGATCACGCGACGTAGGCTCATGCCACCCATAGTACACAGGGAAACGGCGTTCGTGACAGCGGTCCGTTGGGAGTATCGGCAGTCAAGGCCGTCTACTTCAACAGCTTCGACAGCCGCCTGTCCTTGAGCGGCACGCCCCCCGTCTGGCAGCCGGGGCAGTAGAAGGTGTCCCGTTCCGTGTACGAGACCCAGGCGATCGCGGTCCCGCAGCGGGGACAAGGCTCCCCTTTGCGATGGTGAACCGCGTAGTGCTCCACCGGTTCCTTTTGCGGCAGGGCTCCGTCCGCGCTCTCGCGCAAGAGCGCGACCTGACGCTCGACCACGGAGAGCACGGCCGCATGGAGGCGCGCGGCTTCCGCGTCGTCGAGCTGATCGGAGCGCTTCATGGGCGAGAGCCGCGCCTCGTAGAGGATCTCGTCGGAGAGGCCGTTCCCGATCCCGGCGATCGCGGCGGGGTCCGTGAGGAGCGTCTTCAGCTGGCGCGACTCGGCGCGCACCGCCAGGAGAAAGCGGTCGGGCGTCAGCTCGCCTCGGGCGGGATCGGGTCCCAGACGGTCCAGCTCCGGGACGGAGTCGATGTCATCGGCCAGCCAGAGCCGCGCCTTCTTCTCCGTTCCGTGCTCGACCAGCCGAAGCTCGCTCCCGTCGTCGAAGCGGATCCGCGCGGAGACGTTCTTCGCCGGCGCGCCCACCGCCGCCCGCGCGCCGCGCGCGGGACGACGGCCGGAGGCCGCGGACGCCATGGTGATCCGTCCGAGCCGCATGAGGTGGAAGACGAGCACGCGGCAGGATTCCGTCTCGAGCACGAGATACTTCCCCACACGCCGGGGGAAGCTCACGAACTCGCCGACGAAGGACTGGGGCCCGGGCTCCGGGCGCTGGAGGAGCGCGGGCTGCCGCACGTCGAACGCCTCGATCCTCCGCCCCGAGACCGAGGACGCCAGGTTCTCGGCGAGGATCTCGAGGAACGGAAGCTCAGGCACGGCTATTCGAGGCGCGTGGCGATCAGGAGCCGCGTCTGGAACGGGGCGCCGAGGGGGCGGCTCGAGCGCACCCCAAAACCCTCCTGGACCAGCCACTCGGACACGCGCTCCAGGCTCCACGCGCGTCCCTGATCGAAGTACATGAAAAAGAGGAGGGGCGCCATCCCCACGGTCTGGGTCTTGGTGCCATTCTCTTCGGGCATCCATCCATGGATGAGGATCGTACCGCCGGGGTTGAGGGCTTCCCTCGCCTTGCGCAGGAGCAGGATCGCGTTCTCCTCGCTCTCGGTCTGGAGCACGTTCGAGAGGAGCACCGTGTCCACCGGCCCCGGGAGCGGATCCTTGCGATAGTCGCCAGGCACGTACTCGATCGCATCCTCGAGCCCCTCGGCGCGAAGGATGTCGTGCGCGGTCTCGATCGCGGGCGGAAGCTCGAAGAGCGTCGCCTGCAGATCGGGGATGCGACGCGCGTACTCGGCCGCGTAGATGCCGGACCCGCCCGCCACATCGAGGAGCTTCGATCCCGGGAGCGCCGGGGCCAGCTCGGTCAGGCGCCGCGCGGCCTCGCGTCCTCCCGTGTGGACGGAGCGAAGGTAGCGCCGCACACGCTCGGGATCGCCCGCAAGGAGCGCATCGCTCGAGAGCCGATGCCGCGGGGTGCCTTCGCGCACGGCGCGCGCGAGCTCCATCCACGCCATGTAGTAGTCCGGAGTCGCGTCGATCATCCCGGTCGCGTCGCCGTCGACGCCCGGAACCAGGTACGGAGCGAAGTCGCGAGGAAGCACGAATGTGGGTCCGTGGCGATGGATCACGCCCAGACCGACCAGCGCTTCGAGGAGCGCTTCCATGCCCCGCCGGTCGGCGCCGGCGGCGCGCGTGAGATCGTCGATGTTCTGCGGACGCTGGTGCAGGTGCCGGAACACCCCGAGCGAATGCGCCGCGAGCATCACGGCCGTCGACTGGTAGGCCGAGAGGAGCGCGCGAATGCGTCCGAGCGGAGCCTCCTCGGGAGCCGGAACGGGACGCGGGGGACCTTCGCCCGCGCTCTGAACGCCGGTGCGGTACGGACGATCGCGCCTCGGGGGGCGCGGTCCGCGCTCGGCGCCCGGCACCTGCGGCGCGGGGCCGCGACGCTCGGTCGACGGCGCGGGGCCGGCGCTCCGGTCGCGGTAAGGACGGTCGCCCTGATGGCCCCGGTCGGGCCGGGGCCCGCGATCGCCGCGGTCAGGCCGCGGTCCGCGATCGGCGCGGTCAGGCCGCGGTCCGCGATCGCCGCGATACGGCCGGTCCGGACGATCGCCGCGGTCACTGCGGTACGGACGCTCGGGACGAGGGCCGCGCGAGTCGCGATAGGGCCGACCCGGACCTGACGGCCCGCGATCACCGTACGGGACCGGTCCGCGCGCCCCACCCTGCGGCCGCACGCCGCCCGACATCGGGCGCCTCTGGCCGCCATAGCGATCGCCGCGCTGGCCGCGGGAATTCTCCGCCGCGACCTGGCGCATCAGCTCGAGCTCTTCGGGCGGGATGCGCGTGCCGTATTGCGGGTGCTCCTTCGGCGGACCCGAGGGCGGCGGTCCGGCGGGCCGCCCTCGCGGCGGACGACGGTTCCCCGGCTTGGCCCCCGGTCCGCGCGCGTGCGCGGGACGATCGGTGGACGAGTGCTGCGATGGAGACGAGCTGCTACGTGGGCCTCGGCCGTGGCCTGGCCCGGGGCGTGGACCGCGTTTGCGATGGGGCGGCATCATGCCTCGCGTGATCTTCCGATCGGATGGGTAATGGAATCGCTTGGGCGATTCCGGCTCAGGAGAGCGATGCGCGGACGATCTCGCTCAACAGCTTGCCGTCCGCTCTTCCTTTCGCGCGGGCCTGCACCTCTTTCATGGCGCGCCCGAAATCCTTGGTCGACGTGATGGAGAGCTCGGTCAGGACCTGGCGCACCAGCTCGCGAGCTTCACTCTCGGAGAGCGGCTGGGGCAGGTACTCCTGTACCGTCTTGAGCTCTTCCTTGATCTTGCCCGCTTCGTCGGGCCGTCCCAATTTCTCGTACTCGGCCGCCGACTCGCGGAGCTTCTTCGCGTAGGCGCCGAGGACCGCGACCACTTCATCGTCGGACAACGTCGGCTTCGTCGTCGACTTCTTTTTCTCGAGGAGGATCTGGCTGCGCATCATGCGAAGCGTGGAGAGCCGCGTCTGTTCCCCGGCCTTCAGGGAGGACTTCATGTCCTGTTCGAGGCGTTCCTCCAGCATGCGCGCTCCTCGGGTCGATTCCCCGGGCAGGGCCCCTCGGGCGCCCGGATCGGCACGGGCGGGCAGTATAGCAGAATGTTGACAAGGGCCAGGAAAAGCAGCATTCTGCGGCCGATTCTACCCTTACACCGCCGTGTCCCCGGAGGAACCGCATGGCCTCGCCTTGGGCCCGCGTTGTCCGTTTGCCTGCTTCGGTTCGAACCGCCGTCCTCGCCCCAATCGCCATCCTCGCCCTTCTCGGTGTCCGAACCGCGGCCGCCGTCGAGGAGCGGGTGTGGGTCTCCGCCGGGCCGAGCATCGTCTTCTACGATCCGAAGGTGTCGCTCAAGGACGATCTGGGGATCTCCGTGTCGGGCACGGGCTACCTCAACCGGTGGCTGGGAATCGAGGGGACCTACTCGACCGCAAGCCCGTCCCGCGAGCAGCCCTACACGGGTGACGGATCGTATTCGCACTTCGGCGGCGGGCTGATCGCGACTCCGGATCGCTTCGCCTGGACGCTTCCGTATCTCTACGCCGGCATCGGCTCGGTGAGCGGCAAGGATCTCGCCGGCGAGTCCAAGTCGCACTCCTCGTTCCACATCGGCGCCGGGGTCCTCCTCCGCGCCGGCGAGCGGCTCGGTATCCGGCTCGATGCGCGCGACGTCACGTTCAAGGACGACACGTTCGGTGAAGACCAGCGCGTGAACATCGTGCAGCTCACCGGCAGCGTGACGGGGCTCTTCATGGGCCGCCCGCGCGACACCGACGACGACGGCGTGCCGGACAAGAAGGACAAGAGTCCGCAGACGCCCAAGGGCGCGGTGGTCAACGCGACCGGAACGCCGCTCGATACGGACAAGGACGGCGTCTACGACGGACTCGACAAGAGCCCGGCCACTCCGCTCGGCGCGAAGGTGGACGCTCTGGGCGTCGCGATCGACTCCGATGGCGACGGCGTGGCCGACGGCATCGACACGTGCGACTCGACCGCGGTCGGAGTCGTGGTGAACGCGACGGGGTGTCCCGTCGATACGGACGGCGACCACGTGTTCG
>DASUFL010000103.1:0-2483 GCA_036274595.1 Candidatus Eiseniibacteriota bacterium | reverse complement strand
CGGTACAACACGGTCAACACTTCGCCGCCCCACAGGAAGGCGACTGCGACGCCCGCTGCACCGAGCACGAGCCCGACGCCGACGAGGCCGCTCAGTAGATGTCGCGCGGAGGCCCGGTCGCCCTCCGCGTAGTAGGTCGCCAAGCGTGCGCTCGCCGATTGTCCGAGCGCATTGACCGCCGTTCCCCCGACGATCATCAGATACGCCATGGCCACGAACACTCCGAGCTCCTGCTCCCCGCGATAACGCTCGACAAAGTAGCGGGGAATGGTAGCCCTGAGGGAGATCATCATGGCGGTGATGCCGAGCGGGAGTGAGAGCCACGCCAGCCGCGCCAGGTCGGCCCGGATCCATCGGGGACGCACGTTGCTTTCGAGCAGCCGCGCCCCGCGTGGAAAGTCGTAGGTGATCAGCACCAGGGCCCACGCCGCCGATACCAGGACGAGCCCCCAGACGAGGCTCCCCGAAAGGTACACGCCGGCGCCGAGGGCGACGACGGAGAGGAGCCCGCGCAGCACGATCGATCCCGCGATCAGGTCCATTCGCTCGTGCTTCTGCATCAGCCCGTAGAGGACGTCACTGACCGCCTCGATTGCCTTTACGCCGCCGACCAGCAGGATGACCAATTTGGTCTCCCAGCGGTAACCGACCACGCAGGTCACTGCGCCGATGGCCAGAAGCCCCGCGAATACGCCGATCACCCGGAGCGCGAGGTAGTCGCCGAAGGCGTGCGCATCTCTCGCGTCCGTCGAGAGCACCTCTCGAAGGGACAGGCTGGTCAGCAGAAACACGGGGGCGGCGATCGCGAACCCGAGCGCGAACTGCCCCAACATCTCGGTGCTCCCGAGCTTGGCGAGCACCACCAGCATGGCCCATTGGCAGGCCGCGTAGATGAAGCTCCCGAAGAGTCCCCACGAAGCGACCTGACCCAGTGGAAGTGCATGGGTCCGTCGCTCGTGCTCGACCCAGGAGTGCGCCCCGACGCTCTGACTCATGACGACGCTTCCGGATCTGTTCGTCCGCCGCTTCCCTGGAACTCCGCGATTCCTTCCTCGCCGGGTTGACTGACGTCCGCCTGCACGATTGTCTTCGACACGGTCCGAAGGAGGATCCGGAGATCGAGCCAGAACGACTGGTTGTCCACGTACCAGACATCGAGGGCGAATCGCCTTTCCCACGGAGTCGTGTCTCTGCCGTTCAACTGGGCCAATCCGGTGATGCCGGGGCGGGCTTCGTGGCGTCGAAACTGCTCTCTCGTGTAGCGCTCCAGGTACCGCATCAGGAGCGGCCGCGGGCCCACGAGGCTCATATCGCCCTTGATGACGTTGAAAAGCTCCGGCAGCTCATCGACACTCGTGCGGCGCAGAAGGCGGCCGAGCTGCGTGACGCGCTCACGCTCAGGGAGCAATCTTCCGTCGACATCGAAGGTGTCCGTCATGGTCCGGAACTTGTAGAGTGTGAACGGCCGTCCGTGCAGGCCGGGTCGTTGCTGCCGGAAGACAACGGGCGGCCCCATCGCGAGCCGGATGGTCGCCGCGATCAGCGCAAGCAGCGGAGCGAGTAGGAACAATCCCACGGCCGCCGCCACGCAGTCGAACCATCGCTTGGGCCATCCAGACCACGGACCATGGACGATCACGCGAAGCCTCGTATCTCACCGATGAGGGTGGCCGCGACCCCCGCGGGGCTTGCCGGCAGGGCCGGCTGACTCGGTGCAATGTCACGATCCCGTTCGGCTGACGGCCGAAACGTCGGGACCAGCGCGCAGAGCTGCTGGATCACGCTCCCCGCGCCTCCCAGCTCTGCGAGCCGCTCGAGCTCGGCCACGTCTTGCTCGAGCGTCGCGCACGTCGGATTCGCGGAGGCCCGCACCCGTCTGATCCCTTGTATTCCGGATGGCTCCACCGTCTCGCCCGAAGCCACGAGTTCCTCCGAGAGCTTTTCACCCGGCCGCGGACCGATGAAGGTGATCGGGATCTCCCGTTCCGGGATGAATCCGGACAGGCGAATCAGATTTCGGGCGATGTCCAGGACTCTGATCTCGTCTCCCATGTCCAGGACATAAGCCGCACCGTTATCGCCGAGGGCGGCGGCCTGGAGCACGAGCTGGACCGCCTCGGGAATGAGCATGAAGTACCGCCGCATGTCCGGGTGCGTGATCGTCACTGGGCCGCCATTCTTGATCTGCTCTAGGAACAGCGGGATCACGCTCCCGTTGCTACCCATGACATTCCCGAATCGCACGACCATGAAGCAGGTGGAAGCGCGCTCGGCGAGCCTCATGGTCAGCAACTCTGCCACGCACTTGGTGGCACCCATGACGCTGGAAGGGTTCACCGCCTTGTCGGTCGAGATCAAGACGAAGCGATCCACGCCGTGGCGGACCGCGGCCTCACCCACGATTCGAGTGCCCTTTACGTTGTTCTTGATCGCCTCGCACGGATTCAGCTCCATCAGGGGCACGTGTTTGTGGGCGGCCGCAT
>DASUFL010000102.1:0-26483 GCA_036274595.1 Candidatus Eiseniibacteriota bacterium | reverse complement strand
GTGTCGAGATCGTCGCCGAACACCTTGATCGCGACGTCGCTCCTGACGCCCGCGATCAGCTCGTTGAATCGCATCTGGATCGGCTGCGTGAACTCGTAGGCGTTGCCGGGCAGCCTGGACAGCCGCTCCTCCATCTCCTCGAGGATCTCGGTCTTGGGGCGCCGCGGGTCGGGCCACTCCCGTCGCGGCTTGAGGATGACGTACGTGTCCGCGACGCTGATCGGCATCGGATCGTTCGCCACCTCCGCCGTGCCCAGTCGCGAGAACACGTCCTTCACCTCGCGCATCCCGGCGATGGACGTGTCCACGCCGTGCTGCATGGCCACCGCCTGGTCGACGCCGATTCCGGGCAGCCGCATCGGCTGGACCAGGATGTCCTGCTCGTCGAGCGTGGGCACGAACTCGCCGCCGAGGTGCCCCGCGATGAGCCCGCATCCGAGGAGGAGCGTTCCCGTTCCGAGAAGGACAGCCCGCCGGTGCCTGAGCGCCCATCGGAGCGACGGCAGGTACGCATGCCGAACGCGCCGCACCGCGAGGCTCTCCGTCTCCGAGAGGCGCCCCCGGAGAACGAGCGCGGTCATCGCCGGCACGAAGGTGAACGCGAGGACGAGCGCGCCGGACAGAGCGAGGAGGGCCACGGCGGCGAGCGGCCGGAACATCTTGCCTTCGATTCCGGCGAGCGTGAGGACGGGCAGATAGACGATCAGGATGATGCTCGCACCGAAGAGTGTCGGGCGTGCCATCTCCCGCGCGGCGGCGTAGCACTCCATCGTCCGCTCGCCACCGGTCAAGAGCCGGCCCAGCTCCCGCTGCCGGGCGCTCAGCCGCCGGACGATGTTCTCCACCATCACGACCGACGCGTCCACGATGATCCCGAAGTCGATGGCGCCGAGGCTGAGCAGGTTGGCGCTGATGCGGCCCTCGACCATGCCCGCCGCGGCGATGAGCATCGAGAGCGGGATCACGAGCGCGACGATGAGCGCGGCGATCCAGTTCCCGAGCAGCGCGAAGAGAACGGCGATCACGAGCACGGCCCCCTCGAGGAGGTTCTTCTGAACGGTCTCGATCGTCGCGTCCACGAGCTTCGTGCGGTCATAGACGGCGCGCGCGGTCACGCCGGCGGGGAGGGAGCGGTTGACCTCCTTCAAGCGCTCCCCCACCCGCCTCGCCACCACGCGGCTGTTCTCCCCGAAGAGCATGATCGCGGTGCCCACGACCGTCTCCCGCCCGTGGCTCGTGGCGGCGCCCGTGCGAAGCTCCTGACCGAGTCCGACCGTCGCGACGTCGGACACGTACAGCGGCACGCCGCTTCGCGTCGCCACGACGACCTGCTCGATCTCCTCGGGACGGGACAGCCTTCCGTCGGTGTGCACGAGGTACTGCTCCCCCTTGCGGGGAAGGTAGCCGGCTCCGACCGCCTGGTTGTTGCGCTCGAGCGCCAGGAGGACGTCTCCGGTCGTGAGTCCATAGGCGCGGAGCCGCGCCGGATCCGGCCGCACGTCGTACTGCTTGCGATATCCGCCGATCGTGTTCACCTCGGTCACCCCGGCAACCGTCCGGATCTGGGGCTTGATGACCCAGTCCTGGATCTCGCGAAGGTCGGTCACGCTGTACGCTGTCCCGTCCGTCTTCCTGGCGCTCGAGGCGGCCTCGACCTCCCAGAGAAAGATGTCGCCGAGGCCGGTGGAGATCGGCCCCATCCTGGGCTCCGCGATGCCGGCCGGGAGCGCGTCGCGGGCCTCCTGGAGCCGCTCGTTCACGAGCTGGCGCGCGAAGTAGATGCTGGTGCCGTCCCGGAACACGACCGTGACTTGCGAGAGGCCATAGCGCGACAGGGATCTCGTCTCGACCAGACCGGGGAGCCCGGCCATCGCGGTCTCGATCGGAAAGGTCACCTGGCGCTCGATGTCGAGGGGCGGGAGCCCTTCCACGACGGTGTTGATCTGCACCTGGACCGTCGTGATGTCGGGCACCGCGTCGATCGGAACGCGGGCCAGGCTCACGATCCCGATCGCCGCCACGACGGCCGTCATGACGACGATCGACCGGCGGTGGAGGATCGAGAAACGGAGGATCCGGTCCAGGGTCGAGCGCGCTTCCGGCAGGCTCGGCTCAGTCATCATGCCCGCCCGCCTCCTTCTCGAGCTCCGCCTTGAGGAGGAAGGCGTTCCGCGTGGCCACGCGCGCGCCCGGCTCGAGACCCGAGAGGATCTCGGTCATCACGCCGTCGCTCCGTCCCGGCGTGACGGATTGGAGCTCGAATCCCTGCGGCGTCGCGCGAAACACCGCCGCGCCGCTCCCCTCGCGCACGATCGCTTCTTCGGGCACGGCCATCGGCGCCGTGAACCGTTCCAGGACCACGGAGGCGGTCACGAGGCGGCCGGGCTGCCAGCGGCGGTCGGCGTTCGGCAAGACGACACGGCCAAACGTGGCGCGCGTGTCCACATCGAGCATCGGACCGATGTAGCTGATCGTTCCGGTCGCGAACGTTCCGGGGCTCTCTTGGCTCTGGACGCGCACGGTCTGCCCCTGATGAATCGATCCGAGATACCGGACGTAGATCGGGAAGTCGAGCCAGACGGAGCTCAAGTTGGCGAGGGTGTAGATCACGGACGCGGGATCGACAGCGGCTCCAGGATTGACCGGACGCGCCACGACGGTCCCCGCCATCGGCGCCTCGATCGTGTACTCGCTCAGGCTCTCGTTGCTGTAGACCGCGGCCAGGGTCTGTCCCTGGCGCACGAAGGCGCCGAGGCCGGCGTGGAGTCGGAGGATCCGTCCGGGATAGCTCGGCCGGACCTCCACGCTTCGCTCCGCGTCGAGCTTGATCTCGCCCGGAAGGTCGACCACGACGCCGATCGCGCGAGGACCGACGCTGTCCACGGCGATGCCCGCCGTGCGCGCCGCCTCGTCGGAGAGCTCGACGAGAGGCCCACCGTGGGTCCCCACCTTGTGCCCTTCCTCGTGCTCCTCTTCGTGCGCTTCACGCTTCTCGCAGCCGGCCGCCGTGAGACAGACGACCAACGCGACCATCCACCGGTTCCGGAACCAGGCGGCGTTCATCGACCGCCTCCTTGGATCGAGAGGGTCCCCGTCAGGAGATCGAGGTGGATCCGCGAGAGCCACAGGTCTGCCTGGGCGTCGACGACAGCCAGATCGGTCTCGAGAAGGAACCGCTGCTCCGCGATCAGATCGAGGTAGCTGATCCGCCCCGCCCTGTAGGCGCGGAGCAGCTCCGCGACCAGATCCTGCCGTGCGGGACGGAGGCGCAGCGTGAGCGTGTCGTAGGTTGCGGCCGCTGCTCGAACGCGCCGCACGGCATTCGCTACCTCTACCTCGAGGCGCCGCTCCACGGCACGCCGATCTGCCACCGCGGCCTCTTGCTCGCGCCGCGCCGCGTCGACGGTCCCTGCGGATCGATTCCACAAAGGAATGGGCAGCTCGACGCCGGCGACGAACCCGGTGCCCGAGACCTCCTCGAGATGCCGAACCCCTCCCGAGAGCGTCACGTCGGGAACGCGCATGGCCTCGGCAGCCTTCCGTCGCGCTTCGGACAGCTCCTCCGCCGCGCTCGCCTGTTCCAGCTCGGGATGCGCGGCCAGCCGGGGGGCGGCCTCCGACTCGCGGGCCGGCACCACGGCGACCAGAGAGTCGAACGCCGCTTCGGCGGCGCCCCACGTCAGCGCGAGCTCGAGCCGCGCGATGGCGAGCTCGGACTGGGCCTGCTGGCGCGCGACCGCCTGCGCCAGCGCTTGGCTCTCAGCGCGAGCACGCTCGACGAGAGGGGACGCACCCGCCCGGTACCGGGCGGAGGCGGCCGCGATAGCCTGACGGGTGAGGTCCTCGCCCTCGCGCAGGCGGACCAGGCGTTCTTGGAGCGACCATGCGCGCGCGAACCGCTCCGCCGACAGCATGAGAAGGCCGCGCCGGAGAACGGCCGCATCCGCGACAGCAAGGCGCGACTCGCCTGCGGCCACCGCTGACCGGGCGCCGCGGTCGCCTCCCAGCTCGATCGTCTGGGCGATCTCGAGGGTGCTCTCCAGCCGCTCGGAACCCAGGTCGCCACCGAAGTTCTCGCCCGTTCCGAGGAGAACCGGGTTGGGCCGGCGGCCGGCGTCGCGGATCCGCGCGTGCGACGCGCTCGCCCTGAGATCGGCGGCGCGCAGACTGAGCTGGTACCGGGCCGCGAGCCACACGGCGCGATCGAACGTCAGGGGTCCGGCCACGACGGGAACACTGTCGACTGCGGCTTGGTCCGCGCGGACCGGCACGGCGGCAGCCTGAGCCAGCGCCCAGGCTGCGGCGCAGCACAGAGCAAGTCTCGATGGCGAGAGCACGGAACGATCTCCTTGGGCTCGGGAAAATCACGGAGGGCGCGTCAGGCGCGCCCGTAGAACTCAGAGGGCCCTGGAGATCAGCAGCGAAGGACCGAGAAGCTCCGTTCGGAAGGACTGCCCGAGGGTTCGGGCGCGATGGGATCCGGCCGGGAGACGTTGACCAGCGGACGCAGCGAGGAAGGATGGAGGAGCAGGCCGTCCATTGAAACGGGGTCTTGGGTGCGCGAACCGAGCGCCGAGAGGGTGACGTCGCGACATGGCCCGCAGTCCTGCTCGACATGGGTGCCGGGCGCCTGAGAGGAAGCCCAGGACACCGGGATGGAGCAGGAGCAGGTCACGGGTTCGAGAGTGGCCTCACCCTCCTTCAGGCAGACCGACCCGAGCAGGAGCGGCGGGACCAGAAGAACAGCCTGCACCATGACCAGAAAACGCAGGATCGACCCACGGACCATGGACGCAGTTTTGATGAATCGGAGAACGGCGTCAAGGGAAGGAAAAGGGGCTGCATCCGGGGATGGACCCTGAGAACCCGACCGAGGCCGCCGCGGACGCTACGCACTCTTCTTCGCCTTCGCGGTGGCTCGGGTCACGAGCTTCGCCGCGAATCGACCGAGCGGGCCCGAGAGATTGAGCTGTGCCGTGAGGGCCGCGATGTCGGCCTGGCGCGCGGCGGCGCCGGTGCGATCGTCGAACGGGATCCCGGCGGACTGGGCGAGCCACGCGCCGAGCCGCCGGGGTCCGGCCGCGTCACGAAGGGATGACTCGACGAGACGGCGGCATTTCGGGTCGGTGAAGAATGCAGAGCCAGTGATGGACGCGCTGGCGCCCTTCAGGGCCATGAGCGCGAATCGCTCGTCCCCGTCGCTGTCGCTGGAAAACGTGAGCTCGAGACGATCCGCCTCGAACACGTCGCGGACGGTTCCTCGGAATCGCTGGCGCAGGACGATGCGTCCGCTGCCGATCTTCCACTCGCTACGTGCCATGGCGAGCCAGAACGTGAGCCACGCGAGCCCGACGGCGAACGCGGTCGTGATCACGGCGGGCGGAGTCAGCGCGAAGCTGCCCAGTGCCTTGCGCACGACGAATGCCGCCAGGGTGGCCATTCCGAGCGCAATCACGCCAACGACACGCGCCCCGGTGGCGCGGCTCTTCGCGCTCCGCATGAGAATGCGCTCGCCCTCCGGAGAGATCGCGTCCTCCCAGCCGGAAGGAAGCCCGGTCAATTCCATCGGTGCCATCCCCGGGTTCCATGTCAAGGAAGCGCCGGGGGTCTGATCCCGGAGTCCCAGCTCCGACCGGAGTGTCACCGCCACTTCTTCCCGTTCGGCGGCCGATCCGTTCCGCGTGAGCACGATCGTGCTGCGTGGCGTCACGACGGCGAGCGCCGACCCGCGCACCGAGGGAATGACCTCGCGTACCTCGTCGCGCGGGATATCGACTCTCTTCCGGAAGGGACCGCGCGACGTGTGGAGCGTGATGCCTCCGGGTCCCGCGACGATGCGATCCTCCGACCACGTGAGACGGAGGAGCTCGCCCATGGCGGTGATGCCGCCCACCGTCCAGACCGACAGCCAGAAGATGAGAAACGCGCCCATCGGGAGGATGAAGGGGACGGGGACGGGCAACGGCGTCGCTCCGCCGTCCGGATCCCCCGTCAGGAGCGCCTTCAGGCCCCGGAACAACATCCAGAGCGCGAATGCCTCTCCTGCCGCCCATCCACACAGCCAGAAGGAGAGGAACGCCGCTGGGAAAAAGCGGCCGATCCCCTTCGGGCGCATCCGCGCCTGCCAGCCTTCCGATGTGCGCTCTCCGACCATGCTGGAGTTATCGGCTGTCTGGCGGTGGTTGAGGAGGGGCTGGAGGGGAGGTTGGGGGGCATTTGTGCGCTGGGCGCAAGTTGCATTATTACAACTGGATCAGGCCATAGCCTCACCTGAAGCCGCAAATGAGAAGCGCCCCGGAAGCTGAGTCCCGGGGCGCCCTTCGGTATCCGTTCCGCGCGCTTACGCGCGCGCTCAATCGACAGGCCTCACCTTGATCTGCCCGCCCACCACCTCGACCCGCACGTTCAGCCCCGCCTCGCGGAGCTGGGTCTCGATCGCGGTCTGGAGCTGCGCGTCCGACATCGTCTCGGAGCTCGGGATCGTCGCGGTCGCGGTCTTGCCATGATCCGAGGTCTCGACCACGAGCGAGGTCGCGCCGGTCTGATCCTTCATCTTCCTGATCTTCACGGTCGAGCCGCCGGTGATCGGCGCGCCGTTCTTCGTGAGCACGAGCTCGGGCTCGGGCTGCTGCCCGGCCGGCGCTCCGCCGAAGTTCTGGCGCTGCACGTTCACCGAGATCTCGCGACCGCCCGTGGCGCCGTCCTTCACGGAGACCTGCGCGTCGGGCACGCCCGCTTCGGCGAGACGCTGCTTGATCTCCGACTCGAGCGCGCTGGCCGACTTCCCGTCCACGCTGATCTGGATGATCTGGTTCCAGGCGTACGCGACGGCTGGTGACGTGACGTGCTCCTTGTGCGGCGCCACGGCCAGGGACGCCGCGATGCCCTTCTCGGCCAGCGCCTTCACGAACGCGCCGGCCTTCCGCGCGGCCTCGGCGCGAGAGCGCTCGGGCAGCGTCGTGTGGAAGACGAACCGCGCGGCGCCGTTGTCCTCCGCCGCTTCCACCTGAACCGACTCCCCGCCCAGGCGCGCCTTCATCTCCTTCGCCGTCGGCGCGATCTGATCCGGCGTGAAGCCGGCGCCGGCGAGCGAGATCGAGACGTCATGTCCGGTCACGCGGTCGTAGGACACCGGAACCACCATCCCGACCGCGATCAGAGCCACCGCGGCGGCGAGCGCCGCGAGCGCGGGGCGAGCTTTCATCGTTTGAACGGCTGCCATGATCCTCCTCCTCCATCCCATGATCGGCGCGGCCTCCACGGCCCGACGCCGGCTGATTTCGTTCATGACCTGCTTCAGATCCGGAAGGTCCCGGTCGCTGACCTTCTTGAGTGCCGCGAGATCGGCCCTGAGATCGTCCGTCGCGTTCGGATCGTTCATCGGATCTCTCCTCCGGGAGCCAGCTCGCGCGCGGGCTCGGTCTCCCTGCGAAGCCCGGGGATCCGGGCCGACTTCAAGACTCGTTCGTAGAACGTTCGGAGCTTGTCCCGGCCGCGGACCAGTCGCGACTTCACGGCCGAGATCGTGACCCCCTGCATCGCCGCGACCTCCTCCACCGAGAAGCCTTCGATCTCGTGGAGAACGACCGCCTCGCGCTGGACCGGCGCCAGTCCATCCAGGGCCCGTGCCGCCCGATCGGCGCGCTCGAGAGCCTCCGCCCACGCCGACCCGTCCTCGCCCGCCGGCTCTCCGCCCTTCGGCCAGGCCTCCTCGAGGCTCACCGTCGCCCGCCGGCGCCGGCGGGACCGATGGATCGAGAGGAGCGTGGCGAAGAACCATGACCGGAACTTGGACTCGTCGCGCAGGTCGTGAAGCCGCTCGTACGCGCGCAGCACGGACTCCTGGTAGAGGTCGTCGCCTTCGTCCGCCGACCTGGAGAGGCGGCGGGCCGTGCCCGAGGCCTGCTCGTGAATCGGTCCGAGCAGCCGGAGCAGGCGTTCCCAGCGATCCTCGTTCACGCGAGCGTCCAACCTGGTTCATCCCTCCCGATCGGGTGTTCGTACCGGAGACGCAAAGGACCCCCCTCCGGGTCGCAAGAATCGTCCGGAGAGGGGCCCTTCGGTGACAACCAAGGCCTTGGCCTTGGCTTACAACGGCAGCGTTACTTCGCCGCTGCCGTGATCCTCATGGCGTAGAACGAGCGCCAGACGAAGGTCATGGAAACCAGGAGGAAGATCGCCGCGAGGACGCTCGTGAGCACCGGGCCGGACTGCCGGGTCAGCGACACGGCGAGATCGACCGCCAGGAGCCCGAAGAGCGTCGTGAACTTGATGACCGGATTCATGGCGACCGAGGACGTGTCCTTGAACGGATCGCCCACCGTGTCGCCGACGACCGTCGCGTCGTGGAGCGGCGTCCCCTTCTCCTTGAGCACGACCTCGACCACCTTCTTGGCGTTGTCCCAGGCGCCGCCGGCGTTGGCCATGAAGATCGCCTGGTAGAGGCCGAAGAGCGCGATCGAGACGAGATAGCCGATGAAGTAGAACGGCTCGACGAAGGCGAAGGCCAGCGTGCCGAAGAAGACCGCGAGGAAGATGTTGAACATGCCCTTCTGCGCGTACTGCGTGCAGATCTCGACCACCTTCTTCGAGTCCGCCACGGACGCCTTCGTGACCCCTTCGAGCTTGATGTTCTGCTTGATGAACTCGACCGCGCGGTAGGCGCCGGCGGTCACCGCCTGCGTCGACGCGCCGGTGAACCAGTAGATCACCGCGCCGCCCGTGATGAGGCCGAGCAGGAACGGAGCGTGGAGGAGCGAGAGATTGGCCACGTACTCGGGCTTCAGGCCTTCCGTGAGCCCGACGATGATCGAGAAGATCATGGTGGTCGCGCCCACGACCGCCGTGCCGATGAGCACCGGCTTGGCCGTCGCCTTGAACGTGTTCCCCGCCCCGTCGTTCTCCTCGAGATTGTGCTTCGCCTTCTCGAAGTCCACGTCGAATCCGAACTCGGAGCGCACCTTCTCCTTGATCCCGGGGATCGATTCGATCTGCGAGAGCTCGTAGACCGACTGCGCGTTGTCCGTCACGGGGCCGTACGAGTCGACCGCGATCGTCACGGGACCCATGCCTAGGAAGCCGAACGCCACGAGGCCGAACGCGAACACGGCCGGGGCGATCATGATCGACGCGAGACCCAGCGTGCTCACGCCGTACGCCGCCGCCATGAGCGCGAGGATCGTGAGACCGAGCCAGTAGGCGCTGAAGTTGCCCGCAACGAAGCCGGAGAGGATGTTGAGCGACGCGCCACCCTCCCTCGACGAGGTCACGATCTCGGTCACGTGCTTCGAGTGCATCGAGGTGAAGATCTTGACCAGCTCGGGGATGATCGCCCCCGCGAGCGTGCCGCACGTGATCACGGTCGAGAGCTTCCACCAGAGCGTGCCGTCGCCCAGGTCGCGGATGAGCAGGTTGGACGCCACGTAGGTGAGCGCGATGGACACGAACGAGGTGAGCCAGACGAGACGGGTGAGCGGGGCTTCGAAGTCCATCTTGTCCGCGTTCACGTACTGGGCTTTGCTCCAGGCCTCGTTGATCTGATACGAGAGGCCGCTCGCCACGATCATCATGACGCGCATCGCGAAGATCCAGACCAGCAGCTGCACCTGGATCGTCGCGTCCTGAACGGCCAGGAGGATGAACGTGATGAGCGCGACCCCGGTCACGCCGTAGGTCTCGAACCCGTCGGCCGACGGCCCGACGGAGTCGCCCGCGTTGTCGCCGGTGCAGTCCGCGATCACGCCGGGATTCCGCGCGTCGTCCTCCTTGATCTTGAAGACGATCTTCATGAGGTCCGAGCCGATGTCGGCGATCTTCGTGAAGATGCCTCCGGCGATACGGAGTGCGGCCGCGCCGAGGGACTCACCGATCGCGAACCCGATGAAGCAGGGCCCCGCCATGTCCCCCGGGACGAAGAGGAGGATGATGAGCATGATGAGGAGCTCGATCGAGATGAGCGCCATACCGATGCTCATGCCCGCGCGGAGCGGGATCGCGTAGCAGCCGTAGGGCTTCCCGGTGAGCGACGCGAACGCGGTCCGGGAGTTGGCCAGCGTGTTGATCCGGATGCCGAACCACGCGACCGAGTAGCTCCCCGCCATGCCGACGAGGCTGAAGAAGAGGATGACGGCGACCTTGAAGGGGGGGAACCCGCGGACCACGTTCCCCGCCGCGTCCACGCCCGAGACGGCGAGCCAGCCGAAGTAGACCAGCACGATCGCGCTGATGAAGACCCAGAGGAGGATGAGGAACTTGCCCTGCTGGAGGAGGTAGGTCTTGCACGTCTCGTAGATCAGCTCCGAGATCTCGCGCATCGACTCATGGACCGGCATCTTCCGGACCTGCGAGTACGTGAGGAGCCCGAAGAGGAGCCCGAACGCGCAGACGATGAGGCCGAACAGGAGCAGCGTGTGCCCGTTCAAGCCTCCCACGAACGTCACGGAAGAGAGGTCGGGCAGGACCAGGTTGGCCTCCCCGCCGTGATGACCGCCTTCCTGAGCCCAGGCCGTCGCCGTGGGCGCGAACGGGGCCGCAAGCGCCACCGCCGCCAGGATGAGAGCCGCGAGCATCGCCCGTCCTCTGGACCAATTTCCCAGCATCATGTCTCCTCGATTCGAGTGTGTGCGTGGGGGTTGGCCGCCTGTGGGGGCCACAGACGCTTCATCGCCCGTCTCAAGTGGGTGCCGTGCAAGAACCCAGGTTTATAGCAGTTCCGGAGATGGCTGTCGAGGGGGTCAGGGATGCCAGGCCGGGTCCGCGGGGGCGTTCCAGAGACGGACGACCGGCCCCGAAATGTCGTGCTCGTATCCGAGGCAGCCTAGGCCGGCCGGCGACGCGACAAAGTACTGGCCGGCCGACGGGTGAAGGCCCAGCCAGCGCGCGGTGAGGACCCGCAGAAAGTGCGCGCTCGATACGAGAAGGACGTCGCCGTCGATGGCGCGAACCTTGGCCACGACGCGATCCGCTCGCGCGCCGATGTCGGACGGCGACTCCCCGCCGGGACATCCGTCATGGAAGAGCTTCCAGCCCGGCCTTTCGCTCCGGATCTCGGCCGTGCGTAGACCCTCGTACTGGCCGTAATCCCATTCGGCCAGGTCCGGGTCGGGAACCGCCCGATCGGCGAAGCCTGCCTGGGCGCAGGTGTGAACCGCGCGCTTCGACGGACTGGTGAAGATGGCGCTGAATGTGAGGCTCCGAAGTCGCTCGCCAAGTCGGCGCGCGTCTTCCTCGCCACGGGGAGTGAGATCGATGTCGGTGCGGCCCGTATGGCGGCCCGCCAGACTCCACTCGGTCTCGCCGTGGCGCGCGATCCAGACGGCAGGGAGCTCCGGGCTCCTGGGTGCCGTGGGTGAGGTCACAGCCCTGCGAATTTCCGGATGCGCTCGAGACGCTCCGGCTCGTCGCGCTTGAGCCACGGGTCCTTGGAGAGCATCTCGAAGGCCACGGCAAAGTAGGGTCGTGCTTCCTCGGGACGAAGGAGCGCGATCAAGCACTCACCCATTTCTTCGAAGATGTATCCGTCCGGCTGACCCGCCGCCTGCGCCTCGGCCAGGAGCCGCTTTTGGATCTCGAGCGCTTCGTCGTTCCGCTGCAGCGAGCGGAGCGTTCGAGCCACACACCACTCCGCGATCCGAATCTTCGCCGGGTCCCCTTCCGCGCGCCGCGCTTGGAGCGCCTTCTGGAAGACCTCGAGCGCCTTCGGATAGTCCCCCTTGCCGTGATAGTCCCAGCCTTGGTTGTTGTAGAGCGAGCCGAGCCACTTCTTGGCCTTGGGATCCTGCGAATGCTCCGCGTAATCGATGGCGGTCTGGTTCCACTGGAGCGAGAGATCTCCCGGCTGCGCGATGGCGAGCATGTGGGCCGCGTCCACCGCAAAACCGTCCGCTCCCGCCTGGCCCAGCGCCCCGGCTTCGCGAGCCAGGTCCCACGCCGCCGTGAAAAGAGGGATCGCGAGGTCCTGGTGCTTCGAGCTGTTCCAGACCCGCCCCCGCTCGAGCAGCACGCGCACCCGCGCGACGCGCATGTCCGGCGTGAGGAGCGCCTGCGCTTCCTCGAGCGTTTTCGCGGCGTCGTCGAATTTCATCTGGAGTCCCTGCGTCCGCGCGATCTGAGTGAGGAGCTGCGCGAGGTAGTCCTTGTTCCCGCTCGCGCGCGCCTGCGGCAAGAGCGCGCGGAAGACGGCTTCGGTCGAGTCGGGATGGTCGAAGTCCCAGCGCGCGTCGAAGTCGGGGAGCGAGTCAGGCATCGCAGGGCTGGCCGGGTTGGCCGGGTTGGCCGGGTTGGCCGGGTTGGCCGACGCCAGAGGCGCGAGCGCCAGAGGCGCGATCGCCAGCGCCAAGGACACGAGCAACGTTGGGGCGAGCCGCATCGGTTCTCCTCACGCCCCGGCCGGCTTCGGCTCGCGACGCTCGGCGAGCATCGCGTGAAGACGCGCCTTCACCGCCGGCCACTCGTCATCGATCACGCTGTAGTAGACGGTGTCGCGCGGCATGCCACGGTCACTGAGGGCGTGCTTGCGGAGGATGCCCTCCTCTTTGGCGCCAATCCGGAGCATCGCGTTCCGGGAGCGATCGTTCAGCACGTTCGTCTTCAGCTCCACGCGATGGCAGCCCCATGTCTCGAACGCGTGCTGGAGCATGAGGAGCTTGGCTTCGGTGTTCACGCGCGTGCGCTGGAACTCGCGTCCCACCCAGGTCCATCCGATCTCGGCCCTGCGATGCCGGGCCTCGATGTTCCCGAAGCGCGTGGATCCCGCGGCGCGGCCAGTAGGGATGTGGATGGTGGCGAAGGGGACGGAGCGGCCCTCGGCCTGCTCGCGAAGCGCCTCCTCGAGGTACCGTCGGAGATCGTCCCTGGTCTCGACGACGTTCAGGGTCCAGCGCCAGAGATCGGGATCGAGCGCGATCGAGGCGAGAGGATCGAGGTGATGCTGGAGCGAGAGGGGCTCGAGGCGGACGTGCTCGCCAGCCAGCGTGACGGGAGCCGGTGTGAACGGAGCCCGCACGGAACTACCTCCCGACGGCTTGCCGGGCCCGGCGCTCCACGTTCTCCTCGCGTCCGGACCCCACCGAGACGAGGCGGATCGGAACGCCCGCCATCTCCTCGAGACGATCGAGATACTTGCGCGCGTCCGACGGGAGATCGTCCCACTGGCGCGCGCTCGTCGTGGGCGAGCGCCACCCGGGGAAGCGCTCCGTGATGGGTCGCGCCGCCATGAGATCCGCGAGCGACTCCGGCATCTCCGCCGTGTGCACGCCGCCGATGTCGTAGGCAGTGACCGCGTGCACCTCCGAAAGTCCGTCGAGCACGTCGAGCTTCGTGATGACGAGCTGCGTGAGCCCGTTCACGCGTACGGCGTGACGGATGGCGACCACGTCAAACCATCCGCAGCGGCGCGGACGGCCGGTCGTGGCGCCGTACTCGTTCCCTTCCTCGCGCAGCCGGTCCGCCAGCTCGCCCTGGAGCTCCGACGGGAACGGGCCGTTGCCGACGCGCGTGGCGTACGCCTTCGCGACGCCGATCACCTCGTCGATGTGCGTCGGACCGATGCCGACGCCGGTGCAGGCGCCGCCCGAGACCGCGCTCGACGACGTGACGTACGGATACGTTCCGTGATCGAGGTCGAGATGCGTTCCCTGTGCTCCTTCGAGGAGCACGCGCTTCCCGGCCGCGAGCGCCGCGTTGATCTCGCGGGAGACGTTCGCGGTGATGGGCCGGAGCATCTCGGCGTCCTTCTCGCAGCTCGCGAGCACCGCGTCGATCGGCTCCAGCTCCGCGCCCGGCGCGATCCTGAGCGTGCGCTCGCGAAGCGCGCGGACGCGCTCCTCGCGGATCGTGCGATCGAGGAGGTCGACGACGCGGAGCCCTGTGCGTCCGGCCTTCTCGGTGTAGGCGGGGCCGATGCCGCGGCCGGTCGTGCCGATCGGCGTGGTGCCGGTCTCGGTGACCTTCTCGACGGCGCGGTGATCGGGAAGGATCACGTGCGCCGAGCCGGACACGAAGAGCCGGCCGTCGACGGAGATTCCCTGCTTGAGCACGGTCTCCCGCTCGCGCCTGAGCGCTTCGGGATCGACCACGACGCCGTTTCCGATGTAGCAGACCGTGCGGGGACGAAGAATCCCGGACGGGATCAAGTGCAGGACGAACTGGCGGTCGCCCACGCAGACGGTGTGCCCCGCGTTGGGGCCCCCCTGGTAACGGGCGACGATGTCCGCGTCCTGGCTCAAAAGGTCGACGATCTTCCCCTTCCCCTCGTCACCCCACTGGGCGCCGACCACGACACGGCAAGACATGGTGATGCCTCCAAATGAAAAAGTCCGCGGAAGGGCCTTCCTTCGGCGGGCGGGAACGGCTTGATGCGGCTCACCGAAGCTACCAGAGGGGGGGTGGTGAGTCAATGCGGGGGCGGCTTGGGGGGATTGAACTCGCCCCGGGGCCTGCTGGACTCGCCGCGGGAGGGAGGCGGAAGGACGTGGGCGCGGAGCAACGGGGCATCCATGCGTGAAGGCGGTAATGGGGCAAATTCTGATTTTGCAGGCTATTGGCTGTGGCGCGGTGGTGCCGCCACACCGGCTGCTCGGTGCAGAGGCGGAGCGTTGCTTGGCAATCAACTCGCCCCGGGGGCGAGTTGAGGGGCTGGAATGGCGGGAGCGCTGGCTGGTGACAACTCGCCCCGGGGCCAGTTGAAGCAGGGAATGCGTGAACGAAGGTTGACGATCAACTCGCCCCGGGGCGAGTTGCAGTCCCTACCCCATGCTCCCGTTCTTTCGGAAGATGGCCATGAAGAGCTCCAGGGCTTCGTCCAGGGTCTGGACGGCCGGAGCCTGGGGCAGCTCGGCGCGCAGCTTCTCGACGGGGCGGAAGAGGACGGGGTGGTCTGCCATCTGCAGCAGGGTGAGATCGTTCAGGCTGTCTCCCATCCCGATCACTTTGAAGCCGGCGTGCCGCATGCCGTCGATCATCATGGCCTTGCGTCCGCGGATGCGAAGCTTCCAGCCCGAGATGTGGCCGGCCTTGTCGATCTCGAAGCGGTTCGCAAAGAGGTTGTAGCCGCCGAGGCGGTCCATCATGGGCTCGGCGAACTCGTGGAAGGTGTCGGAGATGATCATGACCTGGCAGTGCCGCCGGATCCGGTGGAGGAACTCTTTGGACCCGAGGTAGGGCTGCACGCGGTGCGCGGCCTCCTGGACCTTCGCCAGAGTCAGGCCGGCTCGGGAGAGGGCGCCGACGCGCTGGCTCATGAGATCGTCGAAATCGGCCGTGTCCCGCGTCGTGAGGTGGAGCTCGGGGAGCCCGAACACGTCGCCGAGATAGGGCCAGATCTCAGGGGCCAGCACGCCTTCCAGATCGATCGCGGCAATCATCGGGGCCTTTCAGAACGCTCGTGGCACCGTCGCCAGGCGCGGCTCACGCCACACACCACGGGCTACAAAAGAGCGGGGAGAGGCCTTCCGACCTCTCCCCTCAAAACTCCGGTGGGCTGTTGGGATTCGCCAGACCACACCAGGCTAGAGCGCGCTGGATGTAGCGCTAGCTACAGCCACCTCCGCTGATCCGTCTGCCACTATTATGCAATGGACCACCTCCTTTCCGCGATGAAGGGATGCTCGCGCGATCGGAGGACCTTGTCAAATATTTTTGGGGCTCTCGGCAGGGCTACTGGGACGTCGGCGGCGGCACCGTCGCCAACCGCCGCGCCGACCCGCCGGCCGCACCTCAACCGCCCCCGCCGTCCCCAGCCGCACCTCAGCCACCCTAGCCGCCCTACCCGCCCTCGGCCGCCACCCTCACCAGCCGCCCTACCCCCCCATCCTTGCCAGGAGCAGCCGCACGATCTCCTCGCCTACCGCCTCCTGGGCCTCCAGCGTGGCCGCCCCGATATGGGGCGTGGCGACCACCCGCGGGTGGCGCGCCAGCGGCGAATCCTCGGGGGGCTCGTTCGCGAAGACGTCCAGCGCGGCGCCGGCGATGGCTCCGCTGTCCAGAGCGGCCACGAGCGCCGCCTCGTCCACGAGTCCGCCGCGGGCGGCGTTCACGAGGATCGCGCCGCGCGGGAGGAGCGCCAGGCGCTCGGCCGAGATCATCCCCTTCGTCTCTCCGCCCAGGGGCACATGGAGCGTCAAAACCTCCGCACGCTCCAAGAGCGAGTCCAGCGGCAGGGGCTCCACGTTCATCGCGCGGATCGCGTCATCCGGCACGAGCGGATCGCAGCCCACGCAGGTCATCTCGAACGCCCGAGCGCGCTGCGCCACGCCCCGTCCGATCTTTCCAAGTCCGACGATCCCGATCGTCTTCCCCCGGAGCTCGCGCCCCATCAGCTTCGACTTGTCCCACTCGCCGCGATGAACGGAAGCGTCCGCCGCCGGAATGTGGCGCATCAACCCGAGCAGGAGCCCGAACACGAGCTCCACCACGGCCACGGCGTTCGCGCCGGGCACGTTCAGGACGTCGATCCCCCGCTCCTTCGCGGCGGCAACGTCGATGTTGTCGAGTCCGGCGCCCGCCCGGGCGACCCAGCGCAATTGCGAGGAGGCTTCGAGCAAGCGGCGCGTGACCTTGGTCGCGCCGCGAACGATCCAGGCGTCGATGTCGGTGACGAGAGGGAGGAGATCGGCCTCGCCTAGGCCCTTGCGTTCCTCGACGGACAGGCCGGGAGCCGAGCGCAGCATGAAGATGGCGCGCGGGGACAGTGGATCACTGACGAGAACGCGCTTGGGAGCCGTCACGCCGGCCCCGCCAGAACGGGCCGGCTCAACCGACCCGCGCCGGCTCGGGACGCTTCGCGCCGCGCAGCGACTGTTGCGCCGCCTGCACGGCCGCGCCCGCGTCGGCCCGGAATCCGTGATCGATCAGCGCCGATTCGAACGCGCCGACTAGGCGTAAGATGTCGCCGTCGTCGTAGTAGCCGATGTGTCCGAGCCGGAAGATCTTTCCCTTGAGCTGATCCTGGCCGCCCGCGATCTTGACGCCGTAACGCTGCTCCATCGTCTTCACGACGGCGCCCCCATCGACGCCCGCGGGGACTTCGACCGCGGTCAACGCATTCGAAGGCACTTCGGCGAACAAGGGCAGTCCGAGCACGCGCACCGCATGCCGCGTGGCGTCCGCGTTCCGCTGATGCCGCTCGAATACGCCCAAGCGACCCTCGCGATCCATGAGCTTCATCGCCGCGTGGGATCCAAGCACCAGGTTGATCGCCGGCGTGAACGGCGTGTCGCCCTTCTCCAGCGCGCCCCGCGCCTTCACGAGATTGAAGTAGAAGCGCGGCAGCTTCGCCTTCTCGGCGACCGCCCACGCCCTGGGCGAGTAGCAGACGTAGCCGAGCCCCGGCGGAATCATGAGGCCCTTCTGGGAGCCCCAGACCACGCCGTCGAGATCGGAGTCGTCGAACCTCAGGTCGTAGACCCCGAAGCTCGTCACGGCGTCGACCACGGTCAAGACCCCGCGGGCGCGCCCGAGCCGCGCGATCTCGTGCGCCGGGAAGAGAGCGCCCGTCGAGGTCTCGCTGTGCGTGAGGAACATCGCCTTGGCCTTGGGATGCGCGGTCAGCGCGGACTCGACCTCCTCGATCGTCGCCACCCGTCCCCACGCCACGCTCACCTTGTGCACCGTCACGCCGTACGCCTCGGCGATCGAGCCCCAGCGATTCCCGAATTTTCCGCCCTCGACGACGATCACCTCGTCGCCGGGCGACAATAGATTGACCGCCGCCGCCTCCATCGCGCCGCTGCCGGAGCAGGAGAGCGTGAGCACCGGCTGCTTCGTACCCAGGTGCTCGGCCAGAAGTCGGGTCGCCTCGAGGAACTGCTGGCGGTATTCGTCGGTGCGGTGGTGGATCAGCGGCCGCGCCATCGCCTCCAGGACTTCGGTAGGCACCTGGGTCGGGCCGGGAGTGTAGAGAACGCGCTTCATCGGGGGCTCTCCTGAGTCAAGAGAACCCCGATGGGGTTCTCAGGGGTCAATGCGCGAGCGGGATCTGCTCGTCCCCGGATTCCGCCGGAGGCTCGTCGGACTCGCCGCCTGCAAGATCGCCCGCCGTGATCTCGGGAGCGACCACGGGCGGCGGATTCATCGCGATCTGGAGCACCTCGTCCATCGTCTCGACGAGTCGGAACTTCACTCCGTGGCGCACCGTCTCGGGCAATTCCTTCAAGTCCTTCTCGTTCAGCTTGGGGAGAATGACTTCCTTCACGCCCGCGCGGATCGCGGCCACGACCTTCTCGTTCAGGCCCCCGATCGGGAGCACGTTCCCGAGCAGCGTGATCTCGCCCGTCATCGCGACGTCGTCCCGCGTGGGCACGCCGGTCAAAGCCGACACCAGCGCGGTCGCCATCGTGATGCCCGCCGACGGACCATCCTTCGGGATCGCTCCCTCGGGGAGGTGCACGTGGACGTCGATCTCCTTGTAGAAGTTCTTGTCGAGCCCGAGCGCCGTGGCGCGGGAGCGCGTGTATGACAGCGCCGCCTGCCCCGACTCGCGCATCGTCTCGCCCAGCTTTCCCGTCAGCAAGAGCGCGCCCGACCCCGGGACCACGCTGACCTCAACCGTCAGCACGTCGCCGCCCGAATCGGTCCAAGCGAGTCCGGTCGCGACGCCGATCCTTGACCGGCGCTCGACCTGGCTGTCGAGGTACTTCGGCACGCCGAGGTACTGGTGCACGCGCGGCTCCGTGATGTGGAACGGACGCGGCTTCTCGAGCGTGGCCTTCTTGCGCGCGACCTTGCGGCAGATGGCCGCGATCTCGCGCTCCAGGCTCCGGACGCCCGCCTCGCGCGTGTACTGGTTGATGATCGCGCGCAGGGCCTTGTCGCCGATCCTGAGATCCGACAGCTCGAGCCCGTGCGCAAGGCACTCCTTGGGGATGAGGAACTTCTTTGCGATCTCGACCTTCTCGTGCTCCAGGTAGCCCGGAAGCCGGATGATCTCCATGCGATCCACCAGCGGCCCGGGAATCGAATACAGGGAGTTCGAGGTCGTGATGAACATGACTTGCGAGAGGTCGAAGTCGGCCTCGATGTAGTGATCCTGGAACGAGAAGTTCTGCTCCGGATCGAGCACCTCGAGCAACGCCGACGCAGGGTCGCCGCGGAAGTCCATGCCGAGCTTGTCGATCTCGTCCAGCAGGAACACGGGGTTCTTGGTCCCCGCCCGCTTCATCCCCTGGATGATCCTTCCCGGAAGCGATCCAATGTACGTCCGTCGATGCCCCCGAATCTCAGCCTCGTCCCGCACGCCGCCGAGCGACATCCGGACGAACTTCCGTCCCAGCGCTCGAGCGATCGACTTGCCCAACGAGGTCTTGCCGACGCCGGGGGGGCCGACGAAGCAGAGGATCGGACCCTTCAGCTTTCCGGACAATTTCAAGACTGCGATGTACTCGACGATCCGCTCCTTGACCTTCTTCAGGCCGTAGTGGTCCTCGTCGAGAATGCGCTCCACTTCCTTGATGTCGACGTTGTCGTCGGTCGCGATGCTCCAGGGGAGCGAGACCATCCAGTCGACGTAGTTGCGGACGACCGTCGCCTCGGGCGACATGAAGGACATCTTCTGGAGCTTGTCGAGCTCCTTCATGGTCTTGTCGTGGACTTCCTTCGGCATCCGCGCCTTCTTGACCTGCTGGGTGAGCTCCTCGATCTCGTTCGAGAACTCGTTCTGGTAGCCCAGCTCCTTGCGGATCGCCTTGAGCTGCTCGTTGAGATAGAACTCCTTCTGGTTCTTGTGGACCTGGCTCCGGACCTGCCCCTCGATCTTCCGCTCGAGCTTCAAGATCTCGAGCTCGCTCGCGAGGGTCCTGCTGAGGAGCCGGAAGCGCTCGACCAGATCGTCCTGCTCGAGGATCTCCTGCTTCACGCCCACCTTCAAGATCAGGTGCGACGCGATCGTGTAGGAGAGGAGCAAGGGATTCGCGATGTTGTTCGCGGTCGCGAGGATCTCGTCCGGCACGCGGCGGTTCAGGTGGACGTAGTCGTTGAACGTGGCGAGCACGTTCCGGATCAGCGCCTCGAGCTGCGGCTCGGTGCGGACCTCGTCGTGGAGCACCGTGACGGAGGCCGCCATCGTGTCCCCGTCCTTGGCGAACTTCTTCACCTTGCCGCGGCAGATGCCCTCGACCAGCACGCGCATGGTCCCGTCCGGAAGCCGGAAGAGCTGAAGCACGCGCACCACGGTCCCGACCCGGTAGAGATCCTTCGGCGCGGGGTCGGTGACCTCGGGCCGCCTCTGGGCGAGCACGAATACGACCCGGTCCTTCTGGACGGCCGCCTCGATCGCGTTCACCGAGGCAACCCGGCCCACGAGGAGCGGGATGGTCATGTAGGGGTAGATGACGACGTCACGAAGCGGGAGAAGCGGAATGCGTTCCCGGATCTCGAAGACTTCGCCGTCGCGTTCGACGCGCGTCATGCGCTCACGCCTCCTTGCGTCGGCGATCCGCCCGGTGGGCGAGGATCGGTTGTCCCTTCCTCTCGATGACTTCCCGCGTGATGGTGCAGCCCATCACTTCGAGCCGCGAAGGGATCTCGTACATGAGATCGAGCATGGACTCCTCGAGCACCGCCCGGAGGCCGCGCGCGCCGGTTCCGCGCTTCAGGGCCTGCTCGGCCACGGCCTCGAGGCCGTCTTCGGTGAACTCGAGCTTCACGCCTTCCATCTCGAAGAATTTCTGATACTGCTTCGTGATCGCGTTCTTCGGCTTGGTGAGGATTTCGATGAGCGACGCCTTGCTGAGCGAGTCCAGGGCGCCGGTCACGGGGAGCCGTCCCACCAGCTCGGGGATCAGCCCGTAGCGCAGCAGATCGTCCGGCTCCACGAGCGAGAGGAACTCGCCCAGGTTTCGCTCCTTCCGGCTCTTGATCTCGGCGCCGAAGCCCATCGCCTTCTGGCTCACGCGGCGCTCCACGATCTTCTCCAGCCCTTCGAACGCGCCGCCGCAGATGAAGAGGATGTCCTTGGTGTTCACCTCGATGTACTTCTGCTGCGGATGCTTCCGCCCGCCCTGCGGCGGGACGTTCGCGATCGTACCCTCGAGGATCTTGAGGAGCGCCTGCTGCACGCCCTCGCCCGACACGTCGCGCGTGATCGAGGGGTTCTCGGACTTCCGGGAGATCTTGTCGAGCTCGTCGATGTAGACGATCCCGTGCTCCGCGTTCACCACGTTGAAATCGGTCGCCTGGAGGAGCCGGACGAGGATGTTCTCCACGTCCTCGCCCACGTAGCCGGCCTCGGTGAGGCAGGTCGCGTCGACGATGGCGAACGGCACCTTGAGGATGCGGGCGAGCGTCCGCGCGAGGAGCGTCTTCCCCGTGCCGGTCGGGCCGATGAGCAGGATGTTCGACTTCTCGAGCTCGACGTCGTCGACGGAGCTGCCCGAGTAGATCCGCTTGTAGTGGTTGTAGACGGCGACGGAGAGCGTCTTCTTGGCGCGGTCCTGGCCGATGACGTAGTCGTCCAGGACCTTCTTGATCTCGGCCGGCTTCGGGAGCGAGCCCTTGGGGGCGCCGACCGTGTGGTCGGTCTCACCCTCGAGGATGTCGTTGCAGAGCTTGACGCACTCGCTGCAGATGTAGACGGACGGACCCGACACGAGGCGAGAGACCTCGTCCTGGCCGCGGCCGCAGAAGCTGCACCGGATGGGATGTGGCGAGCTGACGCGCTTCTTCATGGATTCCTTGGTGTCCTCAGCCGATCGTGACCGGCTCTGGTTGTTTCTTCACGGATTCGAGTTTGGCAATGACCTTGTCCACGATGTGGTACGCCTTGGCTTCCTCGGAGGACATGAAGAAGTTGCGATCGGTGTCCTTCTCGATCTTGTCCACCGGCTGGCCAGTGTGGCGCACCAGAATCTTGTTGAGCTCCGTCCGGAGGGTCAGGATTTCCTTCGTGTAAATCTCGATATCGGTCGCCTGTCCCTGGCTCCCGCCGAGCGGCTGGTGGATCATGATACGCGAGTGTGGAAGCGCGGAGCGCTTCCCTGCCGCGCCCGCGGCCAGGAGGAGCGCCGCCATCGAGGCCGCCTGCCCCATGCAGATCGTCGCGACGTCCGACTTGATGAACTGCATCGTGTCGTAGATCGCGAGGCCGGCCGAGACCACGCCGCCGGGCGAGTTGATGTAGAGGTTGATGTCGCGATCCGGATCCTCGGCCTCGAGGAAGAGGAGCTGGGCGATGACGAGGTTCGCGACCACGTCGTCGATCGGCGTCCCGATGAAGATGATCCGGTCCTTGAGCAGCCGGGAGAAGATGTCGTAGGCCCGCTCCCCGCGCCCGCTCTGCTCCACCACGATCGGTACCAGCGACATCCGTGCGCCCTCCTTCGTATCCAGTCGTGCGTCCCGACCGATTGATCGGGAATTCATGCCGTTATCTTAAGCTGCGCTTTCTCCCGGAGCAGTTGGAAAAGCTTCCGCTCGAGGAGATGGCTCCGCGCCCGCTCCCGCTGGGCGGGATTCCGCATGGCCCGCTCGGCCTCCGGACCCGTGATTTCCTCTCCCATGGCCCCGCGGAGCGTCTGATCGATCTCCTCCTCGGAGACCTGGATCGACTCCGCCCGCATGATCGCGTCGAGCAGGAGGTCGCGCTTGATCCGCCGCTCGGCCGTCGGCCGGTACTCGGTCCGGAAGCGCTCTTCCTCCTCGGCTGTCCACTCGCGTTCGTCCTTTAGACGCTGGAGGAGGTCCTCCAGATACTCAGCCACCATGCTCTCGGGCAGGGCGAAGGGATTCTTGGCCAGGAGCTGGTCGACCATGGCCTCCTCCTCGTCCCGGCGGGCCTTCATGCGGGCCTCGCCTTCGAGGTTGAGCCGCATCCGGGCTCGAAGCTCGGCCAGGTCGCGCATGCCGATCACCTCGCTCGCGAACGCGTCGTCGAGCGGGCGGACGCGCCGCTCGCGCACGCCCTTCACGTCGAGGGAGAACGTCGCCGTCCGTCCCTTGAGCTCCGCGTTCCCGAATTCCTCGGGGTAGGTCACCGTGAACTCGACGTGCTCTCCACCCTTCGTTCCGAGGAGATTCTCCCGGAATTCGGGCAGGAGCCCTTGGGCATCCAGCTCGACCAGCGCGTCCTTCTGCTCGGACTTGTGGACAGGCTTCCCCTTCGCGTTCAGGCGAACGTAGTCCACGATCACGGCGTCTCCCGCAGTGGCCTCACGCTCGACGGGCGACCAGTCGGCCGTGCGCTGACGGAGCTCCTCGATCGACTTCTCCACCTCGTCCTCGGGGATCGTGACCTCCATCGAAGGCACGTTCAGCTCGAAGTAGTCGCGCGGCGTGATCGTGGGCCGCACGTCGACCGTGGCCTCGTAGGAGAGCGGCTGCCCCTTGTCGAACCGGATCTTCTCGATCGACGGGTAGGAGACCGGCTCGATCCGGTGCTCCCGCACGGCCGCCTCGTACGTGCGCTTGACCGCCCGCTCGAGCACCTCGTGCTCCATGGAGTGGCCGAACTGGAGCTCCAGGACGTTCCGTGGGGCCTTCCCCTTGCGGAACCCCGGCAGAACCGCCCGGCGCCGGTAATCCTCGAGGATGGCGTCGTAATCCTCGTTCAGCTCCTCGGGCGAGACCTCGATCAGGAGGACCTTCTGGGAGACTCCAGCTTCGCTGTCGCGGACTTCGACCTTCAAAATCGCTTCTCCCCTTTGGGTTAGGGCATTGGACGGGCCGGCTCGGTTCTCTCCGTGTGGCCCCTTCAGATGCGCCCGGGTGCCGGGAGGACCAAATCGGCCCTAAATTCGTGACTATCAGGGCACTATCGCGTGTCTGAGGCCACCATTCTAGCAGATTTCGGCCGGGGGACCCAGGGCTTGGGCGGGAGCAGGAAACCGCCCCGGGAACCGACCGGCTCCCGGGGCCCCGAGGGGTTCCTTGGCTTATAGCGGACTAGCGAAGAAGGTGGAGCTTGGTCGCCAGCTCCAAGGTCGGAGTGGCCACCCGGAGAAAATAGATTCCGCTCGGTGCTGCCCCGCCGTGGTCATTCAAACCGTCCCACGGCAGCGCATGCGACCCGGCCGTCAGATGACCGCGGTGCAGCTGCCGCACTCGACGACCAGCGACGTCGTAGACCGCGACACTCGCATGTTCAGCCCTCGGGAGATGGAAGCGAGCCTGAGTCGCTGTATGGAATGGATTAGGCGATGCACGCAGCACCGAGACCACAGCTGGCGGCGTCCCTTCCTCGACCGCGGTCGCCGTTCCATCCATCAGGCCCGTGAAGTAGCTTGCGGGGAAACCCTGGGCCGTGGTGAAGAACCCTCCCGCATAGATCGCATTCCGGAATCGGAGAAGCGTCTTCACCTCCACAGCGTTTGAGTTGGCTGGGAGGTCGATCTGAGGGCTCCAGGCAGTCAAAGCACCCGTGGTCGCATCGACAGACGCAAGACCCCGGGCCGCCTGCCCCCCAAGGGTGGAGAACTTTCCACCGAGGTACACACGGCTACCTGCGATGTTCAGCGTGTTCACGTTGTTGTTCGCATTGGGATTCCACGCCAGGAGTGCACCCGACGCATTGAGCGCGGCCGCGCGGTTTCGCGCGATCCCATTGATCGTGGTGAACGCGCCACCCAGGTAAACGGTTTGCACCGCCCCCTGAAACGTCGCCACAACAGCGATCTTGACCACGGAGCCGTTCGCACTCGGGCTCCAAGCGTTCACCGTACCGCTCGCGAGATCGATCGACGCGAGGTTCGTGCGGGACACACCGCCCACCGTGGTGAAGAATCCCCCGATGAACAGGCTCGGGGGAAACGCGACGTCACTACCCGACACCAGCCACATCGAATAGACCACGCCGTTGGGATTCGGATTCCAGGCGAGAAGCGTGCCCGTTGTCGCGTCGAGCGCAGCGAGGAATTTCCGCGACGTTCCTGAAATGATCTGGAACGAGCCGCAGGCGTAGAGCGTGCTGCCCGAGAGAAGCAAGCCTAATGGCGAATTCTGATCCCCAGCGTTCATGTTCGCGACAAAGGATGTCGGAACCCCGGTTGTGCGGTCGACCGCGGCGAAATTGATCCGTGTCAGCCCACCAACCTTGTCAAACCGACCCCCCATGTAGACCGTCGTTGCTCCGGCCGAGTAGCAAAGGACGACGCCCGTGGGCTCCGGAGCCCACGGGAGAACGCTGCCGCTCGAAAGGTCGAAGGCTGCAGCATTGCGTCGAGCCACCGTATTCACGCTGGTGCAACGCCCGCCTGCGTAGATCACACCGCCGCTCGCAGCGAGCGTCAGCATGGTCTGGTTGGCTCGCGGATTCCATGAGGTCACCGCGCCTGTGGCGATGCTGGCTGCGCCGAGGCAGGGACGCGGCTGTCCCCCCATGGTCGTGAACGAGCCCGCGGCGTAGATCGAACCTCCGTCGAGAGTGAGTGCGTCCACGCCCTGCCCGCCGGTCGCTCCGGGGTTCCAGGAGGTCACGCTTCCACCTGCGTCGATCGCGGCCAGCCGCGCCCTGGAGACTCCATTGACCGCGGTAAACGTCCCTCCAACGTACAGTGTGCCGTTCGTTGGATCGACGACACCCGTCGCGATCCCTCCACCGCTCACGGGCATGTTCGAAGTGATCGCTCCGCTGGCCTCACTCAAGCCAACCAGGCCCACACCTGCTCCGATGTAGAGCGTTCCGCCGAATCGCCCGAACATGGGGCCATACGTAGCTGGGTTCCAGGAGAGACAGGCGCCGGTGAGCGGGTCCACCGCGGCGAGCCTTTGGCGCAGCTCCGTGCCGACCAGGGAGAATTCGCCCCCGATGTAAATGCGCCCGTTGTCTCCGGCTATATCGTTCAGCTGCCCGTCGGTCTGAGGGTCCCAGATCGTGATCGCGCCCGACGCGATGTCGAAGGAGGCGGCACCGAGCCTCGCGACTCCAGCAATCTGGCCGTAATAGCCCGCAACGTAGACGGTGCCCCCCACGACCAGGAGGCGGTTGATCCAACCGTCGGGCGATGGGTCCCATGAAGTGACGTTGCCCGCGGCGTCGATCTGGGCCAGGTTGCGGCGGGCCGCGCCACGCACGTGCTGGAAATTTCCGCCGAGGAGCCATCCGCCGGCTCCATCGGAAACAACCGTGAACACCTCACCATCGATGCGGGCGAGGGGACCGATCGCGCCCCCCGAAACCTCATCGAGCAGCACGCCGCCTCCAACCGCTGGTCCAACCTGGGTGAAGGTCCCTCCCAGATAGACCGTGTTCTGGGAAGCCACCGCCGTCTCGACCGTCCCGTCGGTGACCCAGAGATCCTGACGAACCTGGGCGTAGGCGGGGCCACAGCACGCGAGAGCGACGATGATCGAACCGAGGGTGAGTCGACTTGCAAAGGACGCAGTCCGCCCGTCGTACACTGGGACCTCCCACGTTGGATGACCTGAACTCCGTGACCTTCGTAGGACGTTCCAGACGTGAGCGGTGAACGGGGAAAGAAGCTGGGGGGTGAAATGCGGGATTGTGGTGCGAGAGGGGGGAGTCGAACCCCCACGAGTTTCCTCACGGGATCCTAAGT
>DASUFL010000101.1:0-24362 GCA_036274595.1 Candidatus Eiseniibacteriota bacterium | reverse complement strand
CGAGCTTCGCGCGCAGCGCGAAGCAATGCGCCGCGCCCGGAGGCCATCCGCCTCCGCCCCCGGCCCTTCGCAGTACCGCTACGCCGCTTCCTGCGTCGGCAGCACGACGATGAACCGCGCCCCGTGCCGCGAATTGTTCTCCGCCGCGATCCGCCCGCCATGGTTCTGCACGATGCGGTAGCACGTCGAAAGCCCGAAGCCGTGCCCTTCGGCCTTGGTCGTGAACGAAGGCTCGAACAGGCGCTTCATCGCGGAATCCGGAATGCCCGGCCCCGTATCCTCGACGACGAGCTCGATCTCACCGCCCCGCGTGCGCGTGTGGACCACGATCCGCCGCTCCTTCGCCTCGACGCCGTGCATCGCGTCCGCCGCATTGCTGAAGAGATTGAGGAGCACCTGCTGGATCTGGGCGGGATCCAGATTCAGCTCGGGCAGATCTCCGGCCAGGTCGAGGTCGAACGCCACCCGCTCATACTTGTTCTGCGGCACGATGAACTCCACCGTGCGCCGCACCACGTCGTTGAGCCGGGTGGGCTGCTTCCGGAGCTCCTTGTGCGAGAAGTCCATCAGCCCCTTCACGAGCACGCCCATGTTGCTCGCCTGCTCGAAGATGATCCGCGCATTCTCCTTGAGCCGCTCGTTCCCCTCCGTGTTCCCCATGTTCATAAGCAAAAGCTGCGCGCGGCCGGAGATCGCGGCGAGATAGTTGTTGAGCTCGTGGGCCACCTCGGCCGCCATCTCTCCCTTCGCCGCGAGACGCTCGGACGAGACCAGCTCGTCCTTCGCCTTCTCGAGCGCCAGGTTCTTCGCCCCCGCTTCCTTGATCAGGAGGAGCGGCACGAAGAAGAAGATGAGCCCGAAGTATCCGATCGAGAGGTACGACACGACGACGAGGGGCGAGAGGAAGAAGAGCGCCGCCGAGCCGAGGAGCGAGTGCGCCGCCAGATATTCCTCGCGCCAGGTCTTCCAGAGCGACCGCCCGGAGTCGAGCGCCACGGCGCCCGACACGAGGAGCGTGTTCGCGAGGAAGTAGACGAGGATCGCCGAGGCCCAGGGGAGCATCATGGCCGGCGCCGTCAAGGGCCAGTGCCCGTCCAGGTCGAGCGGATGACCGCCGAGCGCGATGTAGGTGACGCCGGCCGCCCCGATCGAGAGGACGTTCTGCCCGGCGTTGAATGCCGCCTTGTACCAGACGCGTCGCGAGATGAACACGTTGGCGAGCGTGAACCCGATCGCGGCCACGACCACGGCGGGACGGAACCCGAGCAGGACGAGGAGGCTGATGTCCACGGTGGACGCCATGCTCTCCATGGCCTTTCCGCTCACCGTGGGAATCCAGAGGCTCTCCGCGAGCAGGCTCACGACGATCCACGCCGTGATCGCGAGAAGGCCGAGATGCAGGAAATCGGGGAGCGAGAACGCGAGGAGCGCCGCGCCGCCGGAGACGATGAAGGCTACATACGCGATGAGAGCCGGAGACACGGACGCCTTCAACCTCGACCGTTAAGATCGCTGGGGACGATCGTCACCGGTGACGCTGCGACCAGTATGGCCACGGCCCGCAAGCTAACAGTGTGTCAGCGAAGCGTCAACGGGATTCCCGGCCGAGCATCTCCCGGGGATCGAGCGGCTGCACCGTCGCGCTCGCCGGCGCGCTCAGGGTGAGGTGGCCGGGTTCGGCCTTTTTCCGGATCGTGAGCGCCCGGAGCTCGATCAGGAGCGAATCGGCCGGAGTCGAGATCGAGAGCCAGTGGAGATGCCGGGTCGAGGGATCGGGCGCAACCCAGATCGCCACCGAGGTCAGGCTGTCGCCGAGCCCGGTCGAGAGGATCCGGTACCCGCGCCGCGAGCGTCCCTGGATGGTCCTCGACTGCTCCACGGCACGGAAATTCTTCTCGAGCACGCGGTCCGGATCCTCGATCAACTTCCGGATGCGGGCGGGCGCTTTCTCGAAGGGGGCCTCGTAGACCACGTTCTCGTTCGGGCTGTAGAGGTAGAACTTCTCCTTGGAGTGGTCGACGACCATGTCGTGGCCGTGCGCCCGGCTCGACTTGAACCGGATGCCCCGCCCCGGGAGGTACCAGAGCTTGCCCCGCTCCACGTCGGGATCGCCTCCGAAGGGATCGCTCCGCTCGAGCACGACGTCGGACATCACCTCCGGCGCGTCGAGGATCGTCCGCACCATCGCCCGCACTTCGGACGCCGGATCCGAGCCGGCCGCGCTCCTCGGCTCCACGGGGGCTCCGAGCGCGATCACCGTCACAGCCGCCGTCACCACCCACCCGCTTCGTCTCATGGCGTCACCTCGTCGATCACTCCAAGAAGCCGGTGCAGCAGATCCCGCCCCCGCGGGTCGTCCAGGCTCAAGACCGTCCAGTCGGGATCGGGGGGCGGAGCATGCCAGATGGCCGCCAGCTTCGCACGCTCATGCTCCTCGATGTCCAGCCGAGCCCTCGTGGTTCCACGCGTCCACTCCACCCATTGGGGGCGCCGTCCGATATCGAACCGCCGCACGGGACCGTACCGCACGAGGGCGAGGCTCCGCTCGTCGCCGTCGTGCTGGATGCGAAGCCTCAGGGGCTCCGATTTGTCGTTCAGGTCGAGGACGAAATCGTGCGTCGCCTTCGCATCCTCGAACTGTCCCGTGAGACGCCACCCTCCTCCATCGATCGGTTCGACCTTCGCGCGCTCGATCGCCTCGCGGACCCAGGATGGGCTGAAATCCCACGGCCGCGTGAGGAACCGGAGCCCGCGGCCACCGAGCCCCTCCCCCTCCGGCACCGCGCCCGTCAGAGCGAGCGCGTAGGGCCGGAGCGCGACGAACACCGATTCGCCGAGCAGGACCGCGTCGAGCGCGCGCACGGGGCCGACGTACGCGACGACCGCCACGCTGTCCCGAACCGAGGCCCAGCGCGTATTCATTCCCGCGCGGCTGTAGGCGCCCGCGTGCACGGAGAGCATGCCCGCGCCGCGCGTCGCGGGCTCCGCCAGGGCGAACGACATGAGGAAGCGGTCGCGCGCCGCCCTGCCTGCCGTTCCCTCCGCTCCTCCGGACGCGCCCGGCGCGCGCGCGCATCCGGATGCGACGAGGAGCGCGCAAAGAGCTTGCGCGAGGCGCACGAGCCCGCCAGAGTTTCGAGCATGGAGACGGCGCACGTTCCCTTCTGGCGTCCCACCGCGGACTGGTTTCCCGATTCGGCGTGGTTCGGCATGGCGACCCGCGTGGGCGGCGTGAGCGCGGGCCCGTACGCGGCGCTCAACTTGAGCCTCGGCGTGGGCGACGATGAGGCCGCCGTGCGCGAGAACCGGCGCCGGCTTCGCGCCGCGGCCCACGTGCCCGACGACGGACCCGTGATGCTGCACCAGGTCCACGGCCGGACGATCGTCGGCGCGGACGACGGCGGGCGCGATGCGGACGGCTTCGTGATCGCCGCCGGCGATCCCTGGGTGGGCGTCTCCGCCGCGGATTGCGCTCCGGTCGCGCTGGTCGCCGAGGACGGCTCGGCGGGGGCGCTCGTCCACTGCGGGTGGCGCGGAGCGCGGGACGGAATCGGCCCCGCCGCGGTCGAGCGTCTCGGCGAGCGCGGCATTGCGGCCGCGCGCATCGTCGCGGCGATCGGGCCGTGCCTTCACGCCTGCTGCTTTCCGATCGGTCCCGAAGTGGCCGCGGAGTTCGACCCCGCCTTCCTGAAGCCGCATCCGACGGGACAGCCCTCGCTCGATCTCCCCGGCGCCATCGCGGCCGGGCTCGCGGACGCGGGCGTCCCTAACTCGCGGATCGAGATCGCTTCGGAGTGCACCGCGCTCGATCCCGCGCGCTTCTTCTCCCACCGGCGGGACCGGGGCCTCACGGGCCGGCATTGGGCGCTCCTTCGCCTCGCACCTCGCCCGTAGGCTCGACTCCCGGCTCCACGCGGCGCCAGCTCTCGAAGCTCCGGTACCACGACCATCGCTTCGCGTTCTGCTCGAGCCGGAGGAACGCCTTCCGCCCCAGCCATCCGATGGCGAGCCCCAGCGCGATGCCGCCGAGCACGTCCGACGGCCAGTGGTCCCCCACGTAGACGCGCGACAGGCAGACGAGCGAGGCGACCACGGCGTACGGGATCGCGCCCGCCGGGAAGACGGTTGCGAGGATGGGGAGCGCGGCCGAGAAGTTGACCGCGTGCACCGACGGGAAGGAGTAGCTCTTCTTCACGCCAAAGAGCTTGTGCGCGTCCTCCACGACCACCGACGGCCGCGCGCGCTTGAAGATCGGCTTCAACACCTTCGCGCTCAGCTGGTCGGAGACGGCGAGCGTGGCCACGAGGACCACGAGCGCGAGCAGCCCGCGCGCCCGGCGGAGCGAGAAGAGGAGCATGGCCGCGATCAGGAGGGGCGCCTTGAAGCGCCCGGGATCGGTGAACGCCTTCATCACCGGATCGAGCCACGGACGCTCCAAGCCCAGGTTCACGGCCCGGAAGACCGCCGTGTCCCATCCCTGGAACGGCATCCGGCGCTAGAACTCGGGTCCGAAGGTCAGGAAGTGATGGGACTCGCCAGGCCCGCGCTCGATGCCATGCTCCCGTCCGTAGTCGTAGCGGAGGATGAAGTAGCCCAGGTTGATGCGCGCTCCGAACCCGTACGCGAGGTGCATGCCTTCGGTATGGAGCCCGCCCACGCTCGAGAAGAACCTGGGATCGGTCCCCGCGTTCCAGGCCGAAGCGGCGTCCAGGAAGACCACGCCATTGATGCCTCCCAGCGAGAGCGTGAGGGGGAAGCCGACCCGGAGCGCCTCGATGAGCGGGAACCGGAGCTCGACGTTCGCGATGGCCGCGCGCGTCCCGATCAGCTCGCCGTAGTCCTTGCCGCGATAGGTGAACGCGCCTCCGAACCGGAAGAACTGAGGATCGTCGCCGAAGCTCGCTCCGCCCAGGAGCCGGCGCGCGAAGGTGAGACGCCGCGTGAGGCTCGTGTAGTGGCGGTCGTCCAGAACCGCGGTCGTGTATGCGATGCCCCCCAACGCGTACTCGGCCGAGACGCGGGAGCGGCTCCCGTTGATCGGACCGGTCGAGCCGTACAGAACGTTGTCGTGAACGTAGGCCAGGGTGGGCGCCACGTAGATGTGGTCGCCGGGATCGGCGATCTCCCGGATGGTTCCACCCTCGTAGTCGTAGCGGAAGACACGCTGGTTCACCATCGCGGCCGTGATCCCGTACTCCATGCGCTCGAACCGGTTGAACGGCCGGCTGAGGAAGACCGAGCCGCCGCGATGGATCTGGTTCTCCAGATCGTCCCGCTGCGGGGACGTGAAGAGGAGGAGATCCTTCTGGTACTGGAAGATCGCGAGTCCGTAGTTCGTCCGGTGGGAGAGGTTCGTGTAGGCGAAATAGACGTCCGACTCGCCCAGGTTTCCATAGAGGTTCAGGATCGCGAGGATCTGGTGGTTCCCGAGGAGGTCGCTGAACTGGAGCACGCTCGAGCCGGCAAATCCGACGTTGGACGCCACGACGGCGCCGCCGCTGAAGTAGTCGCGGCTGAAGGAGGGCCGGTACGGGAGCTGCTGGAACGTGGTCGAGTCCGCGAGCGGCTCGCTGTAGACCTGCTGTACGTAATCCGAGAGGGTCGAATCCACCGGCGCCGGGGCGGCTTTGGCCGTCGCCGTGTGCGCCGAGTCGCCGGGCGCCGCGGTGCCGACCTCGGTCGTCGTGTCCGTCTCGGCGTGCTCCGCGTCGAGCGGGCTCATGGGCTCCGGCATCCCCTCGATCGCGCCCGCGCTCGCTTCCATGTGGGTGCCGATCGGCGCGAGCGGCGTCGTCGCAATGGACGGGGCCGTATCGAGAACCGGCGGGCTGTGGATGAACTTCTCGGGGTCGCGGACGGAGTAGACGTCCCAGCCTCCGCGATTGAACGCCGTGAAGAGGAGCCGCTTCCCGTCCCTCGAGAGCGAGATGCAGGGGCTCTCCTCCACGAGCCCCGAGACGCCCGTCAGGAGATCGCTCAACCGCACGCTCTCCCCCGTCGCGATATCCATCCGGTACATGTTCGAGATGCCGGTGCGATCCGAGACGAAGACGACCGAGTTGCCGTCCGGGGTCCACTGAGGCGAGATGTTCTTCCCCTGCTGACCCGGCGGAATCGTGATCTGGCCGCTCGCGAGATCGAGGAACGCGATCTTGAGATCGCCGAAGATGAGCTTGTTGACGTCGGTCCCCTCGCCCTGATCGGTCGAGTAGGCGAGGCGGGAGCCGTCGGGCGACCAGACGGGGTCGCGCACGGCATAGCGCCCGCTCAGGACCTGCCGCGGGTTCTTGCCGTTGGAATCCACGAGATAGAGGATCGAGCGTCCGTTCTTCAGCCCCACGAACGCGAACTTGGATCCGTCGGGAGACCACGTGGGCGAGTAGATGGCGTCGAGCCCGAATTTGTACCGCTTCTTCACCTTCCCGGACGGAACGTCGACGACGTAGAGCGCGTCTTCGCCTCCCACCTTGGCCGGGATCGCGATCTGCTTCTCGTTCGGCGACCATGCGATCGCCGTGTTGAAGAATCGGAGCGTCTCGAAGCTCGGCGTGCGCTCGCCCGAGATCAGCTTCTTGAACAGCTTCCCGTCGAGAGCCGAGGCGAGATAGACGTCGTTGTACATGCTCCGGTCGGAGATGTAGACGTACTGGAGCCCCGACGGCGAGACCGACGCGGCCACGTTGAAGTTGGAGTAATCGCGCTCCGCGTCCGTGAGCTTGGTCGCGATCTGGCTCGGATTCTGGTGGTCCACGATCTCCGGCAGGTAGGTCTTCCGGACCGACTCCGTCCACTTTCGGGAGAGCACCTCCACGGTGAGCCCGGTCGACGCCTCGAGCGCGCGCTCGGCGCTCCCGAGCCGCCGGGTGCGCTTCAGGATCTCGCCCACCTTCGCAATGCCGTACGTCTCGGCGATGTATTGCCAGATGTTCTGCCCGAACCGGTAGACGCGGATATCCCCGACGTACGCGAGCGTCGTGATCGGGATGAGATAGCCTTCGAGCGACGCGTCGCGGAGCCACATGGAGGTGTTGGGATCGGTGGTGCCGACCGAGAGGTACTCCGCCATGCCTTCCATGAACCAGAGCGGGACCTGAGCCGCGAACGGATTGCCGATCAGTCCCTGGTTGTCGCCGAAGAGGATGTCGACCTGGAACGCGTGCACCAGCTCGTGGGTCAGCACGTGGTCGAGCTCGGCGTAGGAGCCCGTGAAGGGGAGGAAGACCCGCCGCTTCAGGAACTCCGTGACGCCGCCGGTCCCGATGCCGATCAGCTCGGGCGTGATGTTGGTCTGCTCGAAATCCGTGTGCGACGCGTAGAGGACGAGCGGGACGCGAGCGCGGATCTGATGGTTGAGCACGCGGCTCAGGCGCTGGTACGAGCGCTCGGCCATGAGCGCCGCGTCGTTCACGGCGGCCTCGGTGCCCTGGTAGTAATGGATGTCGAAGTGCTGGGTGCGGAGAACCTTCCAGCGGAAATTCTTGTACTGGACCTTGTTCTGCCCGAAGAACTGGGCGGAGGCCGGAGTCGCGAGCGCCGAAACGAGCGCCAGGACCGCGAGCGCGGCCACGAGAAGCGGGAGGCGGGTCGCCACATGGCGGCCCCTCGGCTTCAGGAGTCCTCCCCTCATGCGTTCTGCCCTTTCCCTGTTCCGGCCGTCACTACCTCCAGGGCGTCCCGGAGGGCTGCTTCCACCCGGTCGGCGGGGATCGTCCCCTGTGCCGATTCGGGCCTTCCACCGCCTCGCCCCCCGTGGCGGCGGCTGACGTCGCCCATGAGGGCGGCTGCAGATATTGTACCCGGCGGGGCGCAAAAGTGCGCCCGGGGACTGGCCCCTTCGCCCGAGACGAGGAGGGCGACTCCCCCGGCCGAAGCGACGATCGCAGCGAGAGTTCCGACCTCGTCGGGGTCCCGACCGGGGAAGTGGCGGGCCACGACCCGGACGCCGGGCCCTTCCACCGCCTCGGCCAGGAGCGCCGCCGCTTCCCGCTCGAGCGCCTCCCGGACGAGCGGCTTGATCCGTCGATCGAGAGAGTCCCGCTCTTCCTTGAGACGCGACACGGCGCGGATCAGATCCCCCTCTCCAGCGGTGAATTCGAGGCAGACCCTACGGAGGAGGTCGCCCGTCTCGCGAAGGCGGCGGACCGCCCGTCCTCCGCATACGAAGGAGACGCGGGTCCCTCCTTTGTATCGCTCCGTCCCGAGCAGGGCGATCACGCCGATCTCCCCCGTGCGCGCGACGTGGGTTCCGCCGCACGCGGACCAGTCGTATCCGTCCACCTCCACCACGCGCACCTCGCCTTCCACCTGAGGCGCCTTCCGGAGCGGGAAGCGGAGCGCCTCTTCCATCGTGACCCAGTGCGCGCGCACCGGGCGGTCCTCCCAGACGATCTGATTCGCTCGGTCCTCGACCTTGCGAAGGAGCGCGTCGTCGGGGCCGGGGTGCTCCACGTCGATCGTCACGGCCTGCTCTCCCAGGTGGAACGAGCGCGTGTCGGCCCCGGCGACCTCGACGAAGGCGCGGGAGAGGACGTGCTGGCCGGTGTGCTGCTGCATGTGATCGAGCCGACGGGGCCACGCGATCTCGCCTTCGACCCTGGCCCCCTCGTCGAGCGTCCCCTCGATCCGGTGCCAGACCCGGCCCCCGTCCTCACTCGCGTCGACCACATCCCGCGCGCCGAGGCGCCCGTGGTCGGGAGGCTGTCCACCGCCGCCGGGATAGAACGCCGTCGCATCCAGCGACACCTCGATCCGGTCGTCCGCCCTGCGGACTCCGGTCACGGTCGCCGAGAACGTGCGGAGGTGGGAATCGTCGTAATAGAGGCGCCGGGTCACGAAGTCAGGATCCTCGATGTCGCTCGGGCCGGCATGCCGGGACGATACAAAACGGGCTCCTCCCGCACAACGAGGAGCCCGCCCGTACGTGCCCGCGTCAGCGGGCGATGGTCACGTTCCGCTGCTCGATTTGATCGGCGATCCGCTCGACGATGCCGCGAAGCTCCGCGAGGTTCATTTCGAACCGCTCGTCGTGCAGGTAGGCCTTCTCCAGCTCGTGGACCACGCGATGGAGGTGATCCAGCTCGTCCACGATCTGACGGTCGATCTGGCCCACGAGATCCGCGGTCTCGTCCACGAATCCGTTCTTCGTCGGCGACGGAAGATTGAGCGACTCCGCCAGGTACTCCAGCTTGCGCGCCCCCGCGTCCACTTCCTCGAGAAGGTCGGAGAAGTCGTCGCGGAACTGCTGGCTCTCGATGCGCTCCAGCCGATGAGCTTCCCCGTTCAGGTGCTCGGCGACGCTGCTCCGGAACCGGCGGTCGTCGTCCTTGCGCTGCGCGACGTCCTGATAACCCCGGTAGCCCGGTACGCGCTTCGCCACCTCCTCCGCGATGTCCAGCGTGGCCAGCTTCGGCTGGCGTGTCCGTGCCATCTTCCATCCTCCTCACCGTTGCAGAGTGCACGCAGGGAAGCCGTCCCGGGGCCTCGGGGAGTGAAACCTTGGCCCATCGGTCCGTTCGTCCAGGACCGGAGGCACATCCCCTATCCGGATGGGACACCGGCACATCCCATCTTGGAGCGGCTTCGATCGCTTTCGCGGCCGGCCGCACCGGCGATCCGAACTGCAACGGGCATGCCACGGCGCTCACGGGACGGGAGCGCCCGGAATCACGCGGACCAGATAGGGTGTCTCGATGCGGGTCGTGCGGAGCTCCACCGAGCCGTCCGGAGCGACTTCGAGCACGCGCTTGCTCTTGAGGTCGGCGACCCAGCAGCTGCCCGTCTGCTTATCGACGTGGATGCCGAAGGGCTCGATCCCCGACCGCGTGGCTTGAATCACTCCCTGATCGTCCAGTCGATCCAGACGTCCGGAGCCAAGAGCCGGAGGACCCTCCTCGCTCACCCAGAGCGAATGCCGGGCTTCGTCGAACTCCACATCGGCGACGTTCGCGAGGCGGAACGGAACGCCGGTGACTGTGGAGTCGACGGGATCGATGCGATAGAGATCGTCGGTTCCCGTCTCTCCCGCGGGACGCACGACGACCCACGCCTGCCCCTTTCCTTCGTCGATCGCGATGGCGCGCACGGAGCCCGGCAGGATCCACTCTCCGGCGTCCTCGAAGGAGTCCGTCGTGTTGAGTCTCCGAAACACGTGCCCACCATCGTTCCCGATCCAGACGAACTGCGTGTGCTTCCCCGCCTCGACCACGCGCGCCCGAGCGAATGTGGGACCAGGCAGGCCCGCCACATCGTCGAGAGACGGACCGTACCGACGGATCACGTCCGATTGAGGATCAGCGACCCAGCCATAGCCTCGCTGGTCCGAGATCGACACGTCCGATGCATAGGTCACCTGGATCTCCGGTGCCGCGACGGCGCCGCTCGGGAAGAGGCGGAGCACGCTTCCCGCGAGCGGGATCGAGAGCCAGAGGATGCCCCGGTTCTCGTCCAGCTCCATGTCCTCGTACGCGTCCTCCGACGCCTGGGTGTAGAGGATGTCGCGGCCGTCCGGCGTGAGGCCGTACATGCCGGGGAGATCGGCTCCCAGCACGATGATCTGCCGCGAGCCGGGCGTGGCCGTGTCGGGAGGGCTCGCCAGCGTGTCGCCGCTCTGGAAGTGCGCGACCACCTGGTAGACATACGACTCCTCGTTCACGACGGCGCTATCCACCGTGCCGGTGAGGTTCGAGGCAATGTGATCCTCGAGCACCGCCGGCGTGTCGCCCGGAAGCCATCGCAGGAGGCGATATCCGACCAGCCCGTTCTGCTTCACGCGCGACCAGCGGATCTCCACCTGGCGGTTCCCCGCGAGCGCGTTGAATCCCTCGATGAGACCGCCGGTCTCGTTGTTGTTGGGGTCGAGCGGATTCGAGCGATCCCGCGTCTCGCACCCGCCGCTGGCGACGACGAGCGCGAGAATCGCGAGACGCCACCCGGCCCGCCTCAAAACTTCTGCCCCAGGAGCAGCATCACGATGCCGCTCACGAGCAAGGTCTGTCCCACGACCAGCGCCCCGCCGGCGAGACGGTCGTACTTCCGGGTCTGGTCGTAGAGGTAGGGGATCTCGTCGGAGCTCGAGGAGGCGAGGTATTGCTCGTAGTAGTCGTCGGCTTTCTGGTGAAGCGGAATCGCCGATACCGAGAGCGCGGTCCCGATGCCGACCATCGTCCACTGGAACCAGGCCTTCTTGATGAGCGGTGTCTTCGGCGTCGGCCCGGGCGAGCCCCAGACCACGCGGCGGAGCTCGACGTGCGCCGTGCCGGTCTCATCCTCGACCAGCAGGGCGCCCGAGATCACCGTGTCCGCATGGGCAGGAGCGGCGAAGCGGACCGCGGCCTCCTCGATGAGGCCGGGAGGCACCGCGACCGGCGTCGCACCCAGGAGCGAGTCGCCCGCGGCGCGATCGGTGACCGTGGCGATCGCCCCCATCGGCTCGCTCTCGATCGTGATGGAGGGACGGAGATCGAAGAAGAGATGCGCCGACCCGTCCTTCACGAGCGTCACGTCCATCGCGTCCCGCCCCAGGCCGAAGCGCCGAGGGTCGGGCGGAAGGACGCGCACGCGAACCGCGCGGGCCGCGTGCTCGATCGGTCCGAGGGGGGAGCGGCCGGCGAGGGCGCCGTCGATGTAGACCTCGAGACTCTCCGGACGGGTCTCGACGTAGAGGAGTGCGGTGCCGACCGTGTCCTCGAGCACCGCGGTCGGCCCGGAGAAGGGCACGTCCGACGCTCGCGCGGGCCGGGACGCGCCCACATGGAGCGCGAGCGCCAGGGCGAGCGCCGCTACGAGGCGGCGCGACGCGAGGCCGCTAGTAATCCAGTCCGATGTAGAACTCCTGTTCCCAGCCCGGTCGCACGGTGTGGAAGTCGGTCAGCTTCGCGAAATCATAGCGGAGCACCATGTAGCCGGCGAGGCTCGTCCTGAGTCCGAAGCCGAAGCTCCCCCTCGGATCCCGGAAGCGCTCGAACGACTCCCATGCGGTGCCCGCGTCGGCGAAGACCGCCGCTTCCAGTCCGGGAAGACCGAAGCCGCGGAACGGAACGCCGAGCACGAGCCGGTCGAGGAGGGGGAACCGGTATTCGAGATTGCCCATGAGAAGGCGCGTGCCTTCGAAGTAGCGATACGGGTAGCCGCGCATCGTGAGGCTTCCGCCCATCGCGAAGCGCTGCGGATCGGCGCCGCTCGACGCGCGTCCCTGGAGGCGGAGCGCGAGGGACGTGAACTGGCTCGTGCGGAAGTACTTCCGGATGTCGGCGAGCACGGTCACGTTCTCGTTCCGGCCGGTGTTCAGGTTCGTCGTGATCGATCCGGTGACGTTCATCCGGCCGCCGTCCCTCGGACCCGTGCCGAACCAGAGGCTGTTGTCCTCGACCAGCGAGATCGAGTGCGTGGCGAGCACGCCCTCGCGATCGAAGCCGAGGAACATGTCCTTCTTGTCGTAGAAGATCGACATGGAGAGATCGACGCGGCGGAAGCGCGAGAAGGGATAGCTCGCCACCACCGACCCGCCGGCCCGGCGCTCGAAGTAGTCGAACCCGCCCATGTCGACGTAGTCGCCCGCCGTGTGGAAGAGCCCCGCCGCGTAGTTCCACCGGTGCTCGCGGTTGATCTTCCAGGCCGAGAAGTTCATGCGTGAAAGGATTTCGGACGCGGTGCTCGCATTGTTTCCGAGCTGGAAGTAGTAGACCTTGTTTCCGAGGAGATCGCTGAACGCCGCCTGGAATCCCTGCCCCACGTTCTCCGTCGCGGACGCCGAGATCCCGCCCTGCACGAGGTCGAGCCCGTAGTGCGGCTTGTAGTCGCCCGGAGCCTCGGTGGACTGCGAGCTCGTCTCCTCCCAGGTCCAGGGCGCCGGACCCTCCGTGAGCGCCTGGTCGAGCGAGAACGAATCCCCTGGGGCGGCCATGTTCATCGGCATCTGGTAGATGCCGAAGGAGCTTCGGTTGAAGCCGGTCAGGAGCACGCTCTTCCCGTCCGGAAGCCAGGACGGATCCTGCACGCTGCTCAGGAGGTGCGTCATGCGCGCGCCTCGCCCCTCGGGATCGACCGTGTAGATCTCGAGCATGCCGCCGCGGTCCGACGTGAAGGCGATCCGCTCGCCCGTCGGCGACCACTTGGGCGCCGAGTCGGTCCAGGGGCCGCAGGTGAGATAGCGGATCTCGAGCGTCTTCATGTCGATGAGGAAGAGGTTCTGGTGCCCGTCCTTCCCGTAGCGCGTGCGGTCGGACGCGAAGGCGATCTGCGATCCGTCCGGCGACCATGTGGGATCGGAGTCGGCGTAGAAGTCGTTCGTGAGGCGCGTCAGCGTCTCGCTGTCGCGCTCCATCAAGTAGAGGTCGGACTGTCCCGACGCCTCGAGACCCGAGAACGCGACCCTGCTCCCGTCCGGCGACCAGGCCGGCGACGAGATGGCGATGAGCTTGGGGACGCGCTGGCGGACCAGGATCTTCTTCGACTTCGCGTCCATGATGAAGAGCGCGTCGCGGCCCTCCCACTTCGACACGAACGCGAGCTCACCCTTCTTCGAGATGTCGATCCGGCTCTGGAAGGGATGGAACGATTCGAACTGGGGGTTCCGCTGGCCGCGCACCATCGGCTTCACCTGGCGCTCGGCGCCCTTGTAGGTCGCGCTGTAGATGTTCGTGTAGCCGTCGCGCGCGGAGATGAAGAAGTAGCGGTAGCCGCCTAAGAGCGACGTGTCGGGGGCGGCGACCGGCTTCAGGTTGATCCCCTCGGACACGGCGCGCGGCTGCGCGGCGAGGCTCAGGGCGGAGCGGTCCTTCACCTGCGGGAAGTAGCGGCGCTTCTGCGCGAGGATCCAGTCCTCGGAGAGATGGCGCGCGGACACGCCGGTGACACGCTGGATCAGCTTCTCCCAGTTGTCCTCTTTGTAGATCTCGGTGTAGAGGCGGCGAAGCGCCTCGTCACCGTACGTCGTCCCGATGTACTCGCAGAGGGACTGACCCATCTTGTAGATGGTGAACGTGCCGTTGTACTTCCACATGTCGTCGATGGTCGGGAGGCGGCCCTCGAGCACCATGTCGCTCATCACCATCGTTCCCTGCGCGTCCCACGGCGTGGACCAGTACTCCGCGAGCCCCTCCGAGAACCAGAGCGGCGGCACCACGTACGAGGCGCGGCGGTGCGCCTTGTACACATCGTCCATGATGGAGAACTGGAACACGTGCACCATCTCGTGATGGATCACGTGATGGAATTCGGCGTAGCTCCCTGTGTACGGAAGGACGACGCGCCCCTTCAGGAACTCGGTGAAGCCCTGCACGCCTTCGGGGAGGAATCCGGGGCTGACGTTCGTCTGCTCGAAGTGATGATGCGTGCTGTACACGATCATCGGCACGGTCTTCGGCACTTCGTGCTGGAATTTCGCCGCGAGGTCCTTGTAGCTCTCTTCCGCCAAGACGAGCGCGATGCGCGCGATCGGCTCTTCTTCGGGATAGTAGAAGACCTCCACGTGCTCACCTTTCAGCGTGAGCCACTGGAAGCTCTCGTACTGAACCTTGTTCTTTCCGAAGGCGTAGTACTGGGCGATCGAAGGTGTGGCGGCGGCAAACAGCAGTACAGCCGTGAGGCCTGCGACGATGCTCGACTTCTTCATGTTGAGCGGCCTTCGGTCGAGTCCGCCCGGCGAGACGACTTAGGGTGGGGTTAACTGCAAACAGTATACGCCGTCACGACGTGCTGAATCAACCCGCTTCATGACCGGAAATCGCGTTCCGATGCGGTTTTTCACTGGTCGGGAGCTCAGCGATCTCCCGTCCTGACTCGGACGCGCCGACCGCCCACCCAGACGGCCCGAACCCGTGCGCGCGCCCATTCCCCGGTGGGAGTTTGCAGCAAGTCGTGGCTGAAGTGAACCAAATCCGCCCCAAAGCCCGCGGAAATTTTCCCAAGAGGCAGGGGCCAGCCCGCCGCGAGATGCGGATCCTCGAGATGGGCGCGGAGCGCGCGCTTCAGGGTGAGGCCCTGCTCGGGGTGGAACGCCTCGGCCGCCGGCTCCCCGGCCTCCCGGCGCAGGAGCGCCGCCTGGATCGCGAGCAGCGGCCCGGCGCGGTCGAACGGAGCGTCCGATCCGAAGATGAGCATCGCCCCGGCTCGCTCGAGGCTCTTCCAGGCGTACGCCCGCGAGGTCCGGTCGCCCCAAAGTCTTCGCGCGAGCGGGCGATCCGAGATCTGGTGGATGGGCTGGACCGACGCGAGCACGCCCAGAGCGTGGAACCGGGGCCAGTCCTCGGGGCGGCTCAGCTGGATGTGCTCGATCCGGGGGGGGAGTGGGAACGAGCCGCCGTAAGCGAGGGTGCGTTCGATGGCGTCGAGGGCGTTCCGAACCGCGCGGTCCCCGATCGCGTGGATCGCGACCGAGAGGCCGGACCGGGCCGCGGCCGCGCAGCCCTTCCGGAGGTCCTCCGGGGACATGACCTCGATCCCCGTCCCGCCTGCTGCGTAGGGCTCCTCGAGGAGCGCGGTGGACGACCCCAACGTTCCATCCGCGAACATTTTCACCGGACCGACCCGGAGCCGATCGCCCCCGTGGCCCGCGGCGAGGCCGAGGGCGGTCGCGGCGTCGACCGAGGCCACCGGCACCGAGAGAAGGAGCCGAAAGTCGAGAGGGCCGGATCGAGCCAGCTCCGCCGCGGCTCGCCACGTCGCGCTCCGATCGAAGTCGTGGGCGGACGTGATCCCGAGGGAACGGGCCCGGTCGAGCGCCCGGGCCAGCTCGTCCTTCGGGCTCGCCTTGCGGACGATCCGGGTCGTGAGGAGTCGATAGGCTTCCTCGATGAGCACACCCGTCGGTTCCCCATCGCGGTCGAGCTGGATCTCGCCCCCCGGTGGGTTCGCGGTCCTTGCGTTGATCCCGGCCCGCTCGAACGCGGCGGCGTTCCCCCACACCGAGTGTCCGTCCACGGCGTGGAGCACGAGCGGCCGCCCGGCCGCGATCCGGTCGAGCATCGTCCGGGAGCGCCGCTCGAGCGACCACTCGCGCGGAATCCATCCGCGCACGAGGATCCACTCCTCGTCCGGCGCCGCCTCGAGCCGGCGCGCCACCGCGTTCGCGATCGAGGCCGAATCCTGGGATTCCAGCCAGGGCTCCTCGAGCGCTCGGACCCACGTGACCAGATGGATGTGGGAATCGGTGAAGCCGGGCGTGAGGGTGCCGCCGCCCAGGTCCACGGCCTCGGCGCCGCGACCCGCTCGACGCTTGAGCTCGGCGAGCGTCGCGACGCCGGCGATCCGGCCATTCCGGATCCAGACGGCTTCCCTCGCGCGCGACGCACGCCCCGTACGCGAGGCATCGAGCAGCGTCGCGCCGTGAAGGATGAGATCGGGCTCCGGGCGGGGGCTCAGCGGACCTCCCCCGCGAGCCATTCGAGATAGGGGACATGTCCACCGCGCACCGGGAGGACGAGGATCTCGGGCACCGTATCGGGGTGGCTCGCGCGGATCGCAAGGACGGCACGCCGCGAGCGCGAGGCCAGGGTCTTCCCCCAGAGGAGCGTGCTCGGATCCGCGTGCTCCTTGCCGTTCCAGCGGTAGAACGCCTTGCCCCCCGGCATCACGGTCGCGCACGCGAGCACGCGCTCGCGCACGAGGCTCTTCGCCGCGCGCTCGGCCGCGGCACGCGTGGGATAGGCGGCCAGCAGCAGCACCGCAGGCGGTACGAGCCTCGCGCGCGCCAAGGGCTGGCGCGTAGGCGGCGCACCGCGCGGTGGTCCGACGTCTCTCGCTCGCTTCATCGCTTTCTCCTCGCGAGCGCCTCATCGAGGGCTCGCTCGATTCGATCGGCCGTCCGCTCCCACGTGAACTGCGCGATCCGCTCCCGGCCACGCGCCGCGATCGCGAGCCGCGTCTCGGGGTCGAGGAGGAGCGGCGCGATCTTCCGCGCGAGGAGCCAGGTCCACGGCCAGTGCGCCGTCGCGGCGGTCACACCATTCTCCGCGAAATCCTCGGTCCCGCTCCGCGTGCAGACCAGAGCCGCGCCGCACGCCATCGCCTCGGCGGACGTGTTCGACCATCCCGCGCGCCTCTCCGCCGACACGAAGAGATCCGCGCTCTGGTAGAGGGCGCGAAGCTCCTCCTGCGTCGGATCGAGCGCCCACTGATGCGGCACCGCGAGCGTCCGCCCGAAGGAGGGCGGCGCCGCGCCCGGGGGAGGCGCATCGAACAGCGTCAGCGCGACGGGCACGCGCGACGCGGCGGCGGCGGCCTCGACGGCCCGCACCGCGGTCCACGAGCCCTTCCGCTTCCGCGACAGGCGCCCGTACACGAGCACGCGCGTAGGCTCCCCCGCCCCGGCGCGCGCCGGCCGAGGGTCGGGATCCGGCGGGCGGAAGAACTCCGAGTTCACGCCCCCCGGGGCGTGCAGGGCGCGGACGCGGTGGCGCGCGAGATGGCGCGCCATGCCGAGCGAGTTCGCGATCACGAGATCCGCGCTCCGCCACGCCTCGCGAGCCCGCGGCGCCCCCTCGAGCACCGCGTAGAACAGACGGAGCGCGCCTGTCGCCTTCGATTGTAGGAAGAGTGCCGGATCGGGGGAAAGCAGGACGTCCCAGGTCGCCCGGGGCAGGTCGTCGAGGGTTCCGATCCGCCCCGCGAACGGAAGCCACGGCCTGGCGGCCCCCGCGGTCGGCGGGGTGAGGAGCGCCACCTCGTGTCCGCGCGCGGTCCAGACGCGGCCCAGCTCGAGGAATCGGCGGATACCGCCGTACACGCCGAGATGAGGGAGCAGGACGGCGATCCGGAGGGCGTCCATCGGGGCGCGGAGTTTACATTTGCCTGCCCTCCGGGGGTGGACTAAATTCGCAGGCTATGCCCCGTCCGGAACCACGCTCCACCGTTGATTGGCTCCGATTCTTGAGCGCCCTCCCCGGGGTCCCCGGCCACGAGGGCCCCGCCGCGGAGGCCATCGCCAAGGCGTTCTCGATCCATGCCGACCGCGTGGAGCGGGACCGAGCCGGCAACGTCCGCGGCTGGATCGAGGGAACCGCGCCGAAGCCGAGGCCGCGCGCGCTCTTCGCGGCCCACATGGACCGCATCGGCTTCCTCGTGAAGGCGATCGAGCCAGGGGGCTTCATCCGGCTGACCGAGCTCGGCGGCTTCGATTCGAGGACCCTCCTCGCCAAGGAGGTCGTGATCCACTCGAGCCCGCCCATCGTCGGACTCTTCGCGACCAAGCCGCCCCATCTCTTGAAGAAGGGCGAGGCGGACCGGGTCATCCCGAGCGAGGACCTCTACATCGACACCGGCCGCTCCGAGCGCGACGTGCGCCGGATCGTCCCGATCGGAACGCCCGTGACGCTGCGCCAGCCTCCGGTCGACCTTCTCGGCGGCCGGCTCGCCGCTCCCGCCATGGACGATCGGGCGGGCGTGGCCGTGCTCCTCGGCATGCTCGAGATCCTGCACCTGGACCGGCCCGAGTGGGATGTGGTCATGGTGGCGACGGTCGAGGAGGAGTTCGGTCTCTACTGTCTGGGCGCCAAGACGGCGACCGAATCCATCGACCCGCAGCTCGGGGTGGCGATCGACGTCACGCACGGGGACATGCCCGGGGTCAAGGAGGGCGACACCTACGTGCTGGGCAGCGGCCCCGCGATCTGCGTGGGCGGGAACATCCATCCGCTCGTGTTCGAGGGAATGAAGCGGAGCGCCCGCGCGCTCGGCCTTCCCTACAACGTCGAGGGATGCCCCATCACGTCCGCCACGGACGCGATGGACATCCAGATCGCGCGCGAGGGCGTGCCCACCGGCGTGATCGGCATCCCCTGCCGCTACATGCACACGGGGATCGAAACCGTCGCCCCTGAGGATGTGGATCGCTGCGCCCGGGTGCTCGCGCATTTCGTCGCCGGCCTCGAGCCCTCATGGCGTGCCGAAGAGGTGCTCAAGTGATCGCTCCTCCGTTCGACGACGCGCTCCTGGGGCGGCTCTCCGAGGCATCCGGCGTGAGCGGCGGGGAGGACGCCGTGCGCCGCATCCTGATCGACGACGTGCGCGATCACGTGGACACGCTCGAGATCGACGCTCTGGGGAGTCTCGTCGCGAGGATCTCGCCCGCCGCCCCGCGATCGCCGCGCTCGAAAGGCTCGCGCCGTTCGCGGAGGGGACCGCACGTGCTCCTCTGCGCGCACATGGATGAAGTCGGGCTCATGGTGTTCGCGATCGAGAAGGATGGACGCCTGCGGGTCCGCCGCGTGGGCGGCATCGACCAGCGCATCCTCGTCGGGCAGGTGTTCCGCGTCGGCGCCAGCGGGCTTCGGGGTGTGCTCGGCGCGCTTCCGCCCCATCTCGTCTCCCGGCCCGAGCGCGAGAAGGTGATCTCGATCGAGGACATGTACCTCGACATCGGCGCCTCGACGCGCGAGGAGGCGGAGCGGCACGTCGCCGTGGGCGACTATGCGTGCTTCGACACGGCCTACGAGAAGTGGGGCTCCACGCGAAAGGGCAAGGCGTTCGACGACCGCGTGGGATGCACCGTGCTCGCGAGCCTGGTGAAGAAGCGCCCTCCCGTGCCCGTGACCGCGGTCTGGAGCGTGCAGGAAGAAGTGGGTCTGCGCGGCGCCGGAGCCGCGGCGCGCCGCGCGAACGCCGATGTCGCGATCGTGCTCGAGGGCACCGCCTCCGGCGAGGCGCCCGGTGCGTCCCCCGGAGAGAGCGCTCCCCTCATGGGGGGCGGCCCCGCGCTGACCGTGCAGGATCGCACGCTCATGGCCGATGCGCGGCTCGTGGATCTGCTCGAACGAACCGGCAAGGAGCGCAAGATCCCCACCCAGTGGAAGCGCCCAGGCGTCGGCGGCACGGACGCGGGACGCATCTCGCTCTCCGGGGCGGGCATTCCTTCCGCGGTCGTGTCGGTGGCGTGCCGCTACATTCACGCTCCTGCCGCCTATCTCGACGTGCGCGATCCGCAGCGCGTCACCGCGCTCGTCTGGCACACGCTGGAATCCCTGAGAAAGGAGTGGACGTGAGCACGCTCGAATCCAACGTCGACGCCCTGCTCCCCGAGCTCCTCGCCGCCTTCGGTCCGTCGGGTCGCGAGAGCGGCGTCCGCCGCGCGCTCCGGAAGGCGCTGCGCGGCCTCGGCACTTTGAGCGAGGACGCGACCGGGAACTTGAGGCTCCACCGCCCCGGACGCGGGCCCCGTCTCCTGCTCGCCACCCCGATGGACGCGGCGGGCGTCATCGTGACCCGCGTGGATGCGAGCGGGCTGGGCCGCGTCACGCTTCTGGGCACCCGCGCGCCGGTCGAGCTCGTGGGCTCCACCGTGGTGTTCGAGGACGGCCGGAAGGCGCTCCTCGGCTACGACCGCGGACCGGGTTCGAAGAACGGCGCCGACCTCGAGGCCGATCAGCTCTTCCTCGAGACCGGCCTCGGAAAGAAGGGAGAGCGCGAGTTCCCCGTCGGATCCGTGGGCGCGATCGAGGACCGCCCCGCCAGGCTCGGCGAGTTCTGGTGCGGCGCGAACATCGAGGGAAGGGCCGGATGCGCCGCGGTCGTGGCCGCGCTTCGGGCCGCGCGCTCGTCGCGGTATGATCTCCATGTCGTCTTCGCGGCGCAGTCCGGCCTCGGCGCCCGCGGCGCCACGACCGGCGCGTTCGGGATCGATCCCGAGCTGGCCGTCGTGGTGGACGTCGCGCACATCGAGGGGCGGGAGACGGCCGGTATCGCTGTGGGCAAGGGGCCCTGCCTCGGGCTCAAAGAGTCGGGCTACGTCGCGCATCCGGAGGCTCTCGCTTTGCTGAAAAGGGCCGCCTCCGCGGCGCGGGTGAAGACGCAGTGGCTGATCCGCGAGCACGAAGGGACCGACGCGCGCGCGATTCGCGCCGCGCGGATCGGGGTGCCGACCGCGCTCGTGGCCATTCCCGCGCGAAGGAGCGGGGCCGCATTCTCGCTCGCCCATGCGCGCGACATCACACAGACCGCGGCGCTCGTCGCGAAGCTACTCGCGGGCGTGCCGGCCAAGGGAGGATCTCGATGAAGGTCTCCATACGCGGGGTCGAGGCGCAGGCCTCCCCCATCCGCCGGCTCGCTCCGCACGCCGACGAGGCGGTCCGGAGCGGCGCCAAGGTCTACTACCTGAACATCGGCCAGCCCGACCTCCCGACGCCCGACATCGTGATGGATCGGATCCGCTCCTATCCCGGCAAGTACGTCCCGTACAGCCCGTCCGCAGGGACCGCCGAGTTCCAGAAGGGCATGGCCGGCTACTACCAGCAGCAGGGACTGTCGGTTGCGCCTGGGGAAGTTCTCACGACGGTCGGCGGGAGCGAGGCGCTCCAGTTCGCGTTCTGGGCGCTCTTCGATCCGGGCGACGAGGTCTTGTTGTTCGAGCCCTTCTACACGAACTACGCGACAATGGCGCTCCTGGCGGGCGTGTCGGTGAAGGCCATGACTTGCGACGGCCGGATCGGCTACCACCTGCCGCCGATCGAGGCTGTGGAGCGCGCCGTGGGCCCCAAGACGCGCGGGATCCTGATCTGCGCGCCCTCAAATCCCACCGGCACCGCCTACACCGCGGCCGAGATCGACGCCATCGTGGATCTCGCGAAGCGGAAGGATCTCTGGATCATCACCGACGAGGCCTACCGCGAGTTCATCTACGACGGCGGCAAGTGCGAGAGCCCGATGACACGACCGGGCGCGGATCAGCGGACCGTTCTGGTGGACTCGATCTCGAAGCGCTTGAACATGTGCGGGGCCCGCGTGGGCGCGCTCGTGACGAAGAACGCCGCGGTGCGCGAGGCGTGCTTGAAGTTCGCGCAGGCGCGGCTGTCACCGCCGACGTTGGGGCAGTATGCGGCTTCGGTGATCGACCAGGTGCCCGCGTCCTACACGCAGGGGGTCGTCGCCGAGTTCAAGAAGCGCCGCGATCTCGTGCTGGACGGACTCGCCAAGATCCCCGGCACGTTCGCGCGGAAGCCGGAGGGGGCGTTCTACCTGATGGCCGAGCTCCCCGTGCCCGACGCCGAGGAGTTCGTGATCTGGATGCTTCGCGAGTACCGGAAGGACAACGCGACGATCATGGTCGCACCGGGTGACGGCTTCTACGCGACCCCGGGCCGCGGCAAGAACGAGATCCGGTTCGCCTACGTGCTCGAGACGGGCGCGTTGAAGGCGGCGATGGAGGTGCTGGCCGGGGCGCTCGAGGCGTACCCGGTCAAGGCGGCGCGGTAGGCGCCGCGTTGCGCCTCGCGGCCATCGGTCTCTTCCTCGTCGCCCAGGCATCCGCCCAGCCCGCCGGCGATTCCTGGCCCATGGGCGCGGCCCCGGAGTCACGGGTCCGGATCACTGCTCCTAGGTCATCGGTCCCACACGCGGTGGGCCGGGTCCATCACTGGACACCCGACTCGCTCGTGATCCGGCTCGATCCCTCGGACACACCCGCGCCAGCCATGGCTTCGTTTCACCGAACCTCGATCACCCGCCTCGAGACCAGTGAAGGCTTGAAGGGGCACGCCGTACGCGGCGCCTTCCTCGGATTCCTGGTCGGCAGCGTCGCCGGATTCTTCGTGGCCGATGCGGTCTTGGGCGAAGACGCGGATATTTACGGGACCAGCTTCAATGGCGAAGCCGTGATCGCGGTGTGGGCCGGAACGGCGGTGCTCACCACGGTGGTGGGCGGGATCATCGGAGCGGCCGAGAAGTCGGAGCGGTGGAAGGAGATCGGCGGGTTCTAGGGTATGGCCGTGTGGCTCGTGCCAGCGGGGCGTGTACGCGTGACTCATACGCCCTTCGACCTCTCTTCGCCATGCCCGTAGGCTTTTCTGTGGAGCGCGCGTTTTCTCAGGTGAGTGGCCTGGGTCCCCGGGCCATAGACACCGCCCTAGGTATCATTGGCCGCGGCGTCGCAGGAGTTGTAGTCTCGACTCCCCTGGTACAAGAGTGCCTACGGGCGCACCCTTCCCCAGGTCCCCACGTCAGCATCACCGCCATTGGATCGAAAGGGGGACTCCGCCGTGATCTCGCGCGCCTTGTTTGCTCTCGTTGCCTCCATCATCTGCCTTCCTCTCCTCTTCGCCTCCCCCGCTCTCGCCCAGTACATGTATCTGGACTCGAACGGGGACGGTGTCCATACCGCGGCCGACCAAGTGAACCCAGCCGGTCCCACCACCATCGAGATCTGGCTCAACACCGCTGCAAACCGGGACGGTAGCCCCGCTGTCTGCAACGTCGAGCCTTCCCTGGCATTCACAATCTTTTCCTACGTCGTGGAGCTTCGATCGTCCGGGGGAACTGTGACGTGGGGTTCCTTCGTCAATCGCCAGCCGACAATGACGATCAACTTCTTCGAGGTAAAGAGCAGCACGGAGTACAAGAACGGCTACGGGGGTCAACAATTCCTGCAGCCGGGCTTGTACCACCTGGCGACGCTCCCGATGAGCCTGGCATCGGGCTCACCGGCGATCGATATCGTTCCCCAAATCGTTGGTACCACGGACATGACCTCCTTCGGCAGCGGTTGCTTCGGCAACGACTTCGACAACACCATCAAGCTCGGAAGCGACTGGCATGACGCGGATGGCTTGCCGTTCGGTACCGGCGGAGGCGGAAACCAACCGCCGATCCTGAGCCAGCCACAGGACATGACGGTCTCCACGGGAGCGCTTTCGTTCCAGACGCTCACAGCCAGCGACCCGGACCATCAGCCTCTCTCCTTCTCCAAGGCGTCCGGTCCCGCCTTCATGACGGTGGCGACCCGAGACGTGGGCGCCGGAACCGCGACAGGAGTCCTTGCACTCGCTCCCCTAGCCGGAAACGTCGGCGTGACCACCGGAGCCGTGTCCGTTTCGGACGGCTTCGCAGACACGCAGAAGCAGTTCCAGATCCAAGTCACGGCCGGGCCCAACCACACCACCAATCTCTCCGGTCCCGACGCGATCACCGCCGTCGCGGGAACGACCCCGCGATTCTCGCTTGGTGCCTTCGACCCCGATGGACAGCCAATCACCTTCGAGAAGGTCGATGGCCCCGACTATCTTCAGGTGAGCACACTCACATCCGGCCCCGGCAGTGCAGTGGGGAGCGTTCAGCTGACTCCTGGGTTGTGCGATGCCGGCACGGTCACCTCGACGATTGCAGCGACGGACGGCATCGTGAGCGACTCGAAAGCAATGGCCATCACAGTCAAGATCCGCCGGGCTGCCCCGGCGCAGCCCCCACCTGCGTCCGCGAACTTGGCGGCGACGCTCGCGACCGGCGATTTGAATGGGGACGGGCACGCGGATGTGGTCGCAGGCAGCTTCACAGGATCTCTTTCGATTTTGCTGGGCCGAGGGGACGGGACCTTCGCGCCGCCGACGAGCCAGCCCCTGCCGCCCCTGACCCCTCCCAGCGAAGTGACATCGGTGGTGCTC
>DASUFL010000100.1:0-4963 GCA_036274595.1 Candidatus Eiseniibacteriota bacterium | reverse complement strand
AGGACGAAGTCCTCGACGTTCGGAAGCAGGTCGTCAGTCTGCCCGGATGTCTTGACGAACGACACGTGGGAACAGAAGTTGTCCCTGCCGAATACCTCGTCCAGCACCGAGCGCGCGAGGTGGACGTTCTCGTCCCCGATCTGGACAAAGACGCTACCGGTCTCCGCGAGCAGGTCCCGGGCGACGAGGAGGCGATCGCGCAGGTAGGCAAGGTACGAGTGAATTCCCAGGCTCCAGGTGTCCCGGAACGCCTGCACCATCTCCGGTTCCTGCGTCAGGTCGTCGTCCTTGGCGTCTGAAACCTCTCGCTTGTTCACGAACGGCTGGAAGTTCGACCCGTACCGGATCCCGTACGGCGGGTCGAGATAGACCATCTGCACCTTGCCCGCCATACCCTCCTTCTCTAGGAGCGAGTTCATGACCAGCAGCGAGTCGCCTGCGATGAGGCGGTTGGTCCACCCGTGCGCGTGCTTGTAGAACTCGATCGCCTCGCGCAGCGGCAGGTTCTCCTCGGGCGCCTCGAAGAGCGACATCTGGCGGCCCGGCTCGCCGTTGCGCTTCCGAACCGTATCGACGATCGTCTTAGGGTCGATCCGCTCATGGACGTGGAGCGAGACGGTCGGCACCTCGAAGCTCGTGTGCTCGGCCTTGCCGGCCCAGACGAGCTGCGGGTCGAGGTGGGGGTCGTAGGCGTACCGCTTCCTGCCGATGTCGGGGTCGGTCTGGGGCGTGACAAGCCCGACGGGCGGGTTGTTCGGCCGCTTCTTGTCGGGGTGGGCGTAGGAGTCGATCCTGCGCTTGCCGTTCGTGGCCTTCCTCTTCTTCTGTGCCATCCCCGCGGGCTCCTGAGCGCCGGCGGGCTCATAGCCGGCTGCCCGCCTATGGTGCTGAAAGACGCCCCACCCGGCAAGGGCCAGGTTTCGAGCGTCTGTCCCCAACCGCGCGCGCTGTTCGGCGCTACACTCGGCAGTTCCATCCGAGGCGATGGTCCCGCGAGGAGGCTCCAGTGGAGTTCGACGTCGAGATCCGGAACTACAAGTGCTTCACCGATGAGAAGCCCGTGTGGATCCGGTTCCGTCCCGGTTTCACCGCGTTCGTCGGGACGAACAACGCTGGGAAGTCCTCAATCCTGAAGGCGCTGTACGATCTCCGATCTCTCTTCTCATCGCTGCTACATCCCGCGAGTGTCGCGTCAGCGGTTGTCGGCAAGGGCCAGTTCGAGCACCGGAACAACCTCTTGAGGGAGAGCGATGAGCGCGTGCTTACGCGGCTCAACAACCGTCCACTTGAAGTCGCGATCCGGGTGCGAGGCTCGGACACGCCGACCGGTGAGGGACCCCTGGTGGACGAGGTTGTCGTCCGATTGCCGCGAGACAGGTATAGCAACGGGTCGGCGATCCTCAGGTCAGACGGATCGGATGTCCCTAGCAGCGTCCTCACGCCATTCGTGGAGGCACTGCAGCGAGACGGGGGGGCGCGCCCGACGATCGACGTCGGGCGGATCTGCGCGGCCTGCAAGGAACTCTCCGCCTGCATGTTCATCGGTCCGTTCAGAAACGCGCTCAACCTTGAGCCCAAGGAGGGGTACTACGACATCAACGTCGGGACAGGCTTCATCAAGTCATGGCACCGACTCAAGAACCACCCCGATACTTTGGGGAATGCCGCTGCCAGCCGCGTTGCGGCGGACATCGCGCGCGTCTTCCGACTCCAACGTCTCGACATCAACGCATCCGCCGATGGGAGAACGTTGATGGTCTACCGGGACGGCGTGGGGCACACGCTTGAGGAATTAGGGTCAGGCTTGGCACAGTTCATTCTCGCCCTTGCGAACGCGGCGATCCGACAGCCTTCCTACCTCCTGGTCGATGAGCCAGAGCTCAACCTCCATCCGTCGCTGCAGATCGACTTCCTGACGACGCTCGCGTCCTACGCCAGCTCCGGCGTCCTCTTCGCGACGCACTCCATTGGACTGGCCCGCACGGCGGAGACGATCTACTCCGTGCGGCAGGGGACGGACGGCGCAAGCGAGATCCGGCCCTTCGATGACACGGTCGGCCTGCCCGAACTCCTCGGAGAGATGAGCTTCGCGGGCTACCGAGACCTGGGGTTCAAGACCGTCCTCCTTGTTGAGGGTCCGACGGACGTGAGGACGATGCAGCAGTTCCTGCGCATGTGGCGCAAGGACCACAACGTCGTGACCCTGTCGCTCGGCGGCTCGTCGATGATCAACCCCCGCCGCGCGAACGAGCTGGCCGAGGTGACGCGGATCGCGGACAGGGTGGTCGCGGTCATCGACAGCGAGCGGGAGCATGAGGAGGCGCCGGTCCCGGGCGACCGCGAGGGATTCGCGCGCGTGTGCGAGGACCTGAAGATCCGGTGTCACGTGCTGCGCCGGCGCGCCCTGGAGAACTACCTCACGGACCGCGCCGTGAAGTCCGTGAAGGGAGACAAGTACCGTGCGCTCGCCGAGCACGAGCGACTGCGAGACACGAACCCTGCGTGGTCAAAGGCGGAGAACTGGCGCATCGCGTATGAGATGAAGCCGGGCGACGTCAAGGGGACGGACCTTCACGAGATCCTGGAGTCGCTCTGAGGGGGTAGCCGATGCTGGTGGCGATGATTCTGGCGGAGGAGGCGCGCTGCAGCGACAACGAGACCGTGGACCTGCGACACGGAAGCGTGGCGGCGATGTTCCTGCCGCCGCGGGGGCCGTCGCCGAACGTGCGCGTGAGGGTGGTGACGAGCATCGCCCGTGAGGGCGGCGACGACGAGAAGCTGGAAATCGTGACGCGGATCATCGGACCGGACGGCCGCGAGATCGGCGACTCGCTCCGCCAGCACGACGATCTGCCTCCGCCGTCGCTGATCTCCCTCGTCAACAAGATCGACCTGCGCCTGGAAAGGGGACGCTACGAGATCCGGCTCGAGATCAACGGCGAGCACAAGGCGTCGTGCTGCATCGGCGTCGAGGACTACCCCGGAACCTGACCCCCAGCACAATCCTGTTGATTCTGACCCGACCCTGGCCCTCATGTCCCCGACCGGCACCCCCCGTAGGAATCGGCCCGCGGCCGGGACCGGAAGGAGATCGACATGGCGAGCAAGAAGAAGAGCGCGAAGAAGGCGGAGATCACGAAGCCCGCGCGGAAGAGGCTCGGCGAGGTCGCCCTCGTCCTGCGGGTGCCGAAGGAGGCGGTGGCGTACATCGACCAGCGCGCGGGCGACCGGCCGCGGACCGCGTTCGTCCGGGACGTGCTCGCGAAGGGGGACGCGGGCTTGGCGAAGATGCTCGGGGCGTAGATCACGCGCCTCAAATCACCGAGGGGAGTCGACTGCGGCTCCCCTTCTTTCGTGCCCGCCGCTCGTCGGCTGCAGCGGCTAGGTGGGGCTGAGATACCATGCGAAGTCGTGCCGCGCGAACCCGGTCGGCTCCGCGTCATCGTGATCACGGCTGCATCGTGGTCGCTTCTGTTTCTCATCGCGTTCGGTCCTGAGGCGTGCCTACATATGCAGCGCGGTGCTCTCTGGCCGTGGTTGGGGTCCTTTGTCGGTATCCCTTGGTGGGCCTACGCCAACGCGATCGGAGTGATTCTCGCCATCCTCGCACACCCGATCAGGCCACACCGGATCACGGCGCTGGTTAGCGTCGCTGGCGTGTCGATCTGGTACTGCGAAGGACTCATGACGTTCGCCGCCCTAGTCGTGTGATTGCAGCGCAAACGCACGAAGAACGTGGCGGCCGCATCACGATCGGTGTGTGCGTGCTACGTCGTAAACGTCGTGCCGCGAGCGGCCTGCACCCAGGCGCCGCTTCTTCCGTCCCCTGGCAGGGCCCTACAGCTGCCAGAGGCCGTGGTGGATGCCGCCCTGGACATAGATGGCGAAGGTGCCGTGCCCCGGGATGTTCATCGGCGGGTGGGCCACCTCGCCGCCGGCCCCGACCGCCGCAGCAAGTGCCGCCTCGATGTCGTCCACCAGCCAGTAGGGCCGAACGACCGGCTCCTCCGTCTCGTGCATGGGCGCACGAACCCCCACGAGCCCGCCTCCCGGCAGCTCGGAGGTCCGCGCGTTGCCGAGCCGGGCGTCCGGCGCTCCGAACCGTACACCGAGAGTCCCGGCATATGCCGTACAGACCGCGTCGACCTCCTCGGTCACGATTTCCAGATATTGGATCCGCATCGCGCCGCGCAGTGTAGCGCTCGGCGCAGCCGGCCGCCCCGCGGCCCGCCAACCCCCACTCCCGTCCGGCGCGTCGCCGCCGGCCTTCACGGTCCCCCCGCCGCGGATCCCTCAGCTCGCCTGCGCCGCTCCCGCGCCCTGCCGAAGCTCGTCCAAGAGCGCCCCCACCACGATCGCGCGCACCTTCTCGTCCTTGAGCTTCGCTGCCAGTCGCCCGACGGCGCCGGCCAGCGCGCTCTCCTCCGAAGGCGAACCCGGGGCGAGACGGACCCCGATGGTCGTCTCCGGGATCCCGCGGGCGATCTGCCGGGCGGCGTTCGCCCACGCGCGCGACCACGTGTCCGGCGGGATCGCCACGCCATTCGCCTCCGCCGCCTTCTCCATCTCCTGGAGCGCGTGCTTCACCAGGAAGAGGATGCTCTTCTCCGCGTACTCGGACGGGTGGCGGCACTGCAGGAACGCAAGCGCTGCACGCCAGTCCCTCACCCCCGCCTTGACGATGCTCCCGGTGAGGGCGACCCTGACGTTGGCCTCCGCCTCGAGCACCCTCGCGCGGAGCGTCGCGTGGGGGCCCTCCACCTCCTCGGCCCCGAGCCGCAGCCACTCCCTGAGCGTGCGCTCGCCGACGCGGGCGAACTGGGCCGCGTCGGCGCGGGAGGAGCCGAGCTTGATGGCGTGGAGGATGCGCTCCTCGACGGCGGGGGTGAGCCTCGTCGGGCGGCCCTCAGGCACTGCGCTTCCCCCAGGCGGCGAAGCCGTAGCAGGCGAGGGTCACGGCGTC
>DASUFL010000099.1:0-29118 GCA_036274595.1 Candidatus Eiseniibacteriota bacterium | reverse complement strand
TGCTTGAGGAGCCGGATCAGGTGCCGGCGGGTGATGCCTAGCTCGAGCGCGGCGCGGCTCCGGTTGCCGCCGTTCCGCGAGAGCGCCGCGAGGATCTCCTCGCGCTTCATGAGGTCGACCTTGCCCCTGAGCCCACGCACCGGGGCTGCCTCGGCCGCCGGCGTGCCGCCCGGATAGAGGAGCCGGACCAGGGTGGCGCGATCCACCAGCTCCTGGCGTCCCGCGCAGAGGTAGATCGACTCGATCTTGTGCTTGAGCTCGCGGATGTTCCCCATCCAGGGGAGCGCCACGAGGTACTCCATCGCGTCCTCGGCGAGGACGACGTGGCGTCCCTCGCGGGCGCAGAGCTCGTCGAGGAAGTTCCGGATCAGGAGCGGGATGTCCTCGCGCCGATCGCGAAGCGGCGGCAGCGAGAGAACGACCTGCCCGAGGCGGTAGAAGAGATCCGCCCGGAACCAGCCCGCCTTGACCGCGGAGTCGAGATCCTTGTTCGTGGCCGAGATGATGCGCACGTTGAGCCGGCGCGACCTCACCTCGCCGAGGCGGCGATAGGTCCCGTCGTCGAGCACCTGCAAGAGCTTCACCTGGGTGCGCTCGCCCAGCTCCCCGATCTCGTTCAGGAAGATGGTCCCGCCGTCCGCCTCCTCGAAGATGCCCCGCTTCGTGATCGCGGCCCCCGTGAAGGCGCCCCGCACGTAGCCGAAGAGCTCGCTCTCGACGAGATCGCCCGGGAGGCTGGTGCAGTTCACTTCGACGAACGGGCGTCCGCGCTCGACTTCGTAGGAGCGGAACATGTAGGCGAGCAGATTCTTCCCCGTGCCGGTCTCGCCCTGGATGAGGACGCGGGCGGGCGTGGTGACGAGCTCCGACCCCTTCCTCACCAGCTCGAGCGTGCGCGGATTCTGGCTCAGGATGCCGTACGCTCGCGCGATGTCCTGCGCCTGCGAGGAGGACGGCACCGCCACGCGCGGCGCGCGCTGGGCCGTCAGCCAGACCGGGGCGTTGAGATCGCGCAGCGCGTGCTCGCAGGAGCGCATGCACTCCTCGACCCCGAGCTGCTCGAACAGGTACATCGCCTTGAACGCGAGGTTCTGCGCGTCGCGCGTGCGCTCGACGTCGCCCCCCGGCATGCGGCGGGCCTGCTCGAGATAGGCGCGGGCGAGCTCGAACCGCTCGTGGATGGACTCCAATATCCGGATCGCCTCGCGTCCCTGCGTGTTCGCCTCGGACATGCGCCCTTCGAGCGTATGGATCGCGGCGAGCACGCGGCGCGCGCCCCCTTCCTCGAGCTGATCCTTGAGCTTGCAGGAGCGCTGGAGCGCGTCTTCCGCGGCCTTGAGCGCGGCGGGGATGTCGCCCCGGAGGGCGAAGGCCTCCGCGCGGCGGCGCTGGATCTCGTGGACCATGTCCCCTTCGGGCGCGATCTGGCGCGCCATCGCGAGCGCCTCGTCGTAGAGCCCGAGACCCTCCTCGACGCGGCTCATCTCCACCATCAGCTCGCCGCGGCTGAAGAGGCAGAGCACCTGCTCGCGCGAGCAGCCGAGGCGCGAGGTGATCTGCACCGCGGCCGCGAGGTGCCCTTCCGCGGCGGTGAAGTCGTGCCGCAGCGTGGCGACCGTGGCGAGACCGATCCGCATGCGCGCGACGCCCGCTTCCTTGCCGATCTGGACGTAGGAGTTCATGGCGCGGTCGAAGTGCTCCACCGCTTCGTCCCAGGATCCGGCCTTGAGGAAGACGATGCCGAGGTTGGCGCAGGAGACCGCGATGTAGGCGAAATTACCGAGGCGGGTCGACAGCTCCATCGAGCGGAGCAGATGCCAGGTCGACTGGCGCCAATCGGAGAGATGACGGTAGAGGACGCCCAGGTTGTTGTGGGCGCGGATGACCCCTTCCTCGTCGTTGAGATCCCAGCGGAAGAGGTGGAGCGCGGCCTCGTAGAACTCCTTCGCCTTGTCCAGGTCGCCGAGGCGGAAGTGGATCCGGCCGAAGCAGTTGTACGCGTGCGCGAGCGGCGCCATGAGGTTCTTCTCTTTGAAGTAGACGTGGGCGCGCTCGCAATTTCCCAGCGCCTCTTCGTACTGCGACAGCTCGATCAGGGCCCGCGCGCTCTGGAGCTGGAGCCGCGCGATCAGCTCGGGCTGCGTGTCTGGAACCGCGCGAGCCCGCGCACGCGCCAGATGCTTGAGCGCGCCGGGCGCGTCCCCCTTCTCGATCAGGGCCTGCGCCGCCTTCAGCTCGAGCGTGGCGATGCGATGCGGATCGAGGCCGAGCCGCTCCGCCGCCTGGATGCACTCCTCGAGATTCTGGAGGGCGGGGAGATAGCTATCGGCTCTGAGGAAGATCTCGGCGAGATCTTCGAGGGATTGGAGGTGTCGTTCCGGATCTTGCGTGAGGCGGGCGGTGGATACCGCCTCCTCACGCTCCCGGATCAATTCCGCCGTGGTCTTGTCCACGCACCGTCTTCCGATGAGATGGGGCCATGGGCAGCCCCTCTGTTCAGAATCGCGAAACGGCCAGGTACTTCCACGCCATCAACAGGTAGCTCTTCCAGGTGAACTGCGACGTGGTGATCGGCGCCGTCACGCTCGTCGTGGACGCCACGTACGTCGTGGTCGGTGCCGGCGCGCTCTTCGGGCCGTCCTTCGGATTCAGTGTCTCGTCCGGCGAGCCGCTCGCCCAGGCGGGCGCGGCTCCGACCGAAACCGACGGCACCGGGGCCCACGTCGCGAGCAGAGCGGACAGTGCGATGAGCGCGAGCAGGGTCGACGATAGCTTCTTGGTACCGCGGGTTCCGGAGAGATGGCCCATGGCGGCTTCACCTACTTTGTGGTTGATCCCGGAAACCCCCCTGAGGGATCTCCGCAGGTAGCCGACCGGAGGGACGGCCGGGCGATCTATTAACAAAGATGATACCCCTACGCCGAATTCGCGAGCAATTCTTTTCGGTGCGACATGCAAGTCGCACCTGGGATGGGGGTATTGGAGGGGCCGATTCAGGGATCGGCCCTCCGGTAGGGGCCGACCTCCCGCCGCTCTCTAGGTCCTGGAGCGGGGGCCTGGCACCCTGAGATCTCCTTCCCGCCTCGTAATGCCCAGGCGGTCAAGGTGTTCCAGCAATGGAACGGCATATTTCCGGGAAACCTGAATCAGATCCTTGAACTCCCCCATGGTCAGGGCTCGTTTCTGGCTGAAATGGCCCCGGACCCGGGCCTCGACCTCGGCCCACCGGGCGGCCGGGTAGTAGAGGTCCGAGGTGACTCGGACGGCGCGTCCGGACTCGACCAGGTATCGGGCCAGCTCGGGAGGCTTGGCCGACGCCGGCACTTCGCGGAGGAGCTGGGCCATGTCGGGCACCTGAAAGCCCGCGGCGTCCAGGCGGCGCTCGATGGCCTCGAGGGCGCGAACCTGCTCGGGCGCGAAGGTGGGGCCGCTGTCGGGGAGAGCGATCTTGTCCTGGTCGGCGCGCAGGGTACGGTCGGCGAGGAGGCGGTCCAGCGCCTCGTCGAAGACCGTCCCCTCGATCTCGCGCGCGAGGAGGCTCTTCAGCTCCCCTTTCGGGATCCCGTGCCTGAGCCGGTGCGCCTCGCCGTAGCGGCGCACCGCGTCCGTGATCCGCGCGAGGAGCGCCGTCCAGGCCGCCCGGTCGAGCCAGCGACCGTCGTTCAGTCGAAGGAGCGACGATGCGGCCGCTTCGACGGCGGCGGGCTCCGCACCCAGCCGAAGCGCCACGACGTCGACGCGCGCGCCGTCGAAGCCCGCCTGGCGCACGAGGAGCGCCACGCGCTCCTCGAGACCGCCTGCCTCGAGCGTCTCGAGAGCCTCCTTCGCGCCCTCGCCGAGCCGCGCGCGCCGCGGCGGATTGGCGTCGATCACCTGAGCGCCCGCGATCGTGACCGACGGCGAGTAGGCGCGGAGCACGAGCCGGTCCCCGGGCACCGCCACGACGGCCCCTTCGAGCCTGAGCTGCGCGAGCGCCGACGCGCCAGGGAGGAGCTCCTCCCGGTCCAGGAGCACGACGCGGGCGAGGGTCTCGCTCGCCCCCAGATGAACGCGCACGCGCGATCGGTTCGCGAGCACGCGCGCGGACTCGAGGAGCGTCACGCGCGCGTCCAGGATCTCCGTCGCGTGGAAGCGCCCCGGCGCGACCAGCCAGTCGCCCCGCGCAACGTCCTCGCGCGAGATGCCGTGGAGCGCGATCGCGGTCCGGTTCCCGGCGGTGGCGGCTTCGGTGGCCTGGTCGTGCACCTCCACCTGACGCGCGCGAACGGCCTGGCCGCCGGGGAGGAGGACGAGCGTGTCGCCGGGGTGGACGGTGCCGCTCCAGAGCGTCCCGGTCACGACGGTGCCGATGCCTTCGACCGAGAAGACGCGATCGATGGGAAGCCGCGCAGGGCCGGACGCATCGCGTCCTTCGACGCGCGTGACCGCGCGATCCAGCTCGGCGAGGAGTGCTTCGACGCCGTCGCCCGTGGTCGAGGAGACCGCGAGGATGGGCGCCATGCGGAGCGAGGTCGGCTCGACCAGCGCGCGCGCTTCCTCCTCGACCAGCCGCAGCATCTCCGGCCCGACGAGATCCTTCTTCGTGAGCGCGATGACGCCGTCGCCCACGCCGAGGAGATCCACGATCGCGAGGTGCTCGCGCGTCTGCGGCATCACGCCCTCATCCGCCGCGATCACGAGGAGCACGAGATCGATTCCGGTCGCGCCGGCGAGCATGTTCTTCACGAACCGCTCGTGCCCCGGCACGTCGACGAGCGCGACCTTCCGCCCTGAGGGGAGCGTCAGGTGCGCGAAGCCGAGGTCGATGGAGATGCCGCGCTCCTTTTCCTCCTTCAGGCGGTCGGTGTCGATGCCCGAGAGGCGGCGAACGAGCGCGGTCTTGCCGTGGTCGATGTGCCCCGCGGTGCCGATGACGACGGGGCGCATTCGTTCGCTAGCAGGCGGCCGTCAGGCCTTGACGCGGCGGATCGAAGCCCCGAGCGCCTGGAGCTTCTGCTCGAGCCGCTCGTAGCCGCGGTCGAGGTGGTACACGCGCGACACCCTCGTCTCCCCGCTCGCGACCAGCCCGGCCAGGATCAGAGCCGCGGACGCGCGGAGATCGGTGGCCATGACCTGCGCGCCGCTCAGGGAGGGCACGCCGTGCACGTGGGCGGTGTTGCCGTCGAGGCGGATGTCCGCCCCGAGCCGCTGGAGCTCGGCCACGTGCGTGAAGCGGTCGTGGTAGATGGTGTCGACGATCGTGCTGGCGCCGTTGCCCACCGAGAGGAGCGCCATGAACTGAGCCTGCATGTCCGTCGGGAACCCGGGGAACGGACGGGTCGTGACGGAGATCGGTTCCGGGCGCTCCGGTGCACGGATGCGTACGGAATCGGGAGCGACTTCGATGGACGCGCCCGTGGCTTCGAGCTTGGAGAGCGTCGCGCCCAGGTGGGCCGGATCCACCCCGGCCACCTCGACGTCGCCGCCCGTGATCGCGGCCGCGACGAGGAGCGTTCCGACCTCGATCCGGTCCGGGATCATCGGCGCGTCCGCGGGATGGAGCTCCTGCACGCCGTCGATGATGAGCTGCGGCCGGCAGATTCCTTCGATCTTCGCGCCCATGGCGACGAGGAACTCGCAGAGCGCCTGGATCTCGGGCTCGCACGCGGCGTTCTCGACGACGGTGCGTCCCGCCGCGGTGGCCGCGGCCAAGAGGAGATTCCCCGTCGCGCCGACGCTCGAGACGTCGAACGAGATGCTGCCGCCGCGAAGCCCGTCCGGGGCGGTCGCGACGATGTACCCGTGATCGATCTCGACCTTGGCGCCCAGCTGCTCCATCGCCCGGATGTGGAGGTCGACGGGACGCGGTCCCCACGCGCAGCCGCCGGGGAGCGACACGCGCGCCTCACCGTAGCGCGCGAGGAGCGGACCCAGGACGTAGATCGAGGCGCGCATGGTCTTCACCAGCTCGTACGGCGCCTCGGCGTTGTGCGAATTCGTCGAGTCGACCGTGAGCTCGTGATCGCCCGAGCGGCGGCTCGTGATGCCGAACCGGGAGAGCATCTCCAGCATGGTGGAGACGTCCTTGAGATCGGGCACGTTGGTGAAGCGATAGGTGCCGGGAGCGAGGAGCGTCGCCGCCAGGAGCGGCAGGGTCGCGTTCTTGGATCCGCCCGCGGCGACTCGGCCCTTCAGCTTGTAGCCGCCCAGGACTCGGATTTCATCCATGCCGGTAGTGGTGACCTCGGTGTCGTTCGTGCTGCGCGCGCGTGCCTGCTCGATCTTCATGCTCCCCCGCCTCGCATGGTGCCGATCACGTATCGCGGATGCCCCGCCCGATCGGGCAGGACCCGCGCGTCCAGGATGGGAACCGAAAGGATCCCCAGGACGTTATCGGCCTGATCGGCGCCGATCTCCAGCGCGAGGAGCCCACCGGTACGGAGCCACGCATGCATGCCCCGGGCCAGTGAGCGGAAAGCATCGAGTCCGTCCGGTCCGCCGTCAAGCGCCTCGCGCGGATCGTGGTCGCGGACCTCGGGCATGAGCCCGGGGATGTCCCCGCGCCGGACGTAGGGAGGGTTGGATACGACCACGTCGAACAGGGTGCGGCGGCTCGTGACCGCCTCGGGGACGTCGAAATCGCCGGCCACCACCTCGACCCGCGATTCCACGCCGTTCCGCTCGGCGTTCCGGGCGGCGAGGCATCGGGCGATGGGGGACCAGTCGGCGGCCACCACGGTCCAGCCGGGAAGGGCTTTCGCGAGCGCGACCGCGATGGCGCCCGTACCGGTTCCCCAGTCGAGAAGACGCCCGCGGGCCACGCCCATCGCTGCGATCCGCTCGAGGACGACCTCCACCAGGGCCTCGGTCTCCGGGCGCGGCACGAACACGCCGGGCTCGACCGCGAGCGCGACGCCGTGGAACGGGACCTCGCCCAGGATGAGCTGGAGCGGCTCCCGCCCTTCGCGTCTCTGGATCAGGGATTCGAGGACCGCTTCGCGGTCCGGGGCGATCGGAGCATGAGGCTCGGACCAGAAGGCGACCGGTGGAATGCCGAGCGCGTGGAGGAGGAGCCACTCCGCCTCGCGCTCGGGAGCATCGACCCGGACCCGAATCAGCCGCTCGCGCGCGCGGGTGAGCGCCTCGCTGCGGGTGAGGGTCGGTGGATCCGCGCTCGGAGCCGCGCCGGGACCGCTCGCGTCGCGCGCCACGCTCACCCCGCCGCCCCCGACGCGGCCAGCCGCTCCGCCTGCTCGGCGTTGAAAAGCCCGTCCACGAGCTCGTCCAGATCCCCCTCGAGCACGTCCTGCAGCCGGTAGAGGGTGAGGCCGATCCTGTGATCGGTGACGCGCCCCTGCGGGAAGTTGTAGGTGCGGATCTTCGCGCTCCGGTCGCCGCTCGACACCATCGACTTCCGGGTCGCGGCGAGCTTCCGCTCCTGCTCCTGGATCTCGATGTCGAGGAGACGCGCGCGGAGCACCTTGAGCGCCTTCGCCTTGTTCTTGAGCTGCGAGCGCTCGTCCTGGCACTGGACCACGATGCCGGTCGGTATGTGCCGGATGCGGACGGCGGAGTCGGCGGTGTTGACGCTCTGGCCGCCGGGCCCCGAGGAGCGGAAGACGTCGATCTGGAGATCGGACGGCTTGATCTCCACGTCGACCTCCTCCGCCTCGGGGAGGACCGCGACCGTGATGGCCGAGGTGTGGATGCGCCCGCTCCCTTCGGTCTCCGGGACGCGCTGCACGCGATGGACGCCGCTCTCGTACTTGAGCCGGCTGTAGGCGCCGTCGCCCGTGATCTGGACCACGGCTTCCTTCAGGCCGCCCGCGCCGGCCTCGCTCGTCGAGAGGAGCTCGGGGCGCCACCCGTGACGCTCGGCGTACTTCATGTAGAGCCTCAAGATCTCGCCCGCGAAAAGCGCGGCCTCTTCCCCGCCGGTGCCCGCCCGGATTTCCACGATCACGTTCTTGTGATCGAGCGGGTCGGGCGGCAGGAGAAGCCGTGGCAGGTCCTGCTCGAGCTTCGCGCGTTCCTGTTCGAGCTCGTCGACTTCGGCCTTCGCCATCGCGACGAGCTCGGCGTCCTTCTCGCCCCGGACGAGCGCCGTGTTCTCCGCGATCTGCTTCAGCACCTGGTCATATCGCCGCGCCGCGATGACGAGCGCCTCGAGCGAGCTCCGCTCCTTGCTCACGCGCTTCAGCTCGGCCGGGTTCCCGACCACCGAGGGATCGGCGAGCTGGTTCGTCAGGTCGTCGAAGCGGGTCTTGGCCTTGTCCAGCGCTTCACGCATGGGGGGCGGCCTGGGCTAGAGGACCGCGCGGAGCGCGGCGATCGCGACCTCGAGCATGTCGCGGCTCGGCTCGCGAGTGGTGAGGCGCTGGAGGAGGAGCCCCGGCTCGCTCAGCCAGCGCACCCACGGGCGATCGTAGTGAGCGCCCGCGAAGCGGATGATCTCGAAGGAAATCCCCGCGATCACGGGGATGAGGGCGAAGCGCAGCGCGCGCGCGCCGATCGTATCGGGGCGGCCCAGGAAGGCGAACACGATGAAGCTCACGATGACCACGAGGAAGAGGAAGCTCGTGCCGCAGCGCGGATGGAAGCGGCTCATCCGGTCGGCGGCTTCGGGGGTCAGATCCTCCCCCGCTTCCAGGTTGTGGATCGTCTTGTGCTCGGCGCCGTGGTACTGGAAGACGCGCTGCATCTCCCTCCAGTAGCCGATCGCCACGATGTAGAGCAGGAAGAAGACGAGCCGGATCCCGCCGTCGATCAGGTTGTAGACGAGCGGATCGCGCACGCCGGTCAAGTCGGTCAGCTTGAGCGGGAGATAGAAGAAGATGCCGAACGCCATCACGAAGGAGAAGAGCACCGTGAATCCCATGCCGAGACCGAGGGAGCCGTAGCGGCGCTCGGACTTCGGCTTGTCCTTGTCCTCCTCGACCGCGACCTCCGCCGAGAAGGCGAGAGCCTCGACGCCGATCCGGAGCGACTCCACGAGGACCACGGCGCCGCGCAGGATGGGAAGACCGAGAAAGGGGAAGCGGCGCGAGAACGAGACGTACTCGCGCGTCTTCACCTGGATGCTGCCGTCCGGAAGGCGCACGGCGGTCGCCACGCGCTTCGGCGACCGCATCATGACACCTTCGATGACGGCCTGGCCCCCGATCGGGGCGTAGCGGTCCGACATCCGGATGGGTTGGCTGGAATCCGGGTGCGGTCGCTAAGCCGAGGGAGCCTGGGCCGGCGGGGTCTGCTCCTTCATCCCGTACTTCCGGCGGAACCGCTCGATGCGGCCGGCCGTATCCACGAGCTTCTGCTTGCCCGTGAAGAACGGGTGGCAAGCCGAGCAGATTTCGACGTGCAGGGCTTCCTTGACCGTCGCGCGCGTCTCGATGACGTTGCCGCACGCGCAGATGATCTTGGTGTTGAAGTAGCCGGGGTGGATTCCCTTCTTCATTGGATCGCTCCGTTCTCCTCTAGGTGTTCATCATCGCGAGGAACTTCTTGTTCGTCTTGGTTTGACTCATTTTTCCGATGAGGAATTCCATCGCCTCCATCGGATTCAGCTCGTTCAAGAACTTGCGGAGGATCCAGACCTTGTTCAGCTCCTCGCCGGTCATGAGCAGCTCTTCCTTGCGGGTGCCCGACCGGTTGATGTCGATGGCCGGGAACACGCGCTTGTCGGCGAGCTTGCGGTCGAGGATGACCTCCATGTTGCCCGTGCCCTTGAACTCCTCGAAGATCACGTCGTCCATGCGGCTGCCGGTCTCGATCAGGGCCGTGGCCATGATCGTGAGGCTCCCGCCGTTTTCGATGTTGCGAGCGGCCCCGAAGAATCGCTTCGGCTTCTGGAGCGCGTTCGCGTCCACGCCGCCCGACAGGATCTTGCCCGAGTGGGGCACGACCGTGTTGTGGGCGCGGGCGAGGCGCGTGATCGAGTCGAGGAGGATCACGACGTCCCGGTTGTGCTCCACCAGGCGCTTCGCCTTCTCGATGACCATGTCCGCCACCTGCACGTGGCGCTCCGCCGGCTCGTCGAACGTGGACGAGACGACCTCACCCTTCACGGACCGCTCCATGTCGGTGACCTCCTCGGGGCGCTCGTCGATGAGAAGCACGATGAGCATCACCTCGGGGTGGTTCTCCGTGATCGCATTCGCGATCTTCTGGAGGAGCACCGTCTTTCCCGCGCGGGGCGGCGACACGATGAGTCCGCGCTGCCCCTTCCCGATGGGCGTCAGGAGATCCATGATCCGGGTCGACATGTCGTCCGCCTTGAACTCCATCCGCAGCTTTTCCTGCGGGTAGAGCGGCGTCAGGTTGTCGAAGAGGATCTTATCCTTCGCGACCTCCGGGCTCTCGAAATTGACCGCCTCGACCCTGAGGAGGGCGAAGTACCGCTCCCCGTCCTTCGGCGGGCGCACCTGGCCGGAGACCGTGTCCCCGGTCCGCAGGTCGAATCGCTTGATCTGCGAGGGCGAGACGTAGATGTCGTCCGGCCCCGGCAGGTAGTTGTAATCGGGGGAACGCAAGAAGCCGTACCCCTCGGAAAGGATCTCCAGGACCCCCTCGGCGAAGATCAGCCCGTTCTTCTCGGTCTGGCCTTCCAGGATCTTGAAGATCAGCTCCTGTTTTCTGAGCCCGCTGGTACCTTGGATGCCAAGCGAGTGCGCCAGCTCCATCAGCTCCGCAATCGTGCGGCCTTTGAGCTGGATGATGTCGAGCCCTTTGGGCGAGGCGGGAGAGCCTGTCGCCACGGCAGGCGGGCTTTCGGTTTGCTGCTCCATTTCTCTTTGTGACTCCTCGATGGTGGTCGGCGCAGCGGACGCATCCGCGGCGCGGCGCCTGACTTGGGTTGGTGGGCGGGACATAAACGTGACCTAAGGAACGAAGGCCCTCAAGATCTTGGGGGATCGGTTCTTCGAAGGAATGAGAGCCTGGCGGCGGCCGGGCTCCGGATCGCGCTGCCCCTGCGATCGGGTACTGGGTGCGGCGATGGCGTCGGGGCGCTATCGTGCCCCCGGGGTGGTCCTGCCGATGAATCTATCGGCCGTCAGGGCCCGATGTCAAGGTCAAATCTCGGACGCGCCGGAGCGCGTCCGAGATCCCCAGAATCAATGATTTACCGGGCGGGCGGGAACGTGGCCTGGGAGAACACCTGGCCCTCGAGGAACGTGATCGACTTCCCCTTCGACCAGTAGAACCAGCTCTCGAGCGCCTTCTCCCCGTCCGAGAAGGTCCGGACTTCCTCCGGATACCCCTCGGTGGTCTTGGTCTTCGTGAGCTGCTCCTTCGCTCCGAGCCGGTTCGGGGCCGAATCGATCCACACCTTGAGCTGGGATCCGGTGCGCTGCTTTCCGTCGCTCAGGGCCTTGTACAGGGTGTATTCGGCCACGGACTTGTCCCGCTGGTTCAGCTTGTTGTAGGCGGAGAAGAGAACCTGGTGCGCGTCCGCCGACTTGGGATCGATGGTCACCACCTTCTGCATGGCCTCGACCGCCCCCGCATAGTCGCCGGCCTGGAACTTGGTCTGGCCCTGGAGGGTGAGCAGGTCTTTGTTGGTCGGGAAGGCTGCGACGCCCTGGTTGAGGATCTCGAGGCCCTTCTTCGTGTTCTCGAGGTTCAGCTGGATGATGGCCGAGTTGTAGATCGCGTTCTCCCGGAGCGAGGCCCCCGCCGAGTCGTTGGGCGCCTTGTTGTAGACCTCCATGTAGGCGGCCGAGGCGCTGTCGAGAAGCGCCGCCCGCGTCGGCCCCTCGGCCGGGGCGCCCTTCTGGTAGCTCTCCGCGATGAGCGACAGGTACTGCACCGTGCCGGCCGTGTCGTAGGCCATCGCGGCGCGATACGCCGGGATGGCTTCCATGAAGCGGCCGCTCCCGAAGAGCCGGTTGCCGCGCCCCATCGCAGCGACGCGCAGGTTGCGCGTGAGCTGATCGTCGCCGGGCTTGAGCTCGAGGCCGCGCTGCGCCGCGCGGATCGCGTCGTCCGGGCGGCCGAGAAGGTCGTACGTGTAGCTCAGATTCTTGTAGGTGTCGGCCGACGAGGGATCGATGAGCATCGCGAGGCCGAAGTCGTACGAGGCCTCCGCGACCGCCGAGCCTCCCGTGTAGGCCGGGAACACGGTCGTGTCGGTGACCGCGACGTTCGGATCGGACGAGGGCAAAAACGGCTTGTACGGCATCTGGATCGGATCGGCCCCCTGTGGGAAGTAGTACACGGTGGACTGATCCGGGTAGTACCAGAACTCCTGCACCTTCCCGTTCTCGGTGAAGCGGCTGAAGTCCTTGGGCTCCCCGCGCTCCTTCGCGACCGCGGCCTGCGGCGTTCCCTCGTCGGTCGTGCGCGCGTCGTCCTGCGCGATCTTGCCCGCGCGGCCCAGCGCCTTGATGCCCTGGTTGAAGAGGTCGGCGTAGAGCGCCTTCCGATTCTGCTCGACCTCCTCCAAGCGCTTCTTGTCCTTCTTGTCGGTGCAGACCTTGACACCGATCTGGAATGCCCCACCGGCAGACGCGTACTGACGGAGCTGCGACCTCGAATAGCCGAGGAGCGAATAGACCTGCGTGTTGTCTGGCTCCTCCTTGCGCGCGAGCTCGAGGTAGTGAGCTGCCTTGTCATAGACCTTCTGCTGAACGTAGACCTTGCCGCTCGTGAAGTTGACGCCGGCCGAGGCCGGCTGAGCCACGAGGAGCGAGACGAGGCCGATGGCCACGACTGCGCCAGCGATCCCGCGAGCGGGGACGAAACCCTTCATGAATGCCTCCATGAACCTATGTACCCGGTGGGGGGCGACGCGTTCCCGCGGCCCATTGTCTCGTGCGATTCAAACACAGGGGAGCAGCCTGTCAAGGGGTTGCGGTTACAGAAGCTGCCTCGGGTCGACGTCCACGGCCACGTGGACGCCCGGAAGCTTGAGCGCCCGGATCGCCGGAATTCCCCGCTTCAGATGCTCCCGCAAGGACTTTCGGGAGGGGCTTCTCAGGAGGAGGTGCCATCGTTCCTTGCCTTGGATGCGGGAAATCGGCTTCGGTGCCGGCCCCAGGATCTCGACCGGGGGCTGGATCCGGGCCAGAGCCTTCCGAACGCGCTGCGCGGCGTCGACCACCCGCTCGAGCGTGGCGCCTCGGATCTCGACCGCGACCAGATGCCCGTACGGGGGATACCCGAGCTCGCGGCGCTCCGCGGACTCGAGCGCGAAGAAGGCCTCGAAGTCCTGATCCGCGGCACAGCGCAGCGCGGGATGGTCCGGGTTGTAGGACTGCATGATCACTTCGCCCGGGCTCTTGCCCCGGCCCGCGCGCCCGGCCACCTGGGTGAGGAGCTGAAACGTCCGCTCCGCCGCGCGGAAGTCGGGCAGGAAGAGCTGGAGATCCGCGACGATGATGCCCACCAGCGTGACGCCGGGGAAATCGAACCCCTTCGTCACCATCTGCGTGCCGAGCAGGAAATCGGTGTCTCCCTGACGGAACGATCGGAGGATCGCGCCCGCCGCGCCCCGCTTCCGCACGGCGTCGAAATCGAGGCGCGCGAGCCGCGCGTGCGGGAAAAGGCGCGCCACTTCGCGCTCGATCTTCTGGATCCCGACGCCCCCGAACCAGAGATCGGACGCGCCGCACTCCTTGCACGACGGGAGGAGCCGGCGCGCGGCGCCGCAGTAGTGACAGCGGAGCGTCTGATCCTCCGTGTGCACCGTGAGCGACACGTCGCACCGCGCGCACGACGCGACGGAGCCGCAGCCTCGGCACTGGAGCACGGTCGAGTGGCCGCGCCGGTTGAGAAAGAGGATCCCCTGCTCGCCCCGGACGAGCGTCCGCTCCATGGCGGTGAGGAGCGCCGGCGTGAGGTACGCCGATGAGGGCTGCACGGGCGGCGCCTCCGCGATCCAGCTCTGCGTGGCCTCCCGGCGCGTCTCGCTCGGCGCGGCGGGAGTCGCGCGGGCGCGAATCCGGAGATCGGCCACCCGCACCGTCGCAAGCGGGCGCCCGTCCACGCGGCGCGGCAGACGGAGGAGCGTGGTCGCCCCCGAGGCCGCCTTCGCGTAGCTCTCGAGGCTTGGGGTCGCGGACGCCAGCACGAGCGTCGCACCCCGGCGCTTCGCGCGCACGAGCGCCACGTCGCGCGCGTGGTAGCGGGGCGAGTCCTCCTGCTTGTACGCGCCGTCCTGCTCCTCGTCGACGGCGATCAGGCGGAGATCGCGAAACGGCAGAAAGACCGCGGAGCGCGTTCCCACGACGAGATCGAGCGATCCCTCCGCCGCGCGCCGCCACACCTCCGCCCGCTCGCGGGGACGGAGCGTCGAATGGTAGAGCGCCACGCGCTCGATCCCTCCCTGACGGAACGCATCGAGCGCCTGAGGCGAGAGGGCGATCTCGGGCACGAGGATCAGCGCCTGGCCGTGCTGCCGGATCGCGGTGAGCGCGGCGTGCATGTAGACCGCGGTCTTGCCGCTCCCGGTCACGCCGTGGAGGAGGAAGGGGCGGAACGTTCGCTCGTGGAGGGCGCCCTCGATCTCCTGGAGCGCGGCCGCCTGGTCTTCGTTCAGCTCCGATCGCGCCGGCGGCGGCGACGCGTGCCAGCCGGGCTCGTCCGCGGGCGACTCCGCCATGGCGCGCCGCTTGAGCGCGGCCGGAGACGGCGCCGCGGCGTGGAGCACTTCCCCGAGCGGCGCGGCGTAGTACTCGGCGACCCAGCGGCAGAGGTCGATCAGCTCGGGCGTGAGCGTGAGCCTCGGCTCGGGGATGCCGGCGATGGGGCGGATCGCCCGCGCGGGGCGCTCCAGCTCCTCGGACATGATGGTGCCCCAGAGCCGGCGCCGGCCGAAGGGAACGAGCACGCGCAGCCCGGGCTCGGGCTCCTCGTTCTCGGGGAATTCATAGACGAACGTGTCGTCGATGGGGACCGGGACGGCCACGCGGATGAAGCGCATCGCGGGCGCATGGTAGCACCGGGGTGGAGCGAGCGGTGAGGTGCCCCTCGGGCTTCATGGGCGCAGGGCAGCGGCGGGACGCGCGCGAGCGCGCTACGGCGGATCTAGGCGGAGGAAGCGGGGCGCTCGGAAATGGCCTGGCCGAGGAGCTGGTTGATGCGCTCCACGAGCTTCCGCGGGCTGAACGGCTTCGTGATGTAGTCGTCCGCGCCCACGTCGAAGCCCATCTTCTGGTCGACGTTCCGGCCCTTCGCGGAGAGAAGGATGACGGGCGTGCCCTTGGTCGCGGCGTTCGACTTGATCGCCTTGCAGACCTCGTAGCCGTCGAGCTTGGGCATCATGATGTCGAGGACGACGAGATCCGGCTTGTCCGCCTTGAGGCGCTCGAGCGCCTGCTCGCCATCGAGGGCCGTGATGACCTCGTAGCCCTCCATCCCGAGACTGAAGTCCAGGATGTGGACGATGTAGATCTCATCATCGACCACCAGGATCTTGCCCTTCGACATCCGACTCACCTCCCTCTGACCATCAGACCATCTAGAGTTGTATCGGCGGCTCAAGCCGCTTCTGGAGCCCGAACGAGCTTTGTAGTTTCTTCTGCCGCAAGGACTTGGCAGAAGGCCTCCACGATCTTGGGATCGAATTGCGATCCCGAGCACCGCCTGAGCTCGCGGATCGCCTCCGCCTGAGGCATGGCCTGGCGGTAGGGTCGTCCCGACGTCATCGATTCGTATGCGTCCACGACCGCGATGATGCGCGCGCCGAGCGGGATCAGGTCACCCGCGAGGCCGCGCGGATAGCCGCGGCCGTCCATCCGCTCGTGATGCGTCAGGATGCACTCGGTGACGCGCTCCTCGAACTCGATGGGCTTCAAGATCTCGACGGTGCGCGCCGGGTGCTGCGCCACCTGCGCCCACGTTTCGGGGTCGAGCTTGCCCGGCTCGTGGAGCACCGGAGGCCCGATGTGCGCCATGCCCACGTCGTGGATGCTGGCCACGAACGCGATCGCCTGGATCTCGTCCTCTCCCATGCCGACCCGCCGCGCGACCGCGGTCGCGCGCGTGGCCATGGAGCCCGAGGTCAGCTTGAGCCGGCTCCGCCGCGCGTTGTCGATGATGGCCGCGAGCGCGCGCGACGCCTGCTCCACGCGGTCCGCCGTCTCATCGTGCTCCGAGGCATGGCGCCAGGCGCGGCCCACCCGCTCGGAGAGCGAGCTCAGGAGCGCCTTGTCGTCCTCGGTGAACGGCGTCATGGAGATCTTGTTGTTGATGTTGATGACGCCGACGACGCGCCCGTCCACCTTGACCGGCACGCTCAGAAGCGACTTCGTCTCGTACTGGTGGCTGTTCTCGCGCGAGCCGAAGCGCGCATCCTCTTCGACGTTCGTCACGAGGAGCGGCGTCCCGTGCTGCGCGACCCAGCCGGCGATCGAGTTCCCCATCTTGACCCGCGTCCCGCAGACGACCTCCTCGCGGAGCCCGCGCGCGGCCTTGATGTAGAGCTCGTCCCGCTCCTCGTCGACGAGCATGAGCGACGCGATCCGCGCGTTCATGATCTCGGCCACCATCTCGACCGTGAGCCGCGTCAGATGCTCGGACACCGAGCGGCTGGGGGTGGCGGAGTGCGTGATGACCGAGGCGTCGCCCGGGGTGGCCGGGAGCGCGACGACGAAGCGGGACCCGCGTCCCGGCTCGCTTTCGGCCGTGATCTCCCCGCCATGCCACTCGACGATGCTCTTCGCCACGAAGAGGCCCAGCCCCACGCCCGGATACTTGCGCGAGAGGGAGTCGTCGACCTGATGGAACTTCTCGAAGACCTTGGTCAGCTCCTCGGCTGGAATCCCGATGCCGTTGTCCTCCACGGTGAGCTTGACCGAGCGCTCGTTGAGCTGCGCGCGGAACGTGACGCGGCCCCCCTTGGGCGTGAACTTGATCGCGTTGGTCCCCAGATTCAGGAGCACCCGGCGGACCAGGTTCCGGTCCGCCTCGACGATCAGATCGCGGCGCACCGGCTCGGAGCCGAGCACGATCCCCTTCTCGTCCGCGGCATCGCGCAGGAGCCCGATGGTCTCGTCGATCAGCTCCGGAACGTTCATCGGCTCCCGCTGCATGCGGAACCGGCCGGACTCGAGCTGGGTCAGCTCCAGGATCGACTGGATGAGCCGGTGCAGCTTGAGGCTGTTCTCGTCGACCGCCTGGAGAAACTCGTGCTGCGTCTTCGGGTTCATCCCGCCCACGTGCTCCTGGAGGGCCTCCACGTGGCTCCGGATGACCGTCAGCGGCGTGAGGAGCTCGTGGGAGACGATCTGCACGAACGACGACTTGAGGTCGTTCAGCTCCTCGCCCCGCTGCGTCGCCTCCTCGAGCTGCCGCATGCTCTCGCCGATCTGCTCGTAGAGGCTCGCGTTCTGGAGCGCCACGACGGCGTGCGCGGCCAGGATCTCCGCCGTCTCGATCACCTCGCGCGACGGGACCCTGCGATCGGCCGGATCGTCGAGGGAGAGATAGCCGAGGACCGCGCCGTCCCGGTGCAGGAGGGGCACGAAGAGGACGTCGTCCTGGTGCCACTCCCCTTCCTTGCGCTCGCCCAAGTCGGGCGTGAACCCCTCGTACTCGCTCCCCGGCACGGGCCAGAAGTTCGCCTTGTGGCTGATGAAATAGGAGCGGCTCACGCGGAATTCGTCCTTCAGCCAGCTCTCGAACTCGGCGCGGGGCACGCCGCGCCGCTCCAGCTTGTCGATCGCCTGGCGGTCGAGGCCGGCGAACGCCCGGGCCTCGAAGAGCTCGGTGCGCTCGTCGAGCACGCGGAGGAGGACGATCTTGAAGCCGACCGCGTCCTGCACCGCGTGGACGATCTGGTGGAGGACCTTGTCGAGCGCGAGATCGGATCCGATCGACGTCGCGGTCTCCAGCACCTTCTTGAGCCGCGCCGACTGCTTGCGGCTCGTCAGGAGCTGATTCCGGTAGAGCCTCCCCATCTCGTCCGCCGCCTGGGTGAGCTGCTCGTTCCGGTCGCGCACCACCACGTAGGCGTTCTGGAGCTTCTCGCCCTGGCGCCGCCGGATGCGGCGGAGGCGAATCTCCTCCACGACCAGCGCCACGGTGACGGCGCCAAGCGCGATGAGCTCAGCGGACGGCATCGCGATCCCTCGCGCGGTCGCGCGCGGTCGTCCCGCGGGCGGAGGTGTCCGAGCGCCCCGCATCCAGGGCTTCGCCGGACTCGGCCAGGAGACGGCCGAACTCTTCGACGACGCGCGGGTCGAACTGCTTCCCCGCGCAGCGTCGGAGCTCGTCCAGCGCCTCGGCCGGAGTGAACGGCTCTCGGTAAGGGCGCCCCGAGGTCATGGCCTCGTAGGCATCGAGCACCGCGAGGATCCGCGCTCCCAGCGGGATCTCCTCGCCGCGCAGGCCGCGCGGATAGCCCGACCCGTCGACGTGCTCGTGGTGGCTCAAGATCAGCTGGTTCACCTTGGAGGCGAACTCGATCGGCTTCAGGATCTGGACGCTCGCTTGGGGATGGGACTCGACCTGGCGGTACTCGGAGTCCGTCCACCGGCGCGAATTCCCGAGCAGGTTCTCGCCGAGCGCGAGCATGCCCACGTCGTGGACGCGCGCCACGTAGCCCAGCACCTCGAGCTCGGACTCCTCCAGCTCGAGGCGGCGACCCAGGTCGATCGCGACCTTGAACGTGCCGCGCGAGCTCGGGAGGACGCTCATCCGGCGCGCCCGCACGATGGCGCGAAGCGTCGCGAGGACGGTGGAGACGTCGGCGGCCGCGCCGGCCGTCCGCACGCGGTCGATCACGACGCCGACCCGCCGCGTGATCGCCACGAGGAGGCTCAGATCGTCCGTGTCGAACGGAGCGCCGGTCGTCTTGTTGTTCACGTTCACGACGCCGACGGTCTCGCCCCCCACGCGGAGCGGCACGCAGAGCAGCGACTTCGTCTCGTACTGGGGATGGTTCATGCGCCGGAAGCGCCGGTCGGCCTCGATGTCCTCGACGCAGAGGTCTTCCGACGTCTGGGCCACCCAGCCGGCCACCGAGTCCCCGGCGCGGACGCGCGTGTTGGCCACGGTCTCCGGGTCGAGCCCGTGCGACGACCGGATCACGAGCTCCCGGCCGTCCTCGTCGAAGAACATGAACGAGACGATCCGGGCCTCCATGACCTCGGCCACCATCGCCACGCAGGCCTGAAGGAGGAGCTTGAGCTCGTTGCGCTCGAAGAAGGGAGCGATCGAGCGCATGAGCTGACGGAAGCGCTGCTGGCGGAGCGGCAAGTCCACCAGGAACCGGCTCCCCTCGCCGACCACGCTCTCGACCCGCACCGTTCCGCCGTGCAGCTCGACGACGCTCTTCACGATCGCGAGTCCGAGTCCCGTTCCGTGGACGCGTTCCATGCCCTCGTCCTCGATCCGGTAGAAGCGGTCGAACACGCGGCCCAGCTTGTCTCCCGGAATGCCGCGCCCATGGTCCTCCACGGCGATCATCATCCGCTCGCCGTGGCGGGTCGCGCGGACGGTCACGTCGGTGTCGGGGCGCGTGAACTTGGCGGCGTTCACGATCAAGTTGACGAGCACCTGCTTCAGAAGGTCCGGGTCGGCCTCGAGGCGCGGCAGGTCCGCCGGGACGTCGTAATGGATATGGGCGCTCTTGTGCGTGAGCTCGGGCAGGACCGTCGGCTCCACTTCCTGGAGGAGGCGGCGGAGATCGATCGAGTCGGCCCTGAGACGCCGCCGCCCCGACTCCATCCGGCTCAGGTCGAGCACGTCGTTCACGATGCGCGAGAGCCGGTCGCACTCCTCGTTGACGATCTGGAGGAACTTCTCCTGCATCGTGAACGTCGGACTCCCGACGTTGTCGATGAGCGTCTCGGTGTAGGCCTTGATCGCGGTGAGGGGCGTGCGGAGCTCGTGCGAGACGATGGAGATGAGATCCGACTTGGCCTCGTCCACGCGGCGGAGCGTGAGCGCCGACTCCTCGAGCTGCTTCCGGGTCGTGTCGAGCTCCGAGCGGGTGCGGAGCCGGTCGACCGCGAGCCCGATCTGGTCGGACAGGAAGAGGAGCGCGCGGCGGCGGCGGTCGGTGAGGGCCACCTCCTTGCGATAGCCGATGACCGCCACGCCGAGGAGCGACGTGCCGACCACCACGGGCAGCCCCACGAGCGCCTTGGGCGGCTGCCCCGACCACTCGATTTCCGGAGCGCCGGGCGCGTCCGCGCTCTCGATGACGATCGTCTCGCGGCGGAGCACACGGCCCAGGAATCCGGACGGCGTGGCGGCGAAGCGCGACCGCCCGGTCGGACCCGTCCGGCCGCGCTCGAAGCGATCTCCTTCCAGCTCGCCCGTCTCGTAGTCGAGGAGGAGGAGCGCGAAGGCATCGGCGCGGGTGATGTCGAGGACGTGATCGGCGACGGCCGCCATGAGGCCGGTCGAGTCGTACGCGGCGCGCAGACCGAACGCGAGACTGCCGAGGCTGGACAGAAGACCCTGCCCCGGCCGCCGGGAGCCCGAACCGCCGCTCGCCTTGCTCATGCTTCCTCGCCTTCCTTTCGCGCCGGCACGACGAGGGATCCATCCGACCGCCGGTCGGGCACGATCGTGCTGCCCCGCTCCGCCTTCCCGATCTTCTTCAGCTCCTTCGCGACATCGGACACCTGGGCGCTGTGCTGGATGTCGCGGGAGACGTTCGTGACGATGAGGATGGTGATCGACATGATGTCGAAGCTCTGCACACCGCCCTGACGGCTCGAATGGACGGTGATCGCGCCGCGCTCGCGGTCCGCTTCGTCGTACTGGAGCGGCACGCGTCTCACGAAGTCGGCGCGCACGGCTTCCGCGATCGACTGGGCGCGATCGGGGATCGTGATGACCACGAAATCGTCGCCGCCGATGTGGCCGACGAAGTCTCCTTCGCCTCCCAGCCGCTCGATGACGTCGTGGAGCAGGGACGCCGTGAAGCGGATGAGCACGTCGCCGCGGGCGTAGCCGTAGTAGTCGTTGAAGGCCTTGAAGAAGTCGAGGTCGAGGTGCAGGAACGCGAACTTCTCCTTCCCCTGGATGCGCCGGCTCAGCTCGGTCTCGATGAGCACGTTCCCCGGGAGCCCGGTGAGCGGATTGGACTGAAGCTGCGCGCGGCGCGTCTTGAGCTGGTTCCGCACGCGGAAGAGGAGCTCGTTCCGGTCCCACGGCTTCGTGACATAGTCGTCGGCGAAATTCTCGAGCCCCTGCAGCCGGTCTTCGAGCGTCGTCTTGGCGGTGAGGAAGATGATCGGGATCCGGCTCGTGAGCGGGTCGGCCTTGAGCCTCTTGCACACGTCGTAGCCGTCCATGCCCGGCATCATCACGTCGAGGAGGATGAGATCCGGCGGGTCGTGCTTCACCGCTTCGAGACCCTGAAGACCGTCGGGCGCCGTGGTCACCTCGTAGCGCGCGTCCTTCGCGGTCTCGAGCTGCATTTGCAAGATGGTGCGAAGCCGCGGCTCGTCCTCGATGATGAGGATCCGCGCAGAATCCGGCGCTGCAGGCTGGCTCACGTTTCCGCTCCCGATGGCCTGACTCGATGGAAGTTGGTTCGACTCTTGGGATTAATCGACGCGGGGGGATCGATTCTTAAGCGGGAACGGGAACCGGTGGGGACGGTGCTTGGCGGCTCGTGGGTCGCCTAAGCGGTGCTGCTGGAATCGGTTAGCGGTCCCGGCTCCCGGTAGGGCTACGAAATCGGGGTGGGACCCGGGAAGGAGTCGAGATTCGGGATCGCGTTCACGGTGAGCGGCGTCACCAGGCCGCGCTCGAGCGCGAGCCATCCCGCGTAGGCGATCATCGCGCCGTTGTCGCGGCAGAGAGGCGGCGACGGGACCAGCGACGGAATGCCGCGCGACCTTGCGATGCGAGCCGACTCCTCGCGAAGCAGCGTGTTGCACGCGCATCCGCCCGAGATGGCGAGCGCGCGCGAGGGATAGCGGTCCAGCGCTTCCTCCAGCCGCTCGATCAGGGCCGCGACGATCGCGCGCTCCGCCGACGCGGCGATGTCCTGCAGGCGCCCGTCAGGAATCGGCTTGGGCTCGCGTTCGACGAAGAGCTTCACCGCGGTCTTGAGCCCGCTCATGCTCACGTCGAGCGTCCCCCGCTCGAGCTTCGCGACCGGGAACTCGATCGCGCTCGCATCGCCGAGCCGCGCGAGGCGGTCCACGTGCGGACCGCCCGGATACGGAAGCCCGAGGAGCTTCCCCACTTTGTCGAACGCCTCGCCGGCGGCGTCGTCGCGCGTCGACCCGAGACGCCGGACCGAGCCGGGACGCTGCACGTGATAGATCTCCGTGTGCCCGCCGGACGCGACCATCCCAAGGAAGGGATACGGGAGCTCGTTCTCGAGGCCGGGCGAGACGAGGTGCGCTTCCACGTGGTTCACGCCGACGAACGGGATGCCGCGGGCCATGGCGAGGCCCTTCGCGAACTCGAGCCCGACGAGGAGGGACCCGACGAGCCCCGGGCCGACCGTGGCGGCCACGGCGTCGATCGAGTCGAGCGAGGCGCCCGCCTTCTCGAGCGTGGCTTGGAGGACGCGGGGGAGGAGCGTGATGTGGGCGCGGGACGCATACTCGGGGACGACGCCACCGTAGGTGACATGGACGTCCTGCGATTCGACGACGTGCGCGATCAGCCGCCCGTCATCGAGGATCGCGGCGCCCGTGTCGTCGCAGGAAGTCTCGAGGCCGAGGACGCGCACGGCGCCTCTCAGCCGCGCGCGACGTGGAGCCGGTTCTTCGCGCGCTCGAGCGCGCGCTGGGCGCGCTCCTTGTCGATCGCCGTCGCGGTCGCAACGCCGCCGCCGTGGCCGGAGCCCGACTCCGCCCGGAGGCGCTCCTCGGCGCGCTTCACGCACGCCTCGGCGCGCGCGACGTCGATCTCGTCCTTCCGCTCCGCGGTGTCGGCGAGCACCGTCGCGCGATTGCCCGAGACCTCGAGGAAGCCGCCGCTCACGGCGTAGCTCTGCATCGCGCCCTTCGTGTCGCGCACGTCGAGGCGCCCCGGGCGGAGCGCCGTGATGAGCGGAGCGTGATGCGCGAGCACGCCCAGGTATCCCTCGGACCCGGGAACCTGGAGCGACGTGACCTCGGCCTCGAGCAGGAGGCGCTGCGGCGTGACGAGGCGGAACGTGAACGGAGTGTCGGCCATCGCGTGCTAGGCCGCGGCCCCGACGCCCATCTGCTCGGCGCGCTGGTAGACCTCGTCGATCGTGCCCACCATGTAGAACGCCTGCTCGGGGATGTGATCGCACTTGCCGCTCACGATGTCCCGGAACGAGCGGATGTTGTCCTCGAGCTTCACGTAGCGCCCCGGCGTCCCGGTGAACGGCTCCGCGACGAAGAAGGGCTGCGAGAGGAAGCGCTGGATCTTCCGCGCGCGGGTCACGATGAGCTTGTCGTCCTCGGAGAGCTCGTCCATGCCGAGACTCGCGATGATGTCCTGGAGATCCTTGTAGCGCTGGAGGATCGTCTGGACCTTGCGGGCCAGGTTGTAGTGCTCCTCGCCCACGATGTTCGGATCGAGGATTCGGGACGTGGAGTCGAGCGGATCGACGGCCGGATAGATGCCCAGCTCGGCGATGCGGCGCGAGAGCACCGTGGTGGCGTCGAGGTGCGTGAACGTGGTGGCCGGCGCCGGATCGGTGAGGTCGTCGGCGGGCACGTAGATCGCCTGCACCGAGGTGATCGAGCCCTTCTTCGTCGAGGTGATGCGTTCTTGAAGCGCGCCCATCTCGGTCGCCAAGGTCGGCTGGTAGCCCACCGCGCTCGGCATGCGGCCGAGGAGCGCCGACACCTCCGAGCCCGCCTGCGTGAACCGGAAGATGTTGTCCACGAAGAAGAGCACGTCCTGGTTCTCCTCGTCGCGGAAGTACTCGGCCATCGTCACGCCCGTGAGCGCCACGCGGAGGCGCGCTCCGGGCGGCTCGTTCATCTGGCCGAACACCATCACCGTCTTGTCGATGACGCCCGACTCCTTCATCTCGAGCCAGAGGTCGTTCCCCTCGCGCGTGCGCTCGCCGACGCCCGAGAAGACGGAGAAGCCGCCATGCTCGGTCGCGATGTTGCGGATCAGCTCCTGGAGGATGACCGTCTTGCCGAGGCCCGCGCCGCCGAAGAGGCCGATCTTGCCTCCCTTGGCGTACGGGGCGAGGAAGTCGACGACCTTGATGCCGGTCTCGAAGATCCGGGTGACCGTCTCCTGCTCATCGAAGGCTGGCGGCGAGCGGTGGATCGGGAGGCGCTTGCCCGGATCCGAGACCGGCGGTCCCTGGTCGATCGGCTCGCCGAGCAGGTTGAACACGCGGCCCAAGGTTTGCCGCCCGACGGGCACGGTGATCGGCGCCCCGGTATCGAGCGCGGACATGCCGCGCACGAGGCCGTCGGTCGAGGCCATCGCCACGCAGCGCACCACCTCGTCGCCGATGTGGAGGGCCACCTCCACCGTGAGGTGGATCCCCTTCTCCGTGTCCTCGATCAGGAGTGCGGTGTTGATCGCGGGAAGGTGCTCCGGTTCGAAGCGTACGTCCACCGTCGGACCGATCACCTGGATGATCTGACCGACGTTCTTGCCGCTGCCGTTGGTCGTCGCGGTCGCCATGGTCCCTTTCCTACTTGAGCGCTTCGGCGCCCGCCACGATCTCGACCAGCTCGCGCGTGATCGTGGCCTGCCGGGTGCGATTCATGTGGAGCGTCAGGTTCTGGATCATCTCGTTCGCGTTCTTCGTGGCCGAGCCCATCGCCACCATCCGCGCGCCATGCTCCGACGCGGCGGACTCGGCGAGCGCCATGTAGAGCCGCATCGCGAGGTAGTACGGCACGATCTTCTCGAGGATCGCCTCGGGCGACGGCTCGAAGATGTAGTCGAGCGTCTGCACGGTTTCGGCGGTCTCGGTCCGGCCGAGCGGGAGGAACGGCTCGATCACGATCGAGCGGAAGAGCGCGCTCCGGAAATGCGTGTAGACGAGGTCCACCTCGTCGATCTCGCCCGCCAGGAACCGCGCCGTGAGGTCGCGGCTCAGCTCCTCGGCCATCTTCCACGAAGCGACGCCGCCGACCTCCGTGTTGGAGACGAGCACGGACGCGTTCCGGCGGCGGAAATAGTCCGCCCCCTTCCGGCCCAGCGTGACGAGCGCGATGGGCGCTCCGCCCTCGCGGAGCCGGCCCTCGGCCGCCTTGATCAGGTTCACGTTGAAGGCGCCGCTCAGGCCGCGGTCCGACGTGATGAGGATGAGCGCGCGGCGCTTGACCTCGCGCCGGATGAAGACGGGCGTGAGCGCGTCCCCGGACGCGCTCGCCAGGTTGGCGAGCACCTTCCGGAGCTCCTGGTCGTAGGGCCGGGCCGACTCGAGCGCGGTCTGCGCCCGGCGGAGCTTCGCGGCCGAGACCATCTCCATGGTCTTCGTGATCTGCGCCGTCGACCGGACGGACCGGATGCGGCGGCGGATGTCGCGGAGTGTCGCCAACCGGTCAGCCCTTCTTGGCCTTCGCGAACTCGGCCTTGTAGGCCTCGATCGCCTTCCGGAGCTTCTGCTCGCCCGTGTCGGTGAGCTCGTACTTGGCGCGGAGCTCGTGCATGAGGTCGGCGTACTCCTTGTCGAGGTAGGCGTAGAAGCCCTGCTCGAAGGGACGGATCGACGTGACCGGCAGGTCGTCCAGGTAGCCGTTCGTGCCCGCGAAGATGATGGCCACCTGCCGCTCCACGGACAGCGGCTGGTACTGGCCCTGCTTCAGGAGCTCGACCATGCGCTCGCCGCGCGTGAGCTGCGCCTGCGTCGCCTTGTCGAGGTCGGAGCCGAACTGCGCGAACGCCGCGAGCTCGCGGTACTGCGCGAGGTCGAGACGGAGCCGTCCGGCCACCTTCTTCATGGCCTTCGTCTGCGCCTTGCCGCCGACGCGCGACACCGAGATGCCCACGTTGATCGCGGGACGGACACCCGAGTAGAAGAGGTCGCTCTCGAGGAAGATCTGGCCGTCCGTGATCGAGATCACGTTCGTCGGGATGTACGCCGAGACGTCGCCTGCCTGGGTCTCGATGATCGGAAGCGCGGTGAGCGAGCCGGCGCCCAACGGATCGTTCAGCTTGGCGGCGCGCTCGAGGAGGCGCGAGTGGAGGTAGAAGACGTCTCCCGGGAACGCCTCGCGACCCGGCGGACGCCGGAGGAGGAGCGAGAGCTGGCGATAGGCCGCGGCGTGCTTGGAGAGGTCGTCGTAGATCACGAGCGCGTGGCCCCCGCGGTCGCGGACGTCCTCGCCGATCGCGCATCCGGTGAACGGAGCGATGTACTGGAGCGGCGCCGACTCCGAGGCGCCCGCGGTGACGACGGTCGTGTATTCCATCGCGCCCCCGTCCTCGAGGATCTTCACCACCTTGGCGACCGTGAAGTCCTTCTGCCCCACCGCGACGTAGATGCAGCGAATGCCGGTGCCCTTCTGGTTCAGGATCGTGTCGATCGCGACCGCGGTCTTGCCGGTCTGGCGGTCGCCGATGATGAGCTCGCGCTGCCCGCGGCCGATCGGGATCATCGAGTCGATGGCCTTGAGGCCGGTCTGGACGGGCTGGTTCACGGGCTGGCGATCCACGACGCCCGGCGCGCGCCCTTCGAGGGGACGGGAGTCGCTCGTGACGATCGGCCCCTTGCCGTCGATCGGCTCGCCGATCGCGTTGATCACGCGACCGAACATGGCGTCGCCGACGGGCACGGAGGCGAGCCGGCTGGTGCGGCGGACCGTGTCTCCCTGCTTGATCGACTGGGTCGAGCCGAAGAGCGCGCACCCCACGTTGTCCTCTTCCAGATTGAGGACCACGCCGGTCACGTCCCCCGGGAAGAGCACGAGCTCTCCGGCCATGGCGTCGTCGAGACCCCAGACGCGGGCGATCCCGTCGCCGACCTGGAGCACCGTCCCGACGCTCTCCTGCGTGAGCCGGGACTCGTACCGCTCGAGCTCCTGCTCGAGAACCGAACTGACTTCCTCTGGCTTGAATGCCATGCGTTATCCCCTACCGTGAATCCTGGCCTGGAGGAGGACCCGGCGGATGCGCCGGAGCTCCGTCGCCAAGGTGCCGTCGATGACCTTGTGATCCAGCGAGACGGCCGCGCCCCCCAAGAGGGACGGGTCCACCTCCCGCGTCAGCTGAATCGTTCCCCCCGTGCGCCGCATGAGGACCTGCGTGAGCTGGTCCGCCTGCGCATCCGTGATCGGAGCCGCGGTGCGCACGACCGCGTGCGTGATTCCCTGCGCCTTCTCGGCCAGCTTCACGAACTCGTCCGCGATCACGACGAGATGGTCGAGCCGCCGCCGGCGCAGGAGGACGTGGAAGAGCCCGTAGAGCGGCCGTCCCACGCGCGGCATCAGGCGCTCTTCGAGAAACCGCGTCTTCTCCTCGTGGGAGATGTTCGGGGTCTCGAAGAAGCGCCGGGCTCGAGGGTCGCGCCGGAAGAGCTGCGCCACCGCGGCGAGCTCCTGCTCCGTTCGCGCGACCTCGTTCTGCTTCTGCGCCAGGCTGAGCAGCGCCCGCGCGTACCGGCGGCCCAGGGTGACCGAGATCACCGCGTCTGCTCCAGCTCGGTCAGGAAGCCGTCGACGAGCCGGCGGTGCTTGTCGGCCGTCAGCTCCTCGCGCACCACCTTGCCCGCGATCTCCATGGCCAGGTCGACGACCTCGTTCTTGAGCGAGGCCTGCGCCTTCTCGTGCTCCCGCGCGATCTCCTCGCGGGCTCGCTGGATGGTGTCCTGGGCTTCCTTCCGCGCGATCTCGCGAATCTCCGCGGCGACCTTCTGTCCTTCGGAGACCGCGTTCTGGATGCGCTCGCGGCTCTCCGCCTCGATTCGCTTGATGTGTCCCTCGTACTCCTGGCGAAGCCGCTCCGCGGCCGCCTTCTCCGACTCGATGCGCTCGAACTCCGCCTTGATCTTGTCGCGGCGCTCCTTCATCGGCGGATAGATGATGGCCGAGAACGCCACGCGCACGAGGAAATAGAAGACGACGAAGCTCAGGGCGTGCGCCAGGAGCTGATTCCAGTGGACGAATTGGCTCATAGGTCCTTCCCGGACCGGAGGGGCGCGCGTGGCGCCCGGCTCCGATCGGTTACTGGATCTTCCCCTGGAGGAAGAACATCGTGACGAACGCGTAGATCGTGAGCGCCTCGATGAAGCCGAAGCCGATGATCATGGCAACCTGGATCTTCGGCAGCACTTCCGGCTGGCGGCCCATGGCCTCCATCGCGCCGCGGCCCATGAAACCGAGACCAACGCCCGAACCGATGGCGGCCAGACCGATCCCGATCGGGAGCGCGAGGCCGAGTGTGGCGGCGAAATTCATCTGTGCTTCCTCCGTGGGTTGGGGTTACGCGTGTTCGTGCCCGGCTTCCCCGTGCGCGTGCTCCTCGTGCGGGAGCATCATGTACAGGTAGACGGTGGTGAGCAGCGAGAAGATCAGGGCCTGGACGATGGCCGTGAGCGTCTGGAGCAGCATGAAGAGCGCCGTGATCCCGGCCATCGGAGGCACCGCGAGCAGGGTCAGGCTCGCCTTGAGCGCGAGCGCGGCGACGCCGACGAAGACCACGATCAGCGTGTCCTCGCCGAAGATGTTCCCGAAGAGCCGGCAGGAGAGGCTCACCGGCTTCACCAGCTCGCCCAGGATGTGCACCGGGATCATCACGGGGAGCATCGCGAAGCCCACGATGTCGCGCGGCGAGCCGGCGAGATGGTCGAGATAGCCGAGCGGCCCCAGGTTGATGATGCCGTTGATCTGAACGTAGAGGAACGTGATGAGCGCGAGCGCCAGCGTCACGTCCAGCGTCGAGGTCGAGGACTTGAAGCCCGGTACGATCCCGATCAGGTTCATGGTCAGGATGTAGAAGAAGATCGCCATGATGAACGGGAAGTACTTGGGAAGGTGCTTCCCCAGCATCCCGCCGCAGACGTCCTCCATGCTCTCCACGATCCACTCGATCCCGTTCTGCAGCGGGCCCGGGACGAGGGTCGGATTCCGCATCGCGAACCAGACCACGACGAGGAAGACGATCCCCGCGAGCCACGCGAACACGAGGTACTCGTTCTCGTGCATCCAGTGGACGACCGGATTGTTCGGGAAGTAGTCGTTGAGGATGACGACCCAGTTCGGGAGGTGGGCCTCGCCGCCCTCGGATTCGGCCTGCTCGCCGCCCGCGTGCTCGCCGGCTCCTGCCTCGCCG
>DASUFL010000098.1:0-27818 GCA_036274595.1 Candidatus Eiseniibacteriota bacterium | reverse complement strand
ATACGCATCCCAGTCTCCCTCGAGGATGAGATACGGCGACCGGACGCCGGGCTCCGTGATCACGCGGAATCCGGCGCCGGGAGCGGCCGCCTGGAGGGCCGCCCCCGTGGGGCTGTCCTCGGTCACCGAGGTGACCGCGAGAAGGTCGCCGCGGCGGTCGCGCACGCAGGCGAGGAGCTCGCGTATGGCATCGCCGGCATCCCCACGGAGGAGCAGTTCGTTGTGGTTGCGGCCATATCGATTCGTGACGAGGAGAATCTGCTCGAGGGAAAAGCCCCGGCTTCGCACGCGTTCCTTCGCGAGTGGCACGAGCGCCTTCCAGGGATCGCCCCCCAGAAGGAGGAATTCGACCCCGCGTGCGTCGAAGTGGCTCTCCCAGAGCGAGACCATCCACTCGTACGTGAGGTAGAGGTTCCGGGCCTCCTCGGCTGCCTGATTCCACCCGGGCCGGAAGGCGCTCATCGCATCGTGATCGGGCAGCATGCGCGCGCCGGCCGCGCTCATGCCGCCTCCAGTGGCTCTGCCCCGATGCGTCGCCTCAGGAGAGGGCCAGGGTCGGCGGGATCCCACACGGCGTACCGGGTCGATGGGCGGGGTATTCCCATGAGCTTCCACGGGCGAATTCGACCATGCCGCAGGTCTTCCTTGAGGGAACCCATCAGGCCGACACCACTGATCCACCAACCGCGGGCTCCGTCGGGGCCCACCGGCTCGAGCGGCTCTCCGAGGGCCAGATCCCGGTAGGCGATCCACGCGAGATTGACGCCGCAGGTCATGCCGAGCGCATGCTGGTCCCAGTGCCGCGGGTTCACTTCGATCAGGCGGTACTCCCCGCTCGGCGCGTGCCGCTTGAACTCCACCTCGGCGATGCCCTCGAAGGCGAGCGCCTCGAGGAGCCGCTTCCCCAGGCGCTCCACCTCGGGGAGCGGCTCCAGCCGCACGATGCAGCCGAGGCCGAACTCGGGCGGATACTGGAGCATCTTCCTGGCCGTGAACCAGCCGAGCATGCGGCCTCCCCGCCCGCGATACGCGCCGAGCACGACGCACTGGTCGTCCGGCCCCTCGATCCATTCCTGGACGAGGAGATCCGGATGGTGCGGCTCGACCCGCTCGAAGAATCGCGTCAGCTCCTCCGCCGTGGCGATCTTCACCGCCTTGCGGCGGTTCACCGCGTCCGCGATGCCCGGCTTGCGCCAGTCCTGGGCGTACACGGCCTTGGCGACGACCGGATAGGCGAAGCGCGGCGCGGCGTCGCGCGCGTCGTCACGGGACCGGAGGCGCATCGTGAGCGGCGTCGGGACTCCCGCGGCGCGCGTCTCCTCCGCGAGACGGTGCTTGTTCATGATGACGTCCAGCCGGTCGCCGGGCGGCTGCGGGATCTCGTAGTACGGCTCGAGCGCGGCCCGGTGCCGGTCGAGGAACCGGATGTCCGCGTCGCGCGTCGGCAGGAGGATCGCCCGGCCGCCGAGACGCGTCGCCAGGTCGGTGAGGAACGCGCGGAGCGCTTCGGGCTCGTCCTGCGAATCGGGACAGCGGAGCGCGTGACATCGCTTCGAGAAGTTGCCCGGGGCGTCGGCCTGCACGCTCAGACCGTACACGGGGACGCCGTGCGGCGCGAGGTTGCGCGCGATGCCGAGGCCTGTGGCGTACATGTTGAGGATGACGGCGGGAGGAAGCGTGACTCCCGCTCGCGCGGTCTCAGCCACGGGAAGCGGCGATCTCCCGCTCCACGAAATCTCTCAGCTCCGCATCGCGGAGCTCGCCCTGCTTGAGCGCGCGATCCGCGCGATAGACCACCTCGAGCGCGCGGCGCGCATCGGCGGGACGCATGGGCGGTCCGGAGCTCCGGCGGTAGCCGTAGGGGGACGGATCGAGCGCGTAGAGGGCGCGCTCCGCCACCGCCCAGAGCGCGGCGGTTCCCCCTTCACCCGCCGCTTCGAGCGCGGCCGCTTCCACCCGCGCCCGCGCGACGTCGCCGGCGATCACAGCCGCTGCCCATCGCTCGACCGACGCTCCGCCGCGGCTTCCGGCGAGCGAATCGAGCGCGGCCGCCGGAAGCCGGCCGTCGGCGCCGGCGTGGAGCTGGAGCTTCAGGAGCTCCTGGCTCAGGGCGAGAAGACTGTTCGACCGCAAGGCGATCGCGTCGAGCGCGCCGGACGGGAGCTTGAGGCCCGCCTCCGTCACGAGACGCTCCGCCCAGCGCTTCATCTCGGCTGGACTCGGCGCGAGCGCCACGACCGTCGCGCGCGACGCGAGCGACTGGAGCACCTTGAGGTCGGTCACGTCCCGCGCGGTCGTGACGAGAACCCGCACCCCTTCCCCGCGGCCCGCGGCCCACGAAAGGAGCGCCTCCTCGGCGTCCTTCTCCAGCTTGGCGGCTTCCCGAATCCAGACGCGGCGGGTGTCGGCGAAGAGCGAGACGGACGTGAGCGCTTCGAGCAGCGTCGCGGCTTCCAGATCGTCCCCTTCGAGGCGCTGGAACTCCGACGACTCGGCGCCCGCGCCGGCGCGGAAGGCGTGGACGAGGCGGTCGCGAAGGAATTCCTCGGGGCCCGCCGCGAGGACGAGCGTCGGGATCGCGGCCGCCGGTCCCGCGAGCAGACGCTCCGCGTCCGCGGGCGCGAGCGTGGACGGGCCGCGCGTCACCATCCCTGGACGGTACGGCTCACGATGAGGTCGGTCATCTTCTGGATCACGTCCTTCCTTCCGTCGACTTCGGTCTTCGCGGGCTCGGAGCCCACGGCGACGACATTGTACGTGGTCCGGACCGTGAGCTCGTCCTCTTTCCAGAGGTCCTTGTTCTTCTGGACGTCGCGGAACGCGACCTGGGCGACGAGGAGGATCTCGTACTGGGTGGCGACTTCCTGGGACGTGTAGGCGTAGACGCGGTTCCGGTACGCGAGGATGGTCCCGCGGAGGATGGAATCGGCGTCCCGCTCCCGCTCGAGCCTGAGCCTCTTGTCGGCGAGGAAGCCGTTGATCAGGGACTCGGTGACGTCCCCCGCGAGACCGTTCTCGACCGTGTTGTTGGCGAACGTGGGGATCGCAATGGTCTTGATGTGGGCGGGCAGCACGCTCGAGACCGTGTAGCCGCACCCTGCATGGAGAATCGCCCCCGCGACGAGGGCGAGCGCGAGTCGTCTAGGAGAGATCGCTCGTGGCATCGTGGAACCCGTAGAGCTTCATCCGGTACCGGAGCTTATCACGCTTCATCTGTAGAAGCGTGGCCGTTCGGCTCTGGTTCCCACGGGTCCAATCGAAGGCGCGCTGGATGATCTCGCGCTCCACGGCGCCCAGCGCCCCTTCCAGGTCGATGCCATTTTCCGGGAAATGCCCCGTCTCCACCACCTGGCGCAGCGCGCTCAGCTCGGAATCGGTCTTGGGAGGAGCCGGTCCGATGGCGGCGTTCAGGTGGGTGGCCTGGATCCGGTCTCCGTGATTGAGGAGGACGATCCGCTCGAACAGGTTCCGCAGCTCGCGGATGTTCCCCGGCCAGGGATACGAAAGAAGGATCCGCTCCGCCTCGGGATCGATCGCCTTGAAGCTCTTCGAGAAGGCGCGGTTGAACTGCTCGAGGAAGTGGCGCGCCAAAGGAAGGATGTCCTCGCGGCGCTCGCGCAGCGAGGGCACGCGGATCGGCACCACCTTGAGCCGGTAGTAGAGATCTTCCCGGAATCGCTGCTCGCGGACCATCGTCTCGAGGTCCTGGTTGGTGGCCGAGATCACGCGCACGCTGACCGTGATGTCCTTCGTCCCACCCACGCGCTTGAAGGTCATGCGCTCGAGCACGCGGAGGAGCTTCACCTGGATCGTGAGGCTCATCTCGCCGACTTCGTCCAGGAAGAGCGTGCCGCCGTTGGCGAGCTCGAGGAGTCCCTGCTTCTGCTGCCGCGCGTCCGTGAACGCCCCCTTCTCGTGGCCGAAGAGCTCCGACTCGAGGAGCTCGCGCGGGATCGCGGCGCAATTGACCTCGAGCATGGGCTTGTCCCGGCGCACGGAGAGGTCGTGGACCCAGTGGGCGATGAGCTCCTTCCCGGTTCCGCTCTCTCCCTGGATCAGGACGCTCGTCGACTCGCTCGTGGCGACCTGCTCCACGACGGAATAGACGCGCTGCATGGCCGCGCTCTCGCCGCGCACGAAATTGCGCGAGAACTTCTGGCTCCGCTCGCGCCGATGGTGCTGCACCTCGCGCCCCAGGCGCTGCGAGGAGAGCTCGCGGTCGAGGACGAGGAGGAGCTCCTCGCGGATCGGTTTTCCCTTGGTGAGGTAGTCGCGCGCGCCCAGGCGCATGGCCTGGACCGCGGTCTCGTGGTCCGGCTCGCCGGTCAGCATGACGACGATCTGGTCGGGCCACTGGTCGCGGATCTTCTGGAGCACCTCGATCCCGGTGAGATCCGGCATGCGGATGTCGAGGAGGACGAGATCCACCGGCTCGCGCTCGAGCGCGCGAAGACCGGCCTGGCCGGTCTCCGCCGTCTGCACCTGGAACCCCTCGGCTTCGAGGTCGCGCGGCAGGAAGTAGCGGATCGTCTCGTCGTCGTCAATGATCAGGATCGATGCCTTCGCCATTCGTTCCTTCCTACCTCAGGCCGGGTGGTGCGGAAGGTGGATCCGGAACCGGGTTCCGCGCCCCGGCTCGCTGTCGATGTCGATCGTTCCCCGATGGCGCTCGACGATTCCGTGCGCCACGAACAACCCGAGCCCCGTGCCCTTCGGGCGGGTCGTGTAGAACGGATCGAAGATCCGAGGGAGGTGCTCCGGCGCGATGCCCGCCCCGGTGTCCTCGACCTCGATCCACCAGCCCTTCCGATCCTCGTCCGCGCGAAGCGAGACCGTTCCCCCCCGCGGAGTGGCCTGGATCGCGTTCTGGATGAGGTTCAGGAGCACCTGCTGAAGCTGGTCGGCGTCGACCGTGACCGTGGGCCATGCATCGGCACCTTCGGTCTCGATCGTTACTCCCGCCTCCTCGGGGGTCGGCTTGAGTCCGTGGAGGGTCCGGGCGACGATGTCCCGGACGGCCACCCTGCCCAGCCGGAGCTCCCGGGGGCGGGTCGCCGTGAAGATGTCCTGGATGATGGTGTTGAGCCGCACGACCTCCCGGAGGATGAAGCTGACGCTCTCGTTCCGCTCGTCCCCTTCCGGGAAGCCCCGGCTCAGGTACTGGACCCCGGTCGCGATTCCGGTCAGCGGGTTCCGGAGCTCGTGAGCCACGCTCGATGCGAAGCGTCCGAGGGCGGCCAGGCGGTCGAGCTGGCGGATCCGCTCCTCCATGCTCCGGAGGCTCGACACGTCGACGAGGGTCGCGACCGCGCCCCGGATCCGCCCCTCGGCGTCGCGGAGTGGGGCGGTCGAGATCTCGGCCGGAATCGAGGTGCCGTCGGCCCGGACCACATCGTGCTCGACGCGGATCACCTCGGTCCCCTCCTCCAGGCTCCGCACGAGCGCGTCATACCAGGGGCGCTCGGGGAGGAGGCGCGAGATGGGCTGTTCGAGCGCCTCCTCTCGCGTGAGCCCGATGATCTCCTCGGCGGCGCGGTTCCACGTGAGGACGTGGCCGCGCACATCGAGGGCCACGACGCCGAGCGGCAGGTTCTCGACGACCTCCTCGCGGAACCTGGCTTCGAAATCGAGCGCTTCCTTGAGCCCCAGGTTGACGACGATCGGCCCCAGGGATGGGACGATCGCGTCGAGCGCCGCACGCCTCTCGCGAACCTCCTGTCCCTCGAATCCGAGGAGCCCCGCGATGTGGCCGAATTCGCACTGACCGCAAACGCGATGCCCTCCCGCCATCTCCTCGAGCGGCGCGCGGGAGAGAGCACAGGTGCGTCCCGGCGAGAGGGACCCGGGGCAAGCGGGAATCTCGCCCGCAACGCGGTTCGCGGCCAGCTCCCCGCGAATGGGCGAGGGGAACCAGGGGCCGCCGCTGCGCGATCCGGTCGGGCCCACCCAGAGAGGCGCGGTCCCCCGCCCGAGCGCGATCCAGCGGAGCCAATCCGGCTGGAGCCACTGCACGTGCACGCGCTCGGGGCGGACGTCGACCACCGAGGGATCGCCGGGAAGGTAGAGGGTGAATGCGGGTGGGTTGCCGTCGACCACCCCGAGCCAGAGCCTCGATTCGTCGAGCGCGCGCGCGAGATAGTTGACCAGCGTGCGATAGGACTCGCCCGGCTCCGTCCCTGCGGCGGAGAAGGTCATGAGCTCGGCGAGCCCCTCGAGCTGCACGCGCGTGGCAAGCTCGCGGCGGAAGTTTCCCTCGAGGTCCTTGAGCAGGATCTCGACGAGCGGGCCGAGTGACAGCGGATCCATGCTGTCGGGAGCGCCCGGCTCGTGATGCGGAAGGGGCGCCAAGCCGCACAGAGATCGGATCTCCTCGGCACGGCGCCAGAGCCGCTCGTAGGCGGCACGCTGGATTTGGCTGGGGCGTATCGGAGCTCTCACCCGCGCGCACGCTAGCAGTGGGAGCGACGAGGGGTCAAGCAAAAGGCCCGCGGGAGCGGGCCTTGTATCGTTACGATGTGCGAAGCGCGACCTCTAGTGCGCCCCCTCGCCGCGCGCCATCACCTTCAGGGTGGCCACCATGATCTTGAAATCGAGCATGATGCGCCCGTGGCGCACGTAGTAGAGGTCGTAGGCCAGCTTCCGGTTCACGGTCTCGATGGAGGTGTCGTACTTCGACTTCACCTGCGCGAGCCCCGTGATGCCCGGGAGCGCGAAGCAGCGCTTCGGATAGTCGGGGAGCGACTCGGAGAGCGAGAGGACGAAGCTCGGGCGCTCGGGACGCGGTCCGACGAGGCTCATGTCCCCGCGGAGCACGTTCCAGAGCTGCGGGAACTCATCGAGGCGCGAATTCCGGAGGATCTTCCCCACGCGCGTGATGCGGCTGTCGTTGGCCTGCGCCCAGACGGCGCCGGTGTCCTTCTCCGCGTCCACGATCATCGTGCGGAATTTCCAGATCTTGAACGGGCGGCCCAACGTGTCCCGCTTGCGGCGCTCGTCCGTGCTGCGGCGCGTGCCGCGCGAGCGGCGGCGGTTGAGCCCGATGCGCTCCTGTCCGTAGAGCACGGGGCCCCTGCTGTCGACCTTGATGACCGCGGCGATCACGACGAACACGGGAGCCATGACCAGGAGGCCCACCGAGGAGAGCAGGATGTCGAGGCTGCGCTTGAACCAAGAATAGAGAACGTCGGCCGTGGATGGGCCGTCCTGATCCCGATTCTTGAGTTCCGCTGGTAGGAGCATCGTCCGCCGCGTCGTTGTGATGTCGCGCCGGTGGGGCCCAGTCAAAACACGGAGAGTGACACCTCCCCACGAGGTGACCGAGTACGAGGCGCAACCACCATCGGGCACCGGCACCGAATGGGGTTGGCGATGGAGACTGCTGCGGGATTCCGCGGGCTATGTAGAGCTAGCCGCGGATCACGCGCCCCCCACCAACAAATGGAATGATAGCAGAGGCGGAGGGCGGACGCAAGAGCGTGCGTCTACGACTACTTCTGGGCCACCTCGACCAGGGCCCGGAAGGACATCCGCTGGAGGTCGGAAGCCACCTCGTCAGCGTTCCCCTTGTTCTTGAGCTTGGTGAAGGCGATCCGGTAGCCGCCCCTCTTCGGGTCCCTCGCGATCTGGGCGTCCTTGGTGCGGAAGCCCAGGAGCTCCAGGGCCTTCATCTCGGCCAGGGCGCTGTCCTTGGACGGATACCCCGGCAGGACGACCAGGTACATGACCTCCCCGGCCGGAGCGGGCTTGGCCTCGGGCTCCTTCGAGGGCGCCTGGGCGACGGCGGGCGCGGGCGCGGCCGCCTGGGCCTTCGGAGCCTCTGGCTCCGGCTTCGCGGCGGGCGCCAGGGCGACGGCCTCGGTCTTGGGAGCGTCCGGCTGCGGCGCGGGCTTCGCCTGCGCCTGGGTTGGCTTGGGCGCCGGGGCCGGCTTCGGCGCGGGAGCCTGGGCGATCACCTTCGGCCCGGTCGGGGCGGGCGGCTCAGGCTTGGGCTCCTCGTGCTTCGGCTGCTTCGGCTCCGCCTCCCGGACGCTCGAGCCGAAGGAGTAGCCGAACGAGAGCCGGTGCACGTCCGAGAAGTCGTTGTCCGGCGTGAGCGCGTAATCGACATTGAGCTGGCCGAAATGGACGCCCAGCCCGTACGAGAGCCCCGCGGCCGGGTCGTCGAGCTCACCGAATTGATGGCGGTATCCCATCCGCATGGACACGTTGGGATGAAGGCGGTACTCGGCGCCAAATCGAGCGTCGTCGTAGTAGTCGCTCGGCATGTTGTAGTCGGCGCCGAGGAGGAGCTTCCCCGAGAGCCACTCGCGGCTCAAGCCAAACCGGATCTGGCGCGCCAGCGGATACGAGCCTCCGGTGCCGTACGAGAGCTCGGGTCCCAGATTCTGGACGACGGCTGCGAACGTGGCACCATGCGTCATGTAGGACGCGCCCAGATCGACGGCGAACCCGGTCGCGGAGACAGTCGCCAGGTTCTGGCGGATCATCTTCGCGTTCCCTCCGACGGAGAGATGGCGCCCGACCGGCTTCGCGAGCCCGGCGGTCACGGCCATGTCGTAGACCCTGAAGTCGCCTGTCGGATTGCCGAACTCGTCGGCTCCCTGGATGCTCGGCATGTGGAAATAGGCGAGACTGACGGATCCCACGCCGAAGCGCGGATTGACCGGCGTCGCGTACCCGAGCCATTCGTAGCTCAGGTTGTCGAGCCAGGTCGCGTGCATGCCCCCCACCTGGGGCCGCTCGAGCGACGCCAGGCCCGCCGGATTCCAGAATTGGGCCATGACGCCGGTGGCGGAGCTGACCTGCGCGCCGCCCATTCCGGACGCGCGGCCTCCGACCTCGAACTGCAGGAAATCTCCCGTGCTTCCGCCGACAGCGACTGCAGCGTACGACGGGCGTACGGCTGAGTACATGAGGCCAAGGGCGACCGCGGCAGCCACGAGGGCGATTCGGAGCGGGCTATACCCGGCTCCCCACGCGGGAAGAGGCCTCTGCATGGTGGTTTCCCCCTAGATGTTGTTCCGAAACGAGGCCCGGGCGAGCCGACGGTCCATCGTGGTGCCAGGGCTTTCGCTGGTTTTGCAGGGAGCGTGCCAGGAGCGCGTCGCAAATCGCACGATGGGACGGCCCTCATCCCGGCCCTCCCCATGCAGGTAGGAACGAGCGAAGTTTCACGGCGTTTTGCACGCCTACGTCGAAGCACTCGAATCGCGAATTGCGAGGGGCAGCGCGCAAGACGAGGCACGCGTTTGTGGACGTGACCGAACGGCCTGAACGGGGCGGGACGGTGGGCTGGATCGCTAGAGGCGTGTTCTAGGAGTGGAGATTAGAAGCGGACGTTGACGGACATCCCCGCCATTCTGGGATCGAGGATCGGCTCGATGGAAGCGACCTTGGCGCGCTTGGGAGGGTTGTAGCCGAGCGGCATGATCATCGAGTCGAGCAGGTTGAGCGAGTAGAGGGTGATTCCGGCGATGGCGAAGCCTCGGCGCGCGTCCTGCGACGCGGAGAGATCGCGCTCCTGCTGCTCCAGCTCGAGCAGCTTCTGGTCGATGGTGCCGGGGCCGGCCTCGTCGACGGCGATCCTGGCCCACTTCACGTCGGTCTCGTCCCGGTTCACGCGATAGTCCGTGATGACGTAGCCGGCGCCCGCGGCGATCACCGAGGCGAGCCAGACCGTTCCACGCGTCCTGTGGTTGCTGAAATCCTGCCCTCCCCCGGGCACGAGGAGCGAGCGCCAGACGGCTCCAACTCGCGTGATCGCAGGCACGTCCAGCGTGAGCCGCGAGGGGGTGGTCTCGGCGAGGTCGAACCGGGGACGCGTCCAGTAGTCGAGCGCGCTCATCGCCCAGGTCGCGCCCGTGAAGATGAGCCATCCATTCCGGTACCGCCGCTCGTCGCGAGCGCGGTCCTCCGGGAACTCGCCGACCTCGTCCAGCCGCTCCCGGTAGTCCGAGTGGGCCTTGGCCGCCATGAAGATTCCGCCGCTCGCATAGGCTGCGAGCGTGACGCCGCGCGAGGTGCGTCCGGTCCCGAGCTGAGGCACGCCCGGGTAGTTGAGGCCCCGCATGAAGAGCCCGAGCGATCCTTCGCGAGGCTCGGAGAGGACGAACGCGAGCTGCCCACGCGGCGGAACGTAGATGACGCCGTGCACCGGCGGATAGCCGGCGCCCCGGAGCCGCACGGAGTACTTCCCTTCCACGGTCACCGGGAAATCGAGCGGCGTGCGCCCGGCGAGGTCGGTATGTCCCTTCAGGACGACGTCGGCGTCGCGCGGAACCGTGAAGAGCGTGAGGATGGGTGGAGGCGGAGGCTTGACCGCGTTGGGATCGGTCGGTGTGTTGCCGGGAGACGTGGCTGGCGGGGTCGTGGTCTGCGAACCCGTGGTGGGCTGCGCGCCCGGAGGCGCCTGCGCCAGAGCCGGCGCCGCGATGGAAAGCAGGAGTGCCAGAACCGCCGGGCCACGAACGCGCTTCGCAGTCATGTGCGGACCACCTTAGAGAAGCCTGCCGGAGGGTGTCAAGCCGCTAGGAAGCGAAAAGGCCTGGACGATCCAAGGATCGTCCAGGCCTCGTGCGATCTGAAGTCGCTCAGCTCTTCTTGCGCCGTCCGGTCATCGCCGCGACTCCCAGTCCCAGGCCGACGAGGACCATCGAGCCGGGTTCGGGCGCGTCGGGCGGAGGATTCTCCGTCGCGTCGTGCGAGAACGGGGCGAACACGCCCTGCGGACGCGTCAGGAAGGAGGCCTGCGAGCCGCCGCCGTCTCCGCCCGTCATGTAGTGATCGAAGGCGTCGAAGTGGACCGCATCGTAGCCCGACACGCTCACGGTCAGGGCGAGGATCTGGCCGTGCTCCGTGCCGCCGCCGCCGCTCGTGTAGTCGTAGATGAGGTCGTTCGTCTGATCGAAGTCGCCGAGGTGGTAGAAGTAGTGCGCATCGGCGTTCTTGTACTCGTCGTGGTGGATCACGTTGTCGTACGCCGCGGCGTCCTCGGGCGTGCTGTCGATCGCGAGGTTCGGCGTGATGGTGATGCTGCCGCCGCTTCCATAGACCGAGGCCACGAGATCGACGTCGTAGATCGTCCCGACCTTCTCCACGTCGCCGATGACGTAGAGCTCGAACGTGGACTTGTTGATGATCCACGAGGCGGACGAAACGTCGTAGATGGCGTCGGGACTGTACAGCTGGAGCGCGGGAATGGCGTGCGCCGTGTTTGCAGCGAACAGTGTCGCTGCGATCAACCCAAAGATGATGTAGCGCGAGCTGCGGATCACCGGCTGCACCTCTCCCACGATGAGGACATCCGTTTCACATGGAGACTGCTAAGGAGTTCCCGGCCACACTTCCGAGAACGCTGTCAATAATACTTGCCGGACGGGGCTTCGGTCAACCAGTTTTTTTCGATCCCTGTCGGCCGTAAATCCTTCGAACGAAAAGAATGATACACGGTCGGCGAGGAAAGTGTCAAAGAAAATTTGCAGTATGCACGATCCAGGCGAGTTGATTAAGCTAACTTACTGAAGAATAATGGTTTAAATATCGACAGTTCTGGCCCCGGAGTTGGCTGTCCGGAACGACACCCGGGTCAAGACCTCCGAATACCTGGTGCAGAGCAGGTCCAGAAGGGGCAAAAGCTGCCGGCGGGAGGCCGGATCGCTTCCCCGTTCCCCGCAGAGGAGGAACCCCGCCATCTCCTCGTCGACGAGCAGCGGCGCCGCGCACACCGCGTCGCACGCCTCCAGCTGCGCGGCGTTCTCCACGTAGATCGGAATGTACTCGAGGTCATCGGGGCGTCCGCGCAGACGGATCGCTCGCCCGGCGCGCCGTAGCTCGATGGCGAGCGGCGCTTCGACGTCCACCGATACGGGAGGCGTGGGAGCGATGGTGCTCGATGCGACGATGAACCGCGCGCCGTCCTCGCTCGCGAGAAAGAGCGTCACCGGACGCGCGCCGACGATCTCCTCCGTCGTCGACGGAATGACGGCGTGCAGGTCCGCCGGCGATCGCGAACCGCCCAGCATGTCGTCCGCGCGACGCTCGATCCCGCTTCGGTCGAGGACGCCGCCGTAGAGATAGGGATCGATCCAGCGCTGGACGCGACGTTGCACGCGGTTCGAGATCATGAGCGCAGCCAGTCCGAGCGCGCCGAGGAAGCCGATCAGGATCCAGAGACTGCGCGCGAAGCTCCATCCCGTCGTGCGCGCAACCCAGAGGATGCCCGTCGTCGCGAGGAGGAAGGCGAGCGTGAGCCCCACCGACATGGTGCGCGCGAGCGGCCTGGGCTCGCGGCGCACGTGCGACTCACCGAGCCGGCCCCGAATGAGCGAGATCGGAAGGAGGACCGAGATGTCGATGACGGCGAACGCGCCCGTGCTCAGGTCCCCCACGTGCATGCTGCCGAGGACCAAGCTCTGGATCGAGACGTACGTGAAGTATCCGGACCACGCAAGGATCCCGATCAACCCGGGAAGGAACGCGCGGCGCGGCGACGCGGGCAGGGCGAAGTAGGTCGACTCGAAGCTCGCCGTGAGGAGCACCAGATTCAAGAGCTGCGCGACGACCAGGAGCATCGTGAACGGACCGAGCCCGTAGGCGAGGCCGCCCCCCACGTGCCGGACCTCTTCGTAGGTCGGCGAGAGCGCGAGCCGCGCGACGGCCGCGGCGGCGCAGAGGGATTGAGCCAGGATGTACCAGCGCCATGGTCCGATCGGACTGGGGCGCGGGCCCAGTCCGATGGTGCGCGAGAGCAGGAGCCAGAGGAGCGTCACGACGACCGCAAAGGCGAGAGAGAGCTCGAACCAGATGCGGTTCTCGCCTCCCGCGATCGGCGACGCCGCGCGGGCCCACCCGAACTGGAGCACGCCGAGGGCGGCCAAGGAGCCGGCAGCGACAAGCGACGGATAGCGGGCGGGGCTGAGCGCGAGCACGAGGGCCGCGGCGAGGATCGCGATCACGCCCCCCGCGACCAGGATCAGGACATCGAGATTCACGAGGCCGCCTCCCCCGCACGCGCGACGCGGCCGTCCAGGAGCCCGAGCTCACGGAGGCGCGTGGCGATGTCGCGGAAGCGCGCGAGAGAGAGAACGGCGCGCAGCACGGATTGGGTGCGGCCGAGACCGGCGTAGTGGGTCCAGGTGCGCCACCGCGCGCCGCCGATCGTCGGCTGGTCCGGGTCCACTTCCCAGGGATGGACGTTCACGACGAGCGGGCGCCGCCGCCTCAGATGCTCCCCTGCCGCGAAGCGCGAGATCCAGGAGGGCCAGAGACGCAGGTATGCGCCCGCCAGCACCGGGACGCGCCAGGAACCGAGGCCGAGCGTGGGGAGCGGGAACTCCGGAAGGGCCCGCTTCGGGCCGTGGATCACTGCGGGCCGGTCCGGCCCCTCCGGGTAGCCGTACCGCTGGCGCCGGATCGGATAGACGCTCGAGTCGTACGCGTAACCAGCGTCCGCGAGCACGTCGACGGCCCACAGGGTGGATCGGCCGATGCTGTAGCTCGGCGCGCGAAAGCCCAGGACGGGAGCCCCCGCCACCTCCTCGAGCAGCATTTTCGAGTCGCGCGCATCGGCGGCGAAGGATTCAGGCGACTGCTCGGTCAGCATCCGGTGCTCCATGCCGTGGGACGCCACCTCGTGGCCGCGGGACACGATCTGCCGCACGAGTGAAGGATGCCGGCGCGCCACCCAGCCGAGCACGAAGAACGTGGCGGTCGCGCCGGCATCATCAAAGAGATCGAGGAGTCGCTGCGTATTCCCCTCCACGCGCGAGGGCCAGCGGTCCCATCCGTCTCGCGGGGCGTGCTGGGCGAACGCCTGGACCTGGAAATAGTCCTCCACGTCCACACTCATCGCGAACGGCGCCTCGGGTCCCATCGAACGTGAAGGATAGTGGGCGGACGGCGGGGGTGGAAGGGCTTCGAGCGGAAGGCCGAGAGGAGCTTACTCCGGGAGGACGACGATCTGCCGGATCTCGCGTCCGGTCGGCGCTTCTAGAATCGCGTTGTAGAGGCCCGGAGCTACGTGATTCCCCGCATCCGACTGGCAGGCCCAGAGCACGGTCTGCTCGCCCGGGGGAAGGACCTCGTTCAGGAGCTCGATCACGCGACGGCCGTTCAGGTCGTAGATCGTGAGCCGGGCCGGGCCCGGCGATCCGCTCTTCGTCCCCGCCTGGAAGCGGAAGGTGACGTGGTCCGTCGCGGGATTCGGATAGCCGATCATCTCGGCGGACTCGACGGCGGTCGGATTCACGCCCCCGATCTTCATGGCGAAATTGGAATAGCCCGAGCAGTTCGGGATCTCGTCGCAGGTGCGGATCATGTAGTAGTAGACGGTCCCCGAATCGAGGCCCGTCATCGTGAACGTCTCGTGCGTCCCCGCGGCGCGCGGTGTGGGAATGGAGCCGGGTACGGCCGTGGAGAGGTTCGTCCACCAATTGGCCGAGTCCGCGGGCTGGGATCCGGCGAGCGGCTGGAGCGAGTAGCGGATCATGTACATGCTCGCGGTTCCGACGCTGCCGTCGTCTCCGGGAGCCGTCCAGTGGAGCACGACGTCGGCCGCGCCCGCCGTCCCAGGGACGGCGAGCGCGACGAGAAGGAGTCCGAGGAGCGCGCTCGCGATTGCGTGGCGGCGAGGGCTAGAAGTCGAGGGCACGATGCTCCTCCAGCTCCGCCAGGGAGAAGCCCATCGGACTCTGCGGGCCCAGCGAGAGATCCCGGACAGCCGCGGGCGCGACCGTGTCGGCCGGGGTTCCGCTCACCACGTTCGAGATCAACGAGGCGTTCCCCCGTTCGTCGGTCACCTTCATGGCGACGTAGTAGAGCTGCCCCGTGGACAGGCCAGTCAGGTTGAAGCTCTGCACCGTTCCCGCGACCTGCGGGGTCGGCTCGCCGGTGGCCGCTGTCGCGGACCCGAAGTTCGCAGTCGTGATCGTCGACGTGGAATAGCGGACGTCGTAGCTCGTGGCCGTGCCGGTGTTGTTGTCGTCACCGGTGCTCGTCCAGCGGAGGGAGATGGAGCTGGTTCCGACGCCCGTGATGGCGAGCGTGCTGATCGCGGCCGGCGGCACGACGTCGCCCGACGTCGACTTCTGCGCCAGATTCGAATAGCCGGACCAGTTCGGCACTTCGTCTCCCGTTCGGACCATGAAGTAGTACGTGGTGACTGGCGCGAGGCCCCGCACCCGCATCGAATCGGTCTGCCCCGGATTGCTCGGGAACGGCTCCCCGCTCACCTGCGTGGCACCGTTCCACCACGTGGTGGTGTCGGTGCCCGAAATCGCCGAGGTGCGGTACCGGATGTCGTAGGTGCCCGCCCGCCCGCTCGTACCATCGTCACCTGGGGCGGTCCACTGAAGCACAACGGACGAATCGGGATTCACCTGGCCGCGGGCGGGCGGAGCCGCGAAGACGAGGAGGGCCAGGAACGCGAGGCAGGCAAGGCCTCCGGAGCGGAGCGATGGGAGAATGTTGGTCGTGCGGCGGATGCAGTGTCTGCGATGCGTGGCCAGTCGCCTCATGGATGTCCTCCCCGGTGCGTCCGGCGCGCCTCGGGGAGGCGCGCGGGCGTTCAAGGATCCATGGCGGCCCGGCCGGCAAGATCGGGAGCGGTCGTATCCCGCCGCTCACGATCGGAAGCCCCGCAGCTCTGCGTCCCGTCCTTTCGGACAGTTTGCTCTGAGTCATGGACGTGGTGAAGTTACGACCCCGGGGACTGCGTAGCAGCACGAAGGGTGCCACGCGTGGCCTGCGTTCCGCACGGGTTCGGACGATGAAAATGGGCGACTTAGGTCATGGCGGGGATGAAGCCTGCACATTGCACGAGAGCCGCTGACGTGAATTGCATCCGCGCCTCATCGAGATCGCACGGGGTCAGGGCAAGAGGACGAGCTGCTCCCTCACGCGGGTCGTGCCGATGGTGCCGAGCGCTTCGTAATAGCCCGGAGCGGCGGGACCCCCTCCACGCGTCTGACGATTCCAGGTGAGCAGTGTCTCACCCGCCGCGTACGTGCCGTCGGCGAGATCCGCGATCCAGTGCCCACCCATGTCGTAGAGGCGGACGCGCACCGCCAGCGGCTGCGTGCCCTGGACTTGGACGCGGAGCGTGAGCGGACCCGACGCGGGGTTGGGATAGACGCGCAGACTTCCGCCCGACGCGGCGGCGTGCTGAGGGGCGGGTGGGTTCGGATTGGGGATCGTGATCGAGGCCGTGCTTCCCAGCGGTCCGTTGCCGCACGACGCGGCCCAGGCGAGCGCGTAGACGTAGGTCGAGCCGCCATGGACGGTTGCGTCATGATAGCTCGCCTCCCCCGCCGGAACGGATCCGAACAGGGCGAGTTTGCCGGCGGAGGGGCCGCGGTAGATCTGGACCGACGTCGCGAGCGGATCCTGCGGCGGGTCCCAGGAAAGGAGAACGCCCATGGAGTCCGTCTGGACCTGGGGCGTTCCAGGGGGGGACGTGGGAGCGTCGCACGGCGCCACAGTCACGCTCGCGACGTTGGAGTAGGGCGACCAGTTCTGCGCTTTGTCGACGGTGCGGATGATGAAGTAGTAGATCGTCCCGTAGGAGAGATTGTTCACCCTGACCGAGTCGATCACGCCGGACTGGGACGGCAGCGGCATTCCCGGCACCGGGCTCGACTGGCTCGCCCACCACGCGTCGAGCTCGGTCGAGCTCGCGAGGTCGCTGATGGCGGACGTGGAGTAGTGAAGCTCGTAGCGTGTCGCTCGGCCCAGGCTGCCGTCGTCCCCAGGCGCGGTCCATTCGAGCTTCTTGGAATTGGCGGCGCCCGTCTGCGCGACCGAGCTGATGGGCATGACCGCAAGTTGAAGCGCGGCCAAGAGTACCGCTGCGGACACACGTGCACCGTGGGGTGCAGTCACCCTACCTCCCTCTATGGCCTGTATCGAATTTGCGAGTCAGGAGAGCACTGTCCGTGCGCTATGCAAGGGTCGGTCCATCGGGGGGACGCCCCGTCCGACGCGTGCGACCTGGGCACGATACAGGGTGTCGTGGTCATGCATCCTCCGCTCGACCGTCGCGATCGCCATGGTCGATCACCGGCGGGCACGGACTCGGGACATCGTGGCGGACGTCCCCTTCGGTTGTCGATGAGTTGAGCTGGACGTCGGACGGGGCCAGGATGCTGCGCCTCTCTCCGCGAGCCACCTGAGGTGCAGCGCGCTCCGTTGCATTGCCGTACAGGCCGTGGACGGAATGGATCGATCCCGGGTTGGAACCACACCGTGGCCGAATGAGTTAACCCTTGCCGTGGGGCGTTCCGCATGGTGGCATGGAGCTTGCGGACATTTCTCCAGTCTTCCCGCTATCACAGAAAGGGTTCGTGACATGGTGCTACCCCGCCGCGCGAGCGCCGGGTGCCTCATTTCTGGGATGATACTGGCCGGCTCGAGCCTGGCCGGCGCCTCGCTTCGCGCCGACGCGGCCCAGAAAGACCTCTACCCCGGCTCGAGCTTCGAGACCGCGGTGGAATCGCTCGCGCCTGGAGACACGCTGACGGTGCACGCAGGCACGTACGACGGAACCGGCCGGATCAGCATCACGGTTCCGGGGACGGTGGCGCAGCCGGTTCTGGTTCGCGGCGCGCCCGACGAAGCCAGGCCGCTCATCACGAGGCCTACCGGCTCGACCGCGCAGAACACGATCAACATCGAGGGCGCGTCCTATCTCACGATCTCGAACCTCGAGATCTCGGGAAACGGAGACGGCATCAACATGAGCCTCGGCCCGCACCACATCACGATCGAGGACTGCGAGGTCCACCACGTGGACGTGGGCATCAACTTCCGGAGCTCGATGAACCACGTGACCGTCCGCCGAAACCATGTCCACGACACGGGCATGGATGGCAGCACGGGCGAGGGTCTCTACGTCGGGTGCAACGACGGCTCCTGCGCGGTATCCGAGTCTTTGATCGAAAACAACTGGATCCACGACACGATGGCCGCGAGCCAGGGGGACGGCATCGAGATCAAGCTGGGCTCCTGGGGGAACGTCATCCGGGACAACGTCGTCTACAACACGAAGTATCCCGGCATTCTCCTCTACGGAACGATGGGAAACGCGCGGAACGTCGTCGAACGAAACGCCCTGTGGAACTGCGGTGATTCGGGAATCCAGGCGGCCGCGGACGCGGTCATCCGGAACAACCTGATCCTGGAATCCCCGGGGAACGGGTTCAACTCGCAGGATCACAACGGCGTGACGCCCAACCGGATCGAGTTCGTGAACAACACCATCGTCGGAGGGTCGCCCGTGCTCCGCCTTTCCAACTGGGCGAGCAAGCAGGGCATGATCCTCGCGAACAACGCGATCTACTCGAGCGGCGGCTACAGCGTCGGCAGCTTGACCGGCGTGGTCGTCACGGGCAACGTCGCATACCCGGCTACGCCCGCCCTGCCCGCGACCGGCGTCACGACGGGGTACGGCCCCTCGATGGACTTCGTGAACGCCACGACGCGGAACGTCTATCCGAGCGTGAACTCGAAGCTCCTCGACGTCGCGAACGCCGTCTATGCGCCGTCCGACGACTTCAACGGGACCGCGCGGACCGGCGTCCCCGAGGCCGGCGCCTACACGTGGACGCAACTCGACAACCCGGGATGGGTGGTCCGGCCGGGATTCAAGCTCCCAACGGGTCTGGTGGCCGACGGCATTCCGCCGGCCGCGATTCGGGATCTGTATGGACGGTGATCGCATGAGGAAGGGTGCTTCGATGGCGGGATGGAGAGTCGTGGCGGCCGGCTGGGCTCTCCTCATGCTGACCGTGGGGGCCAGCGCATCCCGTGCCCAGACCTGCAGCCCGACGCAGACCAACCAGGACCAGATCTTGCCCGAGGTCCAGCCGGCGCCGAAGCCGGCGCTCTTCGCGACGTTCACGGATCCGCTCTACGGCACCTGCTTCAAGCGGATCTCGGACGACCAGATGTACCCGTCCTCGACCCATAATCCCGTTCCCATCTATCCCCAGCTGCAGGCTTGGAACGCGGACCAGACGCTCCTCATCCTCGCGACGGGCGACCTGCTCCGTAGCCCGAGCTACGCGTATTACAAGAGACTCCCCCTCGGCGGGGCGAACTTCCGGTGGTCCCCGATCCAGCCGAACATCGGCTACTTCTCGCAATCGAACCGGTTCGTGAAGATGGACGTGAACACCGACGCCATCACGACGCTCCACACGTTCAGCGAGTACCCGGGCGGCCTCGAGCGCGGCAATGAGTGGGAGGACGTGTCCCGCGACGACCGATTCGTCGTGCTCGAGGGCTATCGCACGGCGGCCCAGAAGGACACCGTCCAGGTGTCTGGGATCTCGATGACCTCGGGATCGCGGACGATCTCGTCCGCGGGTCGGTTCGGCGAGGTCCTGGTCCGCATGCCGGTGTACGGCACGGGCATCCCCGCGGGGACCACGGTACAGACGGTGACGAGCTCCTCGTCCTTGACCCTCTCCCAGTCGTGCACGATCACTTCGAGCAATGCGGTCCTCGCCTTCGGTGCGAGCGAAGTCTTCGTGTATGACTTCAAGAACGACCGAAAAGGCACCGTGCGGCCCGGCTTTTCGGGGATCGGGCTCTGCGGCGGAATCGACGACATGCTCATGTCCCCGTCCGGGAAGTACGCGCTCGTCCACTGGGGAACCGGCGGTAACGGGCAGACGTGCCACATGCAGGCGTACGACACGTCGATGGCCTACGTCGGGCAGGTGCTGTGCGGCCGCGGCCATTACGACCTCACGGTCGACAAGGATGGGAGTGAGTGGGCCGTCACGTTCACGACGAACGCGGGCTGTGGCGAGACCGGGGCGTACCTGGCCAAGTACCGGATCCCGGACGGCGCCACCCGGCTCGCGGCGGGCGACAGCTCGGGCTTCGCGAGACTCTGCGTGTTCAGCGACCTCATCGGAGGCGGTCATGTCTCGGGACGCGCCTACGGGGCCGGCTTCGTCGTCCTGAGCGCGGACCATCCCACGGCGGGCTCACCTCCCGCTCCGTTCTTCAAGGAGCTGGTGAAGGTCTACCTGGACAGCCGTCCCGAGGCCCCGCACTTGGAACGCCTCGTCAATCATCGAGCGGATGAGGCGCAGATCTACGCCGATGGATCCTGCCCTCTTTCCTCGTACTGGGCCCAGTCGCACGCGACCATCAGCAGGGACGGGACGAAAGTCTTGTGGGGGAGCAACTGGAACATGGCCGGTTCGAACTGCGCGGCGGAAGCGTATGTCATGGATCTCGCGCCGGCGGCGCCGGACAACATCCCCCCCGGAGCGATCCGGGACCTCCAAGGACGATGAGCGCCCGCCCGTTTCGTGGCTCTCGAAAGGAGCATTACGTGACCCGTCGATCGACGCCCACCCTGCTCGCGCTCCTCGTGCTGTCGATCGCCATGATCGCGGGGGCGCGCCCGGCGCCGGCCGCCGTCAATCCGGCGCTGACCAACATCCCCAACAACACGTGGGTGCAGCTGAACTCGAAGTCGTTCGACGCCAACGGGACGGACATCTCGGTCGCCGGGGGCTGGCCGTGCAACTCCTATTCGGCGCTCGTCTATGACCCGGATCACCGGGCCCTCCTCATGTTTGGAGGCGGCGGGCACGGTGGCCGCCGCGGCAACGACGTATGGATGTACGACACCGGCTCGGACACGTGGCGCATGCAGTACTTCCCCGATCCCGAGACGGCGTATCCCTATTCGGTCGATGACAGCGGAATGACCTTCAGCCAGTACTGTAATTCGACCGACCCGCAGACCTGTAATCCGTCCGCCGCCTGGCTCCCGCGCGGAACCACGACGAACAAGCGCCCCTGGACGTCCCACAGCTTCGATCAGCTCTCGTACGACGAGACGAATCACAAGCTCGTGCTCATTGGTCCGAACTTCATCTTCGGCTACGGGTCGGATCACTACTACGGCGTTCCCGACGCATTCGCCTATGACGTCGCGAGCAAGACGTGGTCGCATTACAGCTCGGTCCCGCAGCTCTATCATCAGCAGAGCCGCTCGGCCTACGATCCCGTTCACAAGCTGGTCGTGGCGATGGGACGCACCTGGACCTGGCCCGGCTACTCGTGGCTCGCCACCGCGGAGTGCTGGACGCTCAACGTGACGACCGGGGTCTGGACCAAGAAGGCCACGCCCCCCATCTGGGGCGGTGACGCGAATCTCGTCTGGGACTCGGTGAACAACGTCATGCTGATGTACGGCGCGGACTACCCGACGACGGCGGATCTGTGGGCTTACGACCCGGGGACCGACACGTACCAGAAGAAGACGACCCTCCCCGACCCGACCTACGGTTTCCCTCCCGGAGGGGCTCCCAACGCGGCCTTCGACAGCGCGCACGGAATCCTTCTCGTCCTCGGGAAGAGCGACGCACCGTACATCCCCACCTGGACGTACGACGTGCGCACGACACGATGGAAGAAGATGAACGCGACGAACGAGCCCGTGGACCAGGTCATCATCGGATCCCAGCTGGCCTATGACCCCGAGAACAACGTGTTCTTCCTGAACGCGTTCCGGGGTGACTTCAGCTCGACGGGAGGGTTCTACGGCGAGCGCGGGGAGCTCTACGCCTACCGGTACGGTCCCACCGCGCCTGACGTCACGCCTCCCAGCGCCGTCCGAAACCTCACGAGCCCCTAGGCGGGCTTCTCCGCCACGGCGAGGATCCATCCCCGGAGCCAGGCCAGCGCGGCGACGCGGGTGGTCAACCGCTCGTAGAGCATTCCGAGCCGGAACGCGAGCGGCGAGAACATCAGGTAGGCCGGGTACTGGTTGAACCTCTCGATGCTCCTGGGCTCGAGCCCTCCCGCCTTCATCGCCCTGGCCAGGTCTCCGCGGGTGTTCGCTCGGTAGCGCGTGGGAAAGACGTCCTCCTCTTCCCGATTCATGACGCGCGGAACGATCCAGCGGTGGAACGAGAACGGCGTGGCGTGCGCGATCAGCGACACGTAGTCGAAGCGGTTGGGCGTCTGGACGACCAGCTTCCCTCCCGGCCTGAGCACGCGGCCGAGCTCTCGAAAGACCGCCGGGGGGTCCTCCAGATGCTCGAGGACGCTCATCGAGATGATGAGGTCGAAGCTCTCGTCGCGGAACGGGAGACGTCCGACATCCGCGCGGCACCCGTCGGGCCCCGCGCCGTCTCGACGAAGCCGCTCCAGGTCGACCCCCACCGCGTGCCGAACGAGCGGCGCGATCTCGCGCAGGAAAGGCATCGTGGCTCCGCAGCCGGCATCGAGCACCGCGACGGCTCCTCCGGCATGACGGGCGATCGCTTCCCGGTAGCGGTCCAGAGGGCCCGGATACCCCGCGTCGTCGTAGTAGCGCTCGCGAAGCTTGGAGCAGCGCTCCCTGGCCGTCGAGCGCCGCGTGTCCTTCGTCACCGCCCCGATGCCCCTTCTCCGTCCGGACGGACGCGGTACATCGTGAACTCCGGATTCTCGTACACGCGCTCGAACCGTTCCGGCCGCGCTTCCACGAGCCGACGGATGCGATCCTGATTCAGGAAGACGTGGTCGTCGGGACCCAGAATCGCATAGCGTGCGCGGACGCTCTCGAAGTATCGCCAGGTCTCCTCGTCGTCCGCGGTGTTGCTGACGCCCGAGGCGCTCCGGTTCGCGAACAGGGCGAGGGCGCGCGGTTTCTGGAAGATCACGACATCGCCGGGCCCCGTGATCCGGTCGACGGCGCCCCAGAGCGCGATCGCGTCGGGGGTGCCGACGCCTTCGGGCGGCCTCCGGAGCGAGGTCGCCAGGTAGACGCTCGAGAACCCCGCGAGAGTCAGGACGAGGAGGCCCGCGAGGATCAACCGGCCGCGCGCCGGCGAGTGCTTCGCCGCGACCTGGACCGCCCAGAGCGCGTAACCCACGTAGAGCGGCATCAACGGGATGAGGTACCGCCCCTGGGTCGCGATCCAGGGGAGGATCGCGAGGCCGTAGAGAACGGCGAAGATCTCGAGAGGTCCGGGCTTGGCCCGGAGCCGCGCCAGGAAACCCATCGCCGCCAGCACGAAAACGAGGATCAGGACGAGCGTGTCCGCCGCGCCCCACCAGGCGTTGTTCCAGAGTCCGGACAGATAGCGGGCGTACTCCACGAAGTTGAGCGCGATCCGCCTCGGATCGACGCTCACGATCCCGGTATAGCCGCTGTCCTTGTGCGCCAGGGCCGCCTGAAGCGCGGCGAGGGTCGCAAAGACGAGAACCGCGATCCCGGTCCCCCTCCCCACGCGCCGGCGACTCAGCCACTCGGCGGCGATGGCGCATGGAACGAGCACGATCCCCAGGCTGCGCGTTCCATAGGCCAGGTAGAACGCGACACCGAGCGCGATCCCGTGGAGAGCGATACGTCCCGATCCCTCCTCGGGCCCGGGCCGTCGCTGGATCAGATAGAGCCCGATGTAGACAAAGAGGAGGAACGGCACGTCGGACAGGATGTTGTCCTTGAGATTCCAGAAGTAGGGGTTCAGTCCGAGCAGCACGAGGAGCACCGCCAGGTAGCGCGGCGCGAGGATGCTGCGAAAGACGAGCGCGACGAAGAGGAGCGCCAGCACGAACGAGGCGACGACCACGCCCTTCATCGGCGCCAAGGCAAGTCCGCTCGCCGCGACGACCGGCGCGAGCATGAGCGGGAAGACCGGCGGATAGGTGGGCGGTCCGAGCATCGGGAAGCCGGGGTTCCAGATGTATCCGGTTTGACCGTAGGGAACGCCGGTCGCGATGTTCTTCGCGTGATGGATGTACTGGGCGAAATCGTCGCCCCAGTCGTGGCCCGGCCGGAGCGTCAACGAGTAGAAGGCTCCGATGCCCAGCAGGAACGCGAGGAGGAGGAGCGCCGGACCGCGGCGTTCCGTCACGCCGGGGACTCGGAGACGGCCCCGAGGGGGGTGGCATGGGACGGGACGGGATCGATCTGGATCTTCCGCCCGCTCGGATCGAAGATGCGGTAGGAGCGAAGGCCCCACTTCTGCAGCCGGAACTGGAAGCAGCACCAGAGGACGCCGAGTCCGTATCGGACGGATCGCGCGAACGAGATGCTGGATGCCTCCGGGAAGTACTTCGTCGGACAGCTCACCTCGCCGATCGAGTAGCCGAAGGAGATGATCTGGGTGAGCATCTCGTTATCGAAGACGAAGTCGTCCGAATTCTCCTCGAGCGGCAGCGTCTGGAGCACCTCGCGCCGGAAGGCGCGATAGCCCGTGTGGTACTCGGAGAGCTTCCGGCCGACCATCACGTTCTGGAAGAAGGTCAGGATGCGGTTGGCCACGTACTTGTAGCGCGGCATGCCACCCTTGAGCGCGCTCGTCCCCAGCATGCGGGAGCCCAGCACGGTGTCGTACACGCCCATTCCGATGAGCGACGACATCGCGGTGACCAGGGCCGGGGTGTACTGGTAGTCCGGGTGGACCATGATCACGATGTCAGCCCCGCACTGGAGCGCCTCGCGATAGCAGGTCTTCTGATTTCCCCCGTAGCCCCGGTTCTTGGGATGGATGAAGGTGCGGATTCCCAGCCGGCGCGCCATCTCGGCGGTCTCGTCCCCGCTCGCGTCGTCCACGAGGATCACGTCGTCGATGATGTCGTGAGGGAGCTCCTCGTAGGTCTTCTGGAGCGTGCGGGCCGCGTTGTACGCGGGCAGCACGACAACGAGGCGCTTGCCATGAATCACGGGATCGCTCCTGAGGACGAATCTGGGACGGCGCTTCCCACGTCAGCGCCGGCGAACGATGATACCACGCCCCGGTGGCGGCCGTCAGCGTCGAAGTCGATCACGACCGGCCGGCATCACGTCGCGGACTGAGCTTGAGTGGGAGCGAACGCCGGCGCGCTCATGCGAGAGGCCCGGCGCACCGCCGCCTCCTGCGTCAGCTCGCGCTGTACGAGGATCTTCAGCAGGACCACGCCCGCGACGATGTCGTAGTAGAGATCGAAGTAGGCGAGGCCCAGGAAGGCGCCGCCGACAGCATACGACACGAGGCTCAGCCGGAGCATGACCGCATAGTCTTTGGCCCAGGCAATCGACGGTCGTCCGCGAATCTGGCGCTCCACCCAGTTGAGAGTCAAGAAGGAGGAGACGAGCAGGCTGACGAACAGGGCGAGTCCCACGAAGCCGTGCTCCCCCAGGACCTCGAAATAGATGCTGTGGGAGTCGTAGGCCTCGAAGGGATCCGGGCCGTACCGGAGGAACTGGTCCGTCGAGAAAACGCGGAATCCCCCACCGGTGAGCGGCCGGTCGGTGGCGACGTTCCAGGCGAATCCCCAAGACTGGAATCGGGCCATGGCGGACTCGTCCTGCTTGTAGGTCCCGATGGTGCTCATGCGCTCGAACCACTGGTTCGGGATGAACACGAAGCCCACGCCCGCGAGCACGATGAATGCGGCGGCGAGGCCCCAGCGCCGGCCGGTGACGATGAGAACGCTCACCATGGCCAGAAGACCGAGGAGCGCTCCGCGCGAATACGAGAAGATCACGGACACCAGCGTGAGCGGAACGGACACGTAGAGGCCGCGCTTCACCCACTTGCGTGGCTCCGACTTGGCCAGGTAGAGCATGAGCGGCAGCACCATCAGCTCCGCGACGGCGAGCGCGTTGTTGTCGGCGATGAACGACTGGGACGGGCCGTACACGCGGTAGCGCCCGCCCGTGATGAGGGAGAACAGACCCCCCTTGACCGAGAAGAAGGCGATCGAGCCCACCATCACGAGTAGCAGCAGTCGCAGGCGGTTCCTGTCCTGAAGGAGGAACAGCGGAACGATCGTCATGATGAGGATCTTGATGACGCGATCCCACTTGACCCACGCTGCTTCCGGCATGAGAGCCACCGTGGTCGTGAGTGTGAACCACGCTCCCATCAGGATCATGATCGTCACCTCGCGCGATGCCGGGAAGCGGCCTCTGTCGTTCGAGATGAAGACGCCGGCCATGGTGGTGACCGCGGTGAGCATGGCGAACGGGAATCCGTACGCAGGGCCCCAGGTCAGCCGGTGCGGATTCATGATGCTGATCCAGACCCACATGAGCGCCCCGACGTACGGGCGCATGAACGCGTACGGCAGGAGCGAGAAGACGAACGCCATGATGAGGTAGTCGCGCATCGGTCGGACTCTACGCGGCCCGCGGCCCGAAGACCAGCCGCGCCATGTGGCGAAGCTCGGGGACGAGCTCGCGGTCGAAGACGGACATGAGCCCGATGTAGACGGCTCCATACGCGATGCCCGTCAAGATCAGGCCGACCACCGACCCGATGTGCGGCGACGCAAGCCACCAGACGAGGGCGCCGGGCACGAGGGAGGCCACCACGGGCTTCCAGCTGTCCTTGATGAAGCTCCGGGAGCCGAGCTCGTGCTGAAGGATCCAGCCCCGCACGACTCCCACCGTGAGGATGGCCTGGGTCAGGACATAGAGGGCCCCGCCCATCGCCCCGAACGCCCGGATCAGGAGCGTCCCCGCGGTGAGGAGGTAGAGGACGATCCAGAGCTTCACGTACATCAGGTAGCGCGTCCGTCCCGACGCGAGGACGAGGGCGCCCCAGCCGTAGCCCCACATGACCTGCACCGTGAATCCGATCGCGAGGACGGTCATCGGCCCGACGGCGGGAAGCCACTTGGCGCCGAACACGACGCGGACCAGCGGCCCGGCCAGGGCCGCGAGCGCGATGCCGCAGGGCACGATGGCCAGCGTGATGAACTTGTTGGACTGGACGAAGGCCGAGACGAGGCGTTCCCGGGAGTCCCGGAGTCTCGAGAAGGTCGGAAGAAGCGCCGCCAAGAGCACATCGGTCCCTTCCATGAGGTAATACGGGAACGCATAGGCGAGCTGGTAGTACGCCAGGGTCGCGTCGCCGTGAAAGTACCGGACGATCACCGCGTCCCCCTGATGCATGAGGTAGTTGGCCAAGGATCCGACAACGATGGGCCACCCGAAGCTGAGAAGGGCCCGCGCCTGGGCCCGATCGAGCACCGGCCACGGGCGATACGCCGCGACGATCCAGACCATGATGTAGTTCGCGGCGAAGCCCGCGACGCGTCCCCAGAGGAGGCTCCAGATGCCGAGCCCGGCATGGAAGTGGAGGATCAGCGTCACGGCCGTTCCCACGATGAGATCCGCAAAGGAGGCCACCTTGGCCAGCCCGAAGCGGAAGCGCTGCACCCAGAGCGCGTTCGGGAGTCCCAGGGCGCTCCCGAATACCATGAAGGCCAGGAAGCGCAGGAACTGGGTCAGCTCCGCCCGGTGGAAGGCCGACGCGGCCAGCGGGGCTGCGACGTAGAGGACCGCGGAGAGAATGCCCCCGAGCACGAGCGCCAGGAAGAAAGCGGTCTGCATCACGCGCTCGGGGTGGTCGTTCTCCCGGACAATCGACTCCTCGAATCCCATCCGCGTTATGACGGTCAGGAACGAGATCACGAGGAGCACCGTCGCGATCTGCCCGAGCTCTCCGGGCGCGAAAACGCGCGCGTAGATCACGGCCTGGGCCAGGGTGAGACCCTTGAGCCCGAAACTGGCAGCGAGGTTGACGAACGAGGAACGGATCGCGAGGGTGCGGATGGAGTCCGGCGCCGGCGCGGCCTGGCTCACGGTACGGCCTGTCTCCACTCGCTAACGTACTGGGCGCTGAGGCCGAGCGCAAAGCTGGGCAGATCATCCCCCAGCGGCTTGATGCGCCGGAGCAGGAACGGATCGTCGCCCGCCAGGTTCGCCGTGGGAGTCGTCGTGAGCGCGGCATGGAATCCGGCGCGGGCCACGAGGTCGATCACCTCCGGAGAATAATCGGAACGGCGCCCCACCGGATAGGCGAAGAGACGGACCGGTG
>DASUFL010000097.1:0-6230 GCA_036274595.1 Candidatus Eiseniibacteriota bacterium | reverse complement strand
GACTGCGATCTCCATCAATCCCGACGTGGACGTGGACTTTCCGTTCGCGAACCAGGTGCGCGTGACCGTGCACCGCGAGGGAGAGACGGGCAATCCGGTCCTTCTCCACTTCGCTCAGACGCTCGGGCTGCCGTCGATCGGCGTGCGCGCCGACGCGACCGCCGAGGCGCAGGAGCTGAGCAAGGTTTGCGAGCACCTCGCCCCCTTCGCGCCGCAGCTTCCTCCGGGCGGCGACTTCTACGAGAACTGCGACAGCGTCTACACGCTGAAGATGGGCTCGCAGGGCGGGCAGGCGAGCGCGCCCACGACGGCGCCCACGGTGGAGCTCGCCGGCTTCGGCATGTTCCAGGGCAGCCCGGTCCTCTTCGCGACCGCGGGCTCCGCGGGGCCCACGTGGCTCGCCGCGAAGGGGGGCAACGGCAGAGGCAATGGCGGGGGCGGTAGCGGTGGCAATGGCGGCGGCAATGGCGGCGGCAACGGCGGCGGCAATGGCGGCGGCAATGGCGGTGGCAATGGCGGCGGTGGTGGCACCGGGGGTGGCGGTGGAGGAACCGGCGGCGGGGGTGGAGGCAATGGTGGCGGCGGCGGTGGGAACGGCGGCGGTGGCGGCAACGGCGGCGGCGGTGGTACCGGAGGAGGCAACTTCCAGCTCCTCGACTACCCGGACTGCAACGAGGACGACTTCACCGGCGGCGGCGCGGCGGCGGTCTACGAGTACACGAAGAACGGCTACCAGTGCTGCCTCGGGATCGGTGACGAGATGGTCCTCACCGCGCCCGGCAACAAGGTCGGTCCGTTCAAGTCGGCGCTCCAGGAGCGCTGGGACGCGGACACCGACCAGTCGTCGAGCTGCTACCAGGACTACTCCGGCAATCAGAGCCGCGTGTTCCTCACGCCGATCGTCGACAGCTTCGACGTGAACGGCGCGAAGTACGTGCGGATCGTGAAATTCGCGGCTTTCTTCCTCCGGGAGCGTCCGGGCGGCGACATGGTCCAGAGCGGCGTGACCGGACAGTTCATCAAGTACATCGCTCCCGGAGAGGCCGGTCCTCCGGCCGATACCGGGATCTACGGCGTTCACCTCGTCGAATAGGGAGAGGCCATGTCGCTCGACAGCCATAACGGGAACCCGAACACGCCAGGCGGGCGTAACGGCGCTCCTGCGCCGAACGGGCCGGGGCGTCCGGACGCCGTGACGATCCTCCTCATCCTCGAGGACGAGTCGAATCGCCGCAGCACGCGCACGGCTCTGAACGGCCTCGCGGGCGTCGAGATCGTCGGCGAGCGCTTCGAGCTCCGGAGCGGACTCCTGCTCGCGCGACAGCGGCAGCCGCGGATCGTGCTACTGGATCTCCCCGACAACTACGAGGAGGCGCTCAACGCCGCCGGGCAGTTCAAGATGGACTTGCCCGACACGGCGCTCTTCCTCCTCTCGAACAATCTGGATCCGCAGCTCCTCCTCCGCGCCATCCGCGCCGGAGCGCAGGAGGTCCTGAAGAAGCCGCTCGACCGGGCGCTCCTCCAGGAAGCGGTCGAGCGCGTCTCGCGGAGCGGCGCCGCCCGTTCCGCTGCGGGTACCCGCGCGCGCTCGATCACCACTCTGTTCAGCACCAAAGGGGGCATCGGGACGACCATGGTGGCGGCGAACCTGGCGGTCTCGATGAAGGCCCATCTGAACGTGGATTCCGTGGCGCTGGCCGACTTCGACGCGCAGTCGAGCGGGGCCGCCCACGTGCTCGGCATGAAAGCCGACAAGTCCATCGCGGACCTCCTCCGCGCCCCGCGGCTCGACTCGACGGCGCTCCAGATGAACCTGCTCCGCCACTCGAGCGGCCTCGCCGTGCTGGCGCAGCCGGAGGATCTCTCGAGCTTCGAAGCGATGACGCCGGCGCAGGCGGGAGGCGTGATCGACGCGCTCTCCTCCTCGCACGATGCGGTCGTCGTCGACGCCCCGCACTCGTTCGACGAGGTGTCGCTCGAGGTGCTCGACCGGAGCAACACGATTGTCCTCCTGGCCGAGCTCTCGATCCCATCGATCCGGGCCGCTCGGCGCGCGCTCGAGGTCTTCGACCGGCTCCACTTCACCGACGTTCCCGACCGCGTGAAGGTCGTCGTGAACCGCTACACCGGCACGCGCGGGTTCATCACCCTGGACCAGCTCTTCGAGGCGCTTCAGGTCCGGGCGTTCCACACGATTCAAAACGACTATCGACGCGTCTTCGCGTCCGTGAACGCGGGTCGGGCGCTCTGCCTCGACGATCCCGACGCGCAAGCATCCAAGGACATCATCGCGCTCGCGGCCAAGCTGGTCGGACGCGAGGTGCCCACGACGCCGGCGGAGGAGAGCATCCGGCGGGGTCTCTTCGGAAGGAAGGTGCTTCGATGAGCTTACGAGATCGTTTCCGCAAGGGTGCGGCGGGCAGCCCCGTCTCCACCACGACCGAAACCGAGCCCGCCGACCGGCGGCCGAATGCGCCTCCACCGGCCGCGTTCGACGAGTACCAGGAGCTGAAGCGCCGCCTTCATCGCGAGATGATCGGCAAGCTCAACATGGCTCTCTTGGACGGCCTGGACGAGAGCGGGCGCCGCGACCAGGTGGAATCGGTCGCGCGGCGGCTCCTCTCCGATTCCGAGCTCCGTCTGACCCGTTCCGATGAGGAGCGGCTCGTGCAGGAGCTCCTCCACGACACGTTCGACCTCGGGCCGATCACGCCCTATCTCCTCGACGAGGAGATCTCGGACATCCTGGTCAATACGCACCGCCAGGTCTACGTGGAGCGGCTCGGACGCCTCGAGCTGACTCCGGTGCAGTTCCGGGACGAAGCGCACCTCCGTCTCATCATCGACCGCATCATCTCGCGGGTCGGCCGACGCATCGACGAGTCGAGCCCGCTGGTCGACGCGCGCCTCCCGGACGGGTCGCGCGTGAACGCGATCATCCCGCCCGCGGCGCTGGACGGCGCGATCCTCTCGATCCGCCGCTTCCGCCGGAAGGCGCTCTCCATCGACAACCTGCTCGAGCTCGGCTCGCTGACCGAGCCGATGGCCCGGCTCCTCCGCGGCATCATCCGCGCGCGGATCAACATGCTCATCACCGGGGGCACGGGCTCCGGTAAGACGACGCTCCTCAACATCCTCTCGCGCTACATCCCGGACGGCGAGCGCATCGTCACGATCGAGGACTCGGCGGAGCTCCAGCTCCAGCAGCCCCACGTCGTGCGGCTCGAGACCCGACCGCCGAACATCGAAGGGCGGGGCACGATCACGCAGCGCGACCTCGTCCGGAACGCGCTCCGTATGCGTCCCGACCGCATCGTGGTCGGCGAGGTTCGAGGCGACGAGGTGCTGGACATGCTCCAGGCCATGAACACGGGCCACGACGGATCGCTCACCACGATCCACTCGAACGGCCCGCGCGACGCTCTGCACCGTCTCGAGAACCTGGTCCTGATGGCCGGCCACTCGCTGCCCGACAAGGCGATCCGCGAGCAGGTCGCGTCCGCGCTCCAGGTGATCGTCCACGTCTCGCGCATCTCCGACGGCTCGCGCAAGGTGCTCTCGATCTCCGAGATCACCGGAATGGAAGGGCCGGTCGTGACCATGCAGGAGATCTTCCGGTTCAATCGCACCGGCACCCGGAACGACGGCAAGGTCGAAGGCCGCTATGAGGCCACCGGGGTCGTGCCGCACTTCTCCGACCAGGTCCGCCTGGCCGGCACCGATCTGACCGGCATCTTCGAGCGGGGGGCCGCGCGATGATCTACGTCTTCGTCGCCATCCTTCTCTTCGCGGCCGTCGCCACGCTGGTCGCGGCGATGGCGCAGCGACGCAGGGAGCAGGTGGACCAGAAGCTAAGGGAGCGCGTCGGTACGAGCGAGCTCGGAGGCCCGGCTGGAACCATCGCGCTGGAGCGGGACACGCGCATGAGCACGATCCCGTTCCTCGATTCCATGCTCAAGAACATGAAGGTGGCCCAGCGCATCGAGCTCTTCCTGTATCAGGCGGGAATGAGCATGAAGGTCGCGACGTTCGTCCTTCTGATCGCGGCGTCCGCGATGGCCGCCTATCTGATCTCGTTCGCGATCTTCGGGAAGGTGCTGAACGCCGTCTTCTTCCTCCTGGTGGGTGGATTCCTTCCGATCTTCTTCGTGGGGCAGAAGAAGAGCGCGCGCATGAAGGCCTTCGCCGAAGAGTTCCCGGACACGCTCGACCTTCTCGTGAGCGCGCTCCGCGCGGGCATCTCGTTCTCGGGCGCGCTCCAGATCGTCGCCGATGAATCTCCCGAGCCCGTCCGGTCGGAGTTCGCGATCGTGGTCGAGGAGCAGGCGCTCGGCCTCGATCTGCGCGAGGCGCTGGCCAACATGGCCACCCGGGTCGACTCGCTCGACCTCAAGTTCTTCGTGACCGCGGTCGTCTTGCAGCGTGACACGGGCGGCAACCTGACCGAGGTGCTCGAGAACACGGGCAAGCTGATCCGCGACCGGTTCCGGATCCTCGGCGACATCATGACGTTCACCGCGCAGGGGCGGCTCACCGGCCTCATCCTGACCTGTCTCCCCGCGGGCCTCGGCATGTTCATGGCGCTCACCGCGCCGGATTACTTCCACAAGATGTGGGACCACCCGAACGGTCGGATGATTCTCGGCTTCGCGTTCCTCATGCAGATGTTGGGCGGGTTCGCGATTCGGAAGATCGTCGACATCAAGGTGTGACGACATGTTCCTGATCTCGACCCTCCTGCTCGCGCTCGCTCTCGGAATCGGGTTCCTCGCCCTCTACCAGATCTTGGTGCGGGACCGCGATCCCGTCACCGCACGGCTCCGGGACCTAAGGACGCGCGCCCTCGCGGCCCGTCCCAAGCTCGACGCCGAAACGCCTTCAACGATCGCGCAGCTCCTGGCTTCGCTCGGTGGCTTCCTCCCGACCGGCGAGGACAAGGAGGCGCTCCAGTCGGGCCTCGTGCGAGCCGGCATCCGCTCGCAGAGCGCGCCCATGATTTTCCTCGGAGCGAAGGCGGTCTTCGCGGTGACCTTCGCGGTCGGCTGGATCGTCCTCAACTTCGCGCTCGCGCGCCCCATCGGCTCGATCTTCTTCTCGGGCTTGGTCGCGGGCGTGGTCGGCTTCTACACGCCGACGATCTGGCTCTGGATGCGGGGCGAGGCACGCCGCGCCCGGATCCAGCAGGCGCTTCCCGACGCGCTCGACCTCATGGTCGTCTGTGTGGAGGCGGGACTCGGCTTGACCGCCGCGATCGAACGCGTGGGGCGCGAGATCGCGATCGCGAGCCCGGCTCTGAGCGACGAGTTCCTGCTCGTGAACCAGGAAATCCGGACCGGGCTCTCCCGGTCGGACGCGCTCCGGCGCCTCGCGCGGCGCACGGGCGTCGAGGATCTCTACGCGCTCTCCGCGATGCTGATCCAGGCGGACAAGCTCGGAACCAGCATCGCCCAGTCGCTCCGCTCCCACGCGGAGTCCATGCGCACGAAGCGCCGCCAGCGCGCGGAGCAGCAGGCGCGCAAGGCCGGGATCAAGCTCGCCTTCCCGCTCGTCTTCCTGATCTTCCCGGCGCTCCTGATCGTGATCTTGGGGCCCGCCGCGATCCAGCTCATGCAAGCGATCGCTGCTCAGAACGCCACGCGTTAGTGGCGAACGAGGAGGTGAAGCTCACATGTGGAAGCAAATGGTGCTGTGGGGTCTCGTGGTGGCGTTCGGTCTCATGTGGATGACGCGCCGCGGCAATCGTCGCAAGAAGGTCGACCGCTAAGGCCGGCTGGAGTCGTACCAGGGGCGGACCGCTACGGCGGCCCGCCTCTTCCGCTTTGGGGGCCCCCCGGTAACTCCACCCGGATTCGCCCCTTCCGGTCGTTTGGAATAGTCCTCCGGTACCGGGAGTAGTAGAGTCGGCGCCCGATGACCCCTGCGCGACCTGATCGAACGGGGCTCACGGACGAGGAGCTGGTCCGACTCGTCCGGGGAGGCGAGACCGACGCATTCGCGGAAGTCGTTCGCCGCGTGCAGCGGCCTGCCTACCGACTCGCATTCCGGATCACACGCCATGCCGAGGACGCGGACGACGTCGTCCAGGAGAGCCTCGTGAAGGCGTACCAGGCGCTCGACCGCTTCCAGCTCGGCCGCGCCCTCTCCCCGTGGATCCTCACGATCGTGGCGCGCACCGCGCTCTCGCTCCTCAGGCAGGGAAAGCGCAGGACCGCCATGTCGCTCGACGATCC
>DASUFL010000096.1:0-50559 GCA_036274595.1 Candidatus Eiseniibacteriota bacterium | reverse complement strand
ATGGCCCTCGCTCAACGACGGCGCCGAGCCAGGCAGCGCCGCGGATCTCGTCGCGCTCGCGCTCGCGGACGGCGTTCCGGTCGACGCCATGACCTACGCCGGCGGAGCCACCGTGCGCGACGGCAGTCTCGAGCGCCTCTCGTTCGATCTTCCGAGCGGCGATCCCGGCTCCTGGTCGGAGTGCGTCGCCGCGGACGGCGCGACGCCTGGACGGGCGAACTCGCTCCATGCGCCGCCGGGTCCTTCGCCCGGCGGGCGCGCGCTGCTCGTCGCGGGCACGCGCGTGCTCTCGGTTCACGCTCGGGAGCCCGTGCCGATCGTGTTCCGCGCGACCGAAGCGGCGCGCGGGCGGCGCCTCACCGTGCGCGTGCACGACCTCCTCGGCCGGCCCGTGCGCACGCTGACGGAGGGGCAGCGGCTCGCGACGGACGCCGCGTTCGTGTGGGACGGCAACGACGACGCCGGGGCGCCGGCGCCCGCCGGGCTCTACGTCGTCCGCGCGGAAGCGCTGCCCGAGGACGGCGTGGCGCCGCTTCACTCCTCGCTGTCGATCGCCGTGGCGGGAGGCCGGCCGTGAGCGCCGCAGCGATCCGTCCGCTCGCCGTCGCGCTCGCGGCGGCCCTCGCCGCCCCATCCCCGGCACGCGCCGCCTTCGAGGTGCGGGACGGAAGCCCCGCGGCGCTCGGCGCGGCGTCGCTCGACCTCGCGTCCGTCCCCTTCTTCGAGTCGGCCGGATTCGCCGCGTCCGCATCGCACACGGCTCTCTACCAGTCCGACGGTCTCACCTCGGAGCGCGCGGCGGTCGCGTTCGGCGGGCAGAGCGCGCGCGTGAGCGCGACCTGGAACCAGCTCGGATTCCCGGGCGCGCGCGAGCACATCCTTCGCCTCGACCTCGAGGAGATCGGTACGCGCGCCGTGCTTCTCTCCGTGGTTGCGGAGCGCCTGACCCTCGCCCTGGACGGCGAGCCGTCCGAGGGCGGGTTCGCCGCCGGCGTCTCCGTCCTCGCCAAGGTCGCGCTCCCGCGCGGATCGCTCGAGTGCGTCGTCGCCGGCGACCGTCTCGCACGGACCCGCCCGCTCGACGGGCTCGGTGTGGAGCCGTCCGTCCCCTTCGCGCTCAGGCTCCGTTCGGGCGCCGTCGCGCTCGCGTGGATGGATCGGTGGGAAGCCAGCGGACGCGCGAGTCCCCGGCTGGTTCTCGATCTCGCGCTGTCGCGCGTCGCATGCGTGCGCCTGGCGCGCGGCGTCCGGCCGGAGCGAAGCGGGGCCGCGATCGCGCTCCGCCTGAGGCGGGTCGAGGTATCGGCGGGGCGGCTGGATCTCGACGACGGAGGCAGCGTCGGCGGCGTGGCGCTTGCGCTCGTCCCGCGCGATCCCGATACGCGGGGAGGCCGCCCGTGACCCGCCCCCACTTTGCGGGACACGCGCGGTGCCGGTTTGCTATGATGCGATCGTATCATCGTCTACGGTCGTTCCCGGGCTTCGCGGCGCGGGGCGCCTTCTGGATATTCCTCGCCACCGTCGCGACGCCGGGGATCGCCTTAGCTCAGGCCGATTCCGCCGCGGGCGGACCTGCCTGGCTGCCGCTTCCCGTGGAAGACATCGATCGGCCCGAGCTCCTGGATGAGCTCCTCACGCCGGAGCTGGGACTCATCGTCCGGGCGGATCTGAGGGACGGCGCGCTCAGGCAGGCGCGGTCCGCCGTCGAGGCGTCCGCGGCCGGGGTGATCGCGGGGATCTCGCTTCTCGCGGGCGCGCGGGGCGAGGCCGAGGCCGTGACCGGATTCGCGCGCACGGCGAGGCTCGGGATCGATGCCGGACGGCTCGCGCCGCGTGGACTGTCGCCGCTCGTCATGGAAGAGCTCGAGCTCAAGTCGCGAAGCGGCCGCGTTCCGCCGCCGCGCCTGCGCGGGCCGGCGTTCGGGGCCCCGGTCTCGCCGGCAGGCGCGCTCGTGGACGGCGCGGCGATCGCGTGGCGTACGGGCGCCCGGCGGGGACTGTCCCTCTGGGCCCTCTACGGGGCGCGTGTCGAAGACGGCGCGGCGGTGCGCGCGCTCGGCATGGGCGCCCGCGGCCGGCGCGCTCGAGCGGGCGTCACGCTGGGACGCGCGGCCGGTGGCGACGTGGTGGATCTCGCGGCGGAGTGGAGGACGCGCGAAGGGCACCTCGCGGTCGAAGCCGCGAGCGGCGCGGGCGGCACGGCCGTGATCGCGATGGTGGCGCGATCGGCGGGGCCGCTTCGGGTGCAGGGCCGGTGGCGCTGGCGCTCGCGGGAGCTGCGCGGCGTCGCGAGCGAGATCGCGGGTGAATCGGGTTCGCGGCGCGCGAGACTGAGGCTCCGGCTCGCCGGGAATCCCTCCGGCGCCACGGGCTCGAGCTCGCGGGCGGAACTGGAGGGGCGGATCGCGCCGGCGGGGCACGGCCCGCTCTCGTTTCGGATCGGGAGGGCGCGGACCGAAAGCTTCTCCAACGGGGCCGGCTTTCACGCGTCGATCGAGCGGTACGCGGTCGCCGAGGTGCAGGTGGCTCGCGCGGAGGGCCGGGCGCTCACGCTTCTCGCGTCGCGGCGCGACAAGGAGACGATCGCGGGCGTGAGGCGAGGGTCGTCGCTCGGAGGCCGACTCTCGCTCGCATGGCGCGAGCGCGCCACGCTCGAGATCCAGCTCGAGGGGATTCGCGCCGTCGAGGACGGCGCGGCCTGGTCGAGCGGGCTCTATGCGGGCGGCGCGACCGCGCTCGTGACGACCACGCGGCCGGGCGTCGCGGCGAGCGCGAGAGGCGCCTGGAAGCTGGGGCGCTGGACCTTGGGCGGGCTCGTCGAGCAGCGGGACGATGCATCCGGCGCGCGCGCGACCGCGGCCTCGATCTGGGTCGGCCGGGAGCTTCGCGAGTCCGGCGGGGAATGATGGGAGTGAATGCGAACGCCCCGATTCGGGCGGAATGATAAGGAGAAGTCCATGCGCTACGCGGATCGAATGAGTCAGCTCGGCACCGAGACCGCCTTCGAAGTGCTCGCCAAGGCGCGCGCGCTCGAAGCGAAGGGCCGGACCATCGTGCACCTCGAGATCGGCGAGCCCGACTTCGATACGCCGGCCCCCATCCGTCAGGCGGCGATCCGCGCGATCGAGGAGGGCTTCACGCACTACGGACCCTCGGCGGGACTTCCCGAGGTTCGCGAGGCGATCGCGCAGTACATCACGAAGGATCGCGGATTACCGGTCGCACCGGAGCAGGTCGTGGTGACGCCGGGTGGAAAGCCCGTGCTCACGTTCGCCGTGCTCGCCTGCGTGAACCCGGGGGACGAGGTGATCGTCCCGAATCCCGGCTTCCCGATCTACGAGTCGGCGGTGCGGTTCGCCGGAGGCACGCCGGTATCGCTCGCGCTCCGTGAGGACCGCTCGTTCCGCTTCGGCGCGGCCGACGTGGAGAAGCTCCTCACGCCGCGCACCCGGATGCTCGTGCTCAACTCGCCCCACAACCCGACCGGCTCCGTGCTCACGCCGAAGGATCTCGACGAGATCGCGTCGCTCCTTCGCGACCGAGACGTCTTCGTCCTCTCCGATGAGATCTATTCCAAGATCCTCTACGAGGGGACGCACGAGACGATCGCGACGCGCCCCGGCATGGCGGAGCGGACGGTCATCCTGGACGGGTTCTCCAAGACCTACGCGATGACCGGCTGGCGGCTCGGCTACGGAGTCATGAATCCGACGCTCGTCAAGCACGTCGCGCGGCTCGCGACCAACGTGTACTCGTGCGCGACGTCCTTCGTGCAGCGGGCAGCGCCCGCCGCGCTCCTCGGGCCGCAGGACGAAGTGCGCGCGATGGTGGCGGAGTTCCGGCGGCGGCGCGAGGCCATCGTCGAAGGGTTGAACGCCATTCCGGGGATCAAGTGCGCGAAGCCGTCCGGCGCGTTCTACGTCTTCCCGAACATCACCGGACTGGGCATGAAGAGCTCGCAGGTCGAGGCCGCGCTCCTCGAGGAGGCCGGCGTGGCGGCGCTCTCCGGGACCGCGTTCGGATCGAACGGCGAGGGCTACGTCCGCTTCTCGTACGCCAACTCCATCGAGAACATCCGCGAAGGTTTGAAGCGGTTCGAGGCCTTCGCGCAGGCGCACGCCAACGTGACGCGCTGATTGGACCGGCTGCCCCATAGCATCCTGATCACCCTCGGCGGGAACGCGATCCTGCCCGCGCGCGGGACGGGCACGTTCGACGAGCAGTGCGCGATCACGCGGCTCACGATGCAGCCGATCGCCGCCCTCATCCAGCAGGGGGTCCGGGTGGTCCTGAGCCACGGGAACGGTCCGATCGTGGGGAACATCCTGATCCGGAACGAGGCCGCGCGGGAGCAGATCCCCCCGATGCCGCTCGACGTGTGCGGCGCCGACTCGCAGGGAGGGATCGGCTACATGATGCAGCAGGCCCTCGACAACGAGCTCGGCCGCATCGGCATCCAGCGGCCGGTCACGACGGTCGTCACCCAGGTCGTCGTGGACGAGCGGGACCCCGCGTTCCGCCGCCCGACCAAGCCGATCGGCCCCTTCTACACGCAGGAGCGCGCGCGGCTCCTCGCGAAGGAGAAGGGGTGGAGCGTGACCGAGGACGCCGGGCGCGGGTGGCGCCGGGTCGTGGCCTCGCCGAAGCCGCTCGAGGTCGTGGAGATCGCGGCGATCCGGAAGCTCGTCGAGGACGGCGCGATCGTGATCGCGGCCGGCGGAGGCGGGATCCCCGTGGCGCGGCAGTGGGACGGCACGCTCCACGGCGTCGAGGCGGTCATCGACAAGGACCTCGCGTCGAGCCTCCTCGCGCGGCTTCTCGGCTGCGAGATGCTCTGCATCATCACGGGTGTCGATCGGGTGGCCCTCCACTTCGGAAAGCCGGAGCAGCGCGAATTGCCGTGCGCGACGGCGGAGGAGCTTTCGGAGTATGCTGCCGCCGGGCATTTTCCGGCCGGGAGCATGGGGCCCAAGGTCCAGGCCGCGATCGAGTTCGTGCGCGGCGGCGGACGCGAGGTCGTGATCACCTCCCCCGCCAAGCTCACGGAAGCGCTCGAGGGAACCACCGGGACCAGAGTGCGCCGGGAGTAGCCGCGGCGCGGGACAGAGGCGAGAGGCGCCGGGAGTAGCGTTGGGATCGCCGCGTGGCGACGGTGACGGGAGGAGGGGAACGTGGGCGACAAGAACGAGCGGCTCGACGTGAAGGGAATGGCGCTGGCCGACGGGCCGCGCTGGCTCGTCCAGGACTTGACCTTCTCGGTCGGTCCCGGCTCCGTGCACATGCTCTTAGGCGAGCGGGACACCGGGAAGACCGCGATTCTCGAAGCGCTCGCGGGACGGAGAAAGCTGGAGCGCGGCACGCTCCTCGCGCCCGCCCCAGCCGCCCTCGTTCCGCAGCCCGCCGGCTCCGCGCAGATTCGCGTCCTCGACCGCCTGATCCTCCATCGCCAGCCCAAGCGGATGGGGATGTTCATCCACTGGAAGCAGGCGCGCGAGGAGGCGAAGGCGCTCGCGGCGCGATTCGCGCTCGACGGTCTCCTCGACGTCCCGGTCGAGACGCTCCGTCCTCTCGAGCGGCGCCTGCTCGAGCTCGCCGCGTCCCTGGCCGATCAGCCGGCCCTCCTTCTCCTCGACGAGCCGACCTCCGAGCTCGGTCCCCACGAAGCGCGTCACTTCCTCGCGACCATCCGCCGCGTCGCATCGGAGGAGAAGATCCCGGCCGTCATCACGAGCGCCTTTCCGCGCGACGCGTATCCCGACGCCGAAGCGGTCACGATCCTCTGGCGCGGCGCCGAGCCGGTCACGGTGACGACGCACGAGTGCTCCGAGGGAACGCTGGTCGAGCGCTGGACGGGCGGGCTCGGCATCCGGAGGACCCCGAGCGGACATCACACGCCGGGCGAGCCCCTTCTTCGCATCGAGGATCTCGTGCTCCGGGGCCGCGGTCGCGAGACGTCGCTGGCCGGTCTCGAGTTCGAGGTGAAGGCGGGGGAGGTGCTCGCGATCGTCGGCGCGCCGGCGGACGGGCTCAACCTCCTCCACGACGTGCTCCTCGGGAGCCGCTCGCCGGAGCAGGGGAGCATGCAGTTCCTCGGCAAGGAGATGATCCTGTCCACGCGGCGGCACCGCGTGGAGTCGGGGATCAGCTTCGTGAATCCGCCGCATGCGCGCGATCAGGCGATCCCCGAGTTCACGATCGAGGAGAATCTCATCCTCGGCCAGATCACGGGGCCTCCGTTCGCCCGGAAGGGATTCCTCCGCCACGACTCGATTCGCGGCAACGCGGTGCGCACGCTGCGCGACTTCGAGATTCCCGAGGCCGAGGCGAACCACCGCTTCCGCCAGCTCAAGCTCGGCGATCGCCAGCGGGTGATCGTGGCGCGCGAGGTGCTTCGCAATCCGGTGCTCATGGTCGCGCGCTCGCCGGCGCAGGGCCTCTCGCTCGCCGCGCAGGAATACGTGCGCCGCGCGCTCGTGCTCCAGTGCGAGCGCGGGAGCGGCCTCCTCTGGCTGACCGAGGAGCCCGAGGAAGCGATGCGCGTCGCGGACCGGCTCGCCGTCCTCGCGGCGGGGCGCTTCGTCTGGATCCCGGTCACCGAAACCCTCACGCGCGAGATGATCATCGACGAGATGTCGGGAGCGGCGGCGTGATTCCAGGACGCTCGCGCGGGGGCCCATGGGTGCTGCTCGGGAACGCGGCGCTCCTGGTCGCGCTCTTTACGGGGAGCTATCTCATCGCCGCCGCCGCGGGGTCGAGCCAGGGATGGCCGCCCTGGAGCGGAGACATCGTGCTCGCCGCGGCGGGGCTTCTCTTTCTCGGGCTCGCGTTCCTCTTCCCGCTCCACGCGGGATTGTTGAATCTCGGCATTCATGCCCAGTTCCTCGCCGGCTTCATTGCCGGATCGCTCGTCGCGCGGAGCGCCGACATCCTCCCCGGTGCGCAGGGGCTCCTGGGCCTGATCGCGGGCGCCGGGGGCGGGCTCTTCGTGGGCGTCGTGATGGCGTGGCTCAAGCGGAAGCTCGCGATCCACGAAATCCTGAGCGGGCTCCTCCTCGCGGCCATGCTCGTCCCCGTGGCGCGCGCGTTCGGCGTCGAGCCCGCCGCCGCGCCCGCACTCGAGATCCAGCTCGGCACGCTGGCGCGCACGCTCGCCTGGGCGCCCGGGCTCCACCTGGCTCCGTCGTTCGTGATGGCGTGGGGAATCCTGCTTCTGGCCCTCGGGATCGGACTGGGGCTCCTGGCGGCGCACCTCCTCCGCGCGTCCGTGCGCGGGTTCGAGCTCCGCGCCGTCGGCTCCAATCCACTCGCCGCCGTCGCGGCGGGGGTCGACGTGGATGCCATGCAGATGCTCACGGTCGCCGCGGGCGGCGCCTGCGCGGGGCTCGTGGGCGCGCTCCAGCTCTGGACCGATCCCGCCGTCGCGCTCGAGCGCTGGCCGGTGCCGTTGGGATTCGCGGGGATCACCGTCGCGTTCCTCGGCGGCGGCTATCTCCGAGGCGCGCTCGTCGCCGCCATCGTGCTCGCGGTCTGGCTCAACACCCCGGGCGTAGCCGCCGCGCTGTCGAGCCCGCTCTGGGGCGGAGCGATGGCGCTCCTCCTCGTCCTCCCCGCGTTCTGGAATCTGCCGAGGCTCATTCCCGACCAGGGCGCGCCCCGCGCCATCTGGCGCACGAGGCACCGGGAGACGGTGTAGCGCGTGTCGCTTTTCCGCGAAAACGAGATCGGACGAACGATGCGCGCTTGACAGCACCCTTCGAAGTCCGGCACCGTTAGCGCTCCCCGAGTCGTCACTCCCAGCGTGCACCCATGTCGCTCCCCACGCTGCCCCGAAGGACCCATCCGTTTCACCCCGACGCCAGCCACACTCCTGAAAGGGGGAGATCATGGTGCGTTCGTGGGCGATTGCGTTGTGGGTGCTCGTGCTGACCGTGGCGATCGCGGTGGTCGCCGGGATGCTGCGACACGAGCCGGTGGTGAAGCGGGCGGAGGCCGCACCGGCGGTCGGGATGGCCGTCGCGCCTCCGATCCAGCTGAGCGAGATCCTCGCAGGACCCTCGCGCGACTGGGATGGGGACGGCGCGTTCGTCGCGCGGCAGGACGAGTGGCTCGAGATCCGGAACAGGGGCGTCTCGGTGGAGACGCTCGCGGGCTATCTCGTCTCGGATGCCGATTCCACCATCCGCTACGCGTTCTCGGGCTCGCTCGCGCCGAGCGGTGTGGTCCTCGTGACGGGACGCATGGCCGAGGATTGGCAGCGCGCGCAAGGCCGCACGGTGAGCGGTCTCAGTCTCAACAACTCCGGTGATACGGTCCGGCTCTTCCAGATCCAGGGGTCCGATACGGTCGAGGTGGAGAGCAAGAGCTACAACTCCATCGAGGGCGCGACGGACCGATCGACGGGGCGTCTCGGCCCGGGCGACACGTGGGTCTTGTTCGATGGACTCAATCGCTACACGGGATCGGGGACGCCCCCTGGGACGGGATGCAATCCCACGCCCGGCGCCGTGAACGACTGTCCTACCGCGACGGAAGAAACGACGTGGGGAAAGATCAAGATGCGATTCCGCTAAGTGCCGCGCGGGGGCTCTGAATCGGGCCCCGTGGGCCGACGGCAAGCTCCTTGCTTCCTCCGTCCATCATGGGCGCGCGGGGCGTCCATCATGGACCCTCAGGGGGGCCAGGAGGATTCCGACATGCTGGTCACGATTGCGGTACTTCTCATTGTTCTTTGGGCTTTGGGGCTGATCACCAAGGTGGCCGTGGGAGGTTTCATCCACCTCCTCTTGATCGCCGCCATCGTCGTGTTCCTGCTGAGCGTCATCAGCGGACGGCGAGCCGTATAGCGTTTTCGGCCCGCGGGGCTTGTGGGTCTTACAAAGACGCACAGGAGCGGCGGTTCCGAAAAGCGGGCTCGCGAGCCGCTGGGAATCGCCGACGGGATCGCGGATCCCGAATGAAGGCTGGGTCGAGTTCCGCCGCTCTGCCCGAAGGCGGCGGAACCGACTCGGCGCTCCGAGCTGCCCTCGAGGGCTTGCCGGAGCTCGCCGCCATGACGTAGCGCCGCCACCCAACGGCGTTGCCCCTCGCTCGCCGTCCCTCTATGCTCCCGCACGGGTCGGGGCAGGACGAGGGGCGCGTGCGCGATCGAATTCCAGAGAGACCACATCCGAAGCCCTGTAGCGCGCCGCATCCCGGCGCGCTGGAGGCCGTCTGACGCCTCGGAGCCGCGGCAGGCGCTCGTGGTCGATCCGTGACGTCCCCGCCGTGCTCGCCGGCCTCGCCGTCGGCGTGGCGGTGGGCACGGGACTCTACACCTTCACGTACGCGCACGGCGGCGCCTACCTCACGAACGATCCCCGCGCGTGCGCCAACTGCCACATCATGCGGGAGCCATACGACGGCTGGGTGCGGTCCACGCACCACGCGACCGCGACGTGCAACGACTGTCACACGCCGCACGATCCCATCGGCAAGATGACCACGAAGGCGCGGAACGGCTTCTGGCATTCGCTCCATTTCACGTTCGGCGACTTCCCCGAGCCCATCCAGATCAAGCCTCACAATCGAGAGATCGTCGAAAGGAACTGCCGGAGCTGCCACGGTCCCATCGTCGCCATGATGACGGCGGGGCATCCGTCCAGCGATCCGTCCTGTATCCGCTGCCACGGCAGCGTCGGGCACCCCTAGAGCCAAGGAGAGAGCGCTATGCGTCGAGGCGGTGGATCCCCGGTCCGTAACGCACTCATCGTCGCGGTCGTCGCCGCGATCGCGGCCGGAGGCATCGCGGCCCTTCTCATCAACATCTTCCAGAGGAAGGCCGAGGGGAGGAATCCGTTCTATCGCGTGGTCGAGATCAACGAGAACACGGAGGATCCGGCCGTCTGGGGCAAGAACTTCCCGGCCGAGTACGACGGCTACAAGCGCACGGTCGACATGGTGCGGACGCGCTACGGCGGAAGCGAGGCGGAGGAGCGGACCCCGACGGCGGCGGATCCCCGCTCGATCGTGGCCAGGTCGCGCCTCGAGCAGGACCCGAGGCTCAAGACCATGTGGGCGGGCTATCCCTTCGCGGTCGACTTCCGTGAGGAGCGCGGCCATGCCTACATGCTGGACGACCAGACCTTCACCGAGCGCCAGCTCGTCACCCCGCAGCCCGGCACCTGCCTCCACTGCCACGCCTCGATCGTGGTTCCGTACCGAAAGCTCGGAGACGGCGACCTCGCGCGCGGCTTCGAGCGCATGAACGCGATGCCCTATGGGGACGCGCGGAAGCTCGTCACGCATCCGATCGCGTGCATCGACTGCCACAATCCGGAGACGATGGAGCTCCGCGTGACGCGCCCCGGCTTCATGGAGGGAATACGCGCGCTCAAGGCGTCGCAGGGAATCCAGAATTACGACGTGAACAAGGACGCGACGCGCCAGGAGATGCGCTCCTACGTCTGCGGCCAGTGCCACGTCGAGTACTACTTCAAGGGGAAGGAGAAGCGGCTCGTCTATCCGTGGGCGAAGGGGATCAAGATCGAGGAGATCCAGGCCTACTATGACGAGATCCAGCAGAAGGACTGGATCCACGCCGACACGGGCGCGCCCGTCCTGAAGGCGCAGCACCCGGAGTTCGAGATGTGGAGCCAGGGAATCCACGCGCGTTCCGGCGTGGCGTGCGCCGACTGCCACATGCCGTACATGAGGGAAGGCGCGCTCAAGATCAGCGATCACCACGTGCAGAGCCCGGTCCTCAACATCAACCGCGCCTGCCAGACCTGCCACAAGTTCCCGGAGGCCGAGCTTCGGCAGCGGGTCGAGATCATCCAGGACCGCACCTTCAAGCTCCGGAACCAGGCGATGGACGCGCTCGTCGACCTCATCGAGGACCTGAAGCACGCGCAGGCGATCGGGCAGAACGAGGTCCGGCTCGAATCCGCCCGGCGCTACCAGCGTCTGGCCCAGTTCCGGCTCGACTTCGTGGAGGCGGAGAACTCGAACGGCTTCCACGCGCCACAGGAGGCCGCGCGCATCCTGGGCGAGTCGATCGACTTCAGCCGGAAGGGGCAGATCGTGCTGCGGGACGGGACGAAGGGGCGCAACTAGGGCAAGGCAAGGCCGCGCTTCCGGGCTACGAGGGGCGAAGCGGCGTCGACGCGAGCCCCGCGAAGATCGTCTCGATCTGCGTGGACTCGACCGGCTTGACCAGGTGAAGGTCGAAGCCCGCCTCCGCGGCGAGCTTCCGGTCCCCGTCCTGACCCCAGCCGGTCACGGCGACGAGGACGGTGCTGCGAGTCGCCGGATCCTCGCGCAGGCGCCGCGCGAGATCGTAGCCGTTCATCTTGGGCAGGCCGATGTCCAGGAACGCGACCTCGGGCTGGATGGCGCGCGCGGCCTGAAGCGCCTCGGCCCCATCGTGCGCCTCGATCACGTCGTGGCCCATGCTCCGGAGCATGAGCGCGAAGCTCGACGTGAAGTCGACGTTGTCATCCGCGAGAAGAACGCGCCGGCGCGCGGGCGTCCTTGGCGTGCCCCCTTCGCTCGTGGCCGCCCTGGGGCCCGGCTCGAACACGACGATCCTGGGGAGGCGCGCCGTGAACCGGGTTCCCTTGCCTTGCCCCTCGCTCGCGGCCTCGAGCGATCCCCCATGGAGCTCGATCAGGCGCTTCGCGAGCGACAATCCCACGCCGAGGCCGGAATAGGGGCGCTCGAGCGAGCGGTCGAGCTGCGTGAACATGTCGAAGATGAACGGGAGCATGTCCGTCGGGATCCCGATCCCCGTGTCCGCCACGGTGATCGTGACGCCGTCCAAGCCCTCGCGCTCCACGCGCAGATCGATGCGCCCCCCCGCGTCGGTGAACTTGGCCGCGTTGTGGAGCAAATTCGTGAGCGCCTGCGCCATCCGCGTCGAATCGGCGCGGAGCACGAGCGGCATGTCCGGCGTCGTGACGGAGAGCGCGATGCCGCGCTCGGCGACGAAGGGGCGCACCGTCTCGAGCGCGTTCTCGACGATCGTCGCGAGAGGGACGGATTCGCGCTGGAGCACGACCTTGCCCGTCGTGATGCGGGAGACGTCGAGGAGATCGTCCACGAGCCGGACGAGCTGCCGGAGCTGGCGATCCATGATGTCGCGCGCGGCCTTCCCGTCCTCCGATCCCGGCCCCGCCACTTTCAGGATATGGAGCGCGTTCCGGAGAGGAGCGAGCGGATTGCGAAGCTCGTGCGCGAGGGTCGCGAGGAACTCGTCCTTCCGACGATCCGCCTCGATGAGCGCGTGCTCCGCGTTCTGCCGCACGGCCACTTCCTGCTCGAGCCGGCGGTTCGCGCGCTCGAGATCCTCGGTCCGCTGGCCCACCTCGCCGAGCATGTCGTTGAAGGTCTCGACCAGGTAGCCGGTCTCGTCTTCCGTCGTCTTCGGGACGCGGGCGGCGTAGTTGCGGCGATCCTTCACCTCGTGCGCGACGTCCGCGATGGCGAGGATCGGACGGATCACTGACGCCTGGAGCGCGACCGACATGAGCGCGGCGGCCGTCAAGCTCGCGAGCATGACCCCGACCACGATGGCGAGATAGCTCAGGAGCCGCCCGGTCATGTCGTAGCGCGCGCGCAGATAGACCCAGCCGAGCTGCTCGTCGGGAGTCACGATCGGGCGGAAGAGCGAGATGTCCCTCGCCCCCGCTTCGTGTCCTGCCGGTCCGGGGTGGGGCGGCAAGGGCGTGTTGTCGGTCGAATCGCGACGATACGAAGCGAAGAGCCGCCCGTCGGATGTGTAGATCGCGGCGGCCGTCACGTTCGGGCGGACCGAGAGAAGGCCGAGGTTCTCCTGCGCCGTCTTCGGATCCTGGAAGGAGAGCGCGGGGGCGCTCGCGAGCCCCAGGATGTCGGCCTGGGTCGAAAGGTCCGCGACCCACGTGCGCTTGTAGGTGAGGAGGTCGTAGGTGACGAGCGCGATCGAGGCGAGGAGGAGCGCCACGAGGGTGGTCGCCATCACCACGAGCATGAACTTGCGCCGGATCGACCGGCGAATCCCGCCGAAGATCATGATCCCGCCGGCACTACCGTGCGCGCCACCGACAGGAGGCGCGAGCTCAGCGTGAGCCCGGACTTGGCCGCACAGGTCATCGAGATGTCGAACCGAACCCGGCGCCGGCTCAGCACGAACGCGATGACGCTTCCCTGATCGATGGCGTCATCTCCTTCCGAGACGAGGAGAACGGACCGCTTGCGCGCCTCGTCCCTGAGCTTGGGAAGGCGCGAGGTTTCCTGCCGTCCCACGTAGAGGACATGGACGCCCGCCAGGGAGTCCTCCTCGGTGTACCCCAAAACGACCACGGCACGCCCGTTCACGGTGTGCCCCAGGACCATGGTGGCGAGCTCGCTCCGGAGCTTGTCGTCGCCGAGCACCGCGATCCGGACGGGGGTCGTCGGGTCGGGGAAGGAGGAGTCCGGCCATGCGACATACCCGGCGAACTTGTAGAGGTAGGCGGCCTTGACCCGTCGCTCCAGGTCGGAGTCCTCACTCTGGGCGCGCGCCGACCCCGAGAGGGTGGCCAGGAGCATGGACGAGAGGAGAATCCAGCGAATCATGGAACGAAGCGCCTCGCCCCGAGGGGCCTAAGAGCCCATCCTGATTTTGAGGAACACGCTTCGCTCGAACTCGGGTCGTTGGTCTGGGACGCCCCATTCCGGATGGGAGCCTCCCGTCAAATTCCACCCGGAGAGCGACAGCTCGAAGTCCTTCGTCGGGTGCCAGCCCAGGCGCGCGTCGAGGGTCGCGTAGGACGGAACCTCCGGATCGGGCAGGCGGCCCACGTAGCGAACCGCGGCGTCCACGTCCACGTCGCCCAGGTCGAGCGCCGAGCGCAGCTGCCCCCACGACTTGGGATCGTTGCCGAGCGTAGCCGTGCCGGCGAGGGCCGAGTGTCCCGGTGCCACATCGAGATCGATCGACTGCTGGACCCACCCGGCCGTGAATCTCCACGCGGTGGATGCGCGGTAGCTCCCCCAGATCTCGACGCCCGTGTTCGTTCCCTCGATGCCGTTCGCGAAGATGGGGGCGTTCGGGGTGGTGGCTGTGAGCGAGCGCAGGTCGTCGTAGTTGTGGTGGAATCCGGTCAATGAGAACGAGAGGTCGCGCGCCAGCTGATCGCGGTAGCCCAGCTCGAACACCTTGGCGACTTCCGACTCGAATCCCGGACCGCCCGCGAGGAAGAGATGCGGGGTCGTGACGGGCGAGAAGAACTCGCGATCGATGCGGGACGGCGCGCGAACGGCGCGCGACGCGGCGGCCCAGAGGAGGCGCGCGTCCCTGGGCTTCCAGGCGAGCCGCGCGTTCGGAAGGATCTCCCAGTCCGTGAACTCGTTTCGCTCGAATCGAACGCCGCCGGTCAGCTCCACGCGCTCGTGCACCGCGAACACGTCCTGACCGAACAGGGACGCGGTCCTTAGATCTCGGTCGGGCGGCAGGAATCCGATGAGCGGCGTGAGATTGGCGACGCGATCGGCCTGGTACCGATACTCGACACCCCAGACGGCGTCGTGCTTCTCGCCCGGCCGAAAGCCGTGCTGGGCCTGGAGGTCCCAGGTCTGGAGCGATTCATGGATCGCGCCCGGCTGTTCCCGCTCGCTGTAATCGAAGTAGCCCTGCAGGCGAAGCTGCGATCCGGTCTCGTAGTTGTGCGTCCAGTTCCCGAGGACGTTGCCACCGGAAAGGACCCGGGTCGTATCGCCTCCGGGGAAGGGCTGCGTGATGTTCCCGCGATAGAGGTCGCCCGAGAGCGTCATGGCCGTGGAAGCATCGCCCCAGTCTCCGCGGAAGCCCGCCTGCAGCCGGTCGGACGCATCCGGGAGGTCCAGGTCGCCTCCCCGCTCCGTGTCGTCGCGGCTCGAGAACTGGCCGTACAGGCGGACATGCGTGGTCGGTCCAGTCGCGATGCCGAACCGGGCGCCGACCACCGTGTCATGGTTTCCCGAGCCGGCGTCGAGGAGCGCCCCTTGCGTCTCCGCGGCCGAGCGGGTCACCACGTTGATCACGCCATTCATCGCGTTCGTGCCCCAGAGCGTGCCGCCCGGCCCGGTCACCACCTCGATCCGGTCGACGTCCTCGAGCATCACCCCTTGCGCTTCCCAGAAGACGCCCGAGAAGAGGGGCGAATAGACGACCCGTCCATCGATCATCACGAGCATCTTGTTGGCCAGGACGTTGTTGAACCCGCGCGCACTGATGGCGTACTGGTTCGCGTCAGCCCGCGCCACCTGGAGCGTCGGAGCGAGCCGCAGAGCTTCCGGCAAGCTCGTGGCACCGTAGCGGCGGATGTCCTCGGACGAGATGACGAACGCCGAGGCAGGTACGTCGGAGAGCGGCTGGGCCCGGCGAGTCGCGATGGTGACTTCGATGTTGCTGAGCTGCTCGAGCGTGAGATCGGCCAGATTTCCGGCCGCGATCACCTGGGCCCGAGCTGGGGGAGGCGCGGTCCACGTGGCGAGGGCGATCAGGCAGAAGGCTAAGACCTTGCGGCCACGCTGATTCCAGCCGTGGCGGGATCCGAAGGACGGCATGGGGGGTCCCTCTTCAAGTCCTGGGTCGGAGTCAAAAAACAAAGGGGCCGCCCGAAGGCGGCCCATTAGCCTAGCACGTGGGGCCACGCCGGGGAGCCACCGAGGATCGCCAGGCGCCGCGCTGGTACGCTCCTGACGGCATGGGCGAACAGGAAGAAGTCCGAGGGGAGGTGCGACGGTCCATGATCCGAGGAGCCAAGTACAGCCACACCAATCTGATCGCGCGAGATTGGCGCACCCTCGCCCAGTTCTATGTCGAGGTTCTCGGCTGCGTTCCGGTGCCGCCGGAGCGGGACTACCAGGGCGCCGACCTCGATCGTGGGACCGGCATTCGCGGGGCGAGGCTGACCGGAGCGCACCTCAGGCTTCCCGGCCGCGAACCGGACGGTCCGACGCTCGAGATCTACCAGTACTCGATTCTCGAGCGCTCGGAGCCGCCTCGAGTCAACCGACCCGGCTTCGCCCACATCGCGTTTGAGGTCGACTCGGTGATGGAAGCGCGCGACGAGGTGCTGCGGGCAGGAGGCTCGCCGGTGGGAGACATCGTGACGCTCACGACCGCGACCGGCGCTAAGGTGACGTGGTGCTACGTCACCGATCCCGAAGGCAACATCATCGAGCTCCAGTCATGGGCCTAGTCGTGACGCCTCCGGATGCGTAAAGTGGCGTCCATGAGCCGCCTCGTCGAGATCCGCTCCTACAACCTGAAGCCAGGCACGCGCGCCGAGTTCCACCGGCTCGTCACCGAGCGCGCGATGCCGCTTCTCGAGCGGGCCCGGATGGATGTTGTCGCCTTCGGACCCTCGCCTCACGACGACGACTCCTATTACCTGATCCGCGCGTTCGACGATCTGGCACACCGCGACACGAGCGAGACCGCGTTCTACGGCGGCGCGCCATGGCTCGAAGGCCCGCGCGCGGCCATCCTCGCTCTCATCGAAAACTACGCGGAGTTCGTGATCGAGCTGGACGAAACGGTGATCGACCGTCTTCGCGCTCGCCCCCCGGTCCCCCGGGGAGCCTAGGTGGGGAAGGAGCGGCTCGAGGCCTTCAGCGACGGCGTGCTCGCGATCATCATCACGATCATGGTGCTCGAGCTCAAGGTGCCGCACGGCGAGGACCTCGCGTCGCTCGTCCCCTTGATCCCCAAGCTCTTGAGCTACGTGCTCAGCTTCGTCTATCTCGCGATCTACTGGAACAACCACCACCACATGCTCCACGTCACGCACAAGGTGAACGGGCCCATCCTCTGGGCCAACATGCACCTTCTCTTCTGGCTCTCCCTCATTCCGTTCGCCACCGGATGGATGGGCGAGAATCGGTTCGCGCCGGTGCCGACGGCGATCTACGGCGTGCCGCTCCTCATGGCCGCGATCGCTTACTGGATCCTCCTGCAGAGAATCCTGAAGGCGGAAGGGCCGGACTCCGTGCTGGCCAGCGCGGTGGGCGACGACCTGAAGGGGAAGGGATCGATTCTGCTCTACGTTGCGGCGCTCGGCCTCGCCTTCGTGAACCCTGTGATCGCGCGCGCCATCTATGTGCTTGTGGCGCTCATCTGGCTGATCCCGGACCGGCGCATCGAGCGCGCGCTGGCGGAGCACGAGCGGCGCCGCCGCTGACCGGCCCCGGCCCCGCTCGCGAACGTTAGTTCGCGGCCGATGCCGTCGCGATGTACGCCTCGACCTGCTGCCTCAACACGGGAAGCGCCACCGCTCCGTTCCCGAGCAGGGCGTCGTGGAACGCCTTGATGTCGAAGCGGCTCCCGAGCTTCGCCTTCGCTTCGTCGCGCAGCTTCAAGATCTCCATCTGGCCGAGCTTGTAGGCGAGCGCCTGGCCGGGCCACGTGATGTACCGGTCCACCTCGTTCTCGATGTTGTTCTCGGCGAGGATGCTGTTGTCCGTCATGTAGTCGATCGCCTGCTGGCGGCTCCAGCTCTTGGCGTGGATTCCCGTGTCCACCACGAGGCGGCACGCGCGCCAGGCGTCGTACGACAGCATCCCCATCCGGTCCACGTCGCTCGTGTAGAGGCCCATCTCATCCGCGAGCCGCTCCGCGTAGAGCCCCCAGCCCTCGACGAACGCCGTGACGCCCTGGTGCTTCCGGAACTCGGGGACTCCCGTCAGCTCCTGCGCGACCGCGATCTGGAGGTGATGTCCGGGCACCGACTCGTGGAACGCGAGCGCCTCCGCTTCGTACCGGGGCCGCGTTTCCGGGAGGTAGGTGTTGATCACGTAGGTTCCGGGGCGCTTGCCGTCATCGGAGGGATGCCGGTAGTACGCGATGGTCGAATGAGGCGCCTCGTGCATTCCCATCACGCGCACTTCGCAGGGAGCTTGGGGCTGAATCCTTCCGAACCACCGGGGCACCGCCGCCTGTGCGCGCGCCAGCGCTTCCCGCGCCTTGGCCTCGATCTCCGCGCCGGTCTTGAAGTGCATCGCCGGGTCCTCGCGCAGACGGCGCTGGATCTCGGCGATGTCGGAGGTCCCGAACACTTTCAGACCCAGCGCGGAGAGGTCGCGACGGAAGGCCGCGACCGCGTCGAGTCCCATCTGGTGGATCTGCGCTGGATCGAGATCGAGGGACGTGTGCATGCGGATCATCTTCCTGTAGCACTCGAGGCCGCCCGGAAGCGCGGCGAGCCCTGCCCTCTCGGGAGGGCGCGCGGCCGGGAGCACCTCGCTCTGGAGCATGTCGCGATACCGCACGAGCCCCGGCCGCAGCGAGGACTCGATGGCGTCGCGCAGGTCGGTCGCGAAGCGGTCGCGATCGGCCTGGAGCCATCCCGTGCGCGTCGCCTGCGCGGGCTTCCACACGGCGAGACTCTCCGTGGGCGCGGACGTGAGCTGCGTGAGCTCGTCGATCGTCTTCAGCACGGCGTCGATCGAGGCGGTCTCTCGGAGGGAAAGCCCGTCGCGGAGATTGGCCACGTGGTCGTTGAGATAGGGTCCCATCGCGCGCACGCGCTTCACGTACGCGGCCGCGTCCTTGGGCGTTTCGATGGTCGTGTAGTCGGGAATGTTCATGAGCTGGACCTGGGGCCCGCCGAGGGGATCGACCACCCACTGCTCGAACCCGCATCCGTACCACGCGAGCTGGTCCTCGACTTCCTCGATCAGCGCCTCGCGGGTCAGGCGATCCGCCTGGGACAGCTTGTCCGGACTGATGCCCCGCGCCGCCGCGGCGACACCCTCGAGCCGCTTCCGCTCCTTCGCGATCCCCGTGGGGCTGATGTCGTCGAGCCGGTCGTCGTAGCGCCTGTCCCCCAAGCCCGTGGCGGCCGTCGGGTTGGCCTGGAGGTAGCCCTGCCAGTACCGGTCGCAGAGCTTGGCGAGATCCGCGGACGGCCCGGCGAAGCCCGGCTCCGAGGTGAGGAACGGTACGGACATGCAAAGCAGGGTAGCGAACAGGGCGGGGCGAAGCATCGGGAATGACCTCCGGCAAGGCGGGGTGGGCGATGGCGCGGCGGGATGATAGCGCCTTTTCGCGGCGGAGCGAGGCCCCGTTTTGTGGCGGCGGGGGGACGCGTTGACCTGGCGCCGGATGCGACGCTAGAGTGAGGCATGGATCACGACGCGGCGCTTCGCGATCACGTGGCGAAGCTCATTCTCTGGGAAGACGCGCACAGCGGCTTCGACTCCGCCGTCGACGGCGTGACCGCGGCTTCGCGGGGAGTCGTTCCGGACGGGTTTCCGCACTCCGCCTGGCAGCTCGTCGAGCATCTGCGTCTCGCGCAGGCGGACATCCTCGACTTTTGCCGGAATCCCGACTACGAGGAAGGCGCCTTCCCCGACGACTACTGGCCGAAGGGCTCGGCCCCGCCGTACGAGAAGGCGTGGGACGAAAGCCTCGCATCCTTCCGCAAGGACCGGAGCGACATGGTGGCGCTGGTGCAGGATCCAAAGCGCGATCTCTTCGCCCAGATCCCGCACGGATCCGGGCAGACCTACCTCCGCGAAGCGCTCCTCGTGGCCGACCACAACGCTTACCACGTCGGCCAGCTCATCGCTCTGAGGCGGATGCTCGGGATCTGGAAGTAGGATGACCGCCCGACCGGACTGGAAGGACGCGGTGTGGGGACAGTTCGGCGCGGCCATCGACTCGCTCGAAGCCGCGATCGACGCGTGCCCCGACGCGCTGTGGGGCGATCGTTCGCGCTTCCCGGAGTACTGGTACGTCGTCTACCACACGCTCTTCTTCCTCGACTATTACGAATCCGAGAGCCCCGAAGGCTACGCGCCGCCGGCCCCATTCACACTGAGCGAGCTGGATCCAGCGGGCGTGCTCCCGGACCGCGTCTACTCGAAGGAGGAGATGCGACGCTTCCTCGAGCACGACCGCCAGAAGGTGCGTGCGAAGATCGCCGGCATGAGCGACGACAAGGCGGCTTCGCGCTCCCCGTTTCGCGATCTCCGCGAGCTCGAATTTCAGCTCTACCAGATGCGCCACGTCCAGCATCACGCGGCGCAGCTCAATCTCATCCTGCGCCAGGTGACGAGCTCGGACGCCCCACGCTGGATCGGGCGGACGAAGCTCCCCCTCATCCTGGAGTCCTGAGATCGCCGGGCATGCCCAAGACCTCTGAGACGATCGTCATCGGCGCGGGACAGGCCGGCCTCTCGACGAGCTATCTCCTCAGCAGCCATGGGCGCGAGCATCTCGTGCTGGAGCGCGGCCGGGTCGCGGAAACGTGGCGCTCCGAGCGCTGGGACGGCTTCTGTCTCAACACGCCGAACTGGTGTCACAAGCTGCCGGGCTTTGCCTACGCGGGGCCCGACCCCGACGCGTTCGCCGCGCTCCCCGAGGTGATCGCGTATCTCGAAAATTACGCGCGGAGCTTCCGCGCTCCGGTGCGCGAAGGCGTCGAGGTTCTGGCGGTGCGGCCGGATGGCTCCGGCTTCACGGTCGAGACGAACGGGGGAGCGCTCACCGCGGACAATGTCGTGGTGGCGGCGGGCGCCTATCAGCGCCCCACGCCGACGCCGCTCATGGCCGCCATTCCGTCGGACGTCATGCAGATCCACACGAGCCAGTATCGCCGCCCGAGCCAGATTCCGGACGGAGCGGTCGTGATGGTGGGGGGCGGTCAGTCGGGATGCCAGATCGCGGACGAGCTGATCGATGCGGGGCGCCAGGTCTACCTGGCGGCGGGACGCTGTCCGTGGCTGCCGCGACGGTATCGCGGAGGCGAGCTGATGCACTGGATGATCGAGACCGGACTCGCGGATCAAACCGTGGATACGCTTCCTTCGCCCGCGGCCCGCCTGCTCTGCAACGTGCCGGTATCGGGCAACGATGGCGGTCACGACTGCAATCCGCGCTGGCTCGCGCGTCGCGGGGCGATTCTCCTCGGGCGCGTTGAAGGCGTGGACGGGCGGAAGCTCCGGATCGGGGGAGGGCTCGAGGAATCGCTCGCGATGGGAGACGAGTTCGTCGCCGCCTATCGAAAGCGCGTCGACGACTACGTTCGGGCCAAGGGCATCCACACGGCGGATCCGGAACCGGAAGACCCTCGCGATCCCATCTCCTCACCCGGCGAGCTGGATCTGCGGGAGAAAGAGGTGAGCACCGTGATCTGGGCCAATGGTTTCCGACCGGAGTATGGTTGGATCGAAGGGCTGGAGCTGGACCCGCAGGGTTGGCCGGTGCACCGGCGCGGCGTCTCGACGTTGCCTGGGCTCTACTTCGTGGGCATGCACTGGCTCCACAAGCGGAAATCGGCGCTGTTCCTGGGTGTGGGGGAAGATGCGGAGTACGTGGTGGAGCGGATCATGGAGCGTGAGTCCGCCGTGAAGGGAAGCGGCGCGTGAGGCGCCTCCTGGCCGCGGCCTGGGCGGCAGGGCTCCTGCTCGCCGCTGGATGCGCTTCGACGCAGACCCAGGGCAACGACTTCCAGGTGACCAATCGCTCCGACTTCTTCGAGTTCAAGATCGGAACCGCGAAGACCTTCACCATGAGCCAGAACTACGCGTGGTGGAATCCCGATTCCTCCGCGGTCGTACGACAGGGGAGCGACATCCAGGGGGGTGAGGCGCTCGTCGAGGTTCGCGACTCGGACGGATTCATCGTCCATTCCAAGAATCTGAGTGAGCAGGGGACGATGGTGTCGCTCAAGGGGAAGCCCGGGATGTGGTCGGTGAAGGTGACCCTCGACAAGGCGAGCGGATTGGTGCGCTTCCAGATCGAGGGAAAGTAGCTCACGGGACGACAAGGGGGGTCTTCATGCCCGTGATTCACGCTTGGGAGGGTACGCTGCTCCGGATCAGTCTCGTGGGCGCGTACGAGCCCGACGACATCATCCGCGAGTTCGAAACGGCCCTGGCCGAGGCGCCGCCTTCGGAGAAGATATCGCTTCTCGTGGACACCACCCGGTCGGAGGTCCTTGGAACACGAAGCCCCAGTCAGATCCGGCACGTAGCCCAGGCCCTCGCGCCCTACTCCGAGCGGATCGGCGGCCGGTGCGCCATCGTCGCGACCGAGGACATTCACTTCGGCTTGAGCCGCATGGGAAGTGTCTACTCGGAATCGGTGGGGGTGGAGACGGAGGTCTTCCGGACCGAGGAAGAAGCTCTCGCTTGGCTCGGGGGCGGACCGCACGCGGGAGTGCAGCGGGACCGCGCGTAGGATTGCGGTCACCCGCGACGGAACCGGACTTGACCGCGGCGGAGTCCCGGGGCTAGGTTCCGAAGGCGCCCCCTCATTCCTCGACTCCGGCGACCGAGCCCATGACTCCGCGTCTGAAGAAGATCCTTCTCTTCGTCGGCGCCGGCCTCGCGCTGTACGCGGTGGCCGGTTTCCTCGTCGCGCCGCGAATCCTCCGCTCGGTTCTGCTGAAGAACTTGGGCGAGACTCTCGCCACTGCGCCCACGCTCGGGGAGATCCGCGTCAATCCGTTCGCCCCTTCGGTGACGCTCCGTCGCTTCGCCATCCCGGACAAGAGCGGCGCCCCGGCGATCGCGTTCGACGAGCTCTACCTCCGGGCCAGCCTGCTCTCGCCCTTCTACCGCGCATGGACCCTCGACGAGTTGCGCCTCACCAAGCCCGCGGTGAACGCGGCGCTCCTCGAAGACCGAACACTCAGCTTGATGCAGCTCCTGCGTCGCCAGCCGGGTCCTCCGGACACCACGCAAGGCGATCCTCCACCCGTCCTCGTGCGGAAGCTCCGGATCCTCGACGGATCGCTCGCCTTCGAAGACCGCACGCGCACTCCGGCGCTCCGGAAGGGACTCATTCCGATCCAGATCGAGCTGCGCGATTTCACCACGCGCCGTGACGAGGAGAACGGCTATTCCTTCCGGGCGCGCACCGACCGCCAGGAAGAGCTCGCGTGGCGCGGACGGTTCACGCTCCGTCCCTTCACCTCGGAAGGCGACCTCCGGGTCGACAACCTCCAGGCGCTGACCCTGGAGGATTTTCTCGGACCCACGCCTCCCTATCAGTTCACACGCGGCTCCATTTCCTTCGCGGCGAAGTACAAGGTCGACGCGCGCCAGACCCCGCCCGCGGTGGGGCTCACCGACATGGGGGTGGCGATCCGCGATCTCGCGCTCGCGGATCGCGCGAGCGGCGAGGAGGCGATCGCGGCGCTCTCGATCGCGACGAAGGGCGGCTCCGTGGACGCGAGCTCCACCACGGCCAACCTCGGCACGGTCGTAGCATCGGGAGCGAGCGTCCGGGTCTGGATGGACTCGACCGGCGTCACGAATCTCCAGCGCTGGGCTCAGGGGCCCGTGGACACGTCCACGGGGCCGACGTGGGTCACGCTGATCCCAAGGATCGAGGCACATCACACGGCGCTCCTCTACGAGGACCGGCGCCTGGCGAGCCGGCCGGCCTTCCACGTCCATGCAGGGGAAGTCAATCTGGACGGATACAGCACGAAGCCCGGAACGAACGCCACGGCGAGCCTTGCCTGCAGTCTTGGAACGACAGGGTGGACGGAAGCGAAAGGGACCATCACGTCGGGCACGGGAGCCGTCGACGTCGCGCTCGACATGAAGAACTTCGACATCCGGGAGCTCGAGGGCTACACGTCCGCGTTCGCCAGGATCGACATCACCCGCGGCACCGCCGATGCGAAGGGGCGCTTTCAGCTCAACACGTTCGGTCCCAAGGGGCCGCTCATGCGGTTCACCGGCGACGTGAGCTCGTCCCGGTTCGCTTCGGTCGACGGCAGGCTCAGGCAGGACTTCCTGAGCTGGGATCGGCTGCAGGTCCGAAATCTGGAGTACGACTACGCGCCCGCCCGCACGAGGATCCGGGAGATCGCGCTCACGAAGCCGTACATTCGCTTCACCCTCGGGCCCGATCTGATCTCCAACGTCCAGACGCTGATGATCCCGCCGGATTCACTGCCGGTCGCGTTCCGTCCCGAGCCCGGCGATACGACGCCCACGCCGACGGAGATCGGCGCCATACGCGTGGTGAACGGCTCGATGTACTACGCCGATCTCTCGCTCACGCCCAATTTCGCGACCGGCATCCAGTCCATGAACGGATCGATCCGCGAGCTCTCGTCGGCGCAGGCCGCGCACGCGACCATCGATCTCACGGGGCAGGTGGACGAGTTCTCGCCCGTGAAGATCTCGGGCACGATCAATCCGCTCAACAGCCGAGGTCTCACGGACGTCGGGGTCTCGTTCCAGAACATCGAATTGACCACCTTCACGCCCTATTCCGGCAAGTTCATGGGCTACAGGATCCGGAAGGGGAAACTCGACCTCGACCTCCACTACGCGGTGCAGGACCGGCAGCTCAAAGGCGAGAACAAGATCCTGATCCGCCAGCTGACGCTGGGCGAGAAGGTGGATAGCAAGGACGCCACGAGCCTTCCCGTGAAATTCGCGATCGCGCTCCTCAAGGACAAGAACGGAGACATCGATCTCGACCTTCCGGTCCACGGAGACCTCGACGATCCGAAGTTCTCCGTCATGAAGATCGTCTTGAAAGTATTGGTCAACGCCATCGTGAAAGCGGTGACGTCCCCGTTCAAGCTCTTCGGGGCCATCTTCGGCGGGGACAACGAAGAGGTGGCTCCCGCGATCGCGTTCACGTACGGAAGCGCCGTGCTCGACACGCTCGAGATCCGGAAGCTCGACGCCATCCTCAAGGGGATGAATGACCGGCCCAATCTGCGCCTCGAGATCGAGCAGTCGGGCATGCGGTCGCGCGATTCGCTGGCCGTCCTCGATAGCCGGTACGACGAGCTCCTCCGGTCCGGTCCGCCCGATGCGCGGTCGCCGGCGCCGGAACCGGCCACCGTGGCCGCGGCCGCCGGGCGCGCGCCGACCGGGATGGCAGCCTCGGACTACGCGCTCCGTTTGACGCGCGTCTATACCCAGCGCGTGGGGAAGCCTCCGGTCATGGAGAAGCCCAAGCGCAAGCCGGCGAAGGGAACGCCTCCGGACAGCGCCGCCGTCGCCGCGGAGGTTGCGCGGCTGGGGCTCATGGAGGGAGGCGTGCGAGGCTCCATCGCCATCTCGTCCGACGTGATCTCGCAGCTGGCCGTGGAGCGTGCGCGCCGCGTGCAGGGGTACCTGCTCCGCGACAGCACCATCGTCGCGGACCGCGTTTACATCGTGGGGAACAAGGGTTCCTACGCCCCCGACAGCCTCGGCGTTCGCGTGGGGCTGACGCTCACCGACTAGGGAGGTGGCCGTGCGCGTCCTGCGAGTCGTCCTGGCGCTCTGCTTTCTCAGCGCCTGGCCCCGGCCGTGTCCCGCCGCCGTCGATCCGCTTCCGTCCTGGAGCGACACCGCGCCCAGGAAGGCCATCGTGGCCTTCGTCGCCCGCGTGTCGAAGCGCGATTCCCCCGACTATGTGGCGCCGGCGGACCGGATCGCCGTGTTCGACAACGACGGCACGCTCTGGGCCGAGCAGCCCCTCTACTTCCAGGCACAGTTTGCCCTCGATCGCGTGAAGGCTCTGGCGCCCCAGCATCCGGAGTGGAAGACCCAGGAGCCGTTCAACCATCTCCTGGCCGGGGACATGGCGGCGTTCATGGCGGGCGGGGAGAAGTCGCTCATGACCGTGGTCGCCACGGCCCACTCGGGCATGACGACCGACGAATTCCAGACGATCGTGAAGGACTGGCTCCGCACGGCCCGGCACCCCAAGACGGGGCGCCCGTACAATCGGATGGTCTACCGGCCCATGCTCGAGCTCCTCGCCTATCTCCGTGCGAACGGATTCAAGACGTTCATCGTGTCCGGCGGCGGCGTGGAGTTCATGCGCGCGTTCGCGGAGGAGGCCTACGGCATCCCGCCCGAGCAGGTGGTCGGGAGCCAGGGGAAGCTCCGCTACGAGGTGCGCGATGGAGAACCGGCGCTGGTGAAGCTACCCGACGTCCAGTTCGTGGACGACGGCCCTGGGAAGCCGGCCGGAATCCAGACCTTCATCGGCCATCGCCCCATTGCCGCCTTTGGAAACTCGGACGGCGATCTGCAGATGCTCGAGTGGACCACGGCCGGCCGCGGGCCGCGGCTCGGCTTGATCGTGCACCATACGGACGCCGCTCGAGAGTGGTCCTACGACCGCACGTCCCATATCGGCAAGCTGGACAAGGCGTGGGACGAGGGGAAGGCCAAGGGCTGGACCATCGTGAGCATGAAGGACGACTGGAAGGCGATATTCCCGAAGTGAACCGCACTGTTCTGGAGGCCTCGTGATGAGCCCCAATCCCGTTCCCATCGAGCAGATCCGCGCCTCGCTCCTCACGCTTCTCGACGAGACATTCGAGAAGGGCTCCGTTGCCTATCTGGACCGGGGCGGGTCGCTCTTCGAAACACTGGACGGAATCAACGCGGACGCGGCGTCCCGCTCGGTGTCTCCCTCGCGCGGCTCGATCGCGGCGCATGTGGGCCACATCGCCTTCTACCTCGAGGTCATCCAGCGCTCGATGCGGGGCGAGGCGGTCGGTGAGGTCGACTGGAAGGAGAGCTGGCGCACGCAGCGGGTCAACACCAAGGAGTGGGATGGGCTGAAAGCACGCCTGCGCCAGGCCTACACGGGCGTGCTGGCGGCCGTGAAAGGGCAGGACGCATGGGATCGACCGCAGGATGTCACCGACTCCCTCGCGATCCTCGCGCACAGCGCGTACCACCTGGGCGCCATCCGGCAGGCGGTGGGTGTGGGACCGGGGGCATGAATGGCGGCCGCATGAGACGGCAGCTCGTTTTCCTTCTTGTCGTGATGCTGTCCGCGCCGGTGGCGGCTCGGGCGGCGAACCTGTCGAAGGTCTACGGCGCGGCGCTCGGGGGCGACATGGCGAGCGCCTTGGCCATCCTCGACTCGATCGACGTGTCCCAGCTGAGCCCCAAGGATTCGACCGCGCGGGCCTGCCTGAAGCGAACGTTCGGGAACCCGCCGGTGTCCGAGGATCTCCCGGCGCAGTCAGGGCGGATCCTCACCGCATATCGAACCTACTGGCAAGCCGCCATGCTCCGACGCGCGTCACAGGCCGAGGCGGAACGGCAGCTGCTCGGTGAGCTCCGCTCGATCCTGGCGGTCGCGCCCACCGACACGGCCGGCCTCGATGACGTCAGCGAGCGTGCGCGCCTCGCGATCGGCAAGGAAGGTCTGTTCGCTCTGACCGGCGTCACGTTGCCCTACTACGAGCTGATGATCTGGCGGACGCGGGAGCCGGCCACGTACCACGTGAAGCTTCCCGAGCGAACGATCCAGGTCCATGTCGTGTTTCTCGACGACTTCGTGTCCCTGGGTTGGGCGGGCTACGCGACGTGCGGGCGCGCGCACTCCGGAGGCTGGGCGACGCAGGATTCGCTCTTCGCTTTGAAGTCTGCCTACGACCTGAAATCCGAGAACTTCCGGGTGAGCTATCTCGCGCACGAGGGAAGGCACTTCAGCGACTACAGCCGGTACCCGAAACTGAAGCAGCCGGAGCTCGAGTACCGCGCGAAGCTCACCGAGCTCGCGATGTCGGACACGACGACCTACAGCCTCATCGCCTCGTTCTCGGGGCTCACGGGACAGGATCGCGACGTCCCGCACTCGTTCGCGAACTACTGGGTCGCCCGTGACATGAGCCGCGTGGTGTTCGGGAGCGAACAGCTCGTCGACGACGCGGCGAAGTGGCGGTCCGTTCCCGCGGATCGAATCCGCAAGGGGGCGCGCCGGGTGCTACAGGAGAACGATCAAAAGCTCAAGAAGCTGGGCGCGTCGACGGTGGAGCAGTTCCTCGCGTCATCCGCGAACTAGAGTCCCAGCGCTTTGAGCCGGATCCGGTAGATGTCGCCCTTGCCGTTCCCGATGCCGATGAGCGCGGAGTCGCTCGCCGCCGAGTCGACCCGCCGGGGCTGGGGTCCCACGTACGGGCGGGTGCTGCTGAAGTAGAGATACTTGCCGTCCGGCGAGACGCTCTGGTTGAAATCGGCCTGCGGTGAGTTGACGCCGTGGCCTATGAGGCGTGGCGGTCCCCACACGCCCTGGGTGCGGCGGCTCACGTAGAGGTCGAACGCGCCGACGCCGTCCTTCCGCCCGCGCGCGCTGAAGATGAGGTAGCTCTCGTCGGGCGCGATCCACGGCTCGACCTCGCCCGCCTCTGTGTTGATGGATTTGCCCAGATTGATCGGTGTTTCGTAGTGGTCCGCGACACGGCGCGCCATCCAGATGTCGTTGCGCCCAAGGCCGCCTTCGCGTTCGGCGCCGAAGTAGAGATTCCCGTTCGCCGCGACCGACGGCGCCCACTCGTCTCCAGGCATGCTGACGGGCGGGCCCACCCGTTCCGGGTCGCCCCATTCGCCATCCTTACCGAGGCGTGCGTACCAGATGTCCATCGTGCTCTCGGGCTCGGCCTTCCCCGGAGCCGGACGATTGGAGATGAAGAAGACCGTGCGCCCGTCCTTGGTGATGTGCGGATCGGCATTGCTCCATCCACCGTCGAACCTCGGCATGGTCGGGACGCCCCACCGGCCACGATCGTCGCGCCGCGTCTCGTAGATCTGATACGAGGTGAAGTCGTCGTTGGCCCGGCAGAAGAGGACGCGCCTCTGATCGGGGGAGAACGCCATGAAGAAGTCCCACTGCCCCGTGGAGAAGAGACCGGCGCCGTAGAGCTCGGGCTGGATGCCTGCGTACGGGTCCGAAGCGCCGCTCGCGGCCAGAGCGATGACGACGAGGGCGGCGATCGTGAGGTAACGGGTCATGTGGTATCCCGAAATCCGGCGGGTGGGCTATGCTCCGCGCGCTATCCTACAGGACGGATCCGTTCCCGACGACTGGTAAGGAGAGTCCTTGTCCCCGAGCGCTGGCCCGAAAACGCGGGGCCGACGATCCGCGCCTGCGAGGCCCGCCGCGAGGCCAAAGGCCGGAAGCGTTGAGTACCTCTGGCTCGCCGCGATCCTCGCCGTCACGTTCGTGGCGTATCTCCCGAGCCTCGGAAACGGCTTCACGAACTGGGACGATCCCCTCTACGTCCTCCAGAATCCGCTCCTCACGCACCCGACCGTGGGGGCCATCCTCGCCACCCCCGTCGCGGGAAACTGGCACCCGCTCACGATTGGGTCGTACGTGCTGAATTACCGGATCTCCGGGCTCGATCCGGTTTCCTACCACTGGCTCAACCTCCTCCTCCATCTTGCGAATACGGCCTTGGTGTTCCTGTTCGTAGGCGCGCTGGCCCCAGGCAGGAAGTGGACCGTCGTGTTGACGAGCCTCTTTTTCGGGATCCACCCGATGCACGTGGAATCGGTCGCGTGGATCGCCGAACGGAAGGACGTTCTGTACGCGTTCTTCTATCTGGCCGGGCTCCTGGCGTACCTGCGCTACCTCAAGGCGTTCCAGGGCGCCTGGCTCGTCGCTTCGCTGGCGGCGTTCGCCCTGTCGATAGCCTCGAAGCCGGCCGCGATCGTCTTCCCCCTCGCGTTGGCCGCGATCGACTTCTACCGGCGCCGGTCCCTCGATGCGCGCAGCCTCCTCGAGAAGGTGCCGTTTCTCGCGATCTCGGCGGCCGTCCTGGTGATCACGCTCCGGGTGCAGGAGAGCGCGGGAGCCATCAACCGCATGGACATCGGTCCCGTGTTCCCGCGGGTGCTCGTGGCGTGCTTCGGAGTCATGATGTACGTGGTGAAGGCCATCGCTCCGTCCAGACTCTCGGCAATGTACCCGTATCCGAAGGACCCGGCGACGAGCCTCGGCCCGGAGTTCTATCTCGGGCTCGTCTTCGTCGCCGCGTTCGCGACCGTGGTCTATCTGGGTCGCAGGAATCGCGCCCTCGTGTTCGGTTCGGCATTCTTCCTCATCCATCTCGTCCTCGTTCTCCAATTCGTGAGCGTCGGCAAGGTCGTGATGGCCGACCGGTACACGTACATTCCGTACGTGGGCCTCTTCTTCGCACTGACGTGGGCTCTCGACGAGCCACAGGCGGCGTCACGGTTCAGGATGACCCGATACGCTTTGGCGGGAATGTTCCTCCTTCTGATCCCAGTGTCGCTGATTCAGACCTGGAACCGATGCCATGTCTGGCGTGACTCAGGCACACTGTGGACCGACGTGATCCGGCAGTACCCGGGCCGCATCTACGATGCCTACAACAACCGGGGAAAGTACTACTTCGATACAGGGCGTTATGCTGAGGCGCTCGCGGACTACGACCAGGCGCTCGCACTCGATCCGAAGCCAGGGCGAGCGTATTTCGCCAAGGGAAGCGCCCTGGGACGATTGGGGAGAATCGACGAGGCGCTCGCATGCTTCGATCGCGCGCTGGAGCTCGATCCCACGCTCGCCGAGGCCAGAAGCGACCGCGCCGGCGTTCGACTGATGAAGGGCGACATGGCGGGAGCGATCGCGGATCTCGACGTGGCCATCAAGCTGAACCCAGGCTTCCGAGGCTCCTACGTCAATCGCGGCTCGGCATACGTGATGACGGGAGACCTGGATCGCGCCGTGGCGGACTACAGGCACGCCATCGAGATGGATCCACACCACCCGAAGGTCTATGAGCTGTGGGGTGCGATGGGGGACGCGCTCGTGGGGCTGAACCGGCCGCAGGAGGCGGTGACCGCCTACGACCAGGCGATCCCTCTGGCCCCGTCGACAGACTCCCAACGAGGCGAGCTCTATCGGGGGCGAAGCCGCGCATGGCTTGCACTGGGGGAGTCGGAGAACGCCGCTCGAGACGCGGCGGAGGCGAAACGTTACGGAGTCAAGGTAGAGTAGATGTGATGCGAGGGTTGCCATACCCGAAAGGAGGCATGAGTGGGCGCAACGATGATCGTACGAATCACCGGGATCGCACAGCTTCTGCTTGGTGTCCTGATCTGGATGGGAAACGCCGGAGGCCTGGTACCCGTGCACATGCTGATCGGCCTCATCTTCGTGCTCGCGATGTGGGTCCTCGGTTTTCGAGCCATGCGTGCCGGCGTTGCGGCGTGGCTCGCCGGCATCCTCCTCCTGTGGGGAGCCGCGATCCTCGCGCTCGGCATGACCCAGGCGCAGCTCATGCCCGGTCCAAACCACGCGGCCATTCAGATCGTGCACGTCTTGACCGGCTTGATCGGAATGGGGCTGAGCGAAATGGTGGGAAAGAGGATGCGGATCGCGAAGGAAGGGGGCGCCGCGGCGGCGATGTAGTTCAGTCGCCCTCGAAATACATTGACCAACGCCTCACTTCGGCCGATACTACTGGTGAGGCACGAAGAAAGAACGCATACCTCCGCGATTTTCCCCTCGTGTTGTCCACTACCGTGGCGGCGGAATGGCCGCGACCACGGCCCACGGCTTCAGGCCTGCGATACGGGATTCTAACTCCCGCGCCGCCCCGCACTCGAATCGGCCCTGCCGTTCCCAACCCAAACTGGTCCAGTGGACACGTCATGGGCATCGCCCGTGCGTGCCGCACCGACGCGCCGACGTCCGGCCCAGGCCGGCCTGCTCGCGCGGCGGCGGCTGGGAAGGACAGAGTCATGTTGAACTACAAGATGAGCGATCTGAAGGGCATCGACGAGACCCAGGTGGCGCAGCTGCTCCAGGGTAACGTCGAGAACACCGACGAAATGATGAATCTGTGGAACGATCAGGCTGGGCGCCTGTCGATCACGGCCAAGACGGGGCTCACGGACGAGCAGATCATCCGTCTCGCCTCGATGGCGCGCGTGGCACGGTTCAAGGGAGTCGGGCCGAAGTACGCCGACCTTCTGGTGACCGCCGGAGTCCGGGGGCGGAAGAGCCTTGCGACGTACACTCCCGAGACGCTGGTGCAACGCCTCGGTGAGGTGAAAGCCGGGAGGAGCTTGGCGGGGCCGTTGCCGACGCTTGTCGAGGTTGGAGCCTGGTTCGCGCAGCTGAAGCCCGCTGTCGCCTCCGACATGGCGACTGCGAAACTAGTGTAATTCGGCGGAAGGCGCCCCGAACCGACAACTTGCCTGGCGCCCAGGCTGAGGAGCGGCCATGGTCTTCGGACCATGGCCGTCTTTCTTTACCTGCTCACTTCAGTTTTACGATGCGCTCCACCATGATCTCGTCTCCAACGCGGGCGCCGACGAAATAGACCCCGGAGCTGCACGTGGCGCCCAGGTCGGAACGGCCGTCCCACGCCAGCCTCCGGCGGGTCCGTCCATCCACGCCTGCATGTAGGTGGTCCGGTTGGCCTTACGCGCGGGCAGGGCTGGGATGGATTGACCCCCGCTGCATGCGGGTCTAGGCTGATCACCGTCTCCAGAAATTCACAGCCGGCAGGGGGAGATCTAGCGAATCCTGACTACTACGTCGCACCGTCAACACCCCTACTACCCCATTCATCATCGATCGATTTTCAAAGCGGAGCGCGGCACGCGCTCACGCTCTTTGGCGTTTGTTGCGCGCGCATCTCATCGAGGTAAAACGATGAAATCGCTCTTGAGGTGTCTGCGGTCAGCCACTCTGTTCATCCTCCTCGTCGTGCCTTCGACTGCTACCGGCCAGTTCATGTTTCTCGATGTCGACGGAGATGGTGCTTTCACGTCGACGGATACATGGGCTTCGCCGTCCGGCACCGTCGACCTGTACATGGTGACGGACCATGACGAGTATGGCTACCCAGCCGCCTGCGGCGATGGGACGGGGATCGGAATCTACTCCTACACGGTCAACCTCTTCGCCCACGGCGATTCGGTCCGTATCACGAACGTTGAGAACATGATGCCCGGTATGACGGTCTCCACGCCGCTCGTGACATATCCATTCGCCCTGACCGTGGGCTACGAGGGGCACCAGCTCTTCCCGCCCGGAACGTGGCACCTCCTGCGAATGAATGTCGAGTTCCTCGGAGGATACGGCTGTCCCACCCTTTCCATCGTGCCGTCCTCATGCTACTCGCCGGCAGGCGTCATCACTTCAATCGAGTCGAATTGTCCGGGCAGCGCCGGAGACTTTATCTTGCGCTACGGCCCCGATTTTACGGCCCCGTTTGGCTTCATGTGCACCGATATGGGGCCTCACTTGCCAGCTATTACGTGTCCCGGTGAAGTCCATGGTCGCGAGGGGCAGACCCTTTCGTTCCAGGTTGGGATCACGGATCCCGACTGCGGCGCGGATCCGTTCGTGTACTGGCAGGAGGGAATTCCGCCGGGAGCGGTTCTGTCTCCATTGAGCGGGTTCCAGCTCGGCGAGGCGACCCAGGACGTCACGTGGACGCCGACTCCAGGTCAGGCCGGTGTGTACACCGTCACCTTCATCGTGGATCGGTCGGATTGGTTCAACTGGTACCGCCGCAGACAAGCCTCCACGAAACTCGTGATCGAGCCGGCCGATTTTCCGCCCACGGCTGAGGCGGGAGGGCCATACACGGGAGTCCAAGACTCGCCGATCACGTTCGATGGGTCCGCGTCGAGCGATCCACACGGCGACGCATTGACCTACTCGTGGAACTTCGGCGACGGCATCGCGGGCGTAGGGCGGACACCTCAACACGCCTATACGATCGGCGGTCTGTTCCAGGTCATCCTGGTCGTGACCGATCCAGGCGGCATGTCCGACGCTGATACCACTACGGTCTCGGTGGTTCCTGCGCTCGAGGTGAACGTGTTCCCGACACCTGGAGTACAGGTCACACGCCTGACGCAGGGAAAGCCGTTTATCTGTTTTCAGGTCGAGCCAGGAGTAGGCGCTGCTTATGGCGCGACCGACATCATCCTCTCTTCGGTCCGGCTGCATGCAGATGCCTGCAATGGCGTGGAGATCGAGCCGACTCCGGCCAAGAGGGTTGAGATTCGCGATACCGACCAGGATGGCGTGGCCGAGCTCCAGGTCTGCTTTTCGAGGGAGGCGTGGTCACCGCTCGCGGACTGTCTTACACCGGGCCAGCACGAGATCTCGATGCGGCTCCACGGATTGCTCGTGACGGGGGAAGCGATTTCAGGTTCGTTCATACATTCATTTGTCACGGGTGCCGGAGGGTTGGCCGCCCGCATCACGCCGAACCCGCTTACCGTAGACTCGTCGATCCGATTCACCACGCGTGCCCAAGGTTTCGTTCGGTGCCGGCTGTTCGACGTTCAGGGCCGCAATGTGGGCGTGCTCTTGGATGAGGCAACGCTCGGTCCTGGAGATCACGAATTCCCACTGATGGGACTGGCGAGAATCCGCGAGGGCCTCGCTTCAGGCATCTATTTTGTGCGAATCGACACGCAGAACGACGGCTCGAGGACGCAATCGGTGACGATCCTGCGGTGACTAGGGCGAACCGGTCAGGGGGAGAGGCCAATGCAGTCTGAATCACGAGCGACACCATCTGCCGACAAGCTCTGGTTCAGCGACACGTACATTCGTACTCCGGCAGGGTGGCGGTACGCCTTCGGGCAGTCGTCGATCCCGCTTCCCAAGGAGAGCTGAACGATCCTGGCCAGCACACTCGCGAGGACGCCATGTTCGTAGGACATTACGGAGTCAGCTTTGCTGCCAAGAAGGCCGATCCGAGCGTGCCGCTCTGGGTGCTCTTCCTCGCGGTTCAGCTCCTGGACGTTCTATGGGCCCCTTTCGTCTTGCTTGGAATCGAGAAGGTTCGAATCGTGCCTGGGATCACGGCCACAAATCCACTCGACCTCTACTACATGCCCTACACGCACAGCCTGGTGGCAGCACTGGCGTGGTCGTTGATTGCGTTTGTGGTTTACCGCCTGGCGGGTTCCCGCGGCCGATCGAAACCGGCGGCGCTCGTCGGCGTGGCCGTCTTCTCGCATTGGGTTCTCGACCTTCTCGTCCACCGGCCGGATCTCCCCCTCTATGACAACCATGCGAAGGTCGGTCTCGGCCTCTGGAATCTTCCAGTTCTTGCCTTCGGACTCGAAGCCGCATCCCTGTTCGCCGGCATGTGGCTCTACTTCGGGAGCGCACCCTCGCGCCGGAGGGCGATCCTGATTTTCGGGGTGATCATGCTTGCGGTCCAGGCGTACGTCTTCTTCGGACCGCCTCCGCCATCGGGCCAGTACGTTGCCGTGACCGCGATCGCGAGCTACGCGACGTTCGCGGTCGTGATTTGGCTCCTGGAGCGCCCGCGTCGGACCACGGACGCGCGCGCGTTGGTGAGCTAGTCGAGGGAGCTCGCGAGGCCGAAGTCGGTCAAACGGCGGTGCTACCCAGCGACCCCGTCGAGCGTGCGCGCCATGACGGCCATCCCCTGGTCCATCATCGAACCGACCGTTGGAGCCGCTTCGTGCGGCAGGAGATCCGCCGTCCACACGACGCGGCTCCCGTGTTCGTGGGGAAAGACCTGGACCGACGCACTGTAATGCTGAAGGTGGAGCCCTTCCCCGTTCGCGGTCCAGGCGAGGCGACGCTTTTCGTCGTCCGAGTCGATGATCGGCTCGTTGACGACGAGTCCGTTTCCGAACGTGACTCTGCGCCCTCCGGGTATCAGCTCTGTGGCCGTGACGAACCCCGGAACGAGCCGGGTGTGGAGCGCACCGATATCCCGGATGGCGTCCCACACGGCATTCGGGTTGGCGCGCGTAACGATCTCCTTCGAAATGGAAGCCATCGTAGGTCACCTCGATCCGGCGGGACGTTCCACCGAGGATAACGTGTTCGCCACGTCAGGTGGAGGCTACAATAGGGCGCTATGAGACTCGCGCTCCTGATGTTGGTGATGGCCGCGGTTTCGATCCCACGCGTCCTCGCCGCGGACGATCACGCGCTTCGGCAAGAATTCAAGGCTCTCTACGCGCGACAAGCGGAGCTCCTGAAGCAGCGGGACGTCCAAGGGTGGATGGAGTTCAACACGCCCGAGCACTCCGTGCGCCTCCAGAATGGGACGACCCTCACCCGAGCGGAGCTCGAAGAAGGAATGACTCGTTTCTTCACATCGGGTCAGCTAGTGAAGCAGGTCCGCTTCAGTTTCACGGTGAAGGGGGTCACTCCGCGGGGAAACGACGTCATTGTCCTCGTTGAGCAGAAGGACAAGCGGATTCAGATACGCAAGGACGGGAAGCCGCACGAGGTCGAGGCGAACGTCATCCACCGCGATACGTGGGTGCGAATGCCCGATGGCTGGAAGCGCAAGCTCACCGAGGAAGTGCTTCAGACGAAGTTCACTGTGGATGGCAAGCGGGTCGACTAGTTGGTGCGAAGGCTGAGCCCGGCCTTGGTGGCTCCAGTGGCCGACGGCGTATGCGTCGGCATCTTCAGTGGGAGGCGTTGAGTAACTAGGGGAAGTAGACGCACATCGACAGGCTGTAGAGTCTCAATGGATCAAATGAATAATGCGGGATTCCCATACTGTAAGACGCCTTCCCCAGCCCATTCTGAACATAGTGCCACCTGCCCTCTAGTCCCACGGAGCGATGCCTGAAGCCGGCTCCTGCGGTTACTCCAGGTTGTAGGCGATAGTCGATCTTGGCTTCCCGGGACTCGATCGTGAGATTGCCCGCCAGGTACGGCCCGCCTCCAGCCAGAAGATACGGATGCACTGCGCCTGCTCCTGCCTCCAAGCGTGCGACCGCTGCCGCCTCGCACACTCCTTCCCTCAGAGTGCCTGGGTAGGAGTCCACATCCCATTCAGGGCCGGCTTGTAGGCCGCGAATTGTGTCGAATCCGTGATAACCAATTTCCGGGCCGACCCACATGTGGTTAGAGACGTGTCGATAGGCTGACGCAGTGACTGAAAGGCGGTCATGGAACTCCCTGTCATCGTCCGAAAGGGGATTGCTTCTCAAGGCAGCAAAGGAGAGAGCACCAGTCCACTCACCACAATGGGCGACCGAGGTGGTGAGCATCATGGCAGATGCGAGAATCAACAAGGCTGCAACCCGAACGTTGGGACGCATCTAGCTAGGCTGGTGGGAGTTGATAGAGCAGTGTCTGTGCCTGCTGCCGAACCGGCGCATAGGCGTCTCCCTGGAAAACAGGGAGATTGGCAAGCACAGTGAGGATATCCCTGTTCGTTCGCACGATAGGATTGTTGACCAGTAGCCACCCCACGTAAGGGGATATGTAAGTATTCAACTGTTCTGCGATGGCCAAGAGAGTTGGAGCCGGGACATCGGCATCGCGCGCCAGCATCGGCATGAACCCGCCCCAATACAGCCACGAATCCGAGGCCGATCGCAGCGCACTCCAGGTTTCCTCTTCAAACAAGTGAACGTCATCGGGTAATGGGTCATACATCACAAGGCCCGTGGAGTCGGCGAGGCGGCCCGACATCGTAATCCATCCGACCTTTGGACCGTTCCTGACTCCCCAAGCCGAGTCGTACCAATCGCCCGCCATGTCCTCGTGAATGTCCCCGTAGTCCAAATCGAAGAACGTCACATCCCCCGCAACAGCAATGATATGAACAGGCTGCTGCTTTGGAATGGGCTGCGACTGGACAAACTCGTGAATGGGGTCGGCAGCGGGTGGGTCAGGCGGGTTGACTGCGGGTGGGCGGTACGGCTCCTTCTTGTCCGCACTACACCCAAAGGACGACAGCGAAGCGAGGACCAGCAACGACAACATCCATTTCAGGGTAGTTTGCATGTTCGAACCCCAAAGACATGCGGCTTGCCTACGGTCCGTAAGTATAGCTCCTAATCGGGGATGCGTCTATGTGTCGAGCGTGTGTTCTGGACGGCTACGACGGCACCGCGCAGCCGATCGAGGACTTCCACGAGAGATTCCGCCGGCGGCGCGGCGTGCGGGATACGGCGCCTGGCTGGACGACGCGAGGCGTTCCGCCGTGCGAGACCTCAGGCGCTTCGGTGTGTTGGCGCTCGATTCTATGGCCCTGATGGACCACGAGAGCCTCGACATGCTCAAGCGCTACAACATCGCGATCAAGGACGTCCTTGTCGAGGCGATCGCGAAGCGCGGGATGTGAGCGCGAGTTAGACGAAGTCGCCGGAGGTCATCCTTCTGCGAGGTCTCCCCTTGCGGCGGCCGAATCTGGGGCCCGCCAACACGTACAAAAGCCGTACATAATGGGTGGGTGAAGAACGCGGCGAGCCGAACACGTTGGTGCGGAAGGGGGGACTTGAACCCCCACGACCTTGCGGCCACTGGACCCTGAACCCAGCGCGTCTGCCAATTCCGCCACTTCCGCACGCAATTCGGAGCAGAGGAGGCTACCACCCGCGACCCTGAGGGTCAACGACGCCGCACGCGTCCGAAACCGCCCGCGCCTCCCACCTAACCCTCCGCCGCGCACCCCATTGCCCGCGCTCCCCGCGCATGGTACAAGCATGGCTTGCCCAGGGAGGATCCATGGCGCGAGGCTCGGGCCCGGCTGCCAAGAAAGACGACGACGAGCGCCAGGTCATCGCCACCAACCGCAAGGCGCGCCACGACTACACGGTGATCGAGACCTTCGAGGCCGGGATCGAGCTCAAGGGGAGCGAGGTCAAGTCGCTCCGCACGGCCAAGGTGGTGATGGCCGACGCCTACGCATCCGTCGACGGCGGCCAGCTCTACCTGCGCAGCCTCCACATCAGCCCCTACGATCCCGCCAGCTACGAGAACCACGACCCCACGCGGGCGCGCCGGCTCCTCATGCACAAGATCGAGATCAAGCGGCTCCAGGGGCAGCTCGAGGAGAAGGGGCTGACCCTCGTCCCGCTCACGATCTACTTCCGCCGCGGCAAGGTGAAGGTGGAGCTGGGGCTGGGGAAGGGGCGGAAGCACTACGACAAGCGCGACAAGATGGACGAGCGCCGCGCTCGCAAGGAAATCCGGGGCGCCAGGCTCGGAGGTAGCGAGTGAGGGCCGGGTTCGGGCGGGAGCTGGAGCGTCCCAGGAACCCGCACGCCCGCCGGCGGACCATCATCCGCCTCCTGACCATCGCCGCCGCGCTCGCGCTCCTCACCGCCGCCGCCTACGTCGCGCGCGCGGCCACCTCCGCGCGGACCGGACGTCCCATCCTCGTCGACTATTCCGAGCCGCGCCCCTCCGAGCGCATCACCCCGATCATGATCGGCGGCGCGGCGTACGTCTCGACCAACGATCTCGCCCGCGTCTTCAGCGCGACAAAGTACTGGCGTCCCGACATGCAGAAGCTGAGCCTTCGGATCGGGGAGCACACGATCCGGTTCACCGTGGGCGCGCCGCTCATCCTGATCGACGACGAGGGATGGAACCTCGTCATGCCGGCGCGGCTCATCCAGGGCATCGTCTTCGTGCCGGAACCGGTCGTGGCGGGCCTGTTCGAGCGTGGTCTCATCGCGGGCGCGAGCTACGACGAGCCGGCTCGCACCGTGCGTTTCCGCGGCGAGGTCCACACCGTCCGCCAGGTGCAGCTCTTCCCGCGCGGGCGGGTGACCGAGGTCTCGGCCTCGCTCCTGCGCGGCCTTCCGCCGCGCGTTCTCTACGCCACGCCGTCGGAGATCCGCCTGCTCTTCGAAGGCGGAACGCTCGACACCACGAAGTCACTCGCGGGCGGGATCGTGACGGATGGATGGGTGCGTGAGATTCCCGGCGCCGTTGACCTGCGCCTCGAGCTCGCCGATGGCGCCAAGGGTTATGCCGTCTCTGTCGGATCGGGGCGCCTCAAGGTCTCGGTGACCGATGACCAGTCGCTCGTCGAGGGAGGTGTGTTCACCGAGCTCGATCCTCCTTCGATCGGCGGCCACGACCGGAACGTACGCGTCATCGTCATCGATCCGGGGCACGGTGGCTCGGACAAGGGAGTCGCGCTGCCGGGCGGCATGGTCGAGAAGGACGCCGCGCTCGACATGGCGCGCGCGCTCCGAAGCGCGCTCCAGCAGCGGCTCGGCGCCCGCGTGATCCTGACGCGCGAGGGGGATGACGACGTCTCGGTCACGCGCCGCGCGGAGATCGCGAACGAGTCGCACGCGGATCTCTTCCTCAGCGTCCATCTGGATGCGCAAGGAAGCCTCCGGAGCGGAGGCTTTCGCGTGCTCACGCTGTCGCCGTTGGCCGCGAGCTCGGAAGGTCAGAACGACGCCATTCCCGAGGACGTGGATGGCGTTCCGCTTCGGTCGTGGCGGAGCGCGCAGAGCACTGTCGTCGGGTCGAGTCTCGCGCTGGCGCAGGCCGTAGCCGACTCCCTCACGCACGCGTTCCCGCAGACGCCGGTCACGCTCACGTGCGGCCGGGTGCGCGTGCTCGAGCCGGTCGCGTGCCCGGCGCTGTTCCTCGAGTCCGCGCCGGCGGCGCGCTCGGGGCCGGAGGCCATGAGCCGCGGCTACACCATCTACGATTACACCCGCGTCGTATCGGACGCGATCGAACGGGTCGTTCGGATGCACGGATGAAGATCAAACCTGTCCACTGGATCATCCTGGGCGCGGTCGCCGTGGTCGTGCTCAGCGTCTGGGCGTGGTACGCCGTCGGCCCCGGCCGGAGCACGAAGATCGCTCCCGAGCGCCTGACGCCGCTCGCGTCGGAGCTCGAGGGGATCCGGGGCGTGTATCTTTACTACGGCGTTCCGGGGACGGACAGCCTCGCGGCCGAGTATCGCGACGTCGTCGTGAAGGATCGCCCCGCCGATCAGGTGCGCGCGATCTATCGCGAGCTGATCGCGGGCCCGACCAGTGGCTACGAATCGCCGTTCCCGCAGGGGGCGGAGCTCCTGAACGCGTACTACACATCGCGCGGCGCGCTCTACCTCGACTGGAATCGCACGCTCGCGCAGGCATTCCGGGGTGGAAGCGGCCGCGAGCGGCAGCTCCTCGGGTCGATCGTGCTCACGGCAGCGGCGAATCTTCCGGATGTGAGGCAGGTCGCGATCCTGATCGAGGGCAACCCGGTGGAGACCGTGGGAGGACATTACGACGTGATGACCCCGCTCCAGGTGGCGGAATGGCGATGAAGCGCCGGTCCAAGGCCCCCGCCCGTCGACGCCCGCTCGGAGTCTTCGACTCGGGCATCGGCGGACTCACCGTGGTGCGCCACCTGCTTCGCCTCCTTCCCGAGCGACGGATCGTCTACTTTGGCGATACGGCCCGCGTGCCCTATGGCGCGAAATCCGACGCGACGGTGCGCCGGTTCGGAGAGGAAGCGGTGAAATTCCTCTCGCACTACGACGTCGATGCGATCGTCGTGGCCTGCAACACCGTCTCCGCGGTGGCGCTTCGTCCGCTCCAGCGCGAGTTCCGCTCGCTTCCCATCACCGGCGTGATCGAGCCGGGGGCCGAGGCCGCGGTGCGAGAGACGAAGAGCGGTCGGATCGGCGTGATCGGCACGCGCGCGACGGTGGCGAGCGGCGCGTACGTGCAGGCGATCCATGCGGCTGCCCGGCGCGCGGGCGCCCGGGTGCGGGTCGACGCGGTCGCCTGCCCGCTCCTCGTTCCGCTCGCGGAGGAGGGGATGGAGAACTCGCGCGCCGCGCGCGAGGTGCTCCGGGACTACCTGGCGCCTCTTCAGAGGCGCGGCATCGACACGCTCATTCTCGGCTGCACGCACTACCCGCCATTCCGCCGCGCGCTTCAGAGCGTGCTCGGGCCGCGCGTGAAGCTCGTCGACTCCGGCGAGGCCACGGCGCGTGAGATGGCGCGGCAGGCGAGGGAGGCGGCGAGGGCGGCGGGGCGCACCGGTAGGAGCACGGGACGCCGGGGCACGCTCGAGTGCTTCGTCTCGGACATCCCGCTCCAGTTCGAGCGCATCGGCCGACGGTTCCTGGGCCGCTCGATGGGCAAGGTCGGGCTCATCCCGCAGGACGATCTCCCCTGGTTCGAGCGCAATCCCATCCAAGGAGGGCGATGACGTGACGCCTGTGAAGCGCTCGACGTCCCAGCACAGCGCCGCGGCTCCGGCCGTCAGGCGCATCGACGGTAGAAAGCCCGCGGATCTTCGCCCGCTCACCATCCATCGCGGGTATCTCAAGAATGCCGAGGGCTCCGCGCTCATCGAGATGGGCGGCACGCGGGTCCTCTGCGCGGCCACGATCGAGGAGCGCGTTCCGCCGTTCCTCCGCAACTCGGGGCGCGGCTGGGTCACCGCCGAGTACAGCATGCTCCCGCGCTCCTCGCATGAGCGGATCGCTCGCGAGGTGAATCGCGGCCATGTGGGCGGGCGCACGCACGAGATCCAGCGGCTCATCGGCCGCTCGCTCCGCGCGATCACCCGGATGGAAGCGCTCGGCGAGCGTCAGATCCTGATCGACTGCGACGTGATCGAAGCCGACGGCGGAACGCGCACGGCCTCGATCACCGGATCGTTCGTCGCTCTGGTGGACGCCCTGCGCTGGCTTCGCAATCGCGTGCAGCTTCCGGGCGAGCCGCTCAAGGATTTCGTCGCCGCGATATCGGTGGGCATCGTGGGTCAGGTGCCGATGCTGGACCTCTGCTACCAGGAGGACTCCAAGGCGGAGGTCGACATGAATCTCATCATGACGGGATCGGGCCAGCTCGTGGAGCTTCAGGGGACGGCGGAGGGCGCGCCGTTCAGCGAGGAGGAGCTCGAGACGATGATGGCCCTGGGCAGAGCCGGAATCAAAAAGCTCGTGGCGCAGCAGAAGCAGGTGCTCGGCATCAAGGATCTCGCGGGGGCATGGACTTGAACCTGGAGGCGGCGTGACCGTGAGGCTGGGGCCCGTGGGGCTGGATCGGATCGTCCTCGCGACGATGAATGAAGGCAAGGCGCGCGAGCTGGCGCGGCTCCTCGGTGGGACCGTGCGCTCCGTGGAGACACTTCACGAGCACCCGGGCGTGACACTGCCGCCCGAGGCGGGCGGGGACTACCGTGCGAACGCGCTCGCGAAGGCGCGCGCCGTCTGGAACGAGCTGGGCGTCCCTGCGGTGGGCGACGACTCGGGTCTCGAGGTGGACGCGTTGAGCGGCTCGCCGGGCCTCCACTCCGCGCGCTACGCGGGGGAGAAAGCCACCGACGCCGAGAACAACACGAAGCTCCTTCAAGCGCTCGCCGGCGTGGCGCAGCGCCAGCGCACCGCGCGATTCCGCTGCGCGCTCGTGCTCATTCGCGGCGACGACGAGGTGCTCGAAGCCGAGGGCATCTGCGAGGGCTCCATCCTCACCGCGCCGCGCGGCGACCACGGATTCGGCTACGACCCGCTCTTCCTGCCGGAAGGTGAGACGCTCACCTTTGCCGAGCTTCCCGCATCCCGCAAGGATTCGATCAGCCATCGCGCGCGCGCCGCGGCCGTCCTGGCGCGCGCGATCCGCGTCGGAGACTGATACCTGGAGGTTCCCTCGATGACCAGCTTTCGCTTTGCCCTGGCCTTGTGGATCGCATCGTCGTTCACCGTCGCGGCGCGCCCGTCCATGGCGCAGGACGTGGAGCAGACCAAGCCGACCAAGATCGCCGCCGACGCGGCCTACATTGCCACCAATGGCAATACCGAAACGACGACGATCAACGCCGGCGACAAGATCCAACACAAGACCGCGAAATGGCTGTTCACGCAGGAAGCGCGAGCGACCTGGGGAAAGGCCGACGGTCAAGAGAACGCCGGTAACTACCTGGCCCTGCTTCGTCCGGATTACCTCATCTCGGAAAGACTGTCCGCCTACGCCCTCGGCACATGGCGGCGCGACGTCTTCTCCGGCATCTCGCGCGAGTTCCAGGAGGGTGCGGGGCTCTCCTTCCATGCGATCACCGGCCCGACGAACCAGGTGGACCTGGACGCGGGCGGGGGCTGGGTCCAGCGGAAGGACGTCTTCGGAGGAGAGGACACGTTCTCGACGGCCCGGACGGGTGCCCGGTACAAGCACGGATTCACGGAGAAGGCCTACTTCGAGGCGCGCGGCGCGTATCTCTTCAATCTCGAGGATGGCGACGACAGCCAGGGAAATGCCGGCCTCTCCCTCGTGGCTCCGATTGCCGGAAAGTTCGCGATGAAGCTCGCGTACGACGTGTTCTATCGCAACAAGCCGCTTCCCGGCTTCGAGAAGACGGATACGACGTTCGGGGCGGGGATCCAGTTCGCGAACTGACCTTCGGCACCGAAAACGAAAAGGGGGCCGGCGCGAGTCCGGCCCCCTTCGTTGTTTCCGAGCGCGACTCCTACTCGCCGATCTGCTTCAGCTCCACGCGGCGGTTCTGCGCGCGACCTTCCGGTGTCTCGTTCGAGGTTTCCGGCTCGGTCTCGCCATAGCCCTTTGCTGTGAGCCGCGAGCTGTCGATCCCCTTCGAGATCAGGTAATTCCGGACCGACTCCGCACGGCGCTGGGACAGATCCCGGTTGTAGTCGGAGGTGCCTGAGTTGTCCGTGTGCCCGGCGACCTCGACCTTGAGATCCGGCCGGTCGTGGAGCGCGTCCGCAACGCGGTCGAGGATGTCGTGCGACTCGCGCGTCAGCCGGTCGCTCTCCAGCTCGAAGTTCACGCCCTCGAGGCGGACCTTCTTCCGCGTCTCGTTGAAGAGCTGAACCTTCGTCGGGCATCCGCGCGAGTCGACCTTGGTTCCCTTGGGCGTGTTGGGGCAGTCGTCGTTGGAATCGACCACGCCGTCGCCATCGGAGTCGGGCCCGCCGCCCGGCAGGCCAAACGTCCATCCCAGGATCGCCTGCAGGTTGTAGATGTCCGCTCCGTGCAGGCCCGAGTCGCCCGTGAGCGTCTCGCCGCGAACCTCGCCACGGAGCCCACCGCCGGTCTTGGCGGCTCCGACGCCGAGGGAGAGCAGCGGACGTCCGAAGTCACCGCTTGGGGGCGACGGGAAGTTGACGTCGCCGCCGCCCACCGCCCCCGAGATGAACCAATGGCAGGATTCGCCCAGCGGGAAGAGGCGCTCGAATCCCGTCCGGCCTTCCCACACGTTCGTATTGTCATCCGTCGCATTGTCGACCGAGGTGTAGATGCCGTCGAAGAACCAGTTCCAGCTTGGCGACAGCTTGGCCGCCCAGCGCGCTCCGAAGAGCGGAGACATGCCCGGCCCGGTGTCAGCGGCCACGACGTCCTCGTCGGCGACGTGCAATCCGACGAGGAGGCTGAACTCGCCCGGGGGCCTGTTCTCCAGGGTCGCTGCGCGAGCCGCCGAGGCAGCCGCCACGAACAGTGAGAGACAGAGAGCCGAGAGCACGAGGAACCGCTTCGCGTTCATGTCGCCTCCAACTTCGGGTGAGACGCGCTGCTGCTTCGGATCGCCAGGGGTTTGGATTGGGGTGGATGACGGGGCTCGAACCCGCAACCACTGGAGCCACAGTCCAGTGCTCTACCATTGAGCTACATCCACCACGCGCGGGACAGGCCGAGGATGGTAGCACAGACGGGCGTTAGTGTCGCCAAGTCGATGCTGGGGGCTAGGATGCGGGAGAGCGCCCGCGGCTACGCGGGGAGGAACTGCCGAAGAAGGCTCGTGAACCGATCCGGCTGCTCGAGATTCAGCATGTGGGCAGCGCCTTCGAAGATCTCGAGCCGCGCGCCCGGGACGCTTGCCGCCAAATGCCGGCAAGATTCGACGGTTCCCGGCTCGTCGAGTGTGCCGACCAGTACCAGGAGCGGTACCTTCAACTCTGTGAGACGACCGACGGCAGGCGGCCTGAGGGGCTGGGGCTGACCGCTTTCCTTCTCGGCCCTGTAATTGGAGAGGATCCATTCGTGAACCTGAGCGCGGAGAGAGGCAGGCACCCGATCCGGGCGCTGGCCGGGACCATCGACCCAGTGACGCGTCTCCCAGTCGGAAAGCGCATCCCAGTCCCGACGTTCCTCTAACCGGTCCGCCTCATCGAAGGCTTCGGGGGAGCTGGCTGGTGAATCGTAGCCGCTGATGCCGCCGGCCGCGAACACCAGCGAGCGCACCCGCTCGGGATTCTCGATCGCGAAGTCGAGTCCGATGACACCGCCTCGAGACAACCCAACCACGTGCGCCGAACGCTCACCCAGGTGATCGAGCAGAGCGGCGATGTCGGCACGGTTCGAGAACGAGACCTTTTCGGTTTCCGTCAGACCGAAGCCGCGGCAGTCGTAGCGGATCAGGCGGTAGCGGTCGCGTAGACCGGCTACCTGATGGTCCCACATGCGCATGTTGGCGATGCCCGCATGGATGAAGAGGACGGGCGTGCCTGTGCCCTCGACCTCGTAGGCGATCTTCGCCCCGTTCGTCTGAAGCGTGCCGCTCGTCTGGATCATCGTCGTTGGCGCTCCGATGACGAGGAACGGTGAGGACGCGCGCCTGGAGGGAGTCGAACCCCCCGACCTACGGATTAGAAGTCCAGATCGGCACGCCGTCAATTCGTTCCGCCTCGTCCCTACTCATCCCTGCCCGTATCCCGCGGACTAAGGAGCTGGCGGAACGTACCTGGTCGCGGACCACGCCCCGATGTCGCTCGTCCCGCTGGCCAGGCTCTTGTCGGCGGTGAGGGTCCCGGATCCATGCCAGGACGCAATGAGCGGACCTGATAATGGCCCACTTACGTCGACCTCGTAGGCCGTGCCTTTGGGAGCGTAGAATCCGTCGAAGGCTCGAAGTTCCCGCGAGTCGGCATCCATGGCGTATCCGAGAAGCCCCGTGGCGGCTGGATCGTGATAGAAGGCAAAGGTGTCGGGCGTCACGAAACTCCACCTGCCGCTCAAGCTATCGCCCGAGAACGTGCCGAGATAGGTCTGAATCGAATCGACGGAGCCCACGAGTCCAATGCAGTACCCGGTACCCTTAGGGCCGTAGACATACCCCGCGAACCTCCCCTCCATCTCCGAGAGGAATCCCTGGCCGAACTGATAACCGCCGCCCTCCGCCCACATCCCCCCGTTCGTCTCGTATCCGACCATCTCGATCGGCGCCCCGGCGTCGTCCGGCCGCAATGTCACATGTACCCCGATGGGAAGGTTGTTGGAAGGACGGAAAGGCGAGGGGGTCCCGGAGCCTCTCTTCTCGGCCCAGCGATCGACCAGGATCGTGATGTGCCCTCCCTCCGCTGCGCCGATGTAGAATCCCGAGATCGTGAAGCTTCCCGTATGGACGTAGTCGATCGACTCGTCGTCACCGCCGCAGCCAGCGACCCATGCCGCGCATAGTATGACGAGTGGAGCAAGGTATCGACGAACGGTGGTGGCGTGGCTCACGTTCACGACATTAGGCTCCCCAATAGATCACTAACTAGGGGCATGCGGCTGTAACTTGGCGCGCCTGGAGGGAGTCGAACCCCCGACCTACGGATTAGAAGTCCGCCGCTCTATCCAGCTGAGCTACAGGCGCATGAAGTCGGGGGGCGCCGGAGAGGAATCGGGGCGAGAGGATTTGAACCTCCGACCCCCTGCGCCCAAGGCAGGTGCGCTACCGGGCTGCGCCACGCCCCGTCCCGCCGCCGGCGCCAAGTCTCGATACTGTACGGGTCTCCCCCCGGGCCGTCAATCGCGCGGGCCGCATGGACCAGTGGGCGTCCGGCAGAAGGATTTGAAGTCCTCGGAGCCGTCGAGTCTGGGCGCCTTGACGCCTCGCTGCTCGGGGCCTACCCTTTGGGCAATACCCCGACTTTTTCCCACTCTTATGGGGGTGCATCGTGGCTGGAGTGAACAAGGTCATCCTGGTCGGCAACCTGGGCTCCGATCCCGAGATCCGGTCGACGACCGGCGGGCAGCGCGTGGCGAACTTCCGCATGGCGACCACGCGTCAGTGGACGGGCCAGGACGGTCAGAAGCAGGAGAAGACGGAATGGCACTCGATCGTCTGCTGGGGCAAGCTCGCGGACATCGTCGAGCGCTATCTCACGAAGGGCAAGCAGGTCTACGTCGAAGGACGCCTCGAGACGCGCTCCTGGCAGGACAAGGAGAACCCGAACCTGACGCGCTACAAGACCGAGATCATCTGCGAGCAGATGCAGATGCTCGGGCGAGCGGGTGAGCGGGGAGGCGATCCGGGGATGGATCCGCGCAATGGCGGAGGAGACGAGACGTTCGCGCCCGCGAACTCAGGCGGCGGCGCGGACGACGATCTGCCGTTCTGAGCTAGCACCGAAGCACAAAAGGCCTCTCGCGCAGCGATGCGGAGAGGCCTTCTGCTTTTCAGTCTCGGTTACTGAATATAGCCCAGCGAGCGAAGTCTCTCGCGCAGCTCGTCGTCGACGGGGGAGCGGATCGGCTCCTGTGTCCCACTCTTGTGGCCGGTCTCATAGGTCGTGAGCCGCGTCTCCTTCGCGACGCGCTTCATGACCGGCGTCGTCAGGATGTCCTCGATCGGTCGCCCATCCATGTCCTGCGCGGTCGGAAATCCGAAGAACGCGAGCACGGTGGGCGTGATGTCGAGCACCGTCGCACCGCTCACGTTCCCGCCCTTCTTCACGCTCGGCCCCATGGCAAACAGGATTCCGTCCGCCTTGTGCGCCATCACGCCGGGCCCGCCGCCCACGAAGCCGTGGTCGGAGCAGAGGAGCACGTCGGTCTTCGGCCCGGCCTCCTTGAGAAAATCGCCGATCATCCGATCCGTGAAGACGTAGTAGTTCGGGATGAGCGTCTTGAGCCACTGATACTCGGCGTCGGAGAGCTGCTTCCCGGGGAGATCGATGTCCCAGTAGATGTGCGACATCTCGTCCACGCCGCGGAAGTAGACGGTCATGAAGTCGGGCTTCTGCGTCTTGTAGAGATGCATGCCGATGCGATAGAAGGTGAGATCCGCGGCATAGATCCAGCGCAGGTCTTTGAGCAGATTCTTCTGGCGGTCGGTGACCTTGGTCGTGTCGATCGGCGCGACGAACTGGAAGAGCTCGGCCCAGGAGACGTTCTCCGGCTTCACGCGGAGCTTCGCGACGAGCGCGTCGAGCGAATCGGGATACGTGCGGCGCGTGTCGCGGCCGGCCCACGCGTCGAGGTCGTACTGCACGTAGTCGCTGACCAGCGTGCCATTGACCCGCTGAGCGGGCCACGTCGTCCACCAGCCGACGACGCTCACCTTCTTGCCCACGGAGCCCAGGATGTCCCACACCGGCCGGGCCCGCCAGAGATTCGACGTCACCATCGGATCCGCCTTGGAGCTGTCGCCCTTCGCGCGCGCCGCCTGGCGCGCCTGCTGACCTTCCTTCACGAAGAAGTCGAGCACGCCGTGCTTCTTCGGGACCTTGCCCGTCGCGATGCTCGCCCAGATGATCGGGCTCTTCGTGAGCGGCTCGAGCGTACGGATCTTGCCCGACACGCCCTGATCCCGCATGCGGGCGAAGTTCGGCGTGCGGCCCTGATCGAGGAGCGGCCCGAGCACGTCCCACTCGCCGGCATCGACGCCGATCAGGAGGACCCTCTCGCGCGGCTTCTCGCCGGCTCGGGCGCAGGTCCAGACGCCGAGTCCGAGGGCGAGTCCGAGGGCGAGTGTGGCGAGGAATCGAGGATGGGGGAGCAGGCTGAGGGCGTCCGGCAGGGCTTGCCGGGAGCGGCGCCCGTTGTGATGGCTCAAGGAATCTCCTGGAACGTGGAAGAATCGGGGTTCATTCGAGCCGAACGATCCTAGCATCCGGCCCGCCCCGCTGCCACTTACACAGCCGGGGAGGGGGTGGGGTTCCCAGTGGGCTTCCGGGGGATTCCAACTTGCCCCGGGGCAAGTTGAGCCGCGCGGCCAGAAGCCGCTCCGGCCTTGACTTCCGGGCCGATCGCCCCTAGTTTCATTCGGCTTTCCTACCTGCGCGCCGCTAGCTCAATTGGCAGAGCAACTGACTCTTAATCAGTAGGTTCTAGGTTCGATTCCTAGGCGGCGCACCATTTTACCGGCGTGCAGGACAGAGGATGTCCCGCAAAATGTCCCGCTAACCTCCTGCGGCTTCCCTCCGGCGTTCTTCGAGCCTGCGTGCCTCACGGACTACCAAGTCGTCAGCGATGTGGCCGTACTGCTCCGTGACCGTCACGCTCGAGTGTCCCAACACGGCTTTGAGGCCGGCGAGGCTTCCGCCGGCGTCGCGCCACTCTGACGCGAACGTGTGCCGCGTGAGATGAACGTGAAAGCGCTTCAGGTCTTCCAGTGGCTTGCGCTCTGCTTTGCTGAGCGTCTTGAGATGTTCGGCAACGAGATCGCGCACCCGCCGGTTGAAGCTCACACTGTCCGTGAACGGGCAAAGCCGCCCAACTCGCTCACGGCACTCGACTAGAACGTCCTCGGGAAGTGGAACCCGCCGTACCTTTCCAGACTTGCTCTTTCGTACGAGCAGTGACCCATCGCGGATGTCGGATGCCTGAGCACGGACCATCTCACCCCACCGGAGGCCTGAACCAAGCAGGAATCGGAGCACGAAACCGTGTGGTTCCTGAAGCCCACGCAGTACGTCCGATTCCGCCCGGGTGAGCGTGTCAGGTGCTCGCTCGGCCAGCCGCGGCATCCAGCCACGAGTCGGAATGGGTGAGCGATCCAAGATGCCGACGTTGAGGCAGAAGTTGAGGAGCGAACGAGCCTCGCCCAAGGCGTGCCGAATCGTCGCGGCGGAAAGAGGCTTCTTCTTCTCTCCGTGGGTCTGAGTCGCAAGCCAGTTGCGATAGGCGAACAGCGTGCGCGCGGTCACGTCCTCGATTTTCTCCTGTCCCATGAACGGCACGAGGAACCGATTCACCCGGCTCTCCGTCTCGCGGTGGAACCGTTCCCCGCGATTGTGTTGCACATACTCCTTCAGCCATTGCCGGGCGGCGTCCTTCACCGTGAGCGTTGGTTTGTCATCGGTGAGTGGTTTGCCAGCCTCGATCCGCCTTCGAAGCTTCAAGACTTCCGCTACAGCCAAGTCGAAGTCTCGTCCC
>DASUFL010000095.1:0-10057 GCA_036274595.1 Candidatus Eiseniibacteriota bacterium | reverse complement strand
GTGCCGGCACCTCACGGCGCTGAATCGCGCCGTGGTGGAGAAACGCCTCGAGCCGCCGCCACGGCGCGCGGATCTGGCGCTGCTGCGGGATCTCGGGGAGAAGCATGAGCGGGCGTACCTGACGCACCTCGAGGCGCAGGGACTCCGGTTGTCGCGTCCACCCCAGGACCACGTCGAGCCGGAGACCGCAGCGATCGAGCGCACGCTCGCGGCGATGAAGGACGGTGTCGACGTGATCGTCCAGGCGGCGCTCGTGGAAGGGCGCTGGCTCGGGCGGGCGGATGTGCTCCGGCGGGTGGAACGGTCGAGCCTTCTGGGCGCGTGGTCGTACGAGGTCTACGACACCAAGCTCGCCCTGGAGACGCGGGGCGGGTCGGTGCTCCAGCTCTGTCTCTACTCGGATCTTCTCGCTGGGCTCCAGGGTGTGGCGCCCGAGCGCATGCATATCGTGCCGCCGCGCCCCGAGTTTCCGCCGGAGAGCTATCGCGTCGCCGATTATGCTGCGTACTACCGGCGGGTGCGACGGCAGGCGGAAGACGCGGTGGACTTGCCCGCGGAGGGTGCAGTCGGCTCCGGTGCGGCCGGCGCGCCCGTCGCGCCCGGCTCGACCACCGGTGCGGCCGGCTCGCCCGCCGCGCCCACCGGTGCGGCCACCGTGCCGCCGAGCTACCCCCTGCCGGTTGCTCACTGCGACATTTGTATGTGGTGGAAGTCCTGCGACGACCGGCGCCGCGCCGACGATCACCTGAGTCTCGTCGCTTCCATCTCGAAGCTCCAGACGCGCGAGCTGGAATCGCGTGGCATCAAGACGCTCGCGGGGCTCGCGGAGGAGCCGATCCCGCTCTCCTGGAGGCCGAAGCGCGGGGCGAAGGAGACGTACGAGCGAGCCCGGGAACAGGCGCGCGTCCAGCTCGAGGGACGCCGGACCGGCGATCCGGTCCACGAGTGGCTGCCGCTCGAGGAGGGGCGCGGGCTCACGCTCGTCCCGCGGCCCTCCGCGGGGGATGTGTTCCTCGATCTCGAAGGCGATCCGTTCGCGGGACAGGGAGGTCAGGAGTATCTCTTCGGCTGGGCCGCTCTCAATGAGAACGGCGAGCCCATGCACTACTTTATCTGGGCGCTCGATCGCAGCGTGGAGCGGATCGCGTTCGAGGTCTTCATCGACGAGGTGATGGCGCGGTGGCAGCAGTACCCGGACATGCACGTCTATCACTACGCGGCGTACGAGCCCGCCGCGCTCAAGCGGCTGATGGGGCGCCACGCCACGCGCGAGTCGGAGATCGACGGCATGCTGCGCGCCGGGCTGTTCGTGGATCTCCATACCGTGGTGCGGCAGTCCATGCGCGCGAGCGTCGAGGAGTACTCGATCAAACGGCTCGAGCCCGTGTTCGGCTACGAGCGCACCCAGTCCCTGCTCGAAGCGAGCGTGCGGCTGCGGGTGGTCCAGCGGGCGCTCGAGCTGGGGAGTGTCGATGCGATCGACAAGCCGACGCGCAAGATCGTGGAGGCCTACAACCGGGACGACTGCATGTCCGCGATGGCGCTGCGCGACTGGCTGGAGCACGAGCGGACCAGGATCGAAAGCGGCGGCATCGCCATCCCGCGGCCGATCGCGAGGAAGACGGAGGTCAGCGAGGAGCTGGGCGAGCGCGACGCGAAGGCGCGGCACCTCGCGAACACATTGCTGACGGGCATGCCCGCCGATCCCGACCGGCGCAGCTCGGAGCAGCGGGCCATCTACACGCTCGCGAACCTCCTGGAATTCCACAGGCGTGAAGAGAAGGCGCCGTGGTGGGAGTACTTCGATCTCCAGCGCAAATCCGACGAAGAGCTTCTGGAGGAGAGTGCGGGGCTGAGCGGGCTCGCGTTCGTCGAGCGCGTGGGCGGGACCGCGAAGGCGCCCGTGGATCGGTATCGCTTCCCGAAGCAGGAGACGAGCATCCGCGCGGATCACAAGCTTCACGCGCCGCTCCCGGATGGGCGCGAGGTTGGGGATGTGGAGCGCATCGATCTTGCGGCGGGGACGATCGACATCAAGAAGCGAATGCTCTACGCGGAGGAGCATCCCCACGCGGTCTTCTCGCACAAGATGTTCTCGGCGCCCAAGCAGGCCGAGTCGTTGATGCGGCTCGGCGGATGGGTCGCGGATCACGGGTTGACCGCGCCTGGTCCATTCCGCGCGGCGCGGGATCTGTTGCTCCGCCTGCCGCCACGGGTGGACGGCGGAGCCGGCGGCGATTTGCGGCTGCCCGGCGAGAGCGGGATCGACGCCGCGCGGCGTGTGGTCGTGTCGCTGGATCACACGGTGCTCGGGATCCAGGGGCCGCCTGGGTCAGGCAAGACGGTGACCGGTGCGCGGATGATCCTCGATCTCGTCGCGCTCGGCCGGAAGGTGGGCGTGTGCGCGGGAAGCCACGAGGTGATTCGAAATCTCCTGGAGAAGGTCGTAGCCGCGGGGGAGGCGGACGGAGTGCGTGTTCGCTGCGTGCAGAAACCGGACGAGATGTCGGAGGACTTCGGTCCGATTCGCGAGGTGAGGAAGAACGAGGAGGTGCTCGCCGCGCTGACGGACGGGCTTGCGGACGTCGTGGGCGGCACGGCATGGCTCTGGTCGCGCCCCGAGTTCGCGGAGAGCGTCGATGTCCTGTTCGTCGACGAGGCGGGGCAGATGGCGCTCGCCAACGTGCTCGCGATCGCGCAGGCGGCGAAGAGCGTGGTGCTCCTCGGCGATCCGCGGCAGCTCGAGCATCCGGTCAAGGGAAGCCATCCGGATGGCACCGCGGTGTCCGCTCTGGAGCATCTCCTGGACGGCGAGCCCACGATCCCGCCCGATCGCGGCATCTTCCTCGAGGAGACGTGGCGGCTCCATCCCACGATCTGCGGTGTGACGTCGGAGCTCTTCTATGCGAGCCGGCTGAGGTCGAAGGCGGGACTGGAGCGGCAGGGGCTCGCGGGTGGTGAGCGAGCGGGGGAGGCGGCGCAGGTCGGGGCCGGGGTGCCGGCCAGGGCCGCGGTGCCGGTGCCGGCATTCAAGGGTGCGGGGGTGTGGTTCGTCCCCGTGCAGCACGACGGGTGCCGCAGCTCGTCACCGGAGGAGGTCAAGACCGTACGCTCCCTTGTGAGGACGCTCACGGGTGGGGGTGGCGAGGGAGCCCGCTGGATCGACATGCAAGGCGTGGAGCGTCCCTTGACCCTGGAGGACGTCCTGATCGTGGCTCCGTACAACGCACAGGTCGCTGACCTGAGCGTGGCGATCCCGGGGGCTCGGGTTGGGACGGTCGACAAGTTCCAGGGACAGGAGGCGCCCGTCGTCATCTACTCGATGACCACGTCCTCCCCGGAGGACGTCCCGCGCGGGATGGAGTTCTTCTACAGCCCGAACCGGATCAACGTGGCGACATCGCGGGCCAGGTGCGCGTGCATCTTGGTGGGGAGCCCGAGACTGTTCGGGCCGGAGTGCCAGACGCCCCGGCACATGCTCCTGGCGAACGCCTTTTGCCGGTTCCAGGAGGCGGCGGGCGGGGTGAATTTCGCGGCAACGCAAGCAGCGCCAGTATCGTGAGCGATCGATTTCATCCAAGTCATGAACTCGCCCCGGGGCGAGTAGAACGTCAACCTGCGTCAACGAACGTTGGCGGCCCTGGCGCTTTCGAGTGAGGAGCTAACCCATGAAATACATCGGCTTCGGTGCTCTTGGCGTCGCCCTGGCCCTCCTGATGGCCGTGTCCCTCGTCCTCTCTTCGCTGTTCTGCTCCATCCCCTGGACCATGCTCTCGCACTAGCGGCTCCGGAGGCAGGGGTCGCGTCTTTGGACCTTTCGGTCTACCTCCATGTATCGCCTGCATCCATGCCAGGTCGTTCCAATGTAGCGTGAACTCGCCCCGGGGCCAGTTGAAGCGTCGCTCACTCGCCCCGGGGCCAGTTGGAGCGTCGCTCACTCGCCCCGGGGCCAGTTGGGCTCAACGAAGTAGAGCGAGCTTCCGTGTTTCCCGCAATCCAGCTGCATCGACCACGAGGTAATAGATCCCGGCCGGCGCCCGCGTACCCGACTGCAACGCTCCGTCCCACGTGATCGTGTGCGCGCCCGAGACGAGCTCATCCACCAAGGTGCGCACTCTCGCGCCTGCGACGTTGTAGATCGCCATCGTCACCTGCATCGGGCGAGCGGCTTCATAGCGGAAGGACGTGCCTCGTGCGAACGGATTGGGAGACGCGGGGCTCAGGGTGAACGCGCGCGGCGCCTGCGGCCGGTCCACCGGAACCCCCGTCACGGTATCGAGCTCCAGATGCGCCACCTGGCTCGGCTCGACGATGACGTTATTGGGATTGCTGCGGTCGGTGAAGACGACGTCGTAGTAGCCGGTATCCGCGGCCGCCACGTTATGGATCGTCAGGACCGGCGTGACGGAGCCTACGATCCGGCCGTCGTCGACCAAGGGTTGAAGGTTCAGTCTCCACTGATAGCTCATGCTCCCCGTCGGGACGTTGGCCGATGCGATCAGGGTGGGGTCCGCCCCAGCGGGGACCTTCTTGTCCTTCGGATGATCCTTGATGAGGGACCATGGGCAGGTGAAGCAGTTCCAGACCATATGGTACGCCCCGCCTCCCGCCGACGGCTCGCTCGAGGTCAGCGCCGAACGCCCTTCGAGCGCATACTCCCCAGCGGCCAAACGGCCGCTCACCTGCACGAGGTCCCCATCGAACTGTTCATAGGTGACGCCGTTCAATCCCTCGAGCCTGGCGTCGGTGCACGTGACGCCCAAACCGGGGCAATCGCCCTGGTCGATCGTGACCTGAAGGGTGTAGATGGTGCACGAGAGAAGGCGAAACCGGATCCGCGCCAGCGACGTCGCCGACCAGCTTCCCTCGGGCGCTCCGGTCCAACCCCCTTCGGCGCCCCCCTCGAACGCCATGTAACCGATGGAGTCGATGACGGTGGAGAGCTGGCCCGCGCGAGCGAAGCACTCGGCGCTCTCCTCATCGTCGGGCGCGACGGCGACGACGCTGGGTTCGAGGAAATCGCCGAACGGCGAAGTCGGACGTTTCTCGTCCTCGCCGTGGTGCCCGAAGTAGTCCGCACTCACCTGGATCACACGCCGGTCCTCGAGAGGAACGAAGGGAGTGGCGGCCTGCGCCCTCGTGGCCACGAGCACGCTGAGGACGACCAGCGGGGTCGTGATGGAGCGGTGGTGTGCGGCCATGGATTCCCCCTTGGAGACAGGCGGCCCGAGCGCCAGAGCCATCGGACCCTGGCGAAGCGGGCGTGCAATGACCGGATGGGGCGCGGGACCTTACCTGGCAACGCGTGAAGGGAGGGCGAAGCGGCTCAGGCGGGGCGGGGAGCTGTCATGAACTGGCCCCGGGGCCAGTAACACCCAAGTGGTCAACTGGCCCCGGGGCGAGTAGCACCCAAGTGGTCAACTGGCCCCGGGGCCTGTTGAACGTCAACCTGCGTCAACGAACGTTGGCGGTCCTGGCGATTTCGATTCCCTTGTCCTCACCCCCTGTTTTGCTCCATCCCCTGGACCATGCTCTCGCACTAGCAGCTGACCCCGAGGCCGGGGACTCCGCCCCGGACCGTCCGGTCTACCTCTACGCATCGCCCGCATCTCCGCTTCGTCTAGAAGTGGCGTGAACTCGCCCCGGGGCCAGTTGGACGTCGCTCACTCGCCCCGGGGCCAGTTGGAACGTCGCTCACTCGCCCCGGGGCCAGTTGGAACGTCGATCACTCGCCCCGGGGCGAGTTGGGACGTCACTCACTCGCCCCGGGGCGAGTTGGAGCGTCGATTACTCGCCCCGGGGCCAGTTGGAACGTCACTCACTCGCCCCGGGGCCAGTTGGAACGTCGATCCTGCCGACCGAAGTTGGCGCTTCAAGGGGTATATCTGTGCGACGGGCGATGGCGGGCGTATTGGGGCCTAGCGAGGGCGTGGCCGGTAACGGAGTGTGCCTAGCGGACGCCGGCGCGCTTGAGCAGCTCTTTGACCCGCGTCTTGAGGGGTGAGCCGCCGGCGCCGCTCACGGTCGAACGCTCCTGCGCATGTTCGATGAGCCGCTTCTTCAGCGGAGCGTTCCCGGCCGGAACGATGAAGATCACGTCGTCGACGATCTGGACGAACGAGGATTTCGGTGCGGCTTGGAGAATGTCCGCGATCGTCGGCCATGCGGCCGGATCGTGGGGCGGGGGAGGCGCGCACAGGAAGAGCCGCGCGTCGTCGATCAGGATGATGTCCTCGGTGCGTATCGACAGGGAGGCGAGCTCGCCCAGCACCGGACACTCATCGTCCTCGCCGGCCGTCGCGCCGCCCGACCAGTGGGCATCGAGCCAGTAGACGGCTCGCTCCGCGCCGAAGTCCTGGACGATTCTCGGAAGGATCTCCCTCGAGCTGCCCAGGTGCTGGGTCACGTTCGTGAGATGGGCGAGTCCGACGTGAGCTTGCTGGTAGAGCTGCTCGGAGCGCTCGATCGTGTGGACCCGGTCGAAGTGCGCGGCTGCCCACTGTGCGGTGGCGCCCAGGAACGTTCCCGTCTCGACCAGGATCGTGGCACCCTGAATCCTGGCCAGCTCGAGCACGATGGACTGCGGGATGCCGGGGTAGACGTTTCCCATGCGCCGCATGGTATCCGATGGGGTGCCGGACCGCCACGGGGGCCAGTGCGCGGCTCGCAGGCTAGCGCGCCTCGTTGGGCCGGCGCGCCTCGTTGGGCCGGCGCTCGGCCTGTACGCGGCTCCTAGGCTAGCGCATGCCTCGCAGCACCTCGAGCAGCTCTGTGGCGTAGAGCTCCAGCTTGCGCGGCCCGATTCCGTAGCAGAGCGCCAGCTCGGCCTCGTTTTGCGGGTTCGTGGTCGCGATGTCCTCGAGGGTTCGGTCGGGCGCGACCACGAAGGCGGGGACCGCGTCCGCGCGAGCGCGCTCGAGGCGCCAGCGGCGGAGCGCCTCGAAGCGGGCGCCGGCGCCTGGGACGGATTCCGTCTCGGCAATGGAGCCTCGACCTCCCGAAGCCGCACGCCGGGGTTTCTTCCCCCGCGACCCTGGAGCGACCACGGGCGGCAGCACCAGCTTGGGCGCCCGCCTTCCCGCAAGGACAGCACGGCCAGCGGGGGTGATCATCAGAAGCTGGTACTCGCCCTCGGTGAAATCCAGCCATCCAGCCGTGATGCAGCGCTGGAGCAGGAGACCGACCCAGGTCTCGGGGTGCGCGGCCAGCGCGCCGAAGGCGCGGTTTCCCGTGAGCCCGTAGCGCTCCAAGCGCTCGTCCTTGTCGCCGCGGAGTAGCTTGACCGCTGCCTTGAATCCAAGACGCTGATCCACGGCGGCCGCGGCGGTGAGCGCCGCATGGACGATCTCCGCGGTGCGGCCCGGATCCTCTTCACCGCCATCGGCCAGCGTACGGCACACGTCGCACCGCCCGCATCCATGCAGGGTCTCCGCTTCGTCGCCGAAGTAGCGGAGGATCGCGTCGTGGCGGCATGTGCCGCCTTCCGCCCAGCGCAAGAGATCGCGGAACATCGACCACTTGTGCTCGACCCATTCGCGCGGCGAGCCGCCGTCGCCTTCGATGAGCGCTTTGCGGCGGGGGATGTCCGCGGCTCGAAGCACGAGGAGCCCCACCGCTTCCTCACCGTCGCGTCCGGCGCGGCCAACTTCCTGGTAGTAGGCCTCGACCGAGTCGGGCGGGGAGCGATGGATCACCGCGCGCACGTCGGCGCGGTCGATTCCCATCCCGAATGCGTTCGTCGCGGCGACGATCTGGAGCTGGCCGTTGATGAAGCGGCGCTGCACCTCCGCGCGGTGCGCGCCGGAGAGGCCGGCGTGGTACCAGCCTGCGTTCCATCCGTCGGCGCGGAGGCGCTTGGCTTCTTCCTCGGCGTCCTTGCGCGAGAGGCAGTAGATGATCGCCGCGCCCTCGGAGGGCACGCGGCCGCGTGTGCCGCTTGCATCCCGGGCCGCGCGCAGCATCTCCTCCAGCGCCCCATCGATCGCCGCGTTCCGCTCCTCCGCCGACGTGATGTCCCGCACGCGGAGCGCCAGATTGGGCCGGGCGAATCCGCGAACCATCTGCGGCGTGTCGGCGCCAAGCCCGAGCTGCGCGACGATGTCATCGCGCACAACGGGCGTCGCGGTTGCGGTGCATGCGAGCACGAGGCAGCCGGGGATCGACTTCAAGAACGCGCCGATCTCGCGATACTCCGGCCTGAAATCATGTCCCCACTGACTGATGCAGTGCGCTTCGTCGATGGCGACGAGCGGACAGCGGAGGTCTTGGACGAGCCTGCGGAATCCGGGGAAGGGGAGTCGCTCGGGAGCCACGTAGACCAGGCGATAGTCGCCGGCGCGGATCCCGTCGAGCCGCGCGTAGACCTCGTCGGACTCGAGCGTGCTCGCGAGGTACGTCGCCGGAACGCCGCGCTTCGCGAGCGCGTCGACCTGATCCTGCATGAGCGCGATCAACGGCGAGATGACGAGCGTGACGCCATCGAGGATCGTCGCGGGAAGCTGATAGATGAGGCTCTTGCCGCCGCCGGTGGGTGCGACGAGGACGAGGCGGCCGTGGTGGAAGAGCGCCTCGAGCGCCTCGCGCTGGCCAGGACGGAACGACGTGTAGCCCATGCGGGCGAGCGCGGGCTCGAACGTCGATGCGGAGCTTGTCGCAGAGAGCCCGGTCACCACCCCACCCCTTGCTGTCCTTAGCGGTTGTCGTACGTCGGGGTGGTCAGAGTAGTCCGATCGCGCTCCCGGGGCACCTCATTTCTGCCGCGAGTAGAAACGCCTCGCCTTGTTGCGGTTGCCGCAAGCCTCCATGCTGCACCAGCGGCGCTTCTGGGCCCGCGAGCTATCCACGAAGAACCAGCCGCATTCCGCGTCGCCGCACTGGCGGACCCGGGCGGCATCGTCGGACGTGAGGATTCGTTCGGCGTCGAGCGCCGCGGCCCAGAGCGGGCGCTGGGGGTCGAGCTCCTCGCGCCACGCCCACCGCGCGCCGGTGGTGGTTGGCCGGAGGATGCGATTCGCGTGGGCGGCACGGGACGCGGTCTCGACACGCGCCAGGGGTGCTGATTGCGGCGCGCGGCCCTTGGTGAGCGAGGTCGCGATGGCGGCGATCGCTTCGCGGAGCTTCCTCGCCTCGGCCAGCACCGTCGCCGCGGCCTTCGGGTGCTCCTCGCCCCACTTGCGGAGCGCGCGCGCCTCGGACGGCTCGAGCGCTCCGACCGACCTCCCCCAGCGCGCGAGGGCCGAGTAGTCCTCGAGGAGCTCGATCGGCTCCTTGCGGAGACGCCAGTCCAGGGTGTTGGCCAGGGCGAGCGCGGGGGTCCGTTCGCTCTCCAGTCCGTGCCACGGTTTTTCGAACGAGTCCTGCGTCATTTTTGTGTGGGATCTCCTGGATGCGGCTCTGGATCTAACCCCTAAAATGGCCTTGACAGGTTAGGACGTCCGAGCCACCATTATAACCTATTCGACGCCGTTGAGGGGTTAGACTCGAACGGAGGAGGATCGGACCATGAGCGAGAGCAAGAGGCTGGCGAACGAGGTGCGGAAGGCTCTGGATGGCGAGGCCTGGCACGGGCCGACCTGGAAGGACAACCTGGACGGAATCGGCCGGGAGGCTGCCACGCACCGTCCCATCCCCGACGGCCACACGATCGCGGAGGTCGTCCTCCACGCGACGACGTGGCACGACGTGGTGCGGCGGCGGATCGAAGGGGAGACCCCGGAGGTGACCAGCGACCAGGACTGGCCCGTGGCCGCATTTGCCGACGGCGCAACGTGGAACGCGGCCGTCGCCAGGTTGTTCGAGACCGGCAAGGCGCTGGCCGCCACCATCGAGAAGTTCCCCGAGGGAAAGCTCTTGGAGAAGCGTCCGGGCGTGGATGGCACCTGGTACGAGCTGATCAGCGGCGAGCTACAGCACATCCTTTACCACGCGGGCCAGGTCGGGATCTTGAAGAAGGCCCACGCCGGGGTGCCTGCCTGAACAGGCCCCGGGGCGAGTAACGGCTCGCCCTGAAGGCGGGCCACCAACTGGCCCCGGGGCCAGTAACGACTCGCCCTGGGGC